>NZ_JBHURZ010000005.1:826904-834118 GCF_042673825.1 Streptomyces sp. NPDC057002
CCATCGGCCCGGACGGACGGCGACCCGGGCACGCCACGCCCCCAGACCGACAACGACCCGGGCACGGTACAGATCCGGGCCGTCGGCGCCGCAGGCACGGGACGGGGCCGGACAGGCGGCGTCCCGGGCGCGGCTCAGGCCCGGACGGACAGCGCCCAGGGCGCGCCGCGACCCCAGGCCGGCGACGGCCCGGGCACCGCGCAGATGCGGGCGGTCGGCGACCCCGACGAACCTCAGGCCAAGCCCGGCGGCAAACGGAAGCGGACCGGCTGGCGCCGGGTGATCCCGACCTGGCGCATGACCCTCGGCGGCTTCATCATCGTCGTCATGCTGCTGATCGGCGGCTTCTTCCTGGGCTACTCACTGGTCCAGATCCCGCCGGCCAACGCGCTCGCCACCAAGCAGGCCAACGTCTATCTCTACGCGGACGGCTCCGTGATCGCCCGCGACGGCGAGATCAACCGCGAGAACGTCACACTCCCGCAGATCTCCAAGGACGCCCAGCACGCGATCCTGGCCGCCGAGGACCGCGACTTCTACACCGAGTCCGCCGTCGACCCCAAGGCCATGATCCGCGCCGCCTGGAACACCGCCCTCGGCAAGGGCAAGCAGTCCGGCTCCACGATCACCCAGCAGTACGTGAAGAACTACTACCTGCGCCAGGAACAGACCGTCACGCGCAAGGCCAAGGAATTCTTCATCTCCATCAAGCTGGACCGCGAGCAGAGCAAGGACCACATCCTCGAGGGCTACCTCAACACCAGCTACTTCGGCCGCAACGCCTACGGCATCCAGGCCGCCGCCCAGGCCTACTACGGCATGGACGCCACCGACCTCGACCCGGCCCGCGCCGCCTACCTCGCCGCACTCGTCAACGCGCCCAGCCAGTACGACGTCGTCGCCCACCCCGAGAACCGCAGGGCCGCCGAGTCCCGCTGGAACTACGTCCTGGACGGCATGGTCAAGAAGGGCTGGCTCAGCGAGTCCGAACGGGCCGGCATGAAGTTCCCCATGCCGAAGGAGTCCACCCTCTCCACCGGCATGTCCGGGCAGCGCGGCTACATCGTCCGGATCGTCAAGGACTACCTCACCCAGAACAACATCATCGACGAGGACAAGCTCGACGCCGGCGGCTACCGCATCACCACGACCCTGCAGAAGAACAAGCAGGACGCCTTTGTGAAGGCCGTCGACGACAAGCTCATGTCCAAGCTGGACAAGAAGAACAACAAGGTCGACACGTACGTACGCGCGGGCGGCGCCGCCGTCGACCCCAAGACCGGCAAGGTCGTGGCGATGTACAACGGCGTCGACTACGTCAAGCAGTACACCCCCAACGCCACCCGCAGGGATTTCCAGACCGGCTCCACCTTCAAGCCCTTCGTGTTCACCTCGGCCGTCGAGAACGGCTCGCGGACCCAGGACGGCCGCGTGATCACCCCGAACACGATCTACGACGGCACCAACAAGCGACCGGTCCAGGGCTGGACCGGCGACCCGTACGCCCCCGAGAACGAGGACCAGCACTCCTACGGTCCCATCACCGTCACCGAGGCCACCGACAGCTCCGTGAACTCGGTGTACGCGCAGATGGCCGCCGACGTCGGCCCCCAGAAGGTCAAGCAGACCGCGATCGACCTGGGCGTCCCCGAGACCACCCCCGACCTCGCCGACGGCCCCGCCATCGCACTCGGCACGGCCACCGCCAGCGTCCTCGAGATGGCGGAGTCGTACGCCACGCTCGCCAACCACGGCAAGCACGGCACCTACACGATGGTCGACAAGGTCATCAAGGCCGGAACGCCCGTCGAGCTGCCCGAGCGGCGCACCCGGCAGGCCGTGAGCCGTGAGGCCGCCGACACCACCACCTCGATGCTGCAGAGCGTCGTCCAGAACGGCACGGCCTCCGCCGCGCAGGCCGCGGGCCGCCCCGTCGCCGGCAAGACCGGCACCGCCGAGGAGGACACGGCCGCCTGGTTCGCGGGCTACACCCCCGACCTCGCCACCGTCGTCTCCGTGATGGGCCAGGACCCGGTCACCGCCGCCCACAAGTCGCTCTACGGCGCGATGGGCCTGCCCCGCATCAACGGCGGCGGGGCGCCCGCGGAGATCTGGACGCAGTTCACCCAGGACGCCCTCAAGGGCAAGCCGGTCAGGGACTTCGACCTCAGGCTCCAGCCGGGCTCCGACGTCACCGAGGCTCCCAGCCCCGAGACCCCCGTCGACCCGACCACGGGCGGCACGACCGACGGCGCCAGCTCGTCCCCCGGCGACGAGGAGACCGGCACCGAGACGCCCGGCCAGACCCCGAGCGCACCCGAGGGCCAGACCCAGGGCCAGACCGACGGCGGCACCACCGACGGCAGCACGGGAGGCGAGTCCCCCACCGGCGGCGGCACCGCGGACGGCGGCACCGGCGACGGCGGCACGACGGAGGGCGGCGGCACGGCCGACGGCGGCACCACGGAAGGCGGCGGTACCGACGACGGCGGCGCCAACGGCGCTCCCACCGGCCCCGGCTGGGGCTTCGCCCCACAGGGCGCGCGCCGGGAATAGCCCGGGCCAGTCAGGTCGGGTCAGTGACCCGAGGTCGCCTTCAGCCCCACCACGGCGACCAGCAGCAGGCACACGAAGAAGATCCGGGCGGCGGTGGCAGGCTCCCCCAGCACGGCCATGCCGACCACCGCCGCCCCGGCCGCGCCGATCCCCACCCACACGCCGTAGGCGGTACCGATGGGCAGGGTCTTGGCTGCCTGGGACAGCAACAGCATGCTGACGACGATTCCGGCGCCGGTGAGAACGCTGGGGAGCGGGCGGGTGAAGCCGTCGGTGTACTTCATACCGATCGACCAGCCGACTTCGAGCAGACCGGCGACGACGAGCAGAACCCAGGCCATGACGGGCACCTCCGGGAGACAGGCTGACGGTCCAGGTGCGTCGTCTTTGCCTTCGTCCCGGTACGGCGCGTCTCGTCGGGTCCCTCCAACGTAGCAAACCCACGACGAAGGGGCCGGTGACAACGGTCACCGGCCCCTTCGTCTACGTCTGCGTCTGGGACTACATCTGGGACTACAGGTAGAGGCCCGTCGAGTCCTCGGACCCTTCGAACCGGTCCGCGGCCACCGCATGCAGATCACGCTCGCGCATGAGCACGTACGCGATGCCCCGCACCTCGACCTCGGCACGGTCCTCCGGATCGAACAGAACCCGGTCGCCCGGCTCCACGGTCCGCACGTTCTGCCCGACCGCCACGACCTCGGCCCAGGCCAGCCGCCGGCCGACCGCCGCCGTGGCGGGAATCAGGATGCCGCCGCCCGAACGCCGCTCGCCCTCGCTGGTGTCCTGCCGCACGAGTACGCGGTCGTGCAGCATCCGGATGGGCAGCTTGTCCGGATGGGTGCTGTGCTCGTTCCTGTTGGCGCTCACGCCCTGAAACCTACCTGTCTTCGCCGTGAACGTCCGCAGTCGGGTCAGCCCTTGCGCCGCCGTGTGCCGAGGGCGAGCAGCCCCACCACACCGACCACCACGAGGGCGACCGGCACGACCCGCTCGAGGCGCGGCGCGCCCTCCTCGTCCACGAACCGGGACCGCACATCGGTGACGGCCCGGTTGACCCCCACGTACGCACGCCCGAGGGTGTGATCGATATTGGACGCGACCCTGGCCTTGGCGTCCCCGACGATCGTCTTCGGGTGCACCCGCACCCCGATCTCGTCGAGGGTCTCGGCCAGGGTCTCGCGGCGGCGCCTGATGTCCGCCTCGATCTGCGCCGGGGTCCTGGTGTCCGCCGTGTCCGCCACCGTGTCGCCTCCGAAGTCGGTATAAAGCCTGTGCCGGACAGTCTGTCAGCTCCACGGCTCATAGCACTGTCCCGACCCCCGGTTACGCTGGCCTGATGAGCGAGCGACTTCAGCCGGGGGACGTGGCCCCCGCCTTCACCCTGTCCGACGCCGACGGCACCGAGGTGTCCCTGGCGGACCACAAGGGCCGCAAGGTCATCGTGTACTTCTACCCGGCCGCCCTCACCCCCGGCTGCACCAAGCAGGCCTGCGACTTCACGGACAACCTGGAGCTGCTGACGGGCGCGGGCTACGACGTCATCGGCATCTCCCCCGACCAGCCCGAGAAGCTGGCCAAATTCCGCGACAAGGAGTCCCTGAAGGTCACACTGCTGGCCGACCCGGACAAGCAGGTCCTGGATTCCTACGGCGCCTTCGGCGAGAAGAAGAACTACGGCAAGACCTACATGGGCGTCATCCGCTCCACGATCGTCGTGGACGAGGAGGGCAAGGTCGAACGCGCCCTGTACAACGTCCGCGCGACGGGCCACGTAGCCAAGATCATCAAGGATCTGGGGATCTGATCCGGTCGAGCGGGGCGCGGAACGACCTGTGCGGACCGAGATGATCTCGGCCCGCGTCGGAGACCGAGCGGGTCAGGCCGACTCGAGCAAGGTCGTATAAGCCCCTTCGGCAGCCCGGCCCTGCGCCGTACCCGGCGGAGTGTGGGCGAGGAACTCACTGGTTGAACCGCTCTGCACGAGACGTCCGCCCACCAGGACGGACACGTGATCGGCCTCTTCGGCGAGGTCGGTCACGTCGTGCGTGGACAGCAGGATGCGAACCTCGCCCTTGACCGACGCGAGGAGATCGCGGAAGACCCGTCGCTGACGTGGGTCCATTCCGGCCGTGGGTTCGTCCAGGAGGAGCACCCGTGCGTCGTGGACCAGGGCACAGGCGACACCCACGCGCCTCAGCTGGCCGCCCGAGAGCCGACCGGTGCGGGTGTCGGCGTGCTCCGTCATCTCGACGCGGGCCAGCGCTCGCGGAGCGTCGGCCCAGGCATCGCCCTTGCTCATCCCCTTCAGCCAGCCGACATAAGCGACGTACTCGCGTGCCGTGAGCGAGGGCAGGGGTGTGATGTTCTGCGGCATCCAGGCCACCGTCCGCCGGTAGTCCTTGCTCTTCGCGTCGAGTCCGTCCCACGTCACGGTTCCCCGCTGGGGCGTGGTGACGGCAGCGGCCAGCTGCAGCATCGTGGACTTTCCGGCCCCGTTCGGTCCGAGCAGGATGGTCAGTCCGTCCGGAAGGCGGTAGGTGAAGTCCTTCAGCACGGCAGCCCGCCGTCGGCCGTAGGCGAAGGTGCAGGAATCGAGAACAAGCGTCATGCGGCTCTCCGTGCGAAGCGGTTCGGTGGAAGGAGGTGGGCACCGACGCCGACGGTGAGCATCAAGAGGGCTCCCGTGGAGGCGTACCAGGTGTCAGGCGGTTCGAGGAGTACGGTCCACGGGTAGGCGTCGCCGGGCGCTCTCATGCCGAAGAGCACGCCGAGTAGCGGCCACAGTGCGGGAACGAGGATTGCGGATCTCCCGAAGAGAGCCCCGCACAGCAGGGTGAGGCCGGCGAGGAAGGCCGTGTTGCGGCCCAGTGTCTCGGCCGATGCGGCCCCGGTGATCATGGCGATCAGTTCACCCACGGCACTCGCGAGTGTCACCACGCCGAGCGCGAGCAGGACGTCGAAGAACCTGACGGGTCGGATTCCGGTGGTCTCGGCGGCGTCCAGCCGGGTGTGCAGACAGTCGAAGAGGACCGAGGTCAGCACGAGCGGGACGAGCGTGGCGGCCTGCACGAGCTCGGAGCCGCCGGACCAGATGGAGGGCAGGAAGAGGGGGGTGTCCTGAACAGTCGCCGCCAGAAGCGCGAACATCAGGAAACCCAGGGGCAACCGGGTGTGGGCGCGGCGGGCACGCAGCCACCACATCACGTTGTCGTCCCGTCTTCCTGGCACGCCTCCGCCACGGTCGTCTCGTACCAGTCCATTTGCTGGGCCTCGCTCAACCGTAGGACCTTCGCCACCCCGTCCTGGATACGGCTGCGTTCCTGAGGGGTGAAATCGGGTTCGGAGCTGAGCCGTCTCAAGTAGGTGTCCGTCTGCCCGACTTTGGAGGACACCCAGTAGTACACGAGGCGGGCGGGGCCGGTGGCCGGAGGGGCGCATTCGAAACGCACCACTTCGCGGGCGACCTGGTAGCGGAGGGTGCCCGTCGCCTCGCCGACCCCGAGTGGGACCGTCCAGTCGTCCTTCGTGGACGGCTCGGGATACCGGAGGTCGAGAGAGGTGTCCTTGATGGAGGTCGGCTCGGCGGGCAGACCGGCTCGACGCAGGGATTCCAGCGTCGCCTCCGCTTCCTCGGTGAGAGCGGAGATGTGCTCGGCGCGCGCCTCGGGCAGACAGATGCGGGGGGACTGTCCGGCACAGGCGATCGCTCCATGCCCGGTGCTCCGTGGGCCTATGTAGCTCCAGTCGCTGACCAAGGAGAACGATCCGAACGCGCAGGCGACGACGAGTGCTCCCGCGACGGCTCCGCGCAGCCAGCGGGAAACAGGTGCCCAGAGCAGAGCCATGGCGACGGCGGAGCCGACGGCGAGCAGGAGGGGAGCCGCGAGGGCGGCGGCGGTGGGCAGTTCACCGAACATCATCTTTCCGGCGAAGAGACCGGTGAGGTGCCGGGGCCACGGTGTCTCCAGTCCCGTGGACCAGCCGACGGCCAGGAAGTCGGTGACCGCGATGATCGGCACTACGGCGATGTGCCGAACGGTGGCTCCGACGGCGAATCCGACGATGCCGTGGGCGACGCAGAGCACCAGTGCGAAGGCCAGCAGCGTGAGGCCGGGCACGTCGGGCGCGACCTGCTCTTGGACGAGGGCGCACAGCGTGGGGAGGATGAGGAGCGACCAGGCCAGTGCGACCACGGGCGACAGGTGCTGGGCGGCGATGGTGTAGCGGGATCGCACCGCCCCCAGCCTCCAGATTTCTGAGGCACCCAGCTTCCGCGCCTCCCAGGCGGCGAGGCCCGAGGCAACCGCGAAGGCCACGGGCAGCAGGTTGCGCAGCACCGCATCGACCACGGTGGCGGAGTAGCCCAGCGGATCGATACGGAGGTCGTCACCGAGATCGGTGGCGTAGTAGGCGAACACGAGAAGCAGGGCGACAGGCGCGACCCTCAGCGCGCTGCTGGACCTGATGAGTGTGAGGGGTTTCACTTCTTGGCTTCCTGGAGCGGTCCGAAAAGGGGGCGTGGGGGGGGGGGGGGGGCCCCGGCCCCCCCCCCCCCCCCCCCAAAAAACCCGGCTGCCGCGCGGTGGGGGAGACCCGCCGCCGGGGGCCCCCCCGGCGGCCACGGAGGGTCAGTCCCGCGCCGCGGAGGCGAGGTG
>NZ_JBHURZ010000005.1:834128-857930 GCF_042673825.1 Streptomyces sp. NPDC057002
CCCCGCGGCCGCGGGTGCCCTGGGGGGGGTGGGGGGTTGTGCTTTGTTGGGCTCGGGGGGGGGCGCCTACGGGGGGGGGGGGGCCGGGGCCGGGCCGCCCCCACCACGCTGCAGAACACTGATCAGGAATCGGCGAGAGTGGTGTCGACTCCCGCGTAGGTCGCCCACAGGAGGCAGCAGGCGTTGCTTCCGCCGCCGACGTTGTCGAGCTGGAAGAAGTAGTCCGACTCCTGCGGCAGGCCGTTGTACTCGCCCCGGCTCGCGTAGGACGTGCCGTTGAAGCAGTTGGTGAAGGTCTTCTCACCGTAGAAGTCGTTGGACGACAGGGCGTCGTAGTCCCACAGCTCGACCCCGGTGGTCTTGCTGCCGCCCTGCACGGTGCAACCCTTGAAGATGATCTCCGAGTAGCTCTCGTCCGCCCAGTAGCGGGACTTCCCGTTGCTCCCGCCGCCGTCCGTCCACCCGCTGATACTGCTCGACCAGTTGGCCCAGGCACCAGAGGACAACGCGAGGGTGAAGGCTGACGCCATCGCGACCACGGCGGATACGCGCTTGGAGGATCTGCCCGACATGCGGGAACTCCGAATCTCCCACCCGATGCGGCCCCCCCATGAGGCCTGTCCACATCAGGCGAGGCGTGGAAGCTATCGAACAGATGATCTTTAAGTCAATGTGACGTAAAAATCTTGTGCCTTTGATCGCCGATCTGAGGTGACCAGGTGCAGGGTGTGGACGGCCTTCACGGAGGCGGTGATCCGGGTGGTCGGGCACTGCGGTCGCGAAGGAACCTCCAGGCCACGCGGGTGGCGACGGCCTGCTCGACGAGCGGGCAAATCTTCGCGGAGGAGCTACCGTGGCAGGCGGCCCAGATCTCCTGCCGCACCGCCTCCAGCGACAGCGACCGAAGCGTTTCGGCCAACCCGCCTTGCAAGAGCTTTCAGCTGCTGGTAAGTGCCCGGCTCCTCTGACCCAACTGTCCATCGGCAATGGACAGTTACCGCAGGGCGGGCATGGCGGTCGATCACATCAATGGGGAAGCCGAAGCCGGCGAGCGGCTCCCGGTACGATGACAGGCGGCTGGCGGCGGTGGCGCAACGGCGACGCAGCAGGTTTAGGTCCTGTGGCCCCTGACCGGGCTTGAGGGTTCGAATCCCTTCCGCCGCACACAGAGGGGCCGCCCTGCTCGGGCGGCCCCTCCCTTGGTCCTCAGCCCAGCAGCTCCCGCACCACCGGCACCAGTGCCCGAAACGCCTTGCCCCGGTGGCTGATCGCGTTCTTCTCCTGGGCAGTCAGTTCCGCGCAGGTGCGGGTCTCGCCCTCCGGCTGGAGGATCGGGTCGTAGCCGAAGCCCCCGGTGCCGGTCGGCTCGTGGCGCAGCACTCCCCGTAGCTGACCCTCGACCACGCGCTCCGTGCCGTCGGGCAGGGCGAGGGCCGCCGCGCAGGCGAAGTGGGCGGCGCGGTGGTCGTCGGCGATGTCGGACAGCTGGGCGAGGAGCAGGTCCAGGTTGGCCTTGTCGTCGCCGTGCCGGCCGGACCAGCGGGCGGAGAAGATGCCCGGGGCGCCGTTGAGGACATCGACGCACAGGCCCGAGTCGTCGGCGACGGCCGGGATGCCGGTGGCCTGGGCCAGGGCGTGGGCCTTCAACAACGCGTTCTCGGCGAAGGTGACGCCGGTTTCCTTGACGTCGGGGATGTCCGGGTAGGCGTCGGCACCGACCAGGTCGTGAGGCAGGCCGGCTTCGGCGAGGATCGCCCTGAGTTCGGTGATCTTTCCGGCATTGCGAGTGGCGAGGATCAGGCGGGTCATGGCCCCCAGTATCGCCCCCATAGGGGCGCGGGGAACTGCGCGATCAGCCCCCACGCACCCGCAGTCGGCACACCACAGAAACCCGGCACATGAAAGGCCCGGCCCAGCCGGCGCAGCGTTACGGCGTGCAGACCTTCGTCAGTTCGCCCGCCGCGTCCGTGACCGGGCTGATGTCGGGGGTCTCGTCGCCGTTCTTGACCGACGTACGGACGTTGTCCACGGCCTTGTTGAGATCGTCCACGGCCTTGTTGACGTCCGTGTTGTCGGTCTTGTCGCCGATCTCGCCGAGGTTCTTGTCGATGGAGTCGAGGGACTTGTCGAGCTGCGTCGGGTCGTTGGCCGCGTTGTCCACGGCCTGCTGGAGTTCCGTGACGCTGTCGGCGATGGCGTCGGCGGTCTGGACGCAGTCCAGCGCCTTGTCGACGGCGGCGCAGCCGGTGGTGAGTCCGGCGGTCAGCGCGACGGCCGCCAGGGTGGCGGCGACGGCTGCGGTGCGGCGTCGGCGGCTCGCGGCCATGGAACGGTCCCTCTCGTCGGTCGGGCCGTTCGGCCCGTGTGGCTGGCCGAGCGCACAGGGATGAGCCGTGCGCCCGTACCTCTTCAGACGCGAGCATGCTCGGCGCGGTTGCCCGTGCCGAGCATCTGCCTTGGTGCGTCCTTTACTTTTCGAGGACGCTATCAAGCGCGGTGCGCTGGTGGGCGGTGAGTTCCGTGCAGCCGGCGACGGCGAGGTCGAGGAGGGCGTTGAGTTCGTCGCGGGCGAAGGGCTCGGCCTCGGCGGTGCCCTGGACCTCGACGAAGCGGCCGTCGCCGGTGCAGACGACGTTCATGTCGGTGTCGGCCTTGACGTCTTCCTCGTAGCAGAGGTCGAGGAGGGGGACGCCGCCGACGATGCCGACGGAGACGGCGGAGACGGTGCCGGTGAGGGGCTGGCGGCCGGCCTTGATGAGCTTCTTGCGCTGGGCCCAGGCGACGGCGTCGGCCAGTGCCACGTAGGCGCCGGTGATGGCCGCCGTGCGCGTGCCGCCGTCGGCCTGGAGGACGTCGCAGTCGAGGACGATGGTGTTCTCGCCGAGTGCCTTGTAGTCGATGACGGCGCGCAGCGAGCGGCCGATGAGGCGGGAGATCTCGTGGGTGCGGCCGCCGATGCGGCCCCTGACGGATTCCCGGTCGCCGCGGGTGTTGGTGGAGCGGGGCAGCATGGAGTATTCGGCGGTGACCCAGCCTTCGCCGCTGCCCTTGCGCCAGCGCGGGACGCCTTCGGTGACGGAGGCGGTGCAGAAGACCTTGGTGTCGCCGAAGGAGACGAGGACGGAGCCTTCGGCGTGCTTGCTCCAGCCACGTTCGATGGTGATCGGGCGGAGCTGCTGGGGGGTGCGGCCGTCGATTCGAGACATGCCGCTGAGCCTAGCCGTACGAGCGGAAGGGGCCCCTCCCGCGGTGGTGAGGGACCCGTTCAGGGTGTGAAGCCGGGGACGATGCCGGCTCTTCACATGAGGTCTTCGATCTCCGCGGCGATGGGGTCGGCGTCGGTGCCGATGACGACCTGGATCGCGGTGCCCATCTTGACGACGCCGTGGGCGCCGGCGGCCTTCAGGGCGGCCTCGTCGACCTTGGCGGGGTCGACGACCTCGGTCCGCAGGCGGGTGATGCAGCCCTCGACCTCTTCGATGTTGTCGATGCCGCCGAGCCCGGCAACGATCTTCTCAGCCTTGCTGGCCATCTCTGTTCTCCCTGATCCGAACCGCTTGGTCGCAGTAGTCCAGTTGTCTACACCACAAGTCCGCCTCTCGACAAAGCACCGAGGCGTGATCGTCGAATCGAGCGGAATTGGCGGGTTCCACTCGTTCGGCCTACCGTGCTACAACTGGTCTACACCACTGATTGGTGGAGGTCGCGCGGCGGAGTCCGCGCTCCCCTTTTGAGACGCCGCCGTCCCCCGTCGAACTCTTCCTGGGCGGCGCCGTGCCCCATGGAGGAAGTTCATGTCCACAGACACTGCCGCGCCCGCGAGCCCGAAGAAGGGGACTGCGGTGATGGCGGTCCTGCAGCGCATCGGACGCAGCCTCATGCTGCCCGTCGCCGTGCTGCCGGCCGCCGCCCTCCTGGTCCGCCTCGGCAACACCGACATGCTGGGGCGGGAGTCGTTCCCCGCCTTCATCACCAAGATCGCGGGCTTCATGGCCGCCGGCGGCAACGCGATCCTGGACAACATGGCGCTGCTGTTCGCCGTGGGCATCGCGATCGGCTTCGCCAAGAAGTCGGACGGCTCCACCGCCCTGGCGGCCGTGGTCGGCTACCTCGTCTTCAAGAACGTGCTCGCGACCTTCACCGACCCCAACCTGCCCCAGGTGGCGACGGCCGTCGACGGCAAGGTCGTCATGGTGGACGCGCCGGTGGACGCCAAGGTGCTCGGCGGTGTGGTGATGGGCCTCGTGGTCGCGCTGCTCTACCAGCGCTTCTACCGCACCAAGCTGCCGGACTGGGCGGGCTTCTTCGGCGGTCGCCGCATGGTTCCGATCCTGTCCGCCTTCGCGGGCCTGGTCATCGGCATCGTCTTCGGTTACATCTGGCCGGTCCTCGGCACGGCGCTGCACAACTTCGGCGAGTGGCTGGTCGGCTCCGGAGCCGTGGGCGCGGGCATCTTCGGTGTCGCCAACCGTGCGCTGATCCCGATCGGCATGCACCACCTGCTGAACTCCTTCCCCTGGTTCCAGGCCGGCACGTACGAGGGCAAGAGCGGCGACATCGCCCGGTTCCTGGCGGGCGACCCGAGCGCCGGGCAGTTCATGACCGGCTTCTTCCCGATCATGATGTTCGCCCTGCCGGCCGCCTGCCTCGCCATCGTGCACTGCGCCCGGCCCGAGCGCCGCAAGGTCGTCGGCGGCATGATGTTCTCGCTCGCGCTGACCTCGTTCGTCACCGGTGTCACCGAGCCGATCGAGTTCACGTTCATGTTCATCGCCCCGGTGCTGTACGCGATCCACGCCGTGCTCACGGGTGTCTCGATGGCGCTGACCTGGGCGCTGGGGATGAAGGACGGCTTCGGCTTCTCGGCCGGCGCGGTGGACTACTTCCTGAACCTGGGCATCGCGACCAACCCGTGGGGCCTGGCCCTGGTGGGCCTGTGCTTCGCGGCGGTCTACTACGTGGTCTTCCGCTTCGCGATCACCAAGTTCAACCTGCCGACACCGGGCCGCGAGTCCGACGAGGAACTCGCCGAGCTGCAGAAGGCGGAGGCCAAGTAGCACACGGCACGACGAAGGCCCCGGAACCGCCTGGTTCCGGGGCCTTTGCGCGCGTAGACCTCAGACTTCGTACGTCATACCTCGTACGTCATACCTCGTACGTCTGCCTCGGTGCCGCGAGGTCCACCGGTCCGTCGTAGACCGCGCGGGCGTCGACGACATTGACCTGGGGGTCCGTCCACGGCGGGATGTGGGTGAGGACGAGGTGCCGGGCGCCTGCCCGGGCGGCCGTCTCACCGGCTTCGCGGCCGTTGAGGTGCAGGTCGGGGATGTTCTCCTTGCCGTGCGTGAACGCCGCCTCGCACAGGAACAGGTCGGCGTCCCGGGCGAGTTCGTCCAGGGCCGGGCTGATGCCCGTGTCGCCGGAGTACGTCAGCACCTTGCCGTCGTGTTCGATGCGGATGCCGTACGCCTCCACGGGGTGGGCCACCCGCTCGGTGTGGACCGTGAAGGGGCCGATCTCGAAGGTGGACGGCTTGACCGTGTGGAAGTCGAAGACCTCGCTCATGGAGGAGGCGGAGGGGGTGTCCGCGTAGGCGGTGGTCAGCCGGTTTTCCGTGCCCTCGGGTCCGTAGACCGGGAGCGGGTCGCAGCGGCCGCCGTCGTGGCGGTAGTAGCGCGCGACGAAGTACGCGCACATGTCGATGCAGTGGTCGGCGTGCAGATGGCTGAGGAAGATCGCGTCGAGGTCGTAGAGACCGCAGTGGCGCTGCAGCTCGCCCAGGGCACCGTTGCCCATGTCGAGAAGCAGCCGGAAGCCGTCGGCCTCGACGAGGTAGCTCGAGCAGGCCGATTCCGCGGACGGGAACGACCCCGAGCAGCCGACGACGGTGAGCTTCATGAAGCAGAAACCTCCGCTGGCGGGAAAGTCTGTGTAAGGGGCGTAGGGGGTCGTGCGGTTTGTCGAGCGTAAGGCGCAAAACCTCCGGTAGCTCCTCCGCCAAGGGCTGTTGTGGGCGAACTCACCTGTGGTGTCACCGGTTCGGGCGGCAGGGCGGGGCGTGATCCTTGTGAGGGAGGGCGCATCGGAGGGATGGCGCCGGTAACGTCTCAGTATGGACACGTCCTGGTGGCTGGCGCTCGCCGCGGTGGTACTGCTCGCGCTCGTCGCCACGCTCGTCGACGGCTGGGGGCGCCGGTCGTCGCGGCGGGGCAGGCGGGCGGCACCGGCCACCGCGGTGGCGGGTCTGCCGCAGCCCGCGGAGATCTGGTGGGCGGACGTGCCCTACGAGGACGAGGCGCGGACGAAGGACCGGCCGTGTCTGGTGCTGGCGGTGCGCGGGGAGCGGGCGACCGTCGCGAAGATCACCACACGGTTCCGGCACGAGCGGGGCGGGGTCATCCCGCTGCCGCCGGGTTCGGTCGGTGACGCCAGGGGCCGTGCGAGCTTCCTGGAGACGGACGAGCTGCGGGAGGTCCCGGTGTGGGGCTTCCGGCGCCGGGTCGGGGTGGTGGATCCGGCGCTGTGGGACCGGGTGCGGTACCTGGCGGGGTGAGACGCGAGAAGGGCCGGAGCGCGTTGGCTCCAGCCCTTCCTGTCGGTGTGCGCTACGCCCAGAGCTGGCCCTGGAGCGTGTCGATGGCCTCCTCCGTCGTGGCCGCCGTGTAGACGCCCGTCGACAGGTACTTCCAGCCGCCGTCCGCGACGACGAAGACGATGTCGGCCTGCTCACCGGCCTTCACGGCCTTGCGGCCCACGCCGAGCGCGGCGTGCAGCGCGGCTCCCGTCGAGACGCCGGCGAAGATGCCCTCCTGCTGGAGCAACTCCCGGGTACGGGTGACCGCGTCGGCCGAGCCGACGGAGAAGCGGCTGGTGAGGACGGACGCGTCGTACAGCTCGGGGACGAAGCCCTCGTCGAGGTTGCGCAGGCCGTAGACCAGGTCGTCGTAGCGCGGTTCGGCCGCGACGATCTGGACGTCCGGCTTGTTCTCGCGCAGGAAGCGGCCCACGCCCATGAGCGTGCCCGTGGTGCCGAGGCCCGCCACGAAGTGGGTGACGGAGGGCAGGTCGGCGAGGATCTCCGGGCCCGTCGTCGCGTAGTGGGCGCCCGCGTTGTCCGGGTTGCCGTACTGGTAGAGCATCACCCAGTCCGGGTGCTCGGCCGAGATTTCCTTGGCGACGCGCACGGCGGTGTTGGAGCCGCCCGCGGCCGGGGAGGAGATGATCTCGGCGCCCCACATGGCCAGCAGGTCCCGGCGTTCCTGGGAGGTGTTCTCCGGCATCACGCAGACGATGCGGTAGCCCTTGAGCTTCGCCGCCATGGCCAGCGAGATGCCGGTGTTGCCCGACGTGGGCTCCAGGATGGTGCAGCCCGGGGTCAGGCGGCCGTCCTTCTCCGCCTGTTCGATCATGTGCAGGGCCGGACGGTCCTTGACCGAGCCGGTCGGGTTGCGGTCCTCCAGCTTCGCCCAGATACGGACGTCGGAGGACGGCGACAGCCGCGGCAGGCGCACCAGGGGGGTGTTGCCTACCGCGGCCAGGGGTGAGTCGTAGCGCATCGGTGATCAGACCATGCCGCCGGCCACGG
Organism: Streptomyces sp. NPDC057002; assembly: GCF_042673825.1. NCBI lineage: Bacteria > Bacillati > Actinomycetota > Actinomycetes > Kitasatosporales > Streptomycetaceae > Streptomyces > Streptomyces sp. NPDC057002. Next base: position 841,714 of record NZ_JBHURZ010000005.1, read on the forward strand.
CCGGCAGGATCGTGACGTTGTCGCCGTCCGACAGCTTGGTGTTGATGCCGTCGAGGAAGCGGACGTCCTCGTCGTTCAGGTACACGTTGACGAAGCGGCGCAGCTGGTCGCCGTCGACGATGCGGGCCTGGATGCCGGCGTGCCGCGTCTCGAGGTCGGTGAACAGCTCGGCGAGGGTGTCACCGCTGGCCTCCACCGCCTTCTGACCGTCGGTGTACGTGCGGAGGATGGTCGGGATGCGGACCTCGATGGCCATGGCTTCAGGGCTCCTGTCGGGAGTAGTCGGTCGGGGCGCGCGGCAGCGCAGGAACAGCGGGGTGGTGCTTGTGTGCGGCGCCGCGGCTCACGGCCGTACGGCGGCAGGGACCCGCGTCAACAGATGGCGCTGGCGAGCCTGCACAGGTCGACGTGCAGCCGCGCCACGAGCAGCTCGCCCGGCGTCTTGTCGCTCACGTCGTGGAAAACCATGGGGTCATCGTATCGATTCCCGGTCCGGGTACTGGAATGTGATCCCACATCGCGGACGGTTCCCGGCCGGGGAGTGAGACCGCACTGCTCAGGGCCGCTCAGTACGCCTCGACGACCTGGACCTCTTCCTCCGTGACCTCGCCCTCGACGATACGGAACGAGCGGAACTGGAACTCGCCGGCCCCGTCGGTGTCGGCGGTGGAGACGAGGACGTAGTGGGCGCCCGGCTCGTTCGCGTAGGAGATGTCGGTGCGGGAGGGGTAGGCCTCGGTCGCGGTGTGGGAGTGGTAGATGACCACCGGCTCCTCGTCGCGGTCGTCCATCTCGCGGTAGAGCTTGAGCAGATCGCCGGAGTCGAACTCGTAGAACGTGGGCGACATGGCGGCGTTCAGCATCGGGATGAAGCGCTCGGGACGGTCCGAGCCCGCCGGGCCCGCGACCACGCCGCACGCCTCGTCGGGGTGGTCCTTGCGCGCATGGGCGACGATCTGGTCGACGAGGGCCTGGGTGAGGGTCAGCATGCTGGTCAGGATAAGCAGAAGGGCCGTTCCGTACCGAGGGTTGGTACGGAACGGCCCATATGCCGGACGCCCTGAGCGGCAGCGGCGGGGAGTGCCACGAGTACTCCCCGCCGCTGGGCGTCCTGGGCGGGATGTCAGCCGATCTTTTCGAACTCCGGGTCGCGGCGCTCGGCGATCTGCGGGTTGCGGCTCTTGAGGATCGCCCAGCCGACGCCGAGGGCGACGGCCCAGCCGGCCGCGACGTACAGGCAGACCCGTGCGTCCTTGTCGTACGCGATCATGAAGGTCACGCCGATGAGGAAGAGGAGCGCGACCCAGCTGAACAGCGCCCCGCCGGGGGCGGGGAAGGACGAGGCGCGCAGCCGGCCCGCGTCGACCGCGGCGCGGTAGCGGATGTGGCTGACGAGGATCATCATCCAGGTCCAGATGCCCGCCGCGGTGGCCACGGAGGTGACGTAGAGGAACGCCTTCTCCGGGACGACGTAGTTCAGGACCACGCCGATGCCCATGAGCGCCACGGAGACCGAGATGCCGACGGCGGGCGTCTTGCGGGCGTTGAGCTTGCCGAAGGCCTGCGGGGCCTCGCTGTTGGACGCGAGGTCGCGCAGCATCCGGCCGGTCGAGTACATGCCCGAGTTGCAGGACGACAGGGCCGCGGTGAGCACCACGAAGTTGACGATGCCCGCGGCGAGCGGGATGCCGATCTTGCCGAAGGCGTGGACGAAGGGGCTCTCGCCGGCGGAGAACTCGGTCCACTTGACGACGGAGAGGATCACCAGCAGCGCGCCGACGTAGAAGACGATGATGCGCCAGGGCAGCGTGTTGATGGCCTTGGGCAGGGTCTTCTCGGGGTTCTCGGACTCGCCCGCGGTGACGCCGACGAGCTCGACGGCGAGGTAGGCGAACATGACGCCCTGGAGCGTCATCAGGCTGGAGCCGATGCCGTTCGGGAAGAAGCCGTCGTGCGACCAGAGGTTGGAGACGGTGGCGGTGTCACCGGCGTCGGAGAAGCCGAGGGTGAGCACGCCGAGGCCGATGACGATCATGCCGATGATGGCCGTGACCTTGATCATCGAGAACCAGAACTCGACCTCGCCGAAGATCTTGACGGAGATCAGGTTGACGCCGAAGAGCACCACCAGGAAGGCCAGGGCGCTGACCCACTGCGGGATCTCCGGGAACCAGAAGTGGATGTAGATCGCGGCGGCCGTGAGCTCGGCCATGCCGGTGACCACCCACATGAGCCAGTACGTCCAGCCCGTGACGAACCCGAAGAACGGGCCGAGGAACTCGCGGGCGTACTCGGCGAAGGAGCCGGAGACGGGCCGGTAGAGGAGCAGCTCGCCCAGCGCCCGCATGATGAAGAAGATGACGACGCCCGCGAGGGCGTACATGAGGATGATGCTGGGGCCGGCCTTGGCGATGTTCGCTCCGGCACCCATGAACAGGCCGACGCCGATGGCGCCGCCGATGGCGATCATCTGGACCTGGCGACTGCCGAGTCCGCGCTCGTAGCCCTCTTCGGGGACGTTTTCCGTGTCGACCTGCGCAGAGGTCATGTGTGGTGCGCCTTTCTCCATGCCGACCCGGGCCTGCGTCGGCCTCGGATCGGGTCTCGATCCCCCCGGAATGATGGAGCTGAGCCGGCCTCGGAAGGCCGCTCGTGCCTGGCCGACGGTTGTCGGCTCGGTGGCGCACCCGGCCGGACATTCGGGTGGTGTCGGCCGGGCGGTCGTGAAGATTTATCACGGCCGCAACATTGATCACATGGCTGATTTGTGACGCACCGCACAGGGAGAACCGGACAAAGCGCAGCCGAAGACGGCATAGAAGGCGGGTGCGGTGACGCGATCGTTATCCGGATTTGAGTGTCCTCTGAGCGAACACCGATCAGTCACCCGTCGGTCACAAGACCTGCACTGATCAGGGCATAAGCGTTCCGACCAGCGTCTCCTGGAGTCCACCCAGCCACAGATAGGCCATCACCATCGGCTTGCGCGGGTCCTCGTCCGGGAGGCGATAGAGGAGGTCGCTGTCCTCCTCGTCGGTGATTTCCAGCCGCGAGCCGATCGCGAGCCGCAGATCGTTCAGGGCGCCCAGCCACTGCTGGGACTCCTCCGGCGACAGCTTCAGCACGGCCCCGCCCTCACCGGCCGAGGCCGAGGAGAGCGCGTCCAGGGAGCGGATCACCGCGAGGGCGCTGTCCCGCTTGCCGGCCCGCAGGTCGTTCTCGGTGTAGCGGCGGAACTCGGAGGAGTAGGCCCGCTGCTCCTCGGCGTCGCGGGGCGAGGAGGGCTGCTCGGGGTCGCTGTAGGCATCCGGGAAGAGCCGCTTGAGCACCGGGTCGGCGGGCGGCTCGCTCGGGCCCTCCGCGAACAGCTCGGCGAGCGGGTCGTCGGGGGTGTCCTCAGCGGGGCCGGGGCCGATGAGCTCCAGGAGCTGGACGGCCAGCGACCGGATGATGGAGATCTCGACATCGTCGAGGGCGACGGCCGCGCCGCCGCCGGGAAGCGGTTCGAAGGTTCCGGGCATGAACGCCTTTTCGCTGCTGGGCGGGCTGCTGGCTACTTGCGGTCCTGCTGGAGAGTGGCCCACAGGCCGTAGCCGTGCATGGCCTGCACGTCGCGCTCCATCTCCTCGCGGCTGCCGCTGGAGACGACCGCCCGGCCCTTGTGGTGGACGTCCATCATGAGCTTGGTGGCTTTGTCCTTGGAGTAGCCGAAATACGTCTGGAAGACGTACGTCACATAGCTCATGAGGTTGACCGGGTCGTTGTGGACGATGGTGACCCAGGGGACGTCCGGCTCGGGGACGGCGAAGACCTCCTCCGCCGACTCGGTGCGTTCGATCTCCAGGGGTGCGGGTGACGTCACATGCCCATGCTGCCACCCGAGGGGGGTAGTCGCACAAACGGGCCTGGAAGCAAGGCGATCGCGTCACCCGGAGGCGCAATCGTCAGATTGACGAAATGGGGGTACGATCGCGTTCATGAACACAGCGGACCTTGGGCTGCCGGTGGATGTTCCCTCGACGGCGCTCTTCACGGACCAGTACGAGCTGACGATGCTTCGGGCCGCGCTCGAGGCGGGCACGGCCGAGCGGCGGAGCGTGTTCGAGGTCTTCACCCGGCGGCTGCCGAACGGGCGCCGCTACGGCGTCGTGGCGGGCACCGGCCGGGTGCTGGACGCGGTGGAGAACTTCCGCTTCGACCCGGACGTCCTCGGCTTCCTGCGCGAGCGGCAGATCGTGGACGAGCAGACCCTCGAATGGCTCGCCGGCTACCGCTTCAGCGGGGACATCTGGGGCTACCCCGAGGGCGAGGTGTATTTCCCGGGCTCGCCGATCATGCGGGTCGAGGGCACCTTCGCCGAGTGCGTGATGCTGGAGACGGTGATCCTCTCGATCCTCAACCACGACTCGGCGATCGCCGCGGCGGCCTCGCGGATGTCGGCGGCCGCCGGTGGCCGGCCGCTGATCGAGATGGGCGCCCGGCGCACGCACGAGCTGGCGGCGGTGGCGGCCTCCCGGGCCGCGTACGTCGGCGGCTTCGCGACCACCTCGGACCTGGCCGCCGGGTTCCGCTACGGCATCCCGACCGTCGGCACCTCCGCGCACGCCTTCACCCTGCTGCACGACAGCGAGCGGGACGCCTTCCAGGCCCAGGTGAACACCCTGGGCCGGGGCACGACCCTGCTCGTCGACACCTACGACGTCGCCGAGGCGGTCCGCACGGCCGTGGAGGTCGCCGGCACCGACCTTGGGGCCGTACGGATCGACTCCGGCGATCTGCTGCTGGTGGCGCACCGGGTGCGGCAGCAGCTGGACGAGCTGGGGGCGACCGGCACGAGGATCGTCGTGACCTCGGACCTGGACGAGTACGCGATCGCCTCGCTGGCGGCGGCACCGGTGGACGCGTACGGCGTCGGCACGCAGCTGGTGACCGGCTCCGGGCATCCGACGTCCTCGATGGTCTACAAGCTGGTCGCACGGGCCGAGTCCACCGGCCCGAAGGCACCGCTGGTGCCGGTGGCGAAGAAGTCGACCGGGGGCAAGACGTCGGTGGGCGGGCGCAAGTGGGCCGCGCGGCGGCTGGACGCGTACGGGGTCGCCGAGGCCGAGGTGATCGGCACGGGGCCGGTGCCGCCCGGGCTGGCGGACCGGCAGCTGCTGGTGGAGCTGGTCAAGGGGGGCGAGGTGGTGGCGCGCGAGCCGCTGGACGCGGCGCGCGAGCGGCACACGGCGGCGCGCGCGGGGCTCCCGATGTCGGCCACGCAGCTCTCGCGCGGGGAGCCCGTCCTTCCCACGGAGTACGCGCACGGCGCCTCGGGTAGCTAATTGCGGTGTGCCGCGATGCGCCGACCCGTACCCCTCCCGCCGTCGTCCCCTCTGTCAATAGGCTCGGAAGTTCACCGGCCGGGCTTGCCGACCTCATAGCCGAAGGACACCGACCATGCGCCGCGCCTTGATCGTCGTAGACGTGCAGAACGACTTCTGCGAGGGGGGCAGCCTCGCGGTGGCCGGCGGTGCCGATGTGGCTGCCGCCGTCACGGAGCTGATCGGGCAGGCGGCCGGGTCCGGCTACCAGCACGTCGTGGCCACCCGCGACCACCACATCGCTCCCGGCGGCCACTTCTCCACGAACCCGGACTACGTCCACTCCTGGCCCGCGCACTGCATCGCGGGCACGGAGGGCGTCGGCTTCCACCCCAACTTCGCCCCCGCGGTCGCCTCCGGCTCGATCGATGCCGTGTTCGACAAGGGGGCGTACTCGGCGGCGTACAGCGGTTTCGAGGGGGCGGACGAGAACGGCACGAACCTGGCCGACTGGCTCCGCTCCCGCGAGGTGACCGAGGTGGACGTGGTCGGCATCGCCACGGACCACTGCGTCCGCGCCACGGCCCTGGACGCGGCCCGGGAGGGCTTCCGCACCCAGGTCCTCCTGGACCTCACGGCAGGCGTCTCCCAGGAGACCACCGAGCGAGCCCTGGAGGAGCTGCGCGAGGCGGGCGTGGAGCTGTCCGGGAAGCCGGTCGTCCAGTAGGGAGCGGCTGAGCAGGCCCCGGGCCTGGGCGGGCCGTGGGCGTTGTCTGCCGGGCGGCAGAGCGGGGCGTACCCGGTTGTTCGGGCCGGCGCGGGATGATCCCCCTCGGCCGGGGCCCCGTTGCGGGCGGCCTCGACGACCGCCGGGAAACACGGACAGGCCCGGGTGGGATACGCCCCAGCGCCTGCCCGGGCCACTACGGGCACGTCCCGGCGCGCGGACAGCCAGGCGCGGGGATTCCGCAACCAGGCTGGACGGCGGCGGGGAGGCTCCCGGCGAGGGCCCTGGCCCGGGGGGGGCGCATTCGGTTCGGGCCGGGCAGCAGCGCTCGCATCGGCCCGGGCCTGTCACGGGACAGGCCACCGGGCAGGGCCCATCCGGCAGGGATCGGCGAGCCGCCAGACGCCCTGCAGCCCCGGGCGGGCCGAGCCGCAGCCCCGCAGTACCGGCCCCGGGCGCAGCAGCGGCCCGATCACGCCCAGCCGGCGGGCGGCCAGAGGCCCGGTCTGCGGGGGGGGCGGCGGGTGTGGGCCCGCTCCCAGGGGGCGTCCGGTGTCAGGTCTGGGCTGTCGGGCGTCTCAGGAGGGATCTGATCGGGCGCCACAGTTCCGTGGTGAGGTCCGGGGTCAGGACACCGTTGTCAGGGGCCGTGCGCCATATGAGCCCGTCGGGGTGGTGGAGGACCGCCGTGACCTCGTCGGGGGTCGGCGGCGCGGCGTTGCCCCGCAGGTAGACCGCCCGCAGGCCCAGATTGCGGAGCCTGGTCAGGGCTCGGGCGCGGTTGGCCGAGTGGACGAGCACACGGACGGAGCCGGGGCCGTCGGCGGCGGGGCTGGGCAGATTCAGTGCCACCACCACCGTGCCGTTCGGCAGCTTGCAGAAGCCTCCTGCGGCCATGCGGTCATCCCCCCGTGTCGGTCGGTGTCAATAAGAGAACCACAGGACGCACCTAAACACGGATCGGCGGTGACCCGCCAGGGGGTCACCGCCGATCATGCTCTGAGCTGGGGAAACGCGTTTTACTTCGCTGCGGGGGCGACCTCGAGCTCGATCGTCGAGCCGTCCTTCGCCTCCTTGATGATCTTGATCTTCGTGTTGGTGTCAGTGATCTTGACGCCGCCGGTCTTGTTCGTCTCGTCGTAGTAGGTGTTCTTCCGGTCGTTGAAGACCGGCACCCCCTTCGACCCCGGGATGCGCGTCGCGACATCCGCGTTGTGCAGCTTGATGCCGTCCGTGCCGTAGAGGCTGAAGGGCGAGTCGTAGGCCTGGATCCGGTTGCGCATCAGCGAGCCGTCGGACCACTTCATGGCCTTCGGGTGCGAGTCGATGGGCAGCAGCAGACCCGTGCCCGGGTGGACGCTGGTGTTGTTGTCCGCCTGGGAGGTGTCCCACTTCCAGATCAACAGACCGTTCTGGTACGGGTAGTGCTCCACCCAGTCCGGACGGGTCGTGGAGAAGCCGAAGTTGTACGGGCCGACCTTGAGGGTCTTGTCGTACGACACGTACTGGCGGTTCTCGGCGATGTAGTACTGCGCGTAGTCCTTGGTGAAGGACGCGCCCATGCGGGAGAAGCCCTTCGCCGTCCAGGCCGCGTCCGCGGACTCGGCGTCGTCGGAGAAGACGGCGGCACCGTCGGCGGTGACGGTGATGCGGTCGCCCGCGAAGCCCTTCATCGCCAGGCCGCCGTCGGTCTGGTAGCGGAAGCGCAGGTCGATCTTCTTGCCCGCGTAGGCGTCCAGCGGGAACGCCAGCTTCTTGTACGCGTCGACCGTGCCGGTCAGCGCCGGCTTGTCGCTGCCGTCACGCGGGATCGGCTGACCGTCCACCGTGCCGTCCAGGGCGGTCCAGTTGGCGCCGCCGTCGGTCGAGACCTCGGCGTAGAGGTAGTCGTAGTTGGCCTCGATCTCGTACCAGCCGTCGAGGGTCAGCGACGCCGACTTCTTGCCGGTCAGGTCGACGGACCGGGTCAGCGTGTTCTTGAGGTCGTTGCCGCTGCCGCTCCACCACTGGGTGGCGCCCTGGGCCGGGGTGACCAGCTCGGTGGTGACGGCCTTCTTGGGCAGCTCCACCACGAGGCCCTGCTTGTGCTTCGTGTTGTACTCGGCGACACCCAGCTTGTGCCACGAGTTCGTCGCGGCCTTCGCGGTGTCGTACTTGAGCCAGCCCAGCTGGAGCTTGTCCCAGGCGGTCATGTCGCCGGGCAGGTCACCGATCTCGTTCTTGCCGGTGCCGAGCCAGGAGCCGGAGGACATCAGGGTCCAGAAGCCGGTGGAGTTGTCGCCGCCGCCGGTGGTGTCGTAGTGGTCCGGCAGGCCGAGGTCGTGGCCGTACTCGTGGGCGTAGACGCCGAGTCCGCCGTTCTCCGGCTGGACGGTGTAGTCGCCGACCCAGATGCCGGTGTCGCCGATCTTGGCGCCGCCGAGCTTGTTGTCCGCGGGGCCGGTGGCGCCGGCGTCGGTGCCGAAGGCGTACCAGCGGTGGGCCCAGATCGCGTCGGTGCCCTGCGCGCCGCCGCCGGCGGACTCGTCCTCACCGGCGTGCACGACCTGGAAGTGGTCGATGTAGCCGTCGGACTCGTTGAAGTCGCCGTCGCCGTCGAAGTCGTAGCGGTCCCATTGGTCGTACTTCTTGACGTCCGCCTTGATCTCGGCGTCGGTCTTGCCGGCCGCCTTCTGCTGGGCGACCCACGCGTTCAGACCGTCGCTGACGACGTTCCACACGCTCGGGCAGTTGGTGTCGCCGCAGGCGTTGTTGCCGTAACGGGCCTCGTTGTAGGGGACCTTGACCCAGTCGGAGACCTCGCCCTCGACCGAGTAGCGGCCGGAGGACTGCTTCTCGTAGTACTTCTTGACCGACTCGGTGTTCTTGCCGGTGCCGAAGTAGAGGTCCTCGAAGTACTTCTGGTTGTAGTCCGCCCGCCAGGCCGTGGAGTTGTCCTTCTTGCGGTCCGGCTTGGCTATCTTGTTGTGCAGCGGGCCCGGGGTGCCGCCGTACTTGCTGTCGATCTGGTCGCCGAACTCGACCAGGATCGTAAAGATCTTGTCGGTCTTCTCGCGGCCGAGCTCGACGTACTTGCTGTCGCCCTTCTTGCTCTTGAGCTGGACGACCTTGGAGCCCTCACGGTTCTTGACCGTGGACTTGCCGGATATGACCTGGTTCAGGGCCTCCTGGCGCTGGGCCTCCTGGGTCTTGCTCAGGGGGCCGTCGAGGTTGTGCTCGTCGTGCTTCTCCGCCGGGTCGTGCCGGTCCACGGTGGTGGGCCGGGGAGCGGAGGCGTCGTCGGCCTGCGCCACCGCATAGGTGGAGACGGTGGCGGTGGCCGCCGCGAGCGCCACACCGATGGCGGCCGCTCTGAACGTCCAGGGTCTACTGGTCACTTGAGTTCCTCCCCCGCGTCCGGGCGCGCGGAAGGAAGGGGGCCTGGTCGTGTCAAGGTCCGCGCGCGCGTGATCAACGCGTGTAGTCAAGTGACGACATTTGACTAGAGGTTAAGCAGAAAAGACAGACCTTGACTTGGACAAGTCAAGTGCACTATGCGGAGTCCACGTTCGTTTTGCGGACAACCAACCGCATGCCCACCTGGCAGCAGGCGCGCGCATATGTCCACTCCTTGGACGTCATGACCCCGTGCGCCCCCTGTGCTCCGGACCTGTTGATTAGGTCACGCTTACCGGCCGTTCCGCTCGGGCACCCTGCCCGTGAGAATGTCACTTGGCGGAACGCTGGGTAAGCGGCGGAAAGCCAGGCCGACACCCCCGTGGACCCCACTTTCGAGGACATGATGGCCATGCCCCGTCCGACTGCCGCACAGCTCGCCTACGGTTCGTGCACCGTGATCTTCTCGACCCTCGCCATGCTGCTGCTGTCCCAGACGAGTTCGGGTCCGGGAATCGCGATCATCGCCCTCGCGGCGCTCGCCCTCGGGCTGCTGGTCGCCATGACGGTGCCACTGCCCGGCAAACGCCGGACCGCGGTGGAACAGCCCGCCCCCGCCGAGCCCCTGCGGGCCTCGGTACCCGCGCCGGCACCGGCCCCGGAGCCGGTGCGCGAGCGGGCGGCCTCCTGACCGCCCGCTGATCCCTCCGGCTCTCAACCGGTGCTGACCACGACCGTCTTGGCCGCCTTGTCGTGCAGGCCCTGCTTGTAGGGCCGGTCGAAGAAGCTCCAGCCGCCGCAGATCGCGGTCCAGACACAGGCGCAGCAGAAGGCGAACGGGATCCACAGCACCGCGGCACGCATCAGCGAGTTCTGCACGGAGGGCGTGTCGCCGTTGTCGAGGTTGGCCACGCGCATGTGCAGCAGCCTCTTGCCGAGGGTCTGGCCGGTCCTGGCGGTCAGGACGGTGTCGTAGGCGATGTAGAGGACGGCGGCGACCCCCGACTGCCAGAAGGACTTGCCGACCTCGATGCGGTCGCTGTCCACGTCGTACTCGTTGACGTCGAAGCCCCAGGTGATCAGCCAGACGACGGCACCCACCAGGATCATGTCGAGGATGCGGGCGAGCGTGCGTTTGCCGCTGTCGGCGAGCGGGGGCATCCCGGCGAGGGGGTCGGTGGGGTAGGAGCCGCCGCCGTACGGGTCTCCGCCGTAGGGACCGCCCCCGGGGCCACCGGACGGCCCGCCGCCCTGGTACGGCGGGGGTTCGCCGCCGTAGGGCGAACCCGCACCCTCTCCGGGCGGCTCGTTCGGGGGCTGCTTCCTGAACGGGTCGTCGTCCGGGGGCTGCTGCCCGGAGCCGGGGGGCGGTTCACTGCTCATGGCCCGAGTCGACCGCGAACCCCCCGCCTCCGCATCCGGCAGACGGCCGTCCGAGGTACGGGACAGACGTGCTGCCGCTCAGCCCGCCACGAAGGTGTGGGCGGCCTTGTCGTGCCAGCACTGGCGCCACGGCTTGTCGAAGAGGCACCAGGCGACGCCGACGATCCCGACGACGAGGAGCCCGGGCACGCTGTAGACCAGCCAGCGGCGCAGGGCGGAGCCGAAGTCCGGGGCCTCGTGGCCCTCGATGTCCCGCACCTCGAGCCCCATCAGCTTCTTGCCGAGGGTGCGGCCCCACTTGGCGGTGGGCAGCACCTCGGAGACGACACCGACGAGCAGCAGGACGGCCACGATGATGCCGAGGTAGACCGACGTCGTGCCGTCGAGCAGCCAGACCGTGACGGTCTCGCCGGAGAGCTTGGCCGCGTCGATCTTCTCGTTGACGTGGTCGATGGCCATGGTGCCGAGCGGCACGGCGGCCGCGGCGCTGACGCCCAGGAGGACGACCGTGTCCAGCAGCCGGGCGGCCAGGCGCTTGCCGAGTCCGGCGGGGCGGGCCGCCGCCTGGCGCCGGGCGGCGGCCTGGAACAGGTCCTCGGTCGGCGGCTTCCAGGGCGCGACGGGCTGCTCGTCACCGGTTCCGGCGAGCCGGTGCACCTGCTGGGCCCAGGACGACTGACCGCCGCCGGGGCCCGCGCTGAGGGGGGTGCCTCCCGGCTGGGGTCCGCCGGACTGCGGGGGAACGGTGGGGGTCGCCTGGGGCCCGGACAGCGCCGTCGGGGCGGCCGCGGAGGACTGGGCGCCGACCGCCCCGGCACCGGCCTGCGCGGCGGCCCGGGCGGCGGCCGCCTTGCCGGCGCCGAAGCCGGGTCCCGCTCCGTTTGCTCCGGAACCGGCCGCACCGGGCTGCGCGCCGAAGGCGGGTCCGGCCGGGTTGCCACCGGACCCGGCCGAGCCGGGCTGACCGCCGAACGCGGGTCCCGCCGGGCCACTGCCGGCAGGACCGAAGCCACCGGCACCCGGCGAGCCGCTGCCGGCCGGCCCGAAGCCGCCGGCTCCCGCATTGCCGTCGGAGGCGGCCGGGGTCCCCGTGCCCTGGCGCGGTGAGACCGCGCGGAACGTCATGGTGCCCTCGTCGGGAGCGTCGGCGGACGGCGACGCCCCTCCCCCGGACTCGCCGGACTTCGTCGGGCGGCGGAAGACGAACGTGCCGCCGGCGGACGCGGCGTCCGCCTCCTGGCCGGCGGAGTCGCCGTCGGGCCCGGGGTCGGCGTGCGGCACCCTCGGGTCGGATCCCTGCGCGGCGGCGGCCCCTTGTGCACCCTGCGGCGCGCCCCACGAGACACGGCGGTCCTGGTCGCCGCCGAAGCCGGACTGGCGGGAGCGGTCGGCGCCCCAGGCGGACGCGGGTTCGGGACGGCTGCCGTGCTGGGCGTCGGCGGCGGACGGCTCCTGGACGGGGTCCGCGGCCGGGTCCTCGTCGAAGAAGTGCGGGCCGGTCTCCTCGACCGCGGCGGCGGAGCCGGACCCCGCACCGGGCGGCGGCGCGAGCGTCTCGCCGTCCTTGGGCGCCGGACGGCTGGTGCCCGGCACCCAGGAGGCACCGTTCCAGTACCGGACATATCCGGGAATGGACGGGTCCGGGTAATACCCCTCGCGGGGCCTGTCGTCACCGGGGGCCGGGGTAGGGGCGCTCATGTCCGTCGGTCCCGTATCTGCTCGGGGGTCAACTGGGGGCCTCCACATCTATCAGACGAGCGCAAGCCCCACTGCCGCTCCCACCGGACCCACCCCATTCGAGCACCGATGTGCTACGCGCCGAGAGCCCCTCGTCGGAAAAGATTTCCGGAACCCGCGTAATGCTCCCGCCCCCGCCCGCTCTCTCCTCCCAACCGGCCCTCGGGGCCACCATCAGGAGAAGGGACACCGCCATGCGCACCGTGGTGGAACGCGAACTGGAGCTGAAGCTCGTCCTGTCGCCGGAACGCTGGATCCCGGTTCCGGCCCTGCTCGGGTACCGCACCGACGACCCGTACGCCGTCCACGTCACCTTCCATGTCACCTCCGAGCACCCCGTGCACTGGACGTTCGCCCGGGAGCTGCTGGTGGAGGGTGTGTTCCGGCCGTGCGGGCAGGGGGACGTGCGGGTCTGGCCGACCCGGGCCGACGGGCGCGGCGTCGTCCTCATGGCGTTGAGTTCACCCGACGGGGCCGCCCTGCTGGAGGCGCCGACGGCCCCGGTGTCGGCCTGGCTGGAGCGCACCCTGCGGGTGGTCCCGCCGGGGACGGAGGGCGAGCAGCTCGGCATCGACGACGGGCTGGCCGAGTTGCTCGCCCAGTGACAGCGGGCGGGTCAGAACAGCTTGCCCGGGTTGAGGATGCCCAGCGGGTCGAAGGCCTGCTTGACGGCCCGCTGCATCTCCAGCCCGACAGGACCGATCTCGCGCGCCAGCCACTCCTTCTTCAAAACGCCGACGCCGTGCTCGCCGGTGATGGTGCCGCCGAGTTCCAGGCCGAGGGCCATGATCTCGTCGAAGGACTCGCGGGCGCGCCGGGACTCGTCGGGGTCCGCCGCGTCGAAGCACACGGTCGGGTGGGTGTTGCCGTCGCCCGCATGGGCGACGACCCCGATGGTGAGCCGGTACTTCTCGGCGATCCGGTCGACCCCTTCGAGCATCTCGGCGAGCCGGGAGCGGGGCACGCACACGTCGTCGATCATCGTCACGCCCTTGACGGCCTCCAGCGCGGTGAGCGACAGCCGCCGCGCCTGGAGCAGCAATTCGGACTCGGCCACGTCGTCGGCCGGTACGACCTGGGTGGCGCCGGCGGCCTCGCACAGCGCGCCGACGGCGGCGAGGTCGGCGGCCGGGGCGGTGGTGTCGAAGGCGGCCAGGAGCAGCGCTTCCGTGCTCTCGGGGAGGCCCATCTGCGCCAGGTCGTTGACGGCCTTGACCGTCGTACGGTCCATGAGTTCGAGGAGTGACGGGACGTGGCCGCCCTCCATGACGCGGCACACGGCGTCGCAGGCGGCGGCCGCCGAGGAGAACTCGGCGGCCAGCACCAGCTGCTCGGGCGGCTTGGGGCGCAGCCCGAGGACGGCCCGTACGACGATGCCGAGCGAGCCCTCGGAGCCGACGAACAGCCGGGTGAGGTCGTACCCGGCGACGCCCTTGGCGGTGCGGCGGCCGGTGGACATGAGCCGTCCGTCGGCCAGCACCACGTCGAGGCCGAGGACGTACTCGGCGGTCACGCCGTACTTCACACAGCACAGGCCGCCCGAGGCCGTGCCGATGTTGCCGCCGATGGTGCACATCTCCCAGCTGGAGGGGTCCGGCGGGTAGTACAGGCCGTGTTCGCCGACGGCCCGGGACAGGGCGGCGTTGATCACTCCGGGTTCGACGACGGCGATGCGGTCGACCGGGTTGATCTCCAGGATCCGGTCCATCTTCGTCAGGGAGAGCACGACGCAGCCGTCGGAGGCGTTCGCGGCGCCTGACAGTCCGGTGCGGGCGCCCTGCGGGACGACCGGGACGCGCAGCGCGGTGGCGGTGCGCATGACGTGCTGGACCTGCTCGACCGTGCGGGGCAGCACCACCACGGCCGGGGTGCCGGCCGGGCAGAAGCTCGCCATGTCGTTGGCGTAGGAGGCCGTGACGTCGGAGTCGGTGAGGACCGCCTCCGCGGGGAGGCCGTCGAGCAGGAGGTCGACCAGGTCGCCGGTCGTCTCGGCGTCCTCGGGGCTGCGCGCTTCGATACGGCTCATGATCACAGGTTCGCACCCGGGGCCATCGGTGTGAACCCCGTCTGCGGCACCCTTCGCCTGCCCGGGTGTGGTCGTCGTACTGACGCACAGTGAGCGCCATGGAGAACCATCAGGAGGGCCCGGAGCGACAGGAGAGCAGGAGTTCGAAGAGCCCCTTTCGCCGTCGTCGGGTGCGTGGTCGGCACGTGCTGATCGGCTCCGTCGCGGGATGTGCCGTGCTCGGCGGGGTGCTGGTGCTGCTGCCGTGGGACCGGCCCGCCCCGCCGGCTCCGCCGTCTCCGGGAGCGCAGGCCATGGCGGCGGTGTCCGGCGGGGTGCCGGCCGCGCTGCCCGGCCTTGCGGAGCTGATCGACGAGCGGGAGAAGCGGGTGCGGACGCACCCGAAGGACGCGCGGTCCTGGGCGGTGCTCGGTGCCGCCTATGTGGAGCAGGGGCGGCGGCTGGCGGACCCGGCCTACTACCCGCGTGCGGAGAAGGCGCTGCGTACGTCGCTGAAGACGCGGCCGAAGCGGAACACCCGTGCCCTGAGCGCTCTCGCCGCGCTGGCCAACGCCCGCCGGGACTTTCCCGCCGCGCGCCAGTGGGGTGAGGCGGCGCTGAAGCTCCAGCCGCGGCGCTGGACGACGTATCCGCCGCTCATCGACGCCTACACCGGACTGGGCGAGCACCAGGCGGCCGAGCGGATGCTGGAGCGGCTGACGGAGCTGCGCTCCGGGCCCGCCGTGCTGGCACGGGCCGCCGCCGTCTACCGGGACCGCGGCCGGCGGGAGGACGCGGCGGCCTCGCTTGCGGACGCGGCGGCGGGCGCGCAGGCCCCGGCCGAGCGAGCGGCCTATCTGGAGCGGGCCGGGCAGCTGGCCTGGGAGCGCGGGGACCGCGAGGACGCGCTGCGGCACTTCCAGGAGGCGGTGCGTCTCGACCCGGACCAGCGGGCCGCGCAGGCCGGGCAGGGCCGGGCGCTGGCGGCCCTGGGCCGGACGACGGAGGCGCTGAACGCCTACCGGGTGGCCCTCGCCAAGCAGCCGTGCCCGCAGTACGCCCTGGAGCTGGGCGAGTTGTACGAGTCGCTGGGGATGGCGGACGCGGCCCGGGTGCAGTACGACCTGCTGCGGGAGGGGGTGCGCGGGGCGACCGCGGCCGGGGCCGACGAGGAGCTGGTGCTGGGGCAGTTCGAGGCGGACCACGGCGATGCGGAGGCCGCGGTACGGCGGTTGCGGGAGGAGTGGCGACGGCAGCCCGGGACGGCGGTGGCCGACGCGCTGGGGTGGGCGCTGCACCGGGCCGGGGAGCACGAGGAGGCGCTGGTGTTCGCGCTGCGGGCGACGGAGGAGAAGCACTCGGGCGGGGTGCGCAGCGCGTTGTACATGTACCACCGCGGCATGATCGAGCGGGAGCTGGAGCGGTACGGCCCTGCGCGGCGGCACCTCGCGGAGGCGCTGCGGATCAACCCGCACTTCTCGCCGTTGTACGCGCCCACGGCGCGAGCGGCGCGGGAAGCGCTGGGGGAGCCGCCGGACACGGAGGTGCCCGTGATGGACGGGGACTGAGCCCGGGGGCCGGTGCGGAGCCCGGGGGCCGGTGCGGAGCCCGGGGCCGGTGCGGAGCCCGGGGGCCGGTGCGGAGCCCGGGCTCGGACGCGGCGGGCGCGCCGGCGGCCTCGCCGGCG
>NZ_JBHURZ010000006.1:0-644584 GCF_042673825.1 Streptomyces sp. NPDC057002
GTACTGCAGGGGGGACCCTGTGGGAGAGTAGGACGCCGCCGAACAAATATTGAGAAAACCCCCGCATCTTCGGATGCGGGGGTTTTCTGCGTTTATGACGGCTCTACCAGCTTCGTGTCGTACGCCAGGATGACCGCCTGAATGCGGTCTCGAGAGCCCGTTTTCGCGAGGATGCGGCCCACGTGGGTTTTCACCGTCGACTCGGCCAGGTGGAGGCGTGTGGCTATCTCCGTGTTCGTCCAGCCCCTGCCGATGACCGTGAGGATTTCGCGTTCCCGGTCGGTTAGGGACGTGAGGCGTGCGTCCTCTTGGGGCAGGTCCTCCGTCGAGGAGTCGGTCGGCAGGTGGTGGACGTAGGCGTCCAGGAGGCGGCGGGTCAGGCTGGGGGCGACGACCGCGTCGCCGGTGGCCACCGCGCGGATACCGGAGAGTAGTTCCTCAGGCTGGGCGTCCTTGACCAGGAATCCGGAGGCGCCGGCGCGGAGGCCGGCGTAGGCGTATTCGTCCAGGTCGAAGGTGGTGACGATCAGGATGCGGGTGCGGTCGCCGGCGGCGGCGATGCGGCGGGTCGCCTCGATGCCGTCCAGGCCGGGCATGCGGATGTCCATGAGGACGACGTCGGGGTGGAGTTCCGCCGTCATGCGGACCGCTTCGCTGCCGTTCGCGGCCTCGCCGACGACCGTCATGTCGTCCTGGCTCTCCAGAAGCATGCGGGAGCCGAAGCGCTGGAGGGGCTGGTCGTCGGCGATGAGGACCGTGGTCACTGCGGGGTTTCCTCCGGGAGATGGAGACGGACGTGCCAGCCCTGGTCCGGGTGCGGGCGAGGGCCGGCCTCAAGTGTGCCGCCGTACAAGGCGGTTCGCTCGCGCATTCCGGGGAGTCCACGGCCGGCTCGGGGAGGAACGTCCGTCCCGCGGGCGGTGCCGGTGTCAGTGATCTGCACGGTGACGGCGGCCTTCTCCTCGTAGGACAGCTCTATCTCCGCGGTGGCGCCGGGGCCGGCGTGTTTGAGGGTGTTGGTGAGGGCTTCCTGGATGACGCGGTAGACGGTGAGCTGGCGGCCCGGGGGGAGTGTGGGGGTGCCGTGGGTGGTGGTGCGGACGGGGAGGCCCGCGGAGCGTACGCCGTCGAGGAGTTGGTCGAGGTCGGTGAGGCCGGGTTGGGGTGTGAGTTCGGCTTGGTTCTTCTCCTCCTCCCGTAGGACGTCGAGGAGGCGGCGGAGTTCGGTCAGGGCCTGGCGGCTGGTGGTGGCGATGGCGTCCAGGGCCTGGCCGGCACGCTCGGGGGACTTGGCGGCGGCGTATCTGCCGCCGTCGGCGAGGCCGGTGATGACGGAGAGGTTGTGGCCGATGATGTCGTGCATCTCGCGGGCGATGCGGGCGCGTTCGGCGGCGGTGGCCAGCTGGGCCTGCTGGTCGCGCTCGGTCTCCAGACGGCGGGCGCGGTCCTCCAGGGCCTCGGTGTAGTTGCGGCGGGTGCGGACCGTGATGCCGATGAGGACGGCCACGGTGATGGACATCAGCTGTGAGCCGATCTGCTGGTCCCAGCTGCCCTCGCCGTAGCGGGTGACCGAGACGAGGACCGGGGCCATCACCAGGGCCGTGGCCCACCACAGGTCGCGCAGGGAACGGCGCAGAGCGATGTGGTAGATCACGGCCAGCTGGAGCAGGGCTGCCTGGAGCGCGGCGCCGGTCCATGCGTTGACGAGGGCGAAGGGCGCCATCACGGCCAGGACGGTGCCGGGGTGGGTGCGGCGTCGGAGCAGGGGTGCTGAGAGGCCGAGGCTCATGGTGAACAGAAGCCAGTTGGGGACGTCCAGGTTGTGCGCGTTGTGGCGCCAGCCACCGCCGTAGTCGATCAGGGCCGCCGTCACCCAGAAGCCGGTGAAGTGCAGGTCCCACAGCAGCGGGTGGCGTAGGTCGAAGGCGCGCACCTTGTGGGTGATGCGGTGGGCGTAGTCGGTGAGGGGCTCCGGCGCCCTGTCTTCCGTCACGGGGTCCATCGTGATGGCTCTCGGTACCGCGTGTCAGACGTCTCGGCGACGTAGGACCGTCGCCGCTACCGCGAGGGTCGCCGCCGTCCACAGGAGCATGGCCAGCAGGGCCCCGCTCGGGGAGATCGCGCCGGGCATGGGCTGGGCGGTGGTGAGGGCCTCCAGGGCCTTGCCGGGGAAGTGGCGGACGGCGTCGCCGACGAACTCGTACGGGAGCATGGCCAGGATCTCCGGGAGGATCATGACGAGCCCGATGAAGGCGCCGATGGCCGTCGGGACCGAGCGGAGCAGGGCGCCGATGGCGAGGGCGAGGACGGCGAGCAGGGTGAGACCGGCCGCGTTGCCGGCGAGGGCGCGCAGGACGCCCGGGTCGCCCAGGGAGGCGGACTGGTCGGTGCCGGAGAGGAAGGACTGGGCGAGGGGGAAGGTGAGGAGGTTCGTCGCCAGGGTGAGGGGGAACGCCACCGCGGCCAGGACGGCGGCCTTGGACCACAGGACGGGCAGGCGGCGGGGGACGGCGGTCATCGTGGCGCGGATCTGGCCTGTGGAGTACTCGCCGGCGGTGGCCAGGATGCCCAGGACGCCGAGGTTGATCTGGGCGAACTGGGTGCCGAGGAGGACGAAGAGGACCGTGTCCATCTCGCCTTCGCCGGTGCCGTCGTAGGCGGCGCCCAGGCCCGCGCCCATGGCGGCGGTGAGGGCGCTGGTGGCGACGAGGGTGATCCAGGTGGAGCGCAGGGTCCAGAGCTTGTGCCACTCGGAGCGCAGCACGCGGGCCGGGGTCACGCGGTAGGTGAGGGTCGTCGTGGTCATGCTGCCGCTCCTTCCAGGGTCGCTGTGTACTCGACCGCGTCGCGGGTGAGGTCCATGAAGGCCTCCTCCAGGGAGGCGGTGCTCGGGGTCAGTTCGTAGAGGGGGATGCCGTGGGCGGCTGCTGTGCGGCCGATGTGTTCGGCGTCCGTGCCGCGGACCTGGAGGGTGCCGGGGGTGTCGGCGGTGATGTCGATTCCGGGGGCGGTGAGGAGGTCCACGAGGGGGCCGGCCTCCGGGGTGACGACCTTGGTGGTGCCCGCGCCGGAGTCGCGTACGAAGTCGGTGACCGTGGTGTCGGCGAGGAGGCGGCCGCGGCCGATGATGACCAGGTGCTCGGCGGTGAGGGCCATCTCACTCATCAGGTGGGAGGAGACGAAGACCGTACGGCCCTCGGCGGCGAGGGACTTGAGGAGGGTGCGGATCCACAGGACCCCCTCGGGGTCCAGGCCGTTGACCGGTTCGTCGAGGACGACGGTGGCCGGGTCGCCGAGGAGGGCGGCGGCGATGCCGAGGCGTTGGCCCATGCCGAGGGAGAAGCCCTTGACGCGGCGGTGGGCGACGTCCGTGAGGGCGAGGACCTGGTCGACGCGGGTGCGGGGGATGCCGTGGGTGTGGGCGAGGGCGCGCAGGTGGTGGTAGGCGGTGCGGCCGGGGTGGACCGAGCGGGCCTCCAACAGGGCGCCGACCTCGGTGAGGGGCGCGGGGTGGGCGGCGTAGGAGCGTTGGCCCACGGTCGCGTGGCCGCGGGTGGGGGCGTCGAGGCCGAGGATCATCCGCATGGTCGTGGACTTGCCGGCGCCGTTCGGTCCGAGGAAGCCGGTGACGGTGCCGGGGCGGACGGTGAAGGACAGGTCCGTGACGACTGTCCGGTCGCCGTAGCGTTTGGTCAGTTCGTGTGCCGTCAGCATGCTTCGATGCTCGTGCGTGCGGGGGCGGCGGGCGTCGGACCGGCGGGGGGAATCGGGGTGAGGGGTGTCGTACCCGGGTACTACCGTGGGCCGCATGAGCTATGTGATCCGGTCCGTCCGTGCTGATGAGTGGCCCGCGGCGAAGGAGCTGCGGCTCGCGGCGTTGCGGGACCCGGTGGCGCACCTGGCCTTTCTGGAGACGTACGAGGAGGCCGTGGCCAAGCCGGACTCCCTCTGGCAGGAGCGGACCGCGCGGGCGTCCGAAGGGGCGGACGCGGCGCAGCAGATCATCGCCGAGGGGCCGGACGGGCAGTGGGTGGGGACGCTGACCGTGCTCGTGGAGGAGCCAGGGACGACGGACTGGGCCGGGTTCGAGGTGGAGCGGAAGCAGGGGCATGTCGTCGCGGTGTTCGTACGGCCCGAGGAGCGCGGGAGCGGGCTGACCGAGGTGCTGTTCGACGCGGCCCTGGAGTGGTCGTGGGCGCAGGGTCTCGAGCGGGTGCGGCTCATCGTGCACGAGGAGAACGGGCGGGCGCAGCGGTTCTATCGCCGGGCCGGGTTCCTGCCGAGTGGGGTGACCGTGCCTCTGGGGGACGCGGGAGAGCGGGAGTTGGAGTTCGTGCTCGAGCGGGAGTGACGGGGCCTAGACGGGTAGTTCGTCGTGCGGCCAGCGGGCGCGGCCCTGTTCGCGGGACCGGAGCAGGGCCAGGGTCGGCATGCCCCGGTCCGCTCCGGTGGCCAGGAGCTCCGGCAGTTGGGGAAGCGGAGCCACGGCCGCGACGTCGTCCAGGACGAGCGTCATTGGTGGGTCGAGGCGACCGGAGGATGACCGTTCGGCCATGTGCCGGCCGCGCTCGACCACGCTGGAGACGAGGGCCGTCAGGAGGGGCATCGCGCCCGGATTCGTCCTGGGGTCCTCGATGGATTCCCCCACCACATAAAGCGTGCCCCCTTCGTGGACGAAGGAATCCAAGGCGAGGGCATCACTTCGGTTGGGAGTGCAGGCCTCGCGGATGTTGACCGTGGAGAGGGCCGTGAGGGCTCGGGTGGTCAACTGCTGGGCCATGTCCCGGCGTTCGGGGTGGGCGGTGAGGGCGCCTTCGAGTTCGCCCGCGGCGCCGGGGGCGGCCTTGGGGCTGGTGCGGAGGATGCGTACGGCGTCCTGGATCTGGGTGCCCTGGGACCAGCGGTGGACGTGGCGGATGGTGCGGCCGTCGATGGCTGCGGCGTGCAGGTAGCTCCGCAGGAGTATCTCGGCGGTGTCGCTGAGGGCTTGGTCCAGTTTGGCGGTGGGGCGGACGGGGGTGAGGAGTGCGGCGGCTCGTCGGGTTGCCGTTGCCTTGTCCTCGCAGCCGGCGGTGGGGGACCAGTGGAGGCGGGACGGGGTGTCGCAGAGGTGGGCGGGGTCGTAGAGGTGGGTGGGGCCGAGTTTGGATCTGGCGTCTTTCGTGTCGTGCCAGAGGGTGGGGTTCGACGTGACGACGAGGGAGGGGCCTTCCGCGTCGCGTACCGCTTGGGCTGCGGTGGTTCGGCGGGTTTCCCTTGGGGCTACGAGGATCTTTTCCCACCCGCCCACCTGTTCCTGGGCGAACAGAGGTGCCGGGGGCGCGGGGGCGGTTGCCGTCGGGGCCGGGGCGGGCGGTGCCGTCGGGCCTGGTGCCGGCTCCAGGGGCTGGGAGCGGGGTGTCGGTACCTCGTGCTGCACCGCGGTGGACACGGGTTCCTGCGCCGGTTGCGGCACCTCGTGCTGCGTCGGCGCCGGCCGTTCCTCCGCTGCCAGGAGCCTTTCCTCCCGGCGCCTCGCACGGACCGCCCGCCACCGGGCCAGTGTGCCCATCACGAAGACCGTCAGGACGACCAGGATCATCAACTGGCCGATGAACAGGCCCCAGAAGAGGCCGTAGCCGGAGAGCTCGGCGGGGGGTGTGTCCGGCCAGGCGCCGGGGATGTCGTGGGGCTGGGCGATGAGGCCGCGCATGGCGAGGGGGGTGCGGGCGAAGGTGACGCCGGACGGCCAGGAGCCGTGCGCGAACAGTGCGGCGAGGCCGGTGGCCGTCCACGCCAGCACGGTCATGCCGAGGAGGAACGCGAGTATGCCGATCAGCAGGCCGTCGGGGATGCCTCCCTGGCTGTCCCGCTGGGTGCGGCGGTCGTCCGGTCTCACGCGTTCTCCCTCTACGCCACCGTCGATTCGGAGTCGCCCAGGTGGTGTTCCACGAAGGCCGCTGCCCGTTCCTCCGCCTCCAGTTCGGCGGCGCGCAGGGCGTCGTCGTCCGCGAGGTCGGCGGAGGACTCGGTCATCGCGCGGTCGGTGAAGACCAGTGGGCGTTCCGTCTCCGTGACCAGGTGTTTGACGACCTGGACATTGCCGTTGACGTCCCAGACGGCGATGCCGGGGGTGAGGGTCGGGATGATCTCGACAGCCCAGCGGGGGAGGCCCAGCACTCTGCCCGTCGCCCGCGCCTCGTCCGCTTTCTGGGCGTAGATCGTCCTGGTCGACGCCATCTTCAGGATGGCTGCCGCTTCTCTCGCCGCCGCGCCGTCGACGACGTCCGAGAGGTGGTGGACGACCGCGACGAAGGACAGGCCGAGGCGTCGGCCGAACTTCAGCAGGCGCTGGAAGAGCTGCGCCACGAAGGGGCTGTTGATGATGTGCCAGGCCTCCTCGACCAGGAAGATGCGCTTCTTCCGGTCGGGGCGGATCCAGGTGTGCTCCAGCCATACGCCGACGATCGCCATGAGGATGGGCATGGCGATGGAGTTGCGGTCGATGTGGGAGAGGTCGAAGACGATGAGGGGCGCGTCGAGGTCGATGCCGACCGTCGTCGGGCCGTCGAACATGCCTCGGAGGTCGCCGTCGACCAGGCGGTCCAGGACCAGGGCGACGTCCAGGCCCCAGGCCCGTACGTCGTCTATGGCGACGTTCATCGCCTCCGCGGACTCCGGCTCGGGGTGCCGTAGCTGCTCGACGATGTCGGTGAGGACCGGCTGGCGGTCGACGATGGTCTCGTTGACGTAGGCGTGCGCGACCTTCAGGGCGAAGCCGGAGCGTTCGTCCAGGCCGTGGCCCATCGCGACCTCGATGATCGTCCGGAGCAGCGCGAGCTGGCCCGTCGTCGTGATCGCCGGGTCGAGGGGGTTCAGGCGGATGCCCATGTCCAGAGCGGCCATGGGGTCCAGGCGGATGGGGGTTATCCCCAGCTCCTGGGCGATGAGGTTCCATTCACCCACCCCGTCCTCGCCCTGGGCGTCCAGGACGACGACCTGGCGGTCGCGGAAGCGCAGCTGGCGCAGGACGTACGTCTTCTCCAGCGCCGACTTGCCGTTGCCGGACTCGCCGAGGACCAGCCAGTGGGGGGCGGGGAGCTGCTGCCCGTACAGCTGGAAGGGGTCGTAGATGTAGCCCTTTCCGGAGTACACCTCGCGGCCGATGATGACGCCGGAGTCGCCGAGGCCCGGGGCCGCCGTCGGCAGGTAGACCGCCTGGGCCTGGCCCGTGGACGTGCGCACCGGGAGCCTGGTGGTCTCGACCTTCCCGAAGAGGAAGGACGTGAAGGCGTCGGTGAGGACGGACAGCGGGTCCCGCATCAGGTCCTACCTCCGAATGCCGGTGGCGAAGGGAAGGGTGTTCACGAAGGCGCGGTGGTGCTCGCGGTCGCACCATTCCAGCTTCAGGTACGACTTTCCGGCCGAGGCCCTTATCGTCCGCTTGTCGCGGGCGAGGGCGTCGGGGGAGCGGGAGGAGACGGTGATGTAGCCGACGAGGTTGACGCCGGCCGCGCCGCTGGCGAGGTCCTCTCCGCGCTGGTCGAGCCGGGAGTTCGCGGCCACGTCGCGCGGGTCGACGGTGCGGTTCATCTTGGCGGCGCGGGACGCCTCGGCCTCGTCGTTGGTCTTCTCGGTGAGCATGCGCTCGATGGCGATCTCGGTGGGTTCGAGGTCCATCGTGACGGCGACCGTGCGGATGACGTCCGGGGTGTGGACGAGTAGCGGGGCGAGGAAGTTGACGCCGACGGGGGTCATCGGCCACTCCTTCACCCAGGCGGTGGCGTGGCACCAGGGGGCGCGGGTGCTGGACTCCCGGGTCTTGGCCTGGAGATACGTGGGCTCCATGGCGTCCAGCTCGGCCGGCCAGGCATTGCGCTTGGACATCGCCTGGATGTGGTCGATCGGGTGGTCCGGGTCGTACATGGAGTGGACCAGCGAGGACAGCCGCCCCTGACCGAGCGGCTGCCGTACGCGGATGTCGGCCTCCTGAAGGCGCGAGCAGATGTCGGTCAGCTCGCGGGCCATGACGACGGCGAGTCCGGCGTCCCGGTCGACCTTGCCGCCGCGGCTGCGGGCCGCGCGGGCCATGGCGTTGGCCTCGGCGGCGAGCTCGCGCGTGTAGTGCATGCAGGCGACAAGGTAGGCGCGGTGCTGCTCACTGCTGGTCGACACCATCGACTGGAGCTGGTCGTAGGACTGCTGCAGCCACGGGGGTGCCTTCTCGTCGCCGCGGATGGAGACGTCCTTGGCGTGTGCGTCCGGGTCGGCGGGGAGGGTGCGGGCGAGCATCTGGAGGCGGGTGACGAAGCCGTCGCCGTTGGCCACGTGCTTGAGCAGGGTGCCGAAGCGGTCGACCAGGGCTTCCTGGTCCTCGGAGTCGCGCAGGCCGACGCCGGGGCCCTCGATCTCGATGGCGGCGGTGACGGTCTTGCGGTCGGCGTGCAGCAGTACGGCGATCTCGTCGGGCCCGAAGGGGGCGGCCAGCCAGGTGACGCGGCCGATGCCCGGGGGCGGTCCGACCTCGACCTCACGGCCGTCCAGCCGGGTGCCGGCCTCGACGGCGTTCGAGCGGTAGGTGGTGCCCTGCTTGAGGGTCCGCTTGTAGCTGCGGTTGATCTCGAACCACTTGTAGAACGTGCGGTGCTTGAACGGCACGTACACCGCGGCCAGCGCCAGCATCGGGAACCCGGCCAGCAGCACGATGCGCAGGGACAGCACGGGGACGAGAAGTCCGCACATCATGCCGAGGAACGCGCCCACGACGATCAGGGCGATCTCGCCGGTCTCGCGGTTGCGGCCGATGATCGCGTTCGGCCGGGCGCGGCCGATCAGATATGTACGGCGGGGCGTGACCGGATGGGACACGTGGGACTCGGTCGTCAACGCCCTTCACCTCCCGTGCGATTGCTGCTGCTGTTGCGGGTGTTGCTGGCGTGGGGAGTGTTGACGGGGCTGCTCGAACGGGGTGCGGGTGCGGCGGAGGGGACAGATCCGCCGCCGCCGTTCGAGGGGCGCGAGCTGTGCGCGGCGACTCCGCCGGAGGCGGGGTTGTTCGGGCGGGGGGCGGAGGACTGGCCGCCTGAGCCGCCCTTGTTGTCCGCGCGGGAGCTGTGGGTCTTGATGCCCTGGGCGACCAGGGTCGCGGGGGAGCTGATGACCGCGGCGGCCTTGCTCTCGGCGCCCTGCATGAGGCGGTTGTTGCGGGAGCCGGCGATCTCGTCGCCGAAGCCGGGGACGAAGCGGTAGATCATCGCGCTGGCGAAGATGGCGAGCAGGATGATGGCGAGGCCGGAGACGACGGCGGAGAAGGCGTCCGGGCCGTCGTCGGCGGAGAGCGCGCCGGCGAGGCCGAGCACGATGACGATGACGGGCTTGATCAGGATCACCGCGATCATGATGCCCGCCCAGCGGCGGACGTGGCCCCACAGGTTCTTGTCGACGAGGCCGGCGTAGACGACGGTGCCGAGGAGGGCGCCGACGTAGAGCAGGGCGGCGCGGATGACGAGCTCCAGCCAGAGGACGCCCGCGGCGAGGATGCTGACCAGGGAGACGACGATCAGCATGATCGGGCCGCCGCCGATGTCCTCGCCCTTCTTGAGGGCCTCGGAGAACGTGCCGAAGAAGGCGTCGGTCTGGTCGCCGGTGGCTTTCGCGAGGACCTCGGTGATGCCGTCCGTGGCGGATACGACGGTGTAGAGGATCAGGGGGGTGAAGGCGGAGGCCAGGACGGTCAGCCAGAGGAAGCCGATGGCTTCGCCGATGGCGGTGGCGAGGGGGACGCCGCGGACGGCTCGCTTGGCCACGGCGAGGAGCCAGAGCAGGAGCGTGAGGATCGTCGAGGCGGCGAAGACGACGGCGTATTGCTGGAGGAACTTGGGGTTGGTGAAGTCGACGTTGGCCGTCTCCTTCACGGCGTCGCTGAGCTTGTCGACGGTCCAGGAGGCGGCTTCGGCGCAGCCCTTGGCGAGGGAGGAGAGGGGGTCGAGGGTGGAGGTGGGGTCGAGGCGGGAGGTGCCGCCGCCGCCCCCTCCGCCGCTGCCGGTGTCGCCTTCGCAGATCTCTCTGGCCCTGCCGGAGAGCAGGGAGCAGTTGTCGTCGCTGGGCGTGGGCGAGGGCGTGGGCGCCGCGACCGCTCGGCCGGCGAGCAGGACCACGGTGGTCTGTACGGCTGTGAGGGTGGCGGCGAGCTTGACTGCGCGGCGCGGGCTACCGGGCATACGTGAACCCTCCGAACTCCTCGACGGCCTTCGAGATGTCGTCCGACGTCGACACCTTGTTGTCGCCGTTGACCGGCGCGGGGCCTTCCTTCTGGGAGAAGCTGTCGACCTTCCAGTCGCCGTCGGTCCAGCGCAACCGCAGGGTCATTGTGAACCAGTCGTTGGTGACCGGGTTCTGCGAGCTCTCCCCCGTCATCCCGAACACGCCCGTGCACCAGACCTCGACGGTGGCGGCGCTGCCCGAGTATTCGGTGGTTCTGGTGCCGACCGGCATGGTGCGGGAGACGTACGTGCTGCCCTGAGGCGCTTCGCCGTTCTCGTTCAGGCCGACCTTGTCGAGGAACGCCTTGTCGTACACCTGGTCGAGATTCTTCTCCAGCTCGGAGACTCGGCCGGCGTCGAACACCTGGCGGACGATATCGGTGCGCCGCGCGGGCTTGAGGATGTCGGCCGAGACCAGCACCACGGCGTAGTTGGCCGCCGCGCTCTCCGCCCCCTCCTGGCTCTGTGCGAAGCCCGACGGGATGCCGCCCGACTTGGACTGGACGGGGCGTTGGCCCGAGGGCGCCGTGGCCGATGTCTCCGGTTTGTTGCCGGTCGTGTCGCTCTTGTCGGAATCCCCACCCCCGCGGTTCGCGAAGGCGATTGCCGCGAGGAGGAGGACCACTACGCCGACCACCGTGACCAGGCTGCGGGACGAGGAGCGGGGGCCGCGGCGGGGGGTGCCGTAGGCGTCGGGGCCGGTGTCGGGCAGGCGGGTGCGGGTCTGGCCCGTGCCGCCGTAGCCGCCGGAGGCCTCGTGCTCGTCACCGAGACTCATGCCGCGTACGCCCCCTCGACGTCGTGCGGAAACACTTGGTACCGGTCGTACTTCTCATACTCCTCGTACGACGGTAGCCGTGCTGGTTCCCGCGCGGGCGCGGTGTGGTGACTCGACATCAGGGAAACGCAACCTCAGCCGGTGGGCACGACGGGCGGGTGGGATGGAGAGGGAGCCGGGCGTGCCCGGCCGGGCGGACGGTGCCCGGGCTACACGGCCATGCCGTACACGATGGTGAACAGCGTGCCGAGGGAGCCGATGATGAAGACTCCGGTGAGGCCGGCGATGATGAGGCCCTTGCCCTGTTCGGCGCTGAAGGTGTCCCGGAGGGCCGTCGCGCCGATGCGTTGCTTCGCCGCGCCCCAGATGGCGATGCCGAGGCAGAGCAGAATGGCGACCGCCATCACGACCTCGATCATCACCTTGGCCTCGTTGCCCAGGCTGCCGAAGGGGCCCCAGTCCGGAGCGATCCCGCCGATGATCGTGTTGATGTCTCCCTTATCGGCCGCAAAGAGCATGTAAGTCACCGCCCCTGTTGGGTAGTTCCGCACCCTCTGCGGTCGTGCAGAGGTCAGGCCTCATTCTCGCCGACAATGACGCTGTCGGATGTCGACTTGGCGTCATTGATTGGCGGGTTTCGTACGAATACCTTGCCACCGTTTCGCGCCGGCCCCTAGGGGAGGCGACGGACTGTGTGCGAAGGATCGTATGGTCACTCTGTGTATCACGGCAGGTCACGACGGGCAATGAGGCCTGAGCGAAACCTGTCGTGAGGTTCCGTCGTTGTGCCTTTTTACGTCCTGTGTCACCTTTACGGACCGTTTTTGACGGTCGGTCGGGTGAAAGGTCGCGCCCGTGTTCTCCGGGTGAAGGCTACCTAACGCGGGGAACGGGCCGCGGCTGGGATGCTGCGGCCCGTTCCCCGGTGACGTTCTGTCACGGGAGGGGAGGGGTCAGCCGGTGAAGGCGCCGAGTCCCTCGGGAGTGCCCCAGCCGGTCGGGCCGTCGTAGCCCGTCCGGGCGGTGCAGAAGTAGCCGGTGGTGCAGCTGCCGTTGGAGCCGCTGGTGACGTCGTTCAGGGCGGAGGTGTTCGCGTAGGGGAACTTCGCCGGGTAGGAGCCGCTGGAGGGGGTGCCGGCCAGGGCGTAGACGCTCGCGATGATCGGGGCGGAGGCGCTGGTGCCGCCGTAGGTGGCCCAGCCCTGGCCGTCGGCGCCGTAGGTGTCGTAGACGGAGACACCGGTCGCCGGGTCGGCTACGGCCGAGACGTCGGCGATCATGCGCTTGGCGCAGCCGGTGTCGGTCTGCCAGGCGGGCTTGGCGTCGTAGGCGGAGCAGCCGGAGCCGGTGCCTTCGGTGCTGCTGGTCTTCCAGACGCTCTCGGTCCAGCCGCGGGTGGTGGAGGAGGTGGTGAGCTTGGTGCCGCCGACGGCCGTCACGTACTTGGAGGCCGCCGGGTACTCGGCGCCGTAGCCCGCGTCGCCCGCGCTGACGGTGATGGCGACACCAGGGTGGTCGAAGTACGAGGAGTCGTACGTCGGGTCGGAGGAGGATTCGCCGCCGCCGTAGCTGTTGGAGACGTACTTGGCGCCCAGGCCGACGGCCTCGTTGACGGCGGTGCCCAGGTTGGTCATGGAGGCGGACTTGGCCTCGACGAGCGTGATGTGGCAGTTCGGGCAGACGGCGCTCGCCATGTCGAGGTCGAGGGAGATCTCGCCGGCCCAGCCGCTGTCGGCGGTGGGGAGGGAGGTCGTGGAGCCGGTCTGGCTCACCTTCTTGAAGCAGCCGTTCGCGGTGGTGCAGGCGGGCAGGCCGTAGTGCGAGCGGTAGGTGGCGAGGTCCGACTCGGCGTTGGGGTCGTCGTAGGCGTCGACGATGGCGATGGTGCGGCCGGAGCCGTTGCCGGCGGCGGCGGAGGCCAGGCCGTAGGCGTCCTGGAGGTCGGAGGGGCCGTAGCCGGAGGGGGAGGAGGCCTCGGCGGCCTTGGCCGAGATGCCGTGCTGCTGCTGGAAGGCGGTGCGGCCGCCCGTGACGCGCAGGGCGTTGCAGGCCATCTCGTTCTTGTGCTGAGGGAGAGCGCAGGACCGCGTCCAGGTGACCTTGGAGGAGTTCTCCTGGGCCTGGATCTGGGTCTGGGCCTGGGCCTGGGCGGTGGTGGCGGCGGTGGTGAGGCCGGTGAGCAGGAGTGCGGCGGTGGCGGTGACGGCGGAGGCGGTGCGGAGCCGTCTGCGGCGGGTGGAGGGGGTGTTGGGCGATGTCGTGCGCAAGGTACAGCCTCCTGGCAGTGGTGGACAGAGGCCTGCGGGCGGGGGGTCCGCCGGTGCGGTTCCCGGCGGGGGCGGCGACCCGCGACGACGATCGCTTGTTGAGTACGTGACAACAAGACGGCTTTCGGAATCCTGACTTCCGCCTTACTGAAGGGGAGACCGGGCTTACCGGTCGATGGCGGCTCGATGGCCGGGGGTTGGGCGCGGCTTGACCAAGGGGCCCGGGATCAGCGGGGCTTGAGGCCGTGCAGGAGGAGGTGGACGAGCTCCTCGATGCCGTCCAGGGCCGCCTCGGGGGCGAGCATGCCGCCCGCAGCGAAGGAGGCGATGCCCTGGAGGGTGGCGCCGGTCAGCAGGGTGAGGTGCCGCGGGTCGCCCGCGATGATCTCGCCGCGCTCCTGGGCGTCGGCGATGACCCGCTCCAGGGAGCCCACCGTCCGGTCGACGGCCGCGGCCATCTGCTCCGAGGCGTCCGGCTCGTGCTTGCGGGCGTACATGAGCTCCAGCAGCTCGGCGTTGTCGATCGCGAAGGCGAGATAGGCCCGGGCGAGGGCGGTCAGCCGCCGCTCCAGCGGGAGGGCGGAGTCGTCGGCGCCGGTCAGGGCCTGGCCCAGCCGGTCGTATCCGGCGAGTGCCAGGGCGTTGAGCAGGGCCTGCTTGTCCTTGAAGTGGCGGCCGGGCGCGGCATGGCTGACACCGGCCTCGCGGGCCAGTTCGCGCAGCGAGAGCGCGCCGGCCCCCTTCTCCCGCAGGGTGCGCTCGGCGCCGGCGAGCAGGGTGGAGCGCAGGTCTCCGTGGTGGTAGGGGCGGCTCTCGGGCATGGGCACCATCGTATCCCGATGTTGATACCGACATCATTGTTGTCATTGACAGCATTGTTGTCGGCGCCTACATTCGTGGGTATGGCTGAGAAGAAGAGCAACGAGACATGGAACGCGCGCCGCCTGCCCGACCTCGCCGGCCGGACCGTCGTCGTCACCGGCGCCAACAGCGGCATCGGTCTCACCGCGGCCGACGCGCTGGCCCGGGCCGGGGCGCATGTCGTCCTCGCCGTACGGGATCCGGAGCGGGGGCGCGCCGCGGCGGCAAGGGTGCACGGCAGCGCCGAGGTGCGGCGCCTGGACCTGGCGGACCTCTCCTCCGTGCGGGAGTTCGCCGAGGCCTGGCGGGAGCCGCTGCACGCGCTGATCAACAACGCCGGCGTGATGATGCTCCCCAGGCAGCACACCAAGGACGGCTTCGAGATGCAGTTCGGCACGAACCATCTCGGTCACTTCGCCCTGACCAACCTGCTGCTCCCGCACATCACCGACCGCGTCGTCACGGTCTCCTCCGGCGCCCACCGCTGGGGCGGCGCGCGGATCGGCTTCGACGACCTGGACCTGACGACGGGCTACACCCCGCAGCGCGCCTACGCCCAGTCCAAGCTGGCGAACCTCCTGTTCACCCTGGAACTCCAGCGCCGGCTGGCGGAGTCGGGCTCCCCCGTCCGCGCCCTGGCCGCCCACCCCGGCTACTCGGCCACCAACCTCCAGAGCCACGCGGCCAGCCTGGCGGCGCGCGCCTTCATGCGCCTCGGCAACAGGTTCCTCGCGCAGGACGACCGGGCGGGCGCCCTCCCCACCCTCTACGCCGCCACCCAGGACCTGCCCGGCGCGAGCTACGTGGGACCCGACGGCCTGGGCGAGATGCGTGGCGGCCCGACCCTGGTGGGCCGCTCCCGCGCGGCCAGCGACCCGTTGACGGCCCGCCGGCTGTGGCGGGTGTCGGAGGAGCTGACGGGCACGCTGTTCCCGCTGACCGTGGGCGAACCGGCGTAAGAGGGGCGAGCGACCCGAGCGACCCGCTCCTGTGACGACCCCGTGCGCCGGTTCCCCCGGGCGTGCTTCCGCCGTGCCGCACGTGCCGTGGCCGGTTCTTCTTTCCGCCCCCGACTCTCCTCTTCGTGATCATTCCTGAGTGCGGCAGCCCCCTCTACACTGACCAGGCGACGGACTCGCGTGCGGTGAGGGGCGGTTGACGGTGCGTAAGGCATGGATCGTGGCGGGTGTTGCGATCAGCTCCGCCCTGGCCTTCGTGATGCTGCTCGTCGTCGGGGTCTACATCGTCGCCGGGAACCTGGCCAACGGCGTGGGCGGTGGGGCGAAGGCACTGGCCAAGGGGGCGGTGCCCGCCGCGTACTCGGGCCTTGTGCAGAAGTGGGGCAACCTCTGCCCCGCCATCAGCCCGGCCCTGCTCGCCGCCCAGCTCTACCAGGAGAGCGGGTTCAACCCGAGGGCGCAGAGCCACGCCGCCGCGCAGGGGATAGCGCAGTTCATTCCCGGCACCTGGGCCTCGCACGGCATCGACGGGGACAAGGACGGGGACCGGGACGTCTGGGACCCCAAGGACGCGATTCCCTCCGCCGCCTCGTACGACTGCGAACTCGCCTCGTACGTGAAGAAGGTCGGCGGGAATCTGACTGAAAACATGCTGGCCGCGTACAACGCCGGGGCGTACGCGGTGATCAAGTACGGGGGCGTTCCGCCGTACACCGAGACCCGGAACTACGTGAAGAGGATCACGACGCTCTCGGAGAGCTTCGCGGCGCCCGTCGGACGGGTCGACCCCTCCGAGCAGGCCGCCGGCGCGATCGAGTACGCGCAGAAGAAGCTCGGCACGCCCTATCTGTGGGGCGGCACCGGTACCGCTGAGCAGGGCGGACGCTTCGACTGCTCGGGACTGACCCAGGCCGCCTACGAGACCGTGGGCATCAAGCTCCCGCGCGTCGCCAACGACCAGTACAACGCGGGCCCGCACCCGAGCCGGGACGAACTGCTCCCCGGCGACCTCGTGTTCTTCTCGGACGACCCCACCAATTCACGGGCCATCCGGCATGTCGGTATTTATGTCGGAGGCGGGTACATGATCGACGCGCCGCGTACAGGTGCTGTGATCCGGTTCGACCCGATCGACACCCCCGATTACTTCGGAGCCACGCGAGTCACCGAAGATGGCGCGAAAGCACTGCCCACCACGGTGTGAGCCGAGCGTGAACCCACCCCCTGAGCTGCGAAGACGTATCTCTCTTCGATAACGTCTGCGTGATCATTCGGTGGAGTGTGGAACGTATCAACGGGGACCGTGCGTTCCTGATGACGTAGCCGAGCGGACGTCAGTGCGGAAGCGGATCTACAACCACGGGGGTGGCAGGAGCGGCGTACGCACAGGTGCGCCGGGAGAGACGACGAAGGGGCCGCAGCACCATGGCTGGACTCGCCGAATCCGGGTCGAACCCTGACGTCGACCTGCTGTACGACATCAATGGCCTGGCCAAGGACGCGCCAGGGTGGTTCGACCGGGTCATGGAGTTCGTGGGCGAGTACGGGCTGCTGCTCGCCATCGTCCTGCTCGTGGTCTGGTGCTGGTGGACCGTGCGGCGCCGGGGGGACGAGGACGCGGCGTCCTCCGTCGCGGCGCTGATCTGGGCGCCGCTGGCGGCGGGGATCGCCGTGCTGGTGAACGTCCCGATACGGGGGTTCGTGGAGCGGCCGAGGCCGTTCCTCGACCATCAGGGGCTCGAGGTGCTCGTCAGTGGCAAGACCGACTACTCGTTCGTGAGCGACCACGCGACGCTCGTCATGGCGCTGGCGGTGGGGCTGTTTGTCGCCAACCGGAAGTTCGGGCTCGTCGCGTTGGTGCTGGCGGTGTTCGGCGGGTTCATCCGTGTCTACATGGGTGTGCACTACCCGACGGATGTCGTGGGCGGGTTCGCGCTGGGTACGGCTGTGGCGTTGCTGTTGTCGCCGGTGGCGATGGCGTTGCTGACGCCGGTGACTCGGGCGGTTGAGCGGTCGCCTCGGGCGGGGTGGCTTGTGCGGGCTCGTGGGCGTGGGGGCGTTGACGGGGAGGGTGCGGTGATTCCCGGGGCGCGGCGGGAGTCGGCTTCTGAGCGGGACCTTGCTGCGTAGTGACCGGCGTCGCTGCTGAGGGCGGATGGGTGCGCAGCCCGGCGGAGCGGGGTGCCTCCCCCACTCTCGGCTTCGCTCGAGCGGGGGGACCCCCACCGCCCACCCGTGCCGCCCTTGGCGGCACGATTGCCCGCAGCTGGGTCAGCTGGGTCAGCTGGGCGCCTATAGCGCCTGTGGGTACGTGAAGAAGCGGTTCGGGTCGTACTCGTTCTTCAGTTTTGTCAGGCGGCTTGCCGCGTCTCCGTAGTACGCCTTGCGCCAGTTCGTCAGGGTCGGGTCCGTGTAGTTCTGGTAGGCCGCGCCCGAGGCGTGGGGGCGCATGGACTTGTGGGCCGAGGCCAGCCAGTCGCGGGCCGTGGCGCCCGTCGTGCCCGGGCGCCAGGCGGCGATGTACTGGGCCAGCATGCGCGAGCGGCGGTGGACGAAGGCCGTGGACGTCGGGGAGACGCGGTTCACCGCTCCGCCCAGCGCGGTGAGCGCGATGCTGCCCGTGCCGCCGCGTACCGAGCTGATCTGGGACAGCAGCGTGCGGATGCCGGCGGCGGAGAGGGAGCGGTCGAAGAAGTCCGATGCCGCGGCGTAGGTCTCGCGGCCCAGCGCGCCCTTCGGGGAACGGCCCGGGGTCGAGCCCGGCAGATGGCACTGGGCGTCCGTCGGGAACGAGGAGCAGCCGGCGTACACCTCCATCGACTCCTCGTAGGAGCGCCGCTTCAGGGAGACGCTGCTCGCCGGGGCGCCGACGCGGTCGGCGAGGCGGTCGACCGCGTTCTTGAGCTCGCCGTAGGTCCCGAGGGAGAACGCCGCGACGGAGACGGTCGGCCTGCCGCCGGCGGCGCTCGCCAGATGGAGGGACGACCAGATCTCGTCCGGCTGTGACGGGCCCCACTCCTGCCAGGCCTTCACTACCGCGGCCGCCTTCGACGAGGGCCAGGACAGATACGCCGAGACGCCCTGCGGTGCCGGGTGGGTCTTGAAGTGCAGTTCCGTCACGACGCCGAAGTTGCCGTTGCCGGCTCCGCGCAGGGCCCAGAAGAGGTCCTTGTTCTCGCGGGCGTTGGCGGTGAGCTGCTTGCCGTCCGCGGTGATCAGCGTGGCCTGGGTGAGGCTGTCGCAGGTCAGGCCGTACGCGCGGGAGACCACGCCGTGTCCGCCGCCGAGGGTGAGGCCGGAGACGCCGACGGTGGGGCAGGAGCCGGCGGGGATCGTGACGCCCTTCGCGGTGAGGGCGCGGTAGACGTCGATGAGCTTGGCGCCGGCGCCGACCACCGCGGTACTGCCGGAGGAACGGACGCGGTTGAGCTTCGAGACGTCGATGATCAGGCGGCCGTCGCCCGAGGACCAGCCGGCGTAGGAGTGGCCGCCGTTGCGGATCGCCACGCGCAAGGAGTGGGCGCGGGCGTAGGCCAGGGCCGTGCGGATGTCGTCCGGGTGGTCCACGTACGCGACCGCGGCGGGCTTGAGGGTGTCGAAGCGGGTGTTGTACAGCTGCCGGGCCGTGGTCCAGGCGGAGTCGCCCGGGCGGACGAGGGGGCCGTTGAGGTCGCGGGCGAGGGCGGACCAGTTGGCCGCGGTGACGTTCGACTTCGTGGTGGTGGTCGCGGTCCTGGCGGTGGCTCTGGCCCCGGCGCCCGTGTCCGACTTCGTGCAGGCGGTGGTGAAGGGTGTCGCGGCTGCGGCTATGCCTGCCGTGCCGGCTGCGAGGAATGTACGCCGTTCCATGGGGCCTCCCGGTGGTTCCGTCGTGGGAGACGGGGCCGTGGAGGTGGGGGTTCCATGGTGTCCGGCCTTGTCAGCCCGCCGCGTGCTTCTCCGCGTCCGTGCGCGCCTGGCTTCTCGCTCTTCTGGCCGGGCCGCGCCAGCCGCAGGTGCAGTGGGCCATGCAGAAGCGGCCCTTCTCCGTTGTCGTCGTGAGGTGTTCCGGCCCGTCCCGCTGCGCCACGGGGACCACGTTACCCATCGCAGGTAAAGGGCTTGCATGGTCACAGCCGCGTACTCGCGTGACGGGGGGCACATACCCGTCGTTATCCGGAGCAACGAGGGGGCCCGTGACGGACGTACCGGCTGGGGGTAGGCAGGCGATGACTGGGCGGCAGCGGGAACGGTGGCACAGGCGGACGGGTGCGGCGGTCGTCGCGGCCGCGATCGTGGCCGGGGCGGGGCTGGGGGCCGGCGGGTGTTCGGGCGGTGACGCGGCCGCCGGTGACTCCCGCGGCGGGGACGCGGTCGTCGTGCTGCACCGGGCCGCCGACCGGCTGGTGGCGGCGGGGAGTTCGAAGGCCCGTACGTCGATGGAGATGGCGGCCGGCGGCACCCGGGTGACCATCCGGGGCGCCGGGGTCTACGACTACCGCAAGCGGATGGGGCGGCTGAAGGTGCTGCTGCCGCAGGATCCCGCGGGGGCCATGGAGCATCGGCCCATCACCGAACTGCTCGCGCCCGGGGCGTTGTTCATGAAGAACCGGGGCGCCGGTGTGCCGCCGGACAAGTGGGTGCGGGTGGACACGCGGACCCTGTCCGACGGGAACCTCGTCACGGGCGGGGTCACCGATCCGTTCGCGGCGGCCGAGGTGCTGCGCGGGACGCGGACGGCGACATACGTGGGCAGGACCGAGGTCGCGGGCACCGGGGTGCGGCACTACCGGGGGACGGCCGATCTCGGTGTCGCCGCGAAGCGGGCCTCCGGCGCCAACGAAGAAGCCCTGGCCGCGGCGGCGAAAGGGTTCGCCACGGCCGAGGTGCCGTTCGACGCCTACCTCGACGACGAGGGCCGCCTCCGCAAGGTCCGGCACCGGTTCAGCTTCGTGGGCGGGCAGCAGAAGAGCCCCGTCGCCGTCGCCTCGACCACGCTGCTCTACGCTTTCGGGGCTTCGGTGCGCGTACGGTTGCCGGACGACGACGACATCTACGCGGGCAAGATCGCCGAGAACTGACCGGCGTGAACTAGCCCGTCCGTGCCATGCGCGGTGTGTAGGCCGCTCCCTACTCTAGGAAGTCGGTAACGGCAGAGACGAGGTGATGCACGTGGCTCCGGTCGGCGGTACGGCAGTTCAGGACTACGTGGCCCTCGCCGAGATCGAGCTGTGCGGAGAGCTGATCATCGCGGCCTCGGCCGCGCACGAGGAGCGGCTCAGCATGCAGAGCATCGACGAGGTGCTGAAAGTGGCCGAGGAGCGGGACGCCTCGGCCGCCCGGAGGTAACCGGCTCACGTCCGCAGCATGCGGGCGATCGCCTGGGTCGCCTCCTTCACCTTCGCGTCGATCTCGTCGCCGCCCTTGAGGGCCGCGTCGGCGACGCAGTGGCGCAGGTGCTCCTCCAGCAGCTGCAGGGCGAAGGACTGCAGGGCCTTGGTGGAGGCGGAGACCTGCGTGAGTATGTCGATGCAGTAGACGTCCTCGTCGACCATGCGCTGCAGGCCGCGGATCTGGCCCTCGATGCGGCGCAGGCGCTTGAGGTGTTCGTCCTTCTGCTTGTGGTACCCGTGAACGCCGGTGTCGGTGACATTTCCGACATCGGTGGCGTCGGTCACGTCCGTCATCGGGTCCTCCTGGTGGGCAGTGAGCCGACATATACCCCTAGTGGGTATATGGTACCGAACTTTGCTGGGTATACGGCCCCTCGGACCGCCCCCGTGCTCACCACTGTGCCCGATGGGCGACACTGGGGGGCGGCCCGATAGCCGTGGCCGGATGATGCGCCTAGCATCAGCCAGACCGAAACCGAAGCACCCCGAGGACCCCAACGTGCGCTTTCGTCTGACCCCCAGGGAGACGAGCTTCTACGACATGTTCGCCGCCTCCGCGGACAACATCGTCACGGGCTCCAAGCTCCTGATGGAACTGCTCGGGGCGGACGCATCCGCCCGGGCCGAGATCGCAGAGCGTATGCGGGCAGCGGAACACGCAGGTGACGACGCCACGCACGCGATCTTCCACCAGCTGAACTCCTCGTTCATCACGCCCTTCGACCGCGAGGACATCTACTCCCTCGCCTCGTCCCTCGACGACATCATGGACTTCATGGAGGAGGCCGTCGACCTGGTCGTCCTCTACAACGTCGAGGAACTGCCCAAGGGCGTCGACCAGCAGATCGAGGTACTGGCGCGCGCTGCCGAACTGACGGCCGAAGCGATGCCGCATCTGCGCACGATGGAGAACCTCACCGAGTACTGGATCGAGGTCAACCGGCTGGAGAACCAGGCCGACCAGATCCACCGCAAGCTGCTCGCGCACCTCTTCAACGGCAAGTACGACGCCATGGAGGTCCTCAAGCTGAAGCAGATCGTGGACGTGCTGGAAGAGGCGGCGGACGCGTTCGAGCACGTGGCGAACACGGTGGAGACCATCGCCGTCAAGGAGTCCTGAGCCCTACATGGACACCTTCGCTCTGGTCGTGACCATCGCGGTCGCGCTCTTCTTCACGTACACCAACGGCTTCCACGACTCGGCGAACGCGATCGCCACGTCCGTGTCCACGCGGGCGCTGACGCCGCGGGCCGCGCTGGCCATGGCCGCGGTGATGAACCTCGCCGGCGCGTTCATGGGCTCCGGGGTCGCCAAGACCGTCAGCGAGGGGCTGATCCAGACGCCCGTCGGGTCGAAGGGGATGGGGATCCTCTTCGCCGCGCTGGTGGGCGCGATCGTCTGGAACCTCATCACCTGGTACTTCGGACTGCCCTCGTCCTCCTCGCACGCGCTCTTCGGCGGCATGGTGGGCGCGGCGCTGGCCGGCGGGACGACGGTCTACTGGAGCGGGGTGCTGGAGAAGGTCGTCATCCCGATGTTCATCTCTCCCGTGGTCGGTCTGCTGGCCGGCTATCTGGTGATGACCGCGATCATGTGGATCTTCCGCAAGGCCAACCCCCACAAGGCCAAGAGGGGTTTCCGCATAGCCCAGACCGTCTCGGCCGCCGGTATGGCGCTGGGGCACGGTCTGCAGGACGCGCAGAAGACGATGGGCATCGTGGTGATGGCGCTCGTCATCGCGGATGTCGAGGACTACGGCGATCCGATTCCGGTGTGGGTGAAGATCGCCTGTGCGGTGATGCTGTCGCTGGGCACGTACGCCGGTGGCTGGCGGATCATGCGGACGCTGGGGCGGAAGATCATCGAGCTGGACCCGCCGCAGGGGTTCGCGGCGGAGACCACGGGCGCGTCGATCATGTTCACCACGGCGTTCCTGTTCAAGGCGCCGATCTCCACGACGCATGTGATCACTTCCGCGATCATGGGCGTGGGCGCGACGAAGCGCGTGAACGCCGTGCGGTGGGGCGTCGCCAAGAACATCATTCTCGGCTGGTTCATCACGATGCCGGCGGCCGCGCTGGTCGCCGCGGCGTCGTTCGGGATCGTGAACCTGGCGTTCCTGTAGAAACGTGAACCCGGCATTCCTGTAGACAGCTGAGCGAGTACGCGAAAGGCCCGCCCCTGGGAGTAGGGGCGGGCCCTTTTCGGCCTCGCGGTGGCACCGCCATGCAGCACCGCGAGGAGTCTCGGCGGCCGAGCCGGATCAGCCGAAGCGGCCGGAGATGTAGTCCTCGGTGGCCTGGACCGACGGGTTGGAGAAGATGCGCTCCGTCTCGTCGATCTCGATGAGCTTGCCGGGCTGGCCGACGGCCGAGAGGTTGAAGAACGCCGTGCGGTCGGAGACGCGCGCCGCCTGCTGCATGTTGTGCGTCACGATGACGATCGTGAAGCGCTCCTTGAGCTCGCCGATCAGGTCCTCGATGGCGAGGGTGGAGATCGGGTCGAGCGCCGAGCAGGGCTCGTCCATGAGGAGCACGTTCGGCTCGACCGCGATCGCCCGCGCGATGCACAGACGCTGCTGCTGACCGCCGGAGAGGCCCGAGCCGGGCTTGTTCAGGCGGTCCTTGACCTCGTTCCAGAGGTTCGCGCCCTTGAGGGAGCGCTCGACGATGTCGGCGAGCTCGTTCTTGCGGTAGCTGCCGTTCAGCCGCAGGCCCGCCGCCACGTTGTCGAAGATCGACATCGTGGGGAACGGGTTCGGCCGCTGGAACACCATGCCGACCTCACGGCGCACGGACACCGGGTCGATGCCCGTGCCGTAGAGGTCCTCGTCGTCCAGGAGCACCTTGCCCTCGACCCGGCCGCCGGACGTCACCTCGTGCATGCGGTTCAGCGTGCGCAGGAACGTCGACTTGCCGCAGCCGGAGGGGCCGATGAACGCCGTCACCGAGCGCGGCTCGACGGTCATCGAGATGTCCTCGATCGCCTTGTGGGAGCCGTAGTAGGCGGTCAGTCCGCTTACGTCGATTCGCTTGGCCATCACTACTTCACTTCCAGACTCAGACAGTCGCTGTATGGCCGCGTCAGCGACCGGTCTTCGGGGCCTTCCAGCGGGCGATCCCGCGGGCCACCAGGTTCAGGATCATCACGAAGGCGATCAGGGTGAGCGACGCCGCCCAGGCACGGTCGTACGCCGCACCGGAGCCCGCGCTGTTGGCCCACTGCTGGTAGATGTACAGCGGCAGTGAGGCCTGCGCACCCTCGAACGGGTTCGGGTTGATCAAGGGGTTGCCCCACACCAGCAGCAGGACCGGGGCGGTCTCGCCGGCGATGCGGGCGATCGACAGCATGATGCCCGTGGTGATGCCGCCGATAGAGGTCGGCAGGACCACCTTCAGGATGGTGCGCCACTTCGGGACGCCGAGCGCCAGGGAGGCCTCGCGCAGCTCGTTCGGGACGAGCTTGAGCATCTCCTCCGTGGAGCGGACGACGACCGGCATCATCAGGATGGCCAGGGCCAGCGAGCCGGCGAAGCCGAAGGGCTGCATCTCGAAGATCAGCATGAGGCTGAGGATGAACAGACCCGCGACGATCGACGGGATGCCGGTCATGACGTCGACGAAAAACGTGATGGCCTTGGAGAGCTTGCCCTGGCCGTACTCCACGAGGTAGATCGCGGTGAGCACGCCGATCGGCGCGGCGATCAGCGTGGCGAGACCGACCTGCTCCAGGGTGCCGAGGATGGCGTGGTAGATGCCGCCGCCGGGCTCGGTGTCGGCGACGATGCCCATGGAGTGCGTCAGGAAGTAGACGTCGAGGACCTTCACACCGCGCGTGATCGTCGACCACACCAGCGAGGCCAGCGGGATGACGGCGAGCAGGAAGGCGACCCAGACGAGGGAGGTCGCGATGCGGTCCTTGGCCTGTCGCTTGCCCTCGACGGCCGTGGCGATGGCGTATGTGCCGACGACGTAGAGGATCGCGGCGATCAGGCCCCACTGGACGCGGCTGTCCAGGCCGGCGCCGAGGCCGATGCCGATCGCGACGGCGACGGAGCCGGCGGCGATGGCGTAGGGGGACCACTTGGGCAGGCGGGCGCCGCGCAGGGTGCCGGGGCCCTTCGGGGTGATGGATGCGGTGCTCATGCGTTGGCCCCCGAGTACTCCTTGCGGCGGGCGATGATCGCGCGGGCCGCGCCGTTGACCACCAGGGTGATGACGAACAGGACCAGACCGGAGGCGATCAGCGCGTCCTGGCCGAAGACACTGGCCTCACCGAACTTGCTGGCGATGTTCTGCGCGAACGTGCCGCCGCCCGGGTTGAGCAGGCTGGCCTGGATGTCGAAGGTCGGGGAGAGCACGGTGGCGACGGCCATCGTCTCGCCGAGGGCGCGGCCGAGGCCGAGCATCGAGGCGGAGATGACGCCGGAGCGGCCGAAGGGGATGACCGCCATGCGGATCACTTCCCAGCGGGTGGCGCCGAGCGCCAGGGCCGCTTCCTCGTGCATCTGCGGGACCTGGCGGAAGACCTCGCGGCTCACGTTGGTGATGATCGGCAGGATCATGATCGCGAGCAGGATGCCGACGGTCAGCATCGAGCGGGCGGGGCCGCCCTCCCAGGAGAAGAGGCCGGTCCAGCCGAGGTAGTTGTTCAGCCAGCCGAAGAGGCCGTTCATCTGCGGCACGAGGATCAGGGCGCCCCACAGGCCGTAGACGATGGACGGCACGGCGGCGAGCAGGTCGATCACATAGGCGATCACGCCGCTCAGCTTGCGCGGGGCGTAGTGCGTGAGGAACAGCGCGATGGCGACCGCGATCGGGACCGCGATGACCATGGCGATGATCGAGGAGACCACCGTGCCGAAGGCCAGTACGGCGATGCCGAAGACCGGCGGAGTGGCGTTGGTGTCCCACTGGAAGGTGGTGAGGAAGTTGCCCTCGTCCTCGCTGATCGCGAGGGAGGCGCGGTAGGTGAGGAAGGCCGCGATCGCGGCCATGATCACCAGCAGCAGGATGCCGGAGCCGCGGGAGAGACCGAGGAAGATCCGGTCTCCGGGCCGGGTGACCCCGCGCGCGGTGCGCTTGTCGGCGGTGGGCTGTGGTGCGGGGGGAGGTGCGTCGGTTATCTGCGTTGATGTGTCCATCAGGTTCTCCGGTCTGCGGAGCCGTGCGCGCTGTGCGGCGGCTCTGCGGAGCCGTACGGGACGTACGGCCACTGGCGGCGGTGCACCGGACGGCGCGGCCCGGTCCCTGGGAGGGGACCGGGCCGCACTCGGGTCAGCTCAGGCCATCGACGGTGGTGCGGACCTGGGAGATGATGTCGGCGGGGATCGGCGCGTAGTCGTTCTCGGCGAGGACCTTCTGGCCCTCCTCCGAGGCGATGTAGCGCAGGAACGCCTTGGTGGCGGGCAGCGTGTCGGACTTGTTGCCCTTGTCGCAGACGATCTCGTACGTGACGAGGACCATCGGGTACGCGCCCTCGGCCTTGGTGCCGTAGTTCAGCTCCAG
The DNA here is from genome assembly GCF_042673825.1 of Streptomyces sp. NPDC057002. Taxonomy (NCBI): domain Bacteria; kingdom Bacillati; phylum Actinomycetota; class Actinomycetes; order Kitasatosporales; family Streptomycetaceae; genus Streptomyces; species Streptomyces sp. NPDC057002. Next base: position 25,987 of record NZ_JBHURZ010000006.1, read on the forward strand.
GGCGAGGTCCTTGCCCGTGCCGACGACCTTGGCCTCGGAGATGGCCTTGGTGGCGTTCTCCACGGAGGCCTTGACCGGCTGGGCGGCGCCCGTGTCGAGGTCGACGGTCTTCATGCCGTCCTTGGCGTACGACAGCTCGAAGTAGCTGATGGCGCCGTTGGTCTGCTTCACCTGCTGGGCGAGACCGGAGGAGCCGGAGGCGGACTGGCCGCCCTTGGCCTGCCAGGTCTTGCCGCCGTCGTAGGGCCAGTCCTTCTTGGCGGTGGCCATCAGGTACTTGGTGAAGTTGTCCGTGGTGCCGGAGTCGTCCGAGCGGTGGAACGCCTGGATCTTGAGGTCCGGAAGCTTCGCGTCGGGGTTCAGCTTCTTGATCGCCGGGTCGTTCCAGTTGGTGATCTCGTTGTTGAAGATCTTCGCCAGCGTCGAGGCGTCCAGGACGAGGTTGTCCACGCCGTTGACGTTGTAACCGACCGCGATCGGGCCGCCGACCATCGGAAGGTTGATGCCCTGGCCGCCGGAGCAGACCTTCTTGGAGGCCGTGACCTCTTCGGGCTTCAGCGCCGAGTCGGAGCCGGCGAAGGCGACGCGGCCCTGGGTGAACGCGGTGACGCCGGCGCCGGAGCCGCCGCCCTTGTAGTTGATCTGCACGCCCTGGCAGGCGACGGCGAACTGCTTGACCCAGGCGTCGATCGCGTTCTTCTGCGCCGAGGAGCCGTCGGCCAGCAGCTGGCCCTTGGCGTCGTCACACTTGATGCTGCCGGGCTTGGCGGCCGCGGACGAGCCGCCGCTGCCGGTGCTCGTGTCGTCGGAGCCGCACGCCGTGAGGGCCAGGGCGCCGGAGACGGCGAGAGCACCGAGAGCGAGGGCCCGCCGGTTCATGCGCTGAAGCTTCACTTGAATTCCTTCCAGAGGCCGCCGTCCTGAATCGGCGGCGTGCGGAGAGTCCGGGTGACGCGCGACGCTGACACGCGGCTGGCGCGGTTCGCGTCGGGTAAGGCTGAAATTAGGCAGATCAGGTGAAGCCGCCTATGGCCATAAATGAACGAGGGGTGAACCCCTGCCGAAGGTGTGGTTAGGTCACGGAACGCTTACGGGGAGAGCACGTGCGGGTTCCGCTTCATGCACCGGCCAAGGACAGCAGCGCGTCGACGTAGGGGCGGTCGTGGGGCTGCGTGAGTCGGGCCCGGGCGGCGGCGGGGGTCAGCCACAGGACCCGGTCCACCTCGTCCGTCGGGGAAAACTCGCAGGATACCGCCTCGGCCGCCCAGTAGCGGACCTGCTTGGGGCGGCCGTTCGCGAAGTAGTGCTGGGTGGGCAGCTCGGTGCCCGGCACGGCCCGGCAGCCCGTCTCCTCCGCCACCTCGCGCAGGGCACCGGCGAGTGCCTCCTCGTCGCGCTTGAGCTTGCCCTTCGGCCATGACCAGTCGTCGTATTTCGGCCGGTGGACGAGGCAGACCTCCAGCTCGCCCGTGACGGGGGAGCGGCGCCACAGAACGCAGCCGGCCGCCTGAACCGTGGTGTCGTCGGGGGAGCTCACCTGACCGCCTCCTCGTGGCGTGGCCGGTCATGACGTGCTGACGGATTCCTTCTGCCAGGACTGCTGGAACGCGAAACGGGCCGCCTCGACCTCGTGGCGCTGGTCGGCGTGGAGCACACCGAGGGCGTACGCCGTCGCGGGGGCGATGCGGGGGGTACGGGCCGCCTGGGCCGCCGCTGCCGCCGCCTCCGAGGCGTCGCGGTGGCGGTTCAGGGCCTGGCCGGCGGAGAGCAGGCGCAGGTCGACGACGCCGTTGCCGTTGGGCTCGCCGCGCAGGGCCTCACGGGCGTAGCGGTGCAGGCGCAGAAGCAGACGGACCTGGTGCCACGGGGCGTCCTGCGGGTGCGGGACCGTGTCCGGGGACAGACCGTGGATGAGGGCCGCGGCGTTGTACGGGCTTCCCGCGGTGATGAGGGGAAGGGCGGCCACGGCGTCCGTGAGGCGGCCCTCGGCCGCCTGGGCGAGGGGGCGGAGGTCGGTGGTGCCGGCGGTCTTGGTCAGGGGGACCTCGCTGGCCAGGACCGCGACCTTGTCCGCGATGGCGTGGAAGCGGCTGCTTCCCAGGGCCTGCAGGGCCGTGGAGTGGGCCCGGGTGCGGGCGAGGTTGAGCTGGCGGTCGAGAAGGGCGCCCGCTTTCGCCGCGCCCACGGTGAGGTTGCCGCGCTCCGGAGCCGGGGCCGGGTGGGCCGCGGCACCGGCCTTGGCGGGTGCCGCCGCGCCTGCCGCCTGGGCCGGGAACGCCGTGGAGCCCGACAGGCGGTGCAGCGCGTTCAGCAGGCGCTCCAGGCGGGCGGTGTACGCGTGTTCCATGGCCAGGGTTCCCGAGACCCAGGCCAGTTCCGGGCGCATGCCCTCGCACCAGTCCGTGTCCAGGAGGGACTGGAACGTGTGCAGGCTGGAGCTGATACGCCGGGCCGAGCGGCGCAGTGCCCGCGCCGCGTCGGCGGACCCCTCCGAGCCGCCCGCGCCCGACCCCGTCTCACGGTGCAGACGCAGCGCCCGGAGGAACTCCGTGGCCTGGGCCCGCAGATAGCCCGCGAGGGCGTCCCCGGTGGGGGCGGGGGCGGCGTGCCCGTACCTGGGATCCGTCGGGTCAAGGTGTCGCTGTGCCACGCCGGCGCCTCCGCGCGTCTATGAGCATCTCCTGGACGTTGCGCAGCGGCTGGCCGTCCGCGTCGGTCGCATGCCGGGTCCAGTCGCCGTCCGGGCCGAGGTGCCAGGAGGCGGTGCCGTCGGACATGCCGGTCTCCAACAGCCGGTTCAGCGCTGCCCGGTGGGCCGGGTCGGTGACCCTGACCAGGGCCTCTATCCGGCGGTCGAGGTTGCGGTGCATCATGTCGGCGCTGCCGATCCACACCTCGGGCTCGCCGCCGTTGCCGAAGCCGAACACCCGGGAGTGCTCCAGGAAGCGGCCGAGGATCGAGCGGACCCGGATGTTCTCCGACAGGCCCGCCACGCCCGGGCGCAGCGCGCAGATGCCGCGCACCCACACGTCCACCGGCACGCCCGCCTGGGCCGCGCGGTAGCAGGCGTCGATGACGGCCTCGTCGACCATCGAGTTGACCTTGATACGGACGTGCGCGGGGCGTCCCGCGCGGTGGTGCTGTATCTCCTTGGTGATCCGCGCGATCAGGCCGTCGCGCAGCGACTTGGGGGCGACCAGGAGACGGCGGTAGGTCTCGCGGCGGGAGTAGCCGGAGAGACGGTTGAAGAGGTCCGAGAGGTCCGCGCCGACCTGGGGGTCGGCCGTGAGCAGACCGAGGTCCTCGTAGAGGCGGGCCGTCTTCGGGTGGTAGTTGCCGGTGCCGACGTGGCTGTAGCGGCGGAGCGTGTCGCCCTCCTGGCGGACCACCAGCGACAGCTTGCAGTGGGTCTTCAGGCCGACCAGGCCGTAGACCACGTGACAGCCGGACTCCTCCAGCTTGCGCGCCCACTTGATGTTGGCGTGCTCGTCGAAGCGGGCCTTGATCTCGACCAGGACCAGGACCTGCTTGCCGGACTCGGCGGCCTCGATGAGGGCGTCGACTATGGGGGAGTCGCCCGATGTCCGGTACAGGGTCTGCTTGATCGCGAGGACGTCCGGGTCGCCGGCCGCCTGCTCCAGGAAGGCCTGCACGGAGGTGGAGAACGAGTCGTACGGGTGGTGCAGCAGGACGTCCCGCTCCCGGAGCGCGGCGAAGATGTCCGGCGCGGACGCCGACTCGACCTCGGCGAGGTCGCGGTGCGTGCCGGCGACGAACTTCCGGTACTTCAGCTCCGGCCGGTCCAGGGAGGCGATCCGGAACAGGCCCGTGAGGTCCAGGGGGCCCGGCAGCGGGTACACCTCGGCCTCGCTGATCTTCAGCTCGCGCACCAGCAGGTCCAGGACCTCGCGGTCGATGGACTCCTCGACCTCCAGGCGCACCGGGGGCCCGAAGCGGCGCCGCATGAGCTCCTTCTCCAGGGCCTGGAGCAGGTTCTCCGCGTCGTCCTCCTCGACCTCCAGGTCCTCGTTCCTGGTCAGGCGGAAGGCATGGTGCTCCAGGACCTCCATGCCCGGGAACAGCTCCTCCAGGTGGGCGGCGATGACGTCCTCGATGGGGACGTAGCGGCCCGGGGAGCTCTCCAGGAACCTCGACAGCAGCGGCGGCACCTTCACACGGGCGAAGTGCTTGTGGCCCGTGACCGGGTTCCGTACGACGACGGCCAGGTTCAGGGACAGGCCGGAGATGTACGGGAAGGGGTGCGCCGGGTCGACCGCCAGCGGGGTCAGCACGGGGAAGATCTGGTGCCGGAACAGGGTGAACAGGCGGGCCTGCTCCTTCTCCTGCAGCTCGTTCCAGCGGACCAGGTGGACGCCCTCCTCAGCGAGGGCGGGGGCGACGTCCTCGTGGTAGCAGGCGGCGTGCCGGGCCATGAGCTCGCGGGAGCGGGCCCAGATCATCTCCAGTACCTCGCGGGGCTGGAGGCCGGAGGCGGAGCGGGTGGCCACGCCGGTGGCGATACGGCGCTTCAGACCGGCCACCCGGACCATGAAGAACTCGTCCAGGTTGCTGGCGAAGATCGCGAGGAAGTTGGCCCGCTCCAGCAGGGGGGTGTTCGGGTCCTCGGCGAGTTCGAGGACGCGCTCGTTGAACGCGAGCCAGCTGCGTTCCCGGTCGAGGAACCGGCCCTGCGGCAGCTGGACGCCGTCGACCTGCGACTCCTCGTATGCGTCGAGGTCGGCATCGATGTCGGGTTCGAGGTCGGAGACGGCCGCCGCGATGGTGTGCGGGCGGTGGGCCGCGATGGAGCCCACGGAGGGCTGCGCGTGCTGGACCTGTGCCTGGGTGTTCGGCTGGCTCATGGACCCATTCTTCCGCGCCGCGAGCATCACGGGCGCGTCGGACAGCGCGGGAGGGAGCGGGGGCGTCACATGAGTGTTCCCGTTCCCCGCAGGCCCCTCTCGGGGTGGCGAAGGCTCTGGCACGGCGGGATTCATTGGCCGACTGTCGCAAGCTCGTCTGAATCGATGGTTACGGAGACATGACGTGCGGGATAGCGGGGGGCGGCTCGCGGGGGTCCGGAGTTTGCCCACAGGCTGTGGATGGTCCCTGGTGTCCTGGGGTGTCCCGGGGTGACCGGAGTGTCTCCCGCGTACGGAAGGGGCCAGACGGGGGACGGCCGGGGCTGGGGCCGGGGCCGGGCCGGGACCGGGGCCACCGTAGCCCGGCCGGTGCGTGGGGGGCGAGTGCGGCGGGGGCGAGTGCGGCCGGGGGTGAGTGCGGAGGGGGGCCGGAAAAGTCGTGCGTGCTTTCGTGAACCGTTCGCACCGGCCGGTCCGATGAGGAGATGTGAGCGAAACGAGAAGCGACGGGGAGCTGCTGCGGGCCATCGCCGCGGATGCCGACCGGCGTGCCTTCGAGGAGCTGTACCGGCGGTACGCGCCGTGGCTCCGGGCCCGGTTGCGGGGGCGGTGCGCCGATCAAGGGGTCGTCGACGACGTCGTACAGGAGACGTTCCTCGCGGTGTGGCGGGGCAAGGCCCGCTACCGGGAGGAGGGCCGCTCCGCGGACGTGGCCGGGTGGCTGTGGCGCATCGGGTCGCGACGGCTGGTGGACGCGCTGCGCGGTGACGGGGCACGGGGGCGGTTGCGCCAGGCCCTGGCGCGGCTGCGGCACCGGGACGAGGCGTCGGCGGAGGAGCGCGTGCTCGCGGGGGTGGAGCACGGGGACCTCGCCGGGGCCCTCGTCCGGCTGTCGCCGGAGTTGCGGGCGGTGCTGCAGGCGACGGTCATCGACGGGCTCACGACCCGGGAGGCGGCCGTACTGCTCGGCATTCCGCCGGGGACGGTCAAGACGCGGGCGATGCGGGCCCGCAAGCAGTTGCGGGAGGCGTTGGCATGAGTTGGCACGTGCCGGAAGAGGACCTGCGCGCCTATGCGCGGGGGGAGTTGGCGGCGCCGGCTCTGTGGTCCGCCGATGCGCACCTGGAGGCCTGTGCCCGGTGCCGGGAGGTGCTGGGCGAGGTCAGTGACCCGGTCGCCCTCGACGTGGGGTGGGAGCGGCTCGACGCCGAGCTGGACGCGCCCCGGACAGGGGTGCTGGAGTCGCTGCTCGTGCGGCTCGGGGTGCCCGGGCACATCGCGCGGCTGCTGGCGGCGGCGCCCGTGCTGCGGCGGTCCTGGCTGGGAGCCGTCGTCGCGGTGCTGATGCTGAGCGTGGCGGCGGGGCACCTCGTGCGGGGCGGAGAGTCCCTCACGCTGTTCCTCGCCCTCGCGCCGCTGCTGCCGCTGGCCGGGGTGGCATTGGCGTACGGGCCCGCGCTGGATCCGACGTACGAGATGGCCGTCGTCGCGCCGATGCACGGGTTCCGGCTGCTGATGATCCGGACGGTGGCCGTGCTGGGCGTGGTGCTGGGGCTGAACGGGCTGGCGACCCTCGCGCTGCCCGCGTACGGCCTGCGTGCGCTGGCCTGGCTGCTGCCCGCGCTGGCGCTCACCGCGACGGGGCTCGCGCTGACACCCCGGCTGGGGCCGGTGCTCGCGCCGTCGCTGGTCGGCGGGGCCTGGGTCGGGCTGCTGTTGCTGGCCGACCGCCTGCGGGAGGGGTCCGAGGGGCCGCTCGCACCGTTCACCGCGGCCGGGCAGGGCGTGGCGGCGGTGGTCGCCGCGCTCGCCGCCGGGCTGCTCTTTCTGCTCCGTGACCGATTCGACCTCTTTCAGGGACGTGCCGCATGACCCCGACCGTGTCCGCCTCCGGGCTCAGCCTCCGCTACGGAGGAACCCGCGCCCTCGACGACGTGTCGCTGCGGCTGTCCGCCGGCGTCACCGGGCTCCTCGGGCCCAACGGCGCAGGCAAGACCACGCTGCTGCGGGTCCTCGCCACGGCCCTGCCCGCCGACCAGGGCGCCTTCACCGTGCTCGGGCATGACCCGGGCACCGCGCGGGGCCGGCAGGAGGTGCGGCGCCGGCTGGGTTATCTGCCGCAGACCCCGGGGTTCCACCCGGACTTCACGGCCTTCGAGTTCGTCGACTACGTGGCGATCCTGAAGGAGATGACCGGCCGGTCCGCCCGGCACCGGGAGGTGCGGCGGGTCCTGGACGAGGTGGGACTCGCCGACGTACGCGGGAAGCGGATCCGGAAGCTGTCCGGCGGGATGCGGCAGCGGGTCGCCCTCGGGGCCGCCCTGGTCGGCGATCCGGGGTTCCTGGTCCTCGACGAGCCCACCGTCGGGCTCGACCCCGAACAGCGCATGCGGTTCCGGGAGTTGATCGCCGGAGCCGGGGAGGGGCGCACGGTCCTGCTGTCCACCCACCAGACGGAGGACGTGGCGATGCTCTGTCACCGTGTGCTGGTCATGGCCGGTGGCAGGGTGCGGTTCGAGGGCACTCCGGCCGAGCTGACCGCGCGGGCCGCGGGACGGGTGTGGAGCAGCACGGAGCGGGACCCGGGCGCGAAGGCGGGATGGCGCACCGGGACCGGGACCTTCCGGAATGTCGGGGATCCGCCGGACGGGGCCGAGCTTCTCGAACCCACCCTCGAGGACGGTTACCTGCTCACCCTCGACGGTGACGGTGCGGAGGTGGCGGCATGACCGCGGTGATGGAAAAGCCGGTCGAGTCCAATGAGCGGGCCGAACCGGGTGCGTCGTGGTCCGCCGTGGTCGCCCTGACCGTGTTCGAGACGCGCCTGCTGCTGACGAGGCTGCCGGTGATCGTCGCCTTCCTCGTGTACGCCGGCTGGACCGTGTGGCGCTCCGGGAAGGACTGGGGCGGCTATCCGGCCCTCCAGGACGCCGACCGCGCCACCCAGGGCGCGCCGATGCTCGTCGGCCTCGCGGTCCTGCTCGCCGTCAACCGTGCCGCGCTGCGCTCCCGGCGGCACGGGACGGAGCCGCACTTCACGGTGCTGGTCCTCCCGCCGTGGCGGCGTACGGTCGCCCATGCGCTGTCGGTCGTCGCCGCGGCCCTGATCACCGCCGGGTGCGTGGCCGCGCAGTTCGGCCGGGAGGCGCTCAGGCCCGGGGCGATCGGGCACGGGTCGGTGGGCGAACTGCTCGTGGGACCGCTGACCGTGCTGTTGTTCGGGATGATCGGGCTGCTCATGGCAGGGCTGGTGCGGTCCGCTCTCGCGGCGCCGCTGCTGGTCGTGTTCCTCCTGTTCCTGTTCCTCTTCTTCTCGGGCATGAGCTACGGCGGGAGCCGGTGGCTGCTGCCGGTGGTCGTCGATGCGACCCCCAACACCCTGCCGTCCGACCTGCTGGGCCGGCCCGCCGCCTGGCACGCCCTGTACCTGGCCGGGCTGGCGCTGTGCGTGGGTCTGGTGGCGGTGCTGGCCGCCGGTGGCCGCAAGCCGGTGCTGGTGGCCGGTGTCGCCGGGGCGCTGGCCATGACGCTGGTGGGCGGGGTGGCCCAGGCGGGCGGCGATTCGCCCGAGCTGCTGCGGGCCCGCGAACGGGCCTCGGCCCACCCTGAGCAGGTGCAGTCCTGCGTCCGGCGGGACGGGTCGACGTACTGCGTGTTCCCCGAATGGGGGCCGCGGGTCGGGGACTGGGCCGCAGTGGTGGACCGGGTGCGGTCCCTGGCCGGGGGCGGCGCGCAGGACCAGAAGATCGTCGTACGGCAGCAGATCGAGGCCCGTTACGACATCACCAGCGACAGTGCGCTGACGCCGCTGGAGCGTCCGCACGAGGTGACGGTGGGCACCGAGTGGGGCGGCAACCGCGTCCCCGAGTTCTCGGCCGCCGTCGCCGGGGTGCTGGTCGCGGGGAACGAGAAGGCCTCGACCTCGATGTGCGACGGCCGCATCGTCACCATGATGTGGCTGGCCCTGGGCTGGGAGTCCGACCCGATGGCCGCGCTGCGGCGCGTCCGCCTCGACGACAGCGACACCGGCTCGGCCCTCGTGCTCCAGCCGACGAACGGGCTGTCCATGAACGCGGCCCAGACGGAGGTACTGCGGGAGCTGCTGGCGCGGCCCCGGGGCGAGGTCACGGCGAGGGTGAAGTCCCACTGGGCCGAACTGACCGCTCCGAAGCTGACGGCGGCCCGGGCCGCTGAACTGCTGGGCGTGGCCGCACCCGAGGAGGAGGACAAGTGCTCCGACTGAGCGGGGAGTTGGTCGTCGCCGTCTGCCGGACCCTGCCGCTGGGTCTGGTGGGGGCGGCCGGTGCGGCGGGGCTGCTGATGGCAGCGCTGACCCGGACCACCCGCGAGGCGGGGGAGTGGCTGACGCTGCCTCTGCTCCGGGCGGCGATCCTGGCCTTCGCGATGGGCCTGGTGTTCCTGCTGGACGACCCGGCCCGGCACACCACGTCCACGCTGCCTACCCCGCGCCCGGTCCGCATCGGACTGCGGGCCGCACTCGTCCTCCCGGTCGTGGCGGCCTGGTGGACGGTGGCGCTGCTGCTGGTGCCGGAGGACATACGGCCGCCGGTCGCCGACATCACGCTGGAGGCCGGGTCGGCCTTCGCCCTGGCGGTGACCGCCGCGGTGATCGCGGTGCGCCGCAGCGACATCGCACGGCCCGGGGCGCGCCTCGCGGCCGGCCTGCTGACCTCGGCGGTGCTGGTTCTGCTGTTCTGGCCCGAGCGGTGGGCGCTTCTCGTGCCGGTGCAGGACGAGCGGTGGGCGGCGGCGCATGACCGGTGGGTGGTGGTGTTGGCCGGGGCCGTGCTGGTGGGGGTGCTGGGGGTGAGGGAGCCGTTGCGGCGGTGGGCGTGGCCGGTGTCGCTGGGGCGGGGGTGATCGTACTTCCCGAGCCGCAGCCGCGTCTGGACCTCCCTGGAGGGACAGCCCGTGGTGGCGATGATGCCGTCCGGCCGCTCGGCGATCAGCTCACGGTCCATCCGCGGCTTCCCGGCCGGGAACGCGCGAGAACCGGGAGGAGGGCGCCACATACGCCTCGCTGCCGATGACGGGCTTGACCGTCCCGAAGCCCTTCGCGGTCTGCGCGAACTCATGGGCTCCGAACAATGCCACTTCGGCGAACATAGGCCTCAGCTTCTGCGCACCTCGAGCATCGAGTACTCCGTAAGGTTGTGCAGATGAACGAAGGAGTTCGGCATCTCCGCATGAAAACGGGTGCTGTGGCGCCGGATCAAACAACGGACCCGCCCACCGGGACAACCGCAAGTTGTACATCTAGGCTGTCGGCGTGGACCTCAAAGCCGTACGAGCCTTCGTGGCGATCGCCGACTCCGGGCAGTTCCAGAAGGCCGCCGTCGATCTGGCCCTCACCCAGCAGGCCGTCTCCAAGCGGATCGCCGCGCTGGAAAAGGACCTCGGGGTGCGGCTGCTGGTGCGCACGGCCCGGGGAGCGGAGCTCACCATCGACGGGCAGGCGCTCCTGTCGCACGCCCGGGCCCTGCTCCGGGCCGAGGAGCGGGCGGTGGCCGCGGTGAGCCCCGGGGATCGTGCGCTACGGGTGGACGTCGTGGGGCGCCGGGTCGCCACGGCCGGACTGGTACGGGACTTCCACCTGGCGCATCCGGAGATCGCCTTGGACGTGGTCACGCTGTTCGGCGCGGACACGGCGCTGACCGCGGTGCGGGACGGGGCCCTCGACGCCACGTTCCGGGCCGTCACCATGCCCGGGCGCCGACTCCCCGAGGGCGTCGAAGCCGTCCCGGTCCTCGACGAGCCGCTACGGCTGTGCGTCGGGCCCGACCACGAGTTCGCCCGGGCCGCCTCGGTGACACCCGCGCAACTGGCCGGGCACCGGATCTGGATGCCGGGCAACGAGCCCGGCACGGAGTGGGCGGCGTACTACGACGAACTCGCCGCGACCTTCGGCCCGACCATCGACACCATCGGCCCCAACTTCGGCATCGAGGCCCTCCTCGACACCATCGCGGGCTCCCCGACCCTGGCGACGTTCCTCAGCGAACGCACCCCGCTCGTCTGGCCGACCGGCCATGACCTGCGCCTCGTGCCCGTGCGCGACCCGATGCCGGTCTATCCGCACTCCCTCCTGTGGCACACGGACAACGCGCATCCCGGCCTCGCCGCCCTCCGCGACCATCTGCTGGCGACGCGCCCACGCCCGACCGAGGGGGAGACCTGGCGTCCGTCGTGGGCGCAGCGGCCTTGAGCCCGAGCCCGGCTCAGGTCTCCGTCCGGTACATCAGATCCACCTCGTGCGTCTCGAAGCCCAGCCGCTCGTACACCGTCACGGCCGCCTTGTTGTCGGCGTCGACGTAGAGCATCGCCGTCGGCAGGCCGTGCCGCGCCAGATGCCGCAGGCCGATCGTGGTCAGGGACTTGCCGAGGCCGCCGCCCTGGGCACCGGGGCCGACACCGAGGACGTAGACCTCGCCGAGGCCCTCCTCGGCGTGGACCTTGGTCCAGTGGAAGCCGACGAGTTCGTCGCCGCGGAAGGCGAGGAAGAAACCGGCCGGATCGAACCACGGCTCGGACTTGCGGTCGTCGAGGTCCCGCTGGGTGAGGGAGCCCTGCTCGGGGTGGTGGGCGAAGGCGGCGGCGTTCACGGCGAGCCAGGCCGCGTCGTCCTGACCGGGGACGAAGGCGCGGACGCTGACGCCCTCGGGGAGCCTCGGGTAGGGCGCGTCGAAGTCGGCCAACGGGCGCCGCATCTGGCGCAGTTCACGGAACAAGGTCAGGCCGAGGACCTGCGCGAGATGCCGGGCGGCGGAGTGGCCGCCGTGCGCCCACACCCGCAGCCGCTTGCCCGACGCGGCCAGCAGGGCGGACCCGAGCGCCCGCCCGTGCCCGTGCCCGCGATGCCCGGGGTGGACGACCAGCTCGGCGGCCGGCGGCTCCACCGGGTCGGTGTCCTCCAACTGGGCATAGCCGACGAGTTCGCCGTCGACGGTGAGCAGCAGATGGGCCACGCCCTCCCGCTCGCCGCCGCGCAACTGCAACCGGCCCTGTTCGGACACCGCCTGCTGCCCGTCGGTACGGGCGGCCTCGGCGAGCAGCCCGAGCACGGCCTCGGTCTGCTCGGGGGAGAGCGCGGCAAGGGTCTCGATCGAGCGGGGGCGTCCGGGCCGTACGGTGTCGTCGCTGGTCATGCGTACGAGGGTACGGCGCCCCACCGGGAAAACGGCGGCAAAGAAGCAACGCAGATGTAACCACGAAACACCTGTCGCGCTACGCGCGTTGACTCTAGGCTGCGCCCGGACTACATCACTGTCCGAACAACCAGCAGCAGACCCACAGGGGGGCGTATGCCAGCCACTTCACCGGCATCGGTGCACCAGGAGCGCCGTAGACGTCGTACGAACCGTTTCGTCGCAATCGCCGCCGGTGTCGTCACCGTCGGCGCGCTGGCCGCCGCGGGGCTGCCGGGGTCGGCGAGCGCCGGCGAGGACCAACGCAAGGGCGGTCACTGGCCCGGCCGCTACCAGGATGTCCAGCTGCTGTCGTTCAACGACCTGCACGGCAACCTGGAGCCGCCCGCCGGTTCCTCCGGGCGGGTCACCGAGCAGCAGGCCGACGGTACGACGAAGACCATCGACGCGGGTGGCGTCGAGTACCTGGCCACGCATCTGCGGGAGGCCCGCAAGGGCGAGAAGTACTCCGTCACCGCCGCCGGCGGCGACATGGTCGGCGCCTCCCCGCTGATCTCCGGGCTCTTCCACGACGAGCCGACCATCGAGGCGCTGAACAAGCTCGACCTCGACGTCACGTCCGTCGGCAACCACGAGTTCGACGAGGGCGCCAAGGAGCTGGCCCGCCTGCAGAACGGCGGCTGCCACCCGAAGGACGGCTGCTACACGGACAAGAAGTTCAAGGGCGCCGACTTCCCCTACCTGGCCGCCAACGTCCTCGACGAGAAGACGAAGAAGCCGATCCTCAAGCCCTACTGGGTGTGGAAGAAGAAGGACGTCAAGGTCGGCTTCATCGGAGTGACCCTGGAGGGCACCCCGGACATCGTCTCCGCCGAGGGCGTCAAGGGCCTCTCCTTCAAGGACGAGGTCGAGACGATCAACAAGTACGCCAAGGTGCTGCGGAAGCAGGGCGTGAAGTCGATCGTCGCCCTCATCCACGAGGGCGGCTTCCCGGCGTCGACGTCGTACAACTACGACTGTGACTCCCCGGGCGCCGGCGACGGCGTCTCCGGGCCGATCGTCGACATCGCCAAGAACGTCACGCCGCAGGTGGACGCGCTGGTCACCGGCCACACCCACAACGCTTACGTGTGCTCGATCGACGACCCGTCGGGCAAGCCCCGCATGGTCACCTCGGCCGCGTCCTTCGGCCGCCTCTACACCGACACCACGCTGACCTACGACCGCAAGACCGGCGACATCGCCCGTACGGCCGTGAAGTCGGCGAACCGCGTGGTCACCCGGGACGTCCCCAAGGCGCCCGACATGACGCAGCTGATCAGCAAGTGGAACACGCTGGCCGCGCCCATCGGCAACAAGCCGATCGGCTACATCTCCGGCGACATCGGCAACACCGGCAGCGAGTCCCCGCTCGGCGACCTGATCGCCGACGCCCAGCTCGCCTACGGCAAGCAGCTCGACCCGGAGACCGACCTGGCCCTGATGAACCCCGGTGGTATCCGCGCGCCTCTGACGTACGCGGCTAAGGCCGGTGAGGGCGACGGTGTCGTGACCTACGCGGAGGGCTTCACGGTCCAGCCGTTCGCCAACACCGTGAACCTCCAGGACTTCACGGGCGCCCAGCTGATCCAGATCCTCAAGGAGCAGGTGACCGGCCCGAACGCGGCGGCGCCGAAGGTTCTCCAGGTGTCGTCGGGCCTGACCTACACGCTGGACCTCACCAAGTCCGGTGCCGACCGGGTGGTCGCCGACTCGGTCAAGCTGGACGGCAAGGCCATCGACCCGGCTGCCACCTACCGTGTCGCGACGAACAGCTTCCTCGCGGGCGGCGGGGACGGTTTCCCGACGCTGGGTCAGGGCACGAACGACGTCGTCGGCCTCGACGACCTGGCCGCTCTGGAGCAGTACCTGACGGCCAACTCCTCGGCGTCGAACCCGATCGCGCCGCCGAAGGCGGACCGCATCACCATCGTGAAGTAAATCGCATAGGTGGGGTTCAGGTTGCGTGGTGGGGCGGTGCGCATGGTCGGATGAGACGATGCGCACCCCCCACCGCATAGACACGCATCATCCCGACGACCGCTCCGAACAGCCCCACAACCCCTACGACGAACTCGGCGCACTCGACGACGGGCCTCTGGAGGCGACCCCTCTGCAGGACTTCCTCGGCGAGGACGCCGAGCAGCGGGACGAGCCGGAGCCGGAGTGGTCGCCGCCCGACCACCGCCGCGGCGGCCGACGTCGAAAGAATCGTTTCGCCGGGCTGCCGCTCGCGGTGAAGGCGGTGGTGGGCCTGGTCGTTCTCGCCTCCTTCGCCGCCCTCGGCGACCGCTGGGCGGTGCTGTACGCCGAGCACCGGGCCGCGGACACCCTCAAGGACCGCCTGGACCTGGCCGCCGCGCCCGAGGTGGAGATCGGCGGCTTCCCCTTCCTCACCCAACTCGCCGACAAGCGGCTGGAGTCGGTGAAGGTGACCGTCCCGGACGTCGCCGCCGACCGGGTCTCCCTGGCGAAGGTGTCGGCCACGGCCCACGACGTACGGCTGAACGCCGACGGCCTGACCTCAGTGCGCGGCGCCGACGTACCCCGGTTCGACGGGGACGTCATGCTGTCCTTCGCGGACCTCAACCGCGAACTCGGCGCCTCCCAGGTGACGTTCACCGGCGAGGGCCGGGACCGGGTGCGGGCGCGCGGCACCCTGCCGGTCGCCGGGCACAACCTGAAGCTGCGGGCCGAGGCCCGGATCCAGCGGCAGGGAGAGCGGGGCATCGCCACGGAGATCGGCGGCATGCGCCTGGACATCGGCGACCTCGCCACCTACCGCCCCGGCAAGCGGGCCTCGGAGGGACTGCATCTGACGCCCAAGGCCTCCGCCGACCTGGCCCGGGAGACCCAGAAGGCCAAGGCGCTGCTGTCGGTCCCGGCCATCGTGCAGCGCATGGGCGTGCCCGAGGCGACCGTGAACGAGGCCCTGGCCGACGACGGCAAGCTCGCCGAGCTGACCGGCTCCCCGCGCTTCGCCCGCCAAGCCGAACGCCTCAACCTCATCGACCTGGCCCTGAACAACCCCGAGGTGCTCAAGCGCCTGGGCCTCGACCCCGACCTGCTCGGCGAGCTGTCGGGCCTGACCCGCCCGGTCCTGGCCGACCGTCTCGCCCTGGCGTTCGAACTGCCCAAGCCGGAGCAGGGGGACGTGCGGCTGGAGGACGTACGGGTCGAGGAGGACGGCATCCGGGTGCGGCTGTCGGGCTCGGGGCTGTCGGTGGGCGGCTGACGGCGCCGGGGCCCCTTCCGAGCAGGGGATCGTGCCCGAAAGTCTGTCCGCGCGGTCGCTGCCCGTACCTTGCGTACCTCCGAGAATGACGGTGTACCGGACCGAGGCGAGGATGATGCGGATGCACAGGCACGGTAGGTCCCCGGAATCCGAGGCGGACGCGCGGGCCGGACACCCCCACCGGCCGCTGCTCCGGCCGCATGAGGACGGCGCCCAGGCGGCCCGGCTGGCAGCCGGCGGGCAGCTGACACCGGACGCGGCGATGTCCCTCCAGCGCACCGCCGGAAACGCGGCCTTTGTCGCGGTTCAGCGCATGCCTCAGGGCGGCAACGGCGAAGGCCCGGCCGAGGAGAAGCCCATGGACGGGCTGAGCCGGTTGCGCAGGGCCAACGAGCGGGCGGAGAAGCGCGGTCAGGCGGCGCCCACCTACGGACCCGGGCAGAGCCCCTTCGGTCCGTACACGGTGAACAAGGGGCGAGGGGCCGGCCCGTACATCACGTCGAACAAGAAGGCCCAGCACCCGGGGAGCGAGGACCTCGGAACCACGTACAACGAGCTGGTCCAGGCGCTGGACGCCGAGCACGAGCCCATGGTCGCGGCCGCCGCGCGCGGTGAGGCGCTGGACGAGGACGCCGTCGCCGGCATGAGCGCCACGCAGAAGCGGGCCGCCGCCATGCTCTACGGGATCATGACGGAGTCCGAGGAGCGCAGGTTCCCGGGGGCCGGCAAGGCCATGCGCAGTGCCCTGACCAAGCAGGGCGACCCCTATCACGAGGCGGAGGAGTTCGACGAGGACTTCCCGATGGCCAAGGAGAAGGGCGCGCAGTACTACCGGGAGGTGCTGGCCGGGAAGAAGCAGCTTTCGGACAAGGCGCGCAAGAACCTGGAGGACATGTCCTCGTCGTCCTCGGACGGGGAGAAGTCCTCCTGACACCTGAAGTCCGAAGCCTGGGGCCCGAAGCCGATCCCTGGGTGAAACTTTGTGTGCAGATGTGTTGACCTCTGTTCGAGTCTCCTTCTAGTTTCGTGCTCCACTGAGCGGTCCGACTGCGGGCTGCTCACCTTCGCACATGCTCAGAAGGGGATGTCGTGTCTCAAAAGAACCATCGCGGGACAGCTTGCGTGGGGGCGCTGCTGGCCTGCGTCACGGCATTCGGCGGAGCGCTCGCTTCCCCCGCTGCCGCCTCGCCAGCCTCCCGTCCCGCCACACCGCCGCCCGTCAGCGACTTCAAGGGCGTCAACTGGGCCGACCCGCGCGACAACTACGCCGACGACGCGGTCGTGCCCTCGGGCCTGTCCACCACCGACAGCTACGCCACCACCTACGCCAAGTCCAAGGCGATCATCGGCGGGTTCTCCAAGCTGGGCGCCAACACGGTCCGGCTCCCGGTGAACCCGACCTCGGTCAACGGCCCCTTCTGGAAGTCGTACCGGGGTGCGATCGACGCCGCCACCGCCAAGGGGTTCAAGGTCATCCTGGGCTACTGGGAGGCCGACAACGCCAAGGACGGCAAGATCGACGACCAGGCCACCTGGAACCAGATGTGGGCGCGGATCACCTCCGCCTACGCCCGCAACTCCAAGGTGTACTTCGAGCCGATGAACGAGCCGTTCGGCTACACCGCCCAGGAGTGGACCGACGTCGCCGCGACGTGGGTGAACACCCACCGCAACGTGCCCCGTGACCGGATCCTGATCGGCGGCTACAAGTACAGCGAGGACGTCAAGCCGGTCTGCGCCGACCCGCGCCTCAAGGGCACCCGCCTGGCCCTGCACAACTACGGCTTCTGGCACACCGACTGGACCAGCGTCGACCAGTGGAAGGCGGACTTCAAGTCGCGCATCGGGGACTGCGCCTCGCGCACGATCCTCGACGAGTTCGGCGCTTCCATGACCACCGGCCTGGACTACAACGGCCCGGTGGGCACCTCCAACGAGATCGCGTACATACAGGCCGCGACCGACACCATCCGGGAGCTGGGCCTGGGCTCGGTCTACTGGCCCGGCCTGCGCAACGGTGACACCTACTCCCTCACCACGCTCCAGGGCACGGGCACGAACCTCAGCCTGACGGTGAACAACCAGAGCGGCCTGGACCGGCTGCACTACGCCTGGAAGCAGTAGGAGTAGCAGTAGCAGTAAGGATCCTTCAATGGATCGGCATGGTGACCCTTCCGGGTCCGGCGCCGCTTGTCAGCCGGACCCGGAAGGGAGCCGTCAGGACGCCGAAGGCGTCCAGCCCGCGAGCCAGTCCGCGACCTCCTGGCCGGCGGCCTGCGCATCGCTCAGATGCGGCCGGTTGCTGCTCGCACCGCCCGCCCCCGCACCGGAGTTCTTGTACTCGGCGAACCGGTCGTCCTTCCACGAGAAGCCGCTCATGTCGGTCCACGGCGTGGACTTCACGGCGGCACTGAGGCTGGTGTTGCGGACGGTGGTCTGCGGATCGAGCGAGGCGTCCCCGCCCGCGTGCCAGGGCCGGCCGAGGAAGAAGCTGCCGTTCGACACATCGCCGTTCACCGTGGAGTTGGCGATCAGGATGCCCTTGCGGTCGGCGGCCGTGCTGGGAGCCGTGACGTAACCGGCCGAGGTCCCGTCCCAGCGCTTCTTCAGCGTGATGACGGACTTGTCGACGACTGCCGTGGCCCGCCCGAAGATGAAGTCGACGTTGCCGACGATGTAGGAATTGCCGACGTAGACGCGCCCGAGCCGGTCCTTGGCGGCCGTGTCGACGAGCAGCGTGTCCTGGTCGCCGCTGACGATGATCCCGTCCAGGAACACCTTGTCGGCGGCGGTCCGCAGGGCGACGGCCTGATGCCCGCTGAGGCTCTGGTTGGCCTTCTCGTCGAAGTCGTTGGAGATGGTCAGGTTCCGGGCCTGGAAGTCGTCGGCCTCGACGGCGACGGTGGCGCTGCCGCCGGTGCCGTACGTACCGCCGCCCGGCTTGGGCGTGCCGGCCGCGTTGTTGTAGACGATGGTCGTGTCCTTGCGGCTGCCGCCGGTGCCCTGGATGGTGACGTGCGGCTTGTTGGACGGCACCTTGACGAGTTCCCGGTACGTCCCCGGCTTCACGGCGATGACCACGCGGGCGGGGTTGTTCGCCGGTACGGCGTTCACGGCGGCCTGTACGGTCCGGTACTGACCGCTGCCGTCGGCGGCGACGGTGAGGGTGGTAGCGGCGGCGGCCTTGGTGGAGGCGGCGGCTGTCGTACCGATGGAGGAACGGGGCCCAACACCGGACCGGAGGATGGAGGGGATGTCGGCGGCCTGGTCGAGGCTGTACGGGTAATAGGCCTTCGGATCGAAGGCGCTCCCGCCGCTCTCGTTCCTTCCACTGGTCCCGGAGAAGACGCTCCCCCGCTGCACGATCGCGGCGCCGCTGTCCTTGATGACGGGGTTCTTGATGCCCTGGAAGTAGGAGTTCTCCAGGACCATCTTCGTCGCGCCGCGCGAGTAGTTGCCGTACGACGACTTGATGTCGGTGCCCGCGGCGTCCTCGAGGAAGTTGTTGTAGAGGTGGGCGTGGGCGGCGTTGTCGGTGGAGGGGTTGCGCTGCTCGGTCTCGCGGATCCAGTTGTGGTGGATCGTGATGTCGGTCTTGACGTTCTCGGTCCAGCCGATGCCGAAGGTCTTGTTGTTGTCGCTCAGCTTGTTCCAGGAGACGGTGACGTTCGTCGAGTCCTTGCGGACGTCGATGAGCCCGTCGGCCATGTGCCGCAGATCGTTGTGATCGATCCAGACGTGATGAGCACCGTCCATCTGGATGGCGTCGAAGTCATGGTCCTTGTCGTTCCACACACCCTGGTACGCGTCCCGGATGGTCAGGTTCCGGATGATCACGTTGTGCACGCCGGACCCGAGGAAGAACCCACCGCCGACGATGTGCCCGGAGGTGCCCTGGCCCACGATGGTCTTGTCGGACCGCACCTTGATCTCTTTGCCGACCGGGTTCATGGCGATGGTCCCGGCGACGACGATCACGTACGGCTCGGCGGCGGTGGCGTACTTCTCCAGCTCGGCCTGCGTCTTCACGGTGACGGTCTTGCCGTCCCGCCCGCCGTACGTCCCGTTCTGCCCGAGGGAGTTGACGGACGCGAAGCCGTCGGCGGTGTCGGCGGCCCAGGCCGGGGCGGCGGCGGAGGCCTGCCGGCCGGTGCCGCCGAGGACGCCGAGGTCGGTGCCGTAGGCGAGGGTGCCGGCGGCGGTCAGGGCCAGGGGGACCGTGACGGCCAGGGCCGTGTGGCTTCTGCGGCGCCGGTGCCGGGGCCGGAGCGGGGGGTTGCTGCGCGGCTGCTCAGTCATTCGGCGAATCCGTTCCGTGCGGGGGGATGATCCGGAGATGGGTCGCCGCCCCGCACGGAAAGGTTGCCGGGTTCTGCCGAGTCGTCAGCTGGTGCAGGACGTGGGGTCGAGCTTCTCCTCGACCTTGTCCTCACGGCCGTCGGGCTGCCCGCTGGGGAGCAGCTTGTCGGAGATGCCGTCGATGTAATACCCGTGCGAGTAGATGGTCTGGTACCCCCGGTCACGCCAGCTGTGCACGGTCCGGTCCCCATCCCCCTTGTCCCACTGGTAGTCCTCGAGGTGGAAGACGGGGTTGACGCGCACCACGCGCTGGTACGGCGTCCAGGTCACGGCGACCTGCCGGCACGGCGGAATGCTCTTCTCGCTCCGGGTCTCGAACTTGGACTCCTTCTCCCAGCCCCACTCGTAGCCGGCGCTGCCGCCCACGCTCCCGCTGAAGATGCTCTTGGCGAGGGAGAGGCTGATGGTGCCGCCGACGCTCTTCTTCGCGAACGTCTTGGTGCTGTAGCTGCTGACGAAGGTCTCCTTGTCATCGGCGGAGCCCTTGTTGCCGATCCACCGGGACGTGCGGACGGTGTCGCCCTTGATGGACCAGGTCGAGGCCTCGGCGTACCCGCACCAGCCGCGGAACAGCTCCCACGGCCCGGCGGGCTTCCACAGCCCGAAGACGTCCCGCAGATACTCGTCCTGGGTCTTGAACTCGCCGGTGTCGACGTTGAGGGCGCCGTAGACGCCCGTCAGGCTCGTCTCCTGACCGCACAGCCGCTCGATCATCCGGTCGGTGTCACCGGGGTCGACACCCCGGATGTTGGTCGCCCCGGCGGGCCCGGCGGAGGCGGTCCCCGCGCCGGCCAGCAGACCGGTCATCGCGAGGGCGGTGGAAGCGGCAACAAGGCCGCATTTCTTGAGAGTTGACTTACGAATGAGACGCATGGGGGTCGCTCACTCCTGCTTGTCGTTCTGTGACGGCAGTGAAGATGTCAGAACGGGTGCGGGTGTTTGCGGTACTGGTGGGTACGACAGGACATTGACAGCTGGCGGGCGGGCTTGTCCTGCTTTATCGGGTGCCGAGCACCTGCTCGGCGGAGGCGAGTTGAGCGGCCTCGACGTCATCGGCGAGCTGCGAGAGGTGGCTGTGGGGGTCGTCGGTGGAGAGGTAGCAGGCCTTGCCGTCGTCGCCGGTCCAGGGGAGCAGCCTTTCGACCAAGGGCCGAACGTCCTGGCCAATGTGTATGCCATGGCCGCTGAGAAGATGCACACCCCGCGGGCCAAGGCAGCGTGATCATTCTCGACACCAGCGCGGTAGTCGCACTGGCGCAAGGGCGGCAAGCCATCCACCGCCTCGTCGACAACGTCGCTCACACACCTGGGGACTGGCTGCACATGCCTGCGCTGTGTCTGATGCCAGCGGAGTCGATGGAGAAGGGGACCGCCGGCGATGTGATCGCGCTTCCGGAAGTCATGGTCGACCCGCTCCATCAGACAGCGGCGGCAACGGTGGGTTCCATGACCGTGACGGCTGGGGACATCGACTCGTCAGGCATGCTCGGATTCCTGTGGCCCGAATAGCGGTCCGTCCGGGCTGGTGTCACTGATCAACAGCTGGCGGATTTGCCGGGTCATCCCTTAGGCGGCAGTGGCTTCAGCCTGAGTTGCCATGACCGGACTCGCGCTCAAAGCGCCCTCGATTAAAGCGAGTTCACCGAACACACGCTAGCGACCAAAGATCATCGTCCATGCGACCGCTGCCACCAGGATTGCGAACCCCATCACACATCCGATGGCCGATGCCCGTTCGGACCTCTGTCGACGCTCTGGGTCTTCAGTCACATCTCCCCCTGCCCCGTATGCTGCGGAACAGTTGCCGAGTCCCAACCCGCCAAACGGCAGGCGGGCGAAGGCATGATCGGTGCGAGCGCGGACCGTGCGGTGGGAGGCGTGGCCTTGGCTCCGGAGGCCTGGCAGTCGCTGCGGTTGCCGGGCAGCGGCTTGCCGACGGCGACGACGAGGCGGGTGTCGGCGTCGATGACGACCTGGTGGTTGGTGGAGTAGCGGTAGTTCTTGCTGGAGGCGGCCACGGTTCGGTCGCGGGTAGGGACCAGCGTGCCGTCCACGATGAGCACGGTGTTCTTGCGGAACCGTCGCCGGGGCTGGAGGGCGAGAGCTGGTCCGAGGTGATCGACGATCCGGTCGGCCGCTGACTTCGAGATGCCGAACAGCGGGGCGAGTTGGCGCAGGGTGAGGTTGGTGCGCCAGTACGCCGCGACCAGCAACCCCCGGTCTTCCAGGGACAGTCCCCACGGCCGGCCCCGCCGTATCGGATCCGCACCCTCGCGGATCATTCCACTGGCGGCCGACCGCTGAAGAGAGCCTTGACGCTGTGGCTTACTCGGTGAACCACCCTGATTTTACGGAGGGTACACCAGCAGCATGGCTGTCAAGGAGCATGTAAACCTGCCATCTGCCGACGTCGTAGTCGCTGATCTTGCCGCAGCCAGCGTCTCCACCATCACTGACGGACCGGACCTTCTTGACATTCAGCGTTACGGGGTCCCTCTCGTACACAGAGCCAGTGACACCCGCGCCATCCGCTTTGGTGTCACAGACCTCGAAAACGTCACCATCGTCGTGGAAGGCCATGTCGCCTCGCCCAGCAGAAAGGGATATCACCTTATTTTCCCACTGAACTGACACATCCGCAGCCCAGGCCGGCGTAGATCCAGCGTAGACCAAGGCGAGGGATGCGCCGGCAACTGCAATCCGGGTGAACGATTTAGCCATAGCCGTTCCTTTTCCGTTTCAGTGGCGAATATGTGCTTCAGTTGGACGGGTCTGAGTTAGCGCCGGCGGATAGGCTTCTGATCACGCCTCGCCTGTCTTGGTGTTGCAGGCCCACTTTTGCTTGGATGCCGACTCATAAAGGCACGCCGTAACTCGGACCCCAGTTCCCTCCGGTATGTTGACCGCCTTTATGTTCCCGGGCTTGTTATCGCAGAAATCTGACGATCCATCGGAGTCTACGATTTCCGCACCGTGAGGACCGTTATCGTTCCACGTCACTAGGGCGTAGACGCTGTGGCCGTCCGTCTCTGTATCGCAGGCCTGAAGTCTTTCCGGGCTTGCTTTGCCAAACAGGATCGCCTTTCCTCCCATAATGCTGCCCCCATCGGCTGTATAGACAAGGGTCGTGTTTCCGGCGGCTTGCGCACTACCGGAAGCGAATATCATTGCGGTGGGAATGGCGATTGCCACAGTGGCGAGATGGCGCATGCGCAGCTTGCGAAACATTTTTCCCCCATTGGGTCATTGAGTCATTGGGTCTCACAGAACACAAAACCGTTGGATCTCGCTATGCGCAGGAACCCCCTATCCATGGCGCGCGAATCCTGTCGTCGCACAGACATGCAATGCGATGGACAATTCCCGGCGGTGATCAGAACTGTATACCGGGAGTTCATTCTCGGCCAGTGTTTTCGGCACTTCGCCGGTCAAGCCTCGCTTACCGCTGGCGACTCTCTGATGTATTCGCGGTTATCTAAGAATGGGATTAAGGGGGCAAGTCGGGCGACGGAGTGATATATTCCGCTCACGCTCCGTATGGGATGTGAAGCGCGTCACGATTTTTGGGTCACGGTATCTTGGTTGCATTCGCCTCATTTTCCAGCGAAGTTGCCTATTTGTGGTGTTGCAGGCATTGAATAGGAGGGTGAACGACTCTGCTCGCCTTGCGGCGGCTTCTAGGATCATGATCCGGCCCTTGTGAGGTGTCTCCAGCAGATCAGACCTCTGCGTCGCGAAGGACGTCGAATTTCTCTTCCTCTGATGTCCACGAAGCCGGGGCCGTTCCTCACGCTCCCGCAGTTGCGGACAGCCTTTAGGCGTTGATCCGTACGCACGTCACCAAGTAACTGCCGGGGCCGCCCGCTTCTTTGGCAGTGTCGTGCTGGAAAGGCGGGTGGCCAGGCCCGTTTGCGGTCTTCGGCCCGTTGCCTCGCTGACCGGCGTTGACGTGCGCGGTCGCGCCTCGCAGGCACGCCGGGTGGGCTTAGCGGCGATCGGTGAGTGGGTGGGTGAGCGCTGGGAGGGGGCTCGAGGCAGTGAGTGGAGCGTTTCGGACCACTGGGGAGCGCATGAGCACAGGTGGGCAGGGTTAGCCGTGGCGCAAATGCTCCACTTCCTCGCATCACACCACCGCAAGCCGCCGAGCCCACCCGGCGTGCCGCCACTCCGCCCGATGCGCCCCGCATCGCCGAGCGGCCGACTGGCGGACCGAAGGGGCCGTCTGCCCTGGCCACCCGCCTTTTCGGGCCGTTCGCTCGTTTCTCACTCGTGCTGGAGCGAGGTGAGTCAAGGGTGGCCCGGAGGGCCATCGCCGAAGGCGACGCGGAGCGCCCTTTACTCGGCTCGTGGAAGCACGACACTGGCGAAGAAGCGGGCGGCCCCGACCGTTTCGTTCGATGTGCTGTAGCCGACCCACCCCCGACCTCAGGACGAGGGCAGGTCCTCTGGTGGGGGCACAGCCGCCCCCGGCAGTCGTACCGTCGCCACCGTGCCGCCCCCCTCCGCGTGGGACAGGGACACCTCGCCGCCCGCCTGCTGCACCGTACGGGCCACGATCGACAGGCCCAGGCCCGAGCCCGGCAGCGCCCGTGCGCTCGGGGAGCGCCAGAAACGGTCGAAGACGTGGGGGAGTTCGTCGGCGGGGATGCCCGGGCCGTGGTCGCGGACCGACAGCACACCGGCCACCAGCCGCACCTCGACCGTGCCGGCCTCCGGGCTGAACTTCACCGCGTTGTCGAGGATGTTGACCACCGCCCGTTCCAGGGAGGAGGGTTCCGCGCGGACGAACCAGGGCCGGACGTCCGCCGTGATCGTCAGCTCGGGGCTGCCGCGTAGCCGCGCTCGCCGTAGCGCCGACTCGACCGTGTCGTGCCAGGCCACGATCTGGGTACGGCCCGAGTGCTGGCCCGTGTCCGGGCGGGAGAGTTCCTGTAGGTCGCCGATGAGTGCGGCCAGTTCCGTCATCTGTGCCTTCACCGACGCCAGGAGTGCCTTGCGGTCCGCCTCGGGGATGGGGCGGCCCGTCTCCTCGCTGCGGGTGAGCAGTTCGATGTTGGTACGCAATGAGGTGAGCGGTGTGCGCAACTCGTGGCCCGCGTCCGCGATGAGCTGTTGCTGGAGTTCTCGGGAGCTGGCCAGGGCCGACGTCATCGAGTTGAAGGAGCGGGACAGGCGGGCCACCTCGTCGTCGCTCGCGTCGTCGACCGGGATGCGGATGTCCAGGTCCTCCGTGCGGGCCACGTGCTCGACGGCCTCCGTGAGTTTGTCCACCGGGCGGAGGCCCGCCCTGGCGACCGTGAGGCCGGCCGCTCCCGCGCCGAACACCCCTACGCCCGAGACCAGCAGCAGGATCAGCGCCAGTTCGTTGAGCGTGGACTCTGTTCCCTTGAGGGGGACCGCGATGACCAGGGCGTAGTCGGCGGCCACGCCCTGCTGGAACGGGCCGTTCTTCACGACCACGGCCGTGGTCAGCACACGTACCGAATTGCCGTCGCTGTCGGTGCCGTTGCGCAGCTTGGCAACCTCCGGGTCCGGGTTCTTGGCCACGTCCTTGTCCGTGTTCGTGACCTTGACCTGGGGCATCAGGTTGCTGAAGAGACAGACCTTGCCGTCGGACCTGACCACCTGCGCGTAGGTCTGCGGCCGAGGTGCCCCGCCGAGTGTGCTGGACGGCTTCTGGGGACACGTCTTCGTCAACGCGTCGAAGTCGTCGGCCTGGATGGTCCGGAACGACGACCTCAAGTCCCCGTCCACCTGGTCGTACAACTTCCCCTGCACGATGAACCAGCACGTCACCGACACCGCCGCCACCGCGAACGCCACCGCCGCCGCCACCAGCAGCGCCAGTCGGGACCGGATCGGCAGGGAGCGGAACCGGCGTACGACCTTGTTCACTCCGCGCCGCCCGGCCGCAGTACGTATCCGACACCGCGCACCGTGTGCACGAGGCGCGGTTCGCCGCCCGCCTCGGTCTTGCGGCGCAGGTACATGACGTAGACGTCGAGGGAGTTCGACGACGGCTCGAAGTCGAAGCCCCAGACCGCCTTCAGGATCTGCTCCCGCGTGAGGACCTGGCGCGGGTGTGCCATGAACATCTCCAGCAGCGTGAACTCCGTGCGGGTCAGCTCCACATGGCGGCCGGCCCGGGTGACCTCGCGCGTCGCGAGGTCCATGCGCAGATCGGCGAAGGTGAGAGCGTCCTCGTCGGCCGGGTTGCCCGCGCCCACGGCCGCCGCGTAGGAGCTGCGGCGGAGCAGGGCACGGATGCGGGCGAAGAGTTCGTCCAGTTCGAAGGGCTTGACCAGGTAGTCGTCGGCGCCCGCGTCGAGGCCCGTGACCCGGTCGCCGACCGTGTCGCGGGCCGTGAGCATCAGGATGGGCGTCGTGTCGCCGGTGGAGCGGATGCGGCGCGCGGCGGTCAGGCCGTCCATTCGGGGCATCTGGATGTCGAGGACGACCAGGTCGGGCCGGTACGCCTCGGCCTTCACCAGCGCGTCCGCGCCGTCGACGGCGACCTCGGTTCCGTACCCCTCGAAGGCGAGACTGCGCTGAAGTGCTTCGCGTACCGCCGGCTCGTCGTCGACGATCAGGATGCGCTGGGGGTCACGGTCGCCGTCTGCGGGGCTCATGGGCTCGGGGTCCTCGGGTGTGAAGGGGAGGGGCGGGGCGGTCTGACGCTCTCAGCCTCGCACGAGCACGGGCGGTGCCGGGAGGAGCGTCAGGCCCGTGCGGTGCGGCGTCGGGCGGCTGCCCGGCCCGCCCGCCGGGCCGCCTTGGCCGTCGCCGCCGCCACCTCCGGTGCCCGGCCCGTCGGCGCGTGCAGCTCGTACGCCACCGACAGGGCCAGTCCGACCGCTGCCGGATCGCCGCCGGACTCCGTGTGCGCGATCTGCTGGATCATCGCCGTACTCCTTACTCGGTCTACTCGCTCGACGAGCTCATTCGGTGGAGCCGGCCCGCAGCGTGGCGAGGTCGGCCTTGACGGTGTTGATCGGGATGGCGAAGCCCAGGCCCACGCTGCCCGCCGCCGCGGAGGAGGACGCGCCCGCCGCCGAGTACATCGCGGAGTTGATCCCGATGATGTTGCCGTTCATGTCGATCAGCGCACCGCCGGAGTTGCCCGGGTTGAGGGACGCGTCGGTCTGGAGCGCCTTGTACGTCGTCGTGTCCGAGCCGGTGTCGCCGTTGAACTCCCGGCCGCCGAACTCGAACGGCCACTCGCCGCCCTGCTGCCCCTGCCCCTGCTCCTGGCCCTGGCTCTCGTCCGTGGAGACCGTGACGTCCCGGTCGAGGGCGGAGATGATGCCGCTGGTGACGGTGCCGGTCAGGCCCTCGGGGGAGCCGATCGCCACGACCTGGTCGCCGACACCCACCCCGGCCGAGTCGCCGAGTGTCGCGGTCTTCAGACCGGAGGCGTTCTCCAGCTTGATCAGCGCCAGGTCCTTCTTGCTGTCGGTGCCGACGACCTTGGCGGTGTAGGACTTGCCGTCGTCGGTCGTCACCTTGATCTGCGAGGCACCGGCGACGACGTGGTTGTTGGTGATGATCTCGCCGTCGCCCGTGATGATCACGCCGGAGCCGGTGGAGGACCCGGCGTTGGAGTCGGCGCTGATCTCGACGATGCTCGGGCTGACCGCCTTGGCGACCCCGGAGACCGTGCCCTTCTGGCTGGACGGCACCACGTTGGTGCTGGTGGAGCTGGAGGCGACGGTGTCGTTGCCGGTCAGCTCCTGGATGCCGTAGGCGGTGCCGCCGCCTATCGCCGCGGCGACGATCGCCACTGCGGCGAGCAGGGCGACGGGGCCACGGCGGCGCTTCATCGAAGCGTTCGGAGCGTGCGGAGCAGGAGCCGGGGCGTGCGCCGGCGGGGGCGGCCACTCGGGGTTCACCGGGGCCTGCTGCTGACCCTCGTAAGGGTTCTGGTACTCGCCACTGCGGAAGCTCTCGGTCATGGAACTGAGCTTGTCGCCCGACCATGAGAGCTGCCTGAGTGCTCCCTGAGAAGCCCGACAGAACCTCGTATGCCCGATATAAAGACGCCCTGCCGCCGGTCGCCGGAGGCTACGCGCAGCCGCAGGACCGCCGCGTCACCAACCTGGACGGGAACACCTTCAGCCGCTCCCGCCGCGCCCCCGCGACCCGCAGGCCGTCGTCGAGGACGAGGTCCACCGCCGCGCGGGCCATCGCCGAACGGTCGGAGGCGATCGTCGTCATGGGCGGGTCGGTGAGCGCCGCCTCCTTGATGTCGTCGAACCCGGCCACCGCCAGCTCGCCGGGGACGTCGATCCGCAGCTCGCGCGCCGCCCGCAGCAGGCCGATCGCCTGGTCGTCGGTGGAGCAGAAGATCGCGGGCGGGCGCTCGGGGCCGGAGAGGATCTTCAGGGCGGCCTGGTAGGCGTCGTAGCGGTTGTAGAGGGCCTCGAAGAGGCGGCCTTCCGTGGAGATGCCGGCCTCGTCCATCGCGCGGCGCCAGCCCTCGACGTGGTCGGAGACCGGGTCGCCGACCGCGGGGGTCTCCGCTATGCCGCCCATACAGGCCACGTACTCGTAGCCGTGCTCCAGCAGGTGGCGTACGGCGAGCTGGGCGCCGCCCAGGTCGTCCGTGACGACGGCGACGTCGTCTATGGCCTCGGGCCGCTCGTGCAGCAGTACGACCCGGGCGTCCCAGGCCTCGATCTCGGCGGCCGCCAGGTCGTTGAGCGCGTGGCTGACGAGGATGAGCCCCGAGACGCGCATGCCCAGGAAGGCCCGCAGATAGTGGACCTCGCGCTCGCCGATGTAGTCGGAGTTCCCGACGAGCACCATCTTTCCGCGCTCGGACGCGGCCTGTTCGACCGCGTGCGCCATCTCCCCGAAGAAGGGCTGGCGCGCGTCCGGCACGATCAGGCCTATGAGATCCGTACGCCGGGACGCCATGGCCTGGGCCACGCGGTCGGGCCGGTACCCCAGTTCCTTGATCGCGGCGAGTACACGCTCGCGCGTGGCCGGGGCGACCGGCCGGGGTCCGTTGTTGATGACATAGCTGACCACGGCAGTGGAAGTCCCTGCCAGCCGCGCCACATCATCCCGAGTCACCTTGGCCACGCGCGGAGTCTACGCGGATATACCGGCTCTGGGCAGGGCGTAAAGGAGGTTCCGTACGATATCCCGATCGCCGTCCGGAGACACCCTCGCGGAAAGCGATGCCCAGGTGGGCACCGCAATACGCCTCTTTACGCCTTCGCGCGGGCCTCGACGGCATCCAGGGCGGCCGACTTGTCCGCGGTGTCCTGCTTTGCCTTGGCCGCCTTCGCCTTCGCTTCCTCGGCGGCGCGCTCCACCTTCTCCGGCGTAACGAATCGATAACCGACGTTCCGGACGGTGCCGATCAGCGACTCGTGCTCGGGCCCGAGCTTGGCGCGCAGCCGTCGTACGTGGACGTCGACCGTGCGCGTACCGCCGAAGTAGTCGTAGCCCCAGACCTCCTGCAGCAGCTGGGCGCGGGTGAAGACGCGGCCGGGGTGCTGGGCGAGGTATTTCAGGAGCTCGAACTCCTTGAAGGTGAGGTCGAGGACCCGGCCCTTGAGCTTGGCGGAGTATGTCGCCTCGTCGACGGACAGGTCGCCGTTGCGGATCTCCATCGGGGAGTCGTCGCTGACGATCTGCTGCCGTCCCATGGACAGCCGCAGCCTGGCCTCGACCTCCGCCGGGCCGGCGGTGTCGAGCAGGACGTCGTCGATGCCCCAGTCCGCGGTGACGGCTGCCAGGCCGCCCTCCGTGACGACGAGGATCAGCGGACAGCCCGGTCCGGTCGAGCGCAGCAGCTGGCACAGGCTGCGGACCTGCGGCAGGTCGCGCCTGCCGTCGACGAGGATGACATCGGCACCCGGGGTGTCGACGAGGGCGGGGCCCTCCGCGGGGGCCACTCGCACGTTGTGCAGGAGCAGGCCGAGGGCGGGGAGCACCTCCGTCGACGGCTGGAGGGCGTTGGTCAGGAGCAGCAGAGAACTCATATGTCTGGTTCCTCCTCGGTCCCTGCGAGGACGTTTGTTGGCACAGCACAGCTCTGCGATCCCGAAGGCCCGTACACCTGCGGTTTCCCGCTTCGTATACAACGCTTCCGAAAGCACAAAAGGACCCGGGGGCGTCGCTGCCCGAGTCCTCTGCCCAGCAGAATAGCCCACATGAGCTCTGGTCGGGCAGGTCATGTGGCGCGTTCCACCGTTCGTCCGAACTCCGAGACGAGCGGCAGAACGCCCGTGCGGACTCCGGCGCGGACTTTTTTGCGCACTGCCGACGGCGTGACGATCGACGCCGTATACGACCCGGGTACCGCTGTATACGACGTCTCCGGGACGCCTTCCGCTCATCCCGTGTTCGTCGTCGCGCACGGCTTCACGGGTGCCGTGGACCGGCCGCACGTGCGGCGGGTGGCCGAGGTTTTCGCCCGGTACGGGGCCGTCGTCACCTTCTCCTTCCGGGGTCACGGGGCGTCCGGCGGGCGGTCCACGGTCGGGGACCGGGAGGTGCTCGACCTGGCGGTGGCCGTGCGGTGGGCCCGGGAACTCGGGCACGCGCGCGTGGCGACGGTGGGGTTCTCCATGGGCGGGTCGGTGGTGCTGCGGTACGCGGCGCTGTACGAGGCGGGCACGGACGCGGTGGTGTCCGTCAGCGCGCCCGCCCGCTGGTACTACCGGGGGACGGCGCCCATGCGCCGGCTGCACTGGCTGGTGACACGGCCCGAGGGGCGGGCGGTGAGCCGGTACGGCTTCGGTACGCGCATCCACCACCGGGACTGGGACCCGGTCCCCCTCTCCCCGGTGGAGGCGGCGGCGAGGATCGCGCCCACGCCCCTGCTGATCGTGCACGGCGACGCCGACGGCTACTTCCCGCTCGACCACCCCCGCATGCTGGCCGCGGCCGCGGGTGACCAGGGCGAACTGTGGCTGGAGCCGGGTATGGGGCATGCCGAGAACGCGGCGGACGACGCGTTGCTGGCGCGCATCGCGGACTGGGCCGTCGGCCG
Source organism: Streptomyces sp. NPDC057002 (assembly GCF_042673825.1). Lineage (NCBI taxonomy): Bacteria > Bacillati > Actinomycetota > Actinomycetes > Kitasatosporales > Streptomycetaceae > Streptomyces > Streptomyces sp. NPDC057002. The sequence goes on from NZ_JBHURZ010000006.1 coordinate 56,653, forward strand.
GGCGGGCTAGCCTGACGGAGTTCACCGACGAGCGATTGAGGAAGCAGATGCCAAAGGTCACGGTGCGCTACTGGGCCGCCGCCAAGGCCGCGGCCGGGGTGGCCGAGGAGCCGTACGAGGCGGTCACGCTCGCCGAGGCGCTCGACGGGGTGCGCGAGCGACACCCCGGCGAACTCGAGCGTGTCCTGCGGCGATGCTCGTTCCTCGTCGACGGTGACCCCGTGGGCACCCGCGGACATGAGACGGTACGGCTGGCCGACGGCGGCACGGTCGAGGTGCTCCCGCCGTTCGCAGGAGGATGACGATGAGCAACCAGCCGCACGAGGGCTACGACCCTTACGGGCAGCAGCCGCAGGCGTGGCCCGCGCAGCAGCCGTACGACGATCCGTACGCCGCCCAGCAGTACCCCCAGCACCCCCAGCACTCGCAGTACACGCAGCAGTGGCAGGGGCAGACCTGGGAGACGCAGACGCACCAGCCGGTGACGGCGGCGGAGGAGACGGCGTATCTGCCGCCGCAGGGGTACGCGGCTCCGGCCCCCGAGGCGGTCCCCGACACCCCCGCTCCCGATTCCGGGTACGGCCCCGCCACCGTCGGCGGGAACACGCGTGTCACGGACGCGCAGCGGGCGCGGGCGGAGGGGCGGTCGCCGGTCATAGAGCCGGGGATGCAGCCGGCCGCGCTGACGGCACTGCTCGGGCTGTTGCTGGCGGGCGCCGCGGCCGTCGGCACGTACGCGCTGCTGGTTCCCCTCGTCGCCCTCCAGGCCGTCACCGCCGCGGGCTGGTTCCGGCTGAACGGGATGTGGCCGGCGCGGCAGGGCATCGCGCTGGGCTTCGCGGGGGCGCTGGCCGCGGACGCGGCGCTGCTGGTGTCGGACCGCTCGCCGTCGGCGATCCTGGGCACGCTCGGGGTCTGGGTCCTCCTCTCCCTCGTCCTGCAACTGCGCTCGCACGCCGACCCGGACGAGCGGATGTACGGCCTGATGGCGACGGTCGCGGCGGCGGCTCTCGCGATCGTCGCGGGCGGCTATCTCGCGGCCGACGCGGACGCGGTGACGGTCGGTGCGGTCGCGGTGGCCGTCGCGGTCCTGGCCCGCGCCCTGCCGCTGCCGACGCCGGCGTCCGTGGTGGTGGCGCTGCTCGCGGCGGCGGGCGCGGGCGTCGCGGCCGGCGCGATGACGGGCCTCGGCACGCCGGGCGCCCTGCTGGGAGCGGGCGCGGGCGCCTGCGCCCTGATCGGCCACCGGGTCGCGAGCTACGACTACCCCTCCCGCTTCGTCCACTTCACGGCGGGAGTCGCCCTTCCCCTGTCGGCCGCGGCCCCGGCGGTGTACGTGCTGGGGCGGGCTCTGGCCTGACGCACAAGTTCGCTGAGCGCCTGTCACAGATGATCGACAAATCCCGGGCGCCCACATCTCACGGAGTTACTCTCACGCTTGGACGGCCACCCGGTCGTCAGGGACCGGACCGCCGTCCAACCGCCGAGGTGGGGGAAAACACCGCATGCGCGCACTGCGAATACTGCTGATCGTCGTCGTGATCCTGGGCGGGCTCTTCGTGATCGCCGACCGCGTCGCGGTGAACTTCGCCGAGGACGAGGCCGCCGACCGCCTGAAGACGACGGAGAACCTCTCGGCGACCCCCGACGTCTCCATCAAGGGCTTCCCGTTCCTCACCCAGGTCGCCGGCGGTTCCCTGGACGACATCGAGGTCGGCATCCAGGACTACGAGGCCGCCGCGGGCAACGGCGGCCAGAAGATCCGGATCGACGACCTCAGGGCCGACATGCAGGGCGTCGAGTTCTCCGGCGACTACAGCTCCGCCACCGCCACCAGCGCCACCGGAACCGCGACCATCGCCTACGACGAACTGCTGAAGACGGCGAAGTCCGAGCCGACCCAGGTCGCCCCGGGCGTCACCGCCAACGTCGTCGGCCTCTCCGACGGCGGCAACGGCAAGATCAAGGTCACCGTCGAGGCCACCGTCCTCGGCACCAAGCTGCCCGAGCCGGTCTCCGTGCTCAGCTCGGTGACGGTGGTCGACGGCGAGGTGCGGGTGAAGGCCGACGGCCTGCCCAAGTTCGGCGGCGTCGACATCGCCGAGTCCCGCGTCCGGGCCATCACCGACTTCCAGCAGAAGATCGACGGACTGCCCGGCGGCATCAAGCTGGACAAGGTCCAGGCTGCGCCGAACGGCGTGGAGATCACGGTGAAGGGTTCCGACGTCCGACTCGCCGGGTAGGGAAGGCGCGAGGCGGCCGCATCGACCAGGGCTGTCCGGTGGGCGAGACGGCGCAGTCCGTAGCGTAGATGTGATGGCGAATACAGGCCGGCCGGAACCGTGCGGGAGACGCACGGACAGGTCGCTGATCCCATATGGCGGATCTTTGCGTCTCAATATGCGACACACCGGTGACACGCGCACCCTGCCGTCCCTACGATCGACGGCATGAAGCGACAGGCGGATCTCACGAAGCGGCGGGCAGTAGACCTGTGCCGCGTCGCCGCCATGCTCTGTCGCACCTTCTGAGCGACCGCGTCGGCCTGCTCCGACGCGCGCATCCCCGCCGCCCTGGATCAAGGGCACCCGTGCGCCGCCCTCGTCAGGGCGCGCGCCCGCATACCTCGCACGCCCCGCCGTAACTGCCCCGGAGGAGAAAGAGCATGAGTCGCAGCGACGTCCTGGTAGGCGCCGACTGGCTTCAGGAGCACCTGGACGACCCGACCATCGCGATCGTCGAGGTGGACGAGGACACGTCCGCGTACGACAAGAACCACATCAAGAACGCGATCCGCATCGACTGGACCAAGGACCTCCAGGACCCGGTGCGCCGTGACTTCGTCACGCAGGAGGGCTTCGAGAAGCTCCTGTCGGAGAAGGGCATCGGCAACGACCACACGGTGGTCCTGTACGGCGGCAACAACAACTGGTTCGCCTCGTACGCGTACTGGTACTTCAAGCTGTACGGCCACGACAACGTCAAGCTCCTCGACGGCGGCCGCAAGAAGTGGGAGCTCGACGCCCGTGAGCTCGTCGCCGGCGACGAGGTGCCCGAGCGTCCGAAGACGGACTACAAGGCCAAGGCCCAGAACACGTCCATCCGCGCCTTCCGCGACGACGTCGTGGCGGCCATCGGTTCGCAGAACCTGGTCGACGTGCGTTCGCCCGACGAGTTCTCGGGCAAGCTGCTCGCCCCGGCCCACCTGCCGCAGGAGCAGTCCCAGCGCCCCGGCCACGTGCCGAGTGCCCGGAACATCCCGTGGTCCAAGAACGCCAACGACGACGGCACCTTCAAGTCGGACGACGAGCTCAAGGAGCTCTACGCCGAGGAGAGCGTCGACCTGGCCAAGGACACCATCGCCTACTGCCGCATCGGTGAGCGCTCCGCGCTGACCTGGTTCGTGCTGCACGAGCTGCTCGGTGTGGAGAACGTCAAGAACTACGACGGCTCCTGGACCGAGTACGGCTCCCTGGTGGGCGTGCCGATCGAGCTCGGCGCCAACAAGTAAAGAACCGGACCGACCTTTCCAGACCTCTTCAGGAGTACGACATGTGTGGTGCGAAGGCCGGCGGCCCCGACGCCTCGACGATCAAGCCCGGTGAGACCACGATCCAGGGTCAGGTGACCAAGGACGGCGAGCCCGTGGTGGGCTACGTCCGTCTGCTGGACTCGACCGGCGAGTTCACGGCCGAGGTGCCGACCTCGGCGACCGGACAGTTCCGCTTCTACGCGGCCGAGGGCACCTGGACCGTTCGTGCCCTCGTGCCCGGCGCCACCGCCGACCGCACGGTCGTCGCCCAGCAGGGCGGACTGGCGGAGGTCGCGATCGCCGTCTGACGGCGACAGGTTCTCCAAGGGCCGCACCCCGCGGGTTGGACACCTGGGGTGCGGCCCTTCGGGCTGCCCGGATCTACGCTGGACATATGTACGCACGACGGCGGCGCACGTACTTCGCGATGATGGGCGGCTGCATCGCCCTCTTCGTCCTGGCCTGGGGCGTCGTACGCCTCTGGTCCATCCCGGTGGCCGTCGGCATGTGCGTCGTGGCCATGGTCATCCCGCCCGTCGCCGCGATGGTCGCGAACCGCCGGGGCCCCGACGACCGCTGGTGGGACGACCCGTCCGGGGATCCCCAGTCCGACGAGTGGTGGGACGAGCTGGACGGCAAGAAGCGCCGAGGCTGAACCGACCAGGGGGAGGGGTCCATGCGCCTGACGGCGGCGACACTGGACGCGCCGAACGCCCGTGAGCTGGCCGCCTTCTACCTACGGCTGCTGCCGGGCTGGCGGGTGTGGCGCGGGGAGGACTGGCAGGACTGGGTGCACATCCGGCCGCCGGACGGCGGCACGGGGCTGTCCTTCCAGACCGAGCCCGCTTATCGGCCGCCCGCCTGGCCGAGCGCACCGGACCGGCAGCAGATGATGATCCACCTCGACATCGAGGTCGACGACCTGGAGCGCGAGTCCGCGCGGGCCGTCGCCGAGGGTGCGCGGCTCGCCGAGTTCCAGCCGCAGGCCGGGGTCCGGGTGCTGCTGGACCCGGCGGGCCACCCGTTCTGCCTCCACACGGGGGCGACGGACACCGCGCAGGCGGCTCAGTAGCTCAGTAGACGAGCGCCTGTGTCTCGTCCGCCATGGCCTCCTGGACGAAGACCTGCGCGCCCGCGATGCGGACACCCTCGATGACGTCCTTCTCCGTGATCTCGCGCCGGGCCGCGCACTGCGTGCACAGCGTGACGCGGCCGGCCGCGAGGATCGAGTCGAGCAGGTCGGGCAGCGGGGCCGCGTGCGGGAGGTCGAAGTCGGCGGCGCGGCCGGGGAGGGCGAACCAGGCGGACTCACCGGTCAGCCACAGGGAGACCTCGACGCCACTGGCGACGGCGACCGCCGCCACCGTGAACGCCTGCGAGCACCGCTCGGGGGCGTCGGCCCCCGCCGTCACCTTGATCACCAGCTTCTTCGCCATAGCCGGAAGCCTAGTCCGGAATCGAAGTGCCGAAGGCGCCCGCGTAAGCTGGCCTCGGCCCTGTGCACCCATTCGCACCCCGCTCAAGGAGCACCCCGTGGAGCTTTTCTTCGAAATCCTGTTGGTCCTGGTCGCCGTGGGCGTCCTCGCCTTCGCCGGACTGACCGTGAAGAAGCTGTACCAGGGCCAGCGCTGACCCCCGTCTAGGAAGTTCCCATGATCGAGATCCCGTCCGACCTCCACAAGGACCTCGTCCCGCTCGTCTTCCTGCTCGGCAACTGGGCGGGTGCCGGTGTGCACGACTTCCCCGGCTCCGAGAAGTGCAACTTCGGGCAGGAGGTCACCTTCACCCACGACGGCCGGGACTTCCTGGAGTACCACTCCCACTCCTGGGTGCTCGACCAGGACGGCAACAAGGTCCGTCCCCTGGAGTCCGAGCACGGCTTCTGGCGCATCGACGCGAACCGCAAGGTCGAGGTGACGATGACCCGCGACGACGGCGTCATCGAGATCTGGTACGGCGAGCTGGCCGACCAGAAGCCCCAGATCGACCTGGTCACCGACGCCGTCGCCCGCACGGCCGCCTCCCAGCCCTACACCGGCGGCAAGCGGCTCTACGGCTACGTCAAGAGCGATCTGATGTGGGTCGGCGAGAAGCAGACCCCCGAGGTCGAGCTGCGCCCCTACATGTCCGCCCATCTGAAGAAGGTCGTCACCCCGGAAGAGGTCGAGCGCTGGGCCAAGGCCCTCCCCGACGACATGTCGGACGACGGCATCGCCTTCTTCAAGTAGTTCTAGACTCGAGGTGTGGTGAGCACCGACTGGAAGAGCGATCTGCGGCAGCGCGGCTACCGGCTGACCCCGCAGCGGCAACTCGTGCTCGAAGCCGTGGACACCCTGGAGCACGCGACCCCCGACGACATCCTCGTGGAAGTGCGGAAGACGGCGTCGGGGGTCAACGTCTCCACCGTCTACCGGACCCTGGAGCTCCTTGAGGAGCTCGGGCTGGTCAGCCACGCCCATCTGGGACACGGGGCGCCGACGTACCACCTCGCGGACCGGCACCACCACCTCCACCTGGTCTGCCGTGACTGCCAGAACGTCATCGAGGCGGACGTCTCCGTGGCCGCCGAGTTCACCGACAAGCTGCGGCAGACGTTCGGCTTCGACACCGACATGAAGCACTTCGCGATCTTCGGCCGGTGCCGGGACTGCACACTCAAGGCTTCAACTACCGAGTCGTAGGCTTACGTATATGAAGAGCCCCCTGCTGACCCTGCCCGGCGCCGTCCCCGCCGAGGGCGTGGACGAAGGCGTCGCCGCCCACTACGGCGACCTGTTCCGCGAGCAGCGCGCCCTCGCCGACGGCACCGGTTTCGTGGACCTCTCGCACCGCGGGGTCGTCGCCGTCACCGGCGAGGACCGGCTGGCCTGGCTGCACCTGCTGCTCACCCAGCACATGAGCGACCTCCCCGTGGGCCGGGCCACCGAAGCGCTGATCCTCTCCGCCAACGGCCACATCGAGCACGCCCTGTATCTCGTCGACGACGGCGAGACGGTCTGGGCCCATGTGGAGCCGGGCACCCAGGAGGCGCTGATCGCGTACCTGGAGTCGATGAAGTTCTTCTACCGGGTCGAGGTCGCCGACCGCACGGCCGACACCGCGGTGCTGCATCTGCCGGCCGGCTCCATCGCCGACGTGCCGCAGGGCGTCGCCGTACGCGAGACGCCGCACGGCCGGGACCTGTTCCTGCCGCGCGCCGACCTGGAGGCGTACGCCGGGCAGGCCGGGCCGCCGGCCGGGATCCTGGCCTACGAGGCGCTGCGCGTGGAGCAGCACCGGCCCCGGCTCGGTTTCGAGACGGACCACCGCACCATCCCGCACGAGCTGGGCTGGATCGGCTCGGCGGTGCACCTGCAGAAGGGCTGCTACCGGGGGCAGGAGACGGTCGCCCGGGTGCAGAACCTGGGCAAGCCGCCGCGCCGGCTGGTCTTTCTGCACCTGGACGGCAGCGAGGTCCATCTGCCGGTGGCCGGCACCGATGTCCGGCTCGCTGACGACGGCCCCGACGGCCGGAAGATCGGCTTCATCACGACCTCCGTACGCCACCACGAGCTCGGCCCGGTCGCCCTCGCGCTGGTGAAGCGGAACGTGGCCCTGGACGCCCGGCTGCTGGCCGGGGACACGGCAGCGGCCCAGGAAGTCGTCGTCGAGCCGTAAGTCTTGCGCCGTTAGGACTTGTAGATCTTTCGGGTCAGATTTCGATCTGCACGGTGAACGGGCCGTCGTTCGTCAGTGATACACGCATCGCCGCCCCGAAGCGGCCCGTCGCCACCGTCGCGCCCAGGGAACGCAGCTGGGCCACCACCTCGTCGACGAGCGGCTCGGCGACATCGCCGGGGGCGGCGGCGTTCCAGGTGGGGCGGCGGCCCTTGCGGGCGTCGCCGTAGAGGGTGAACTGGCTGATCACCAGCAGCGGGGCGTCGATGTCGCTGCACGACTTCTCGTCGTGCAGCATGCGGATCGACCACAGTTTGCGGGCCAGCTGGGCCGCCTTCTCCTTGGTGTCCTCGTGCGTGACACCGACCAGGACGCACAGCCCTTCGCCCTCGATCGCGCCCACGGTCTCGCCGTCCACGACGACGCTCGCGCCGTCCACCCTCTGCACCACTGCTCGCATACGTCCATCATGCAGGGCGGTGAACGTCACGCCGCGGGTGGTGTGCGGATGGCACGAACGGGTGGTTTGCGCCGGGCGCCAACGGGCCGCCCTCGGCCGTATTTTGCTGCTTAACCGCCCATCTGGGGTCTATCGGGGGCACTCGTTCCCATAGCGGCCACTTGGGGTGGCACGATGCATGCACACACCGGTCGAGGGGACGGTTGAGGCACATGAGCACATCAAGCACCGGGCAGCAGTCGGGGGCTGTCTGGTCGACGTACACGGGGATCGGGGCGACGGAGTACCACCGGCCGCCCACACAGCGCACGGACAGCCCGCGGCTGCCCTCGGACGCTCCCGAGCCCGATCAGACCGCGCTGAGCCTGCCCGAGCTGCGCACACTGCGCCGCGAGGCCCAGCGCGACGAGGCCGACCTCAGCTACCTGCGGCGGCTGCTGCAGGGGCGGATCGACATCCTGCGCGCGGAGTTGGCGCGGCGCACACCGGCGGACGTGGCCGCCGTGGAGGCGCCCGCGGAGGTGTCCGTCGTCGAGCGGCTGGCGGAGATCCTGCGGGATGCCCCGGCCCGGCACCGCTCCTCCGCCCGCCATGTGACGCTCTCCACCCCGCAGGGCGAGGAGTCCCGGCGGCTGGCGGCGGAGATGCTCGGCGAGGTCGAGCTGTCCGACCTGGGGGCGCGGACGGACCTCGAGCTGAACACGGCGATGGGACGGCTCGTGCGCTACGAGCAGCAGGTCTCCCGGCGGCGGCAGCGGCTCCAGCGCACGGCCGACGAGTGCAGTGGGGAGATCGCCCGCCGCTACCGCGAAGGGGAGGCACAGGTCGACGACCTGCTGGTCTGAGCGCTCCCGGTCAGGGGGAGGGCCGGGCGCCCGGAAATCCGCGCGACACCGACCGGCCCTCCGCCTAGCGTGAGTCCATGACCCGCGAAGCCGACATCGACATACGCCCCATCGCCGAAGCCGAACACGCCGAGTGGCTGCGTGCCGTGCACACCGGCTTTCTGCGGGGGCCCGTCGTCTCCGCGGAGGAGATCGAGGGCCGTCGCCGGAACTTCGTCCCGGGCCGCTTCCTCGGCGCCTTCGACGGCGGCCGGTGCGTGGCGACCTTCCGCTCCTTCGACCAGGAGCTCACGGCCGTGGGCGGGGCGACCGTCCCGGCCGACGCCGTCACGGGTGTCACCGTCACCGCCACCCACCGCCGCCGCGGGCTGCTCAGCCGGATGATGGCGCGGGACCTGGCGGCCGCGAAGGACCGCGGAGCCGTCGTCGCGACGCTGATCGCCGCCGAGTACCCGATCTACGGCCGGTACGGCTTCGGGCCGGCGGCCTGGATGGCCGAGTGGACGGTCGATGTGCCGCGGGCCGGCCTCGACGCCCGCTGGGCGGGCCCGGCGGACGGCGGCCGGATCGACCTGGTGGACGGCGACGAGGTCCGCAAGCTCGGCCCCGACCTGCACGAGCGGCTGCGCCGCACCCAGCCCGGCGCCATCGACCGCGACGAGTTCTGGTGGAAGGTGAACACCGGCGCCGTACGGTTCGACCCGGCTTGGAAGATGCCCTTCTTCGCCGTGTACCGCTCGGCGTCCGGCGAGGTCGATGGCATGGCCGCGTACGAGGTGGACGACAACTGGGGCGAGGCCAAGCAGCCGTTGAACACGGCGACCGTGAAGTGGCTGACCGGGGTGACACCGGCCGCGGAGCGCGCCCTGTGGCAGTACCTCTGCTCCATCGACTGGGTCGTGACGGTGAAGAGCGGCTGGCGGGCGCCCGACGATCTGCTCCCGCACTTCCTGCCGGATCCGCGGGCGGCCAGGGTCACGTCGCTGGCGGACTTCCTGTGGGTGCGGATCCTGGACGTCGTACGGGCGCTGGAGGCGCGGACGTACGAGGGGGAGGGGACGCTGGTGCTGGAGGTCGCCGGGGTGGACGGTCTGACCGGCGGGCGGTACCGGCTGGAGGCCTCCGCCGAGGGCGCGTCCTGTACGCCGACCACCGAGAGCGCGGAACTCAGCCTGGAACTGGGCGAGTTGGGGGCTCTGTGGCTCGGGGACGAGTCGGCGGTGCGGCTGGCGGCGCTGGGGCGGGTGCGGGAAGAACGAGCGGGCGCCGCCCGGAAGGCCGACGCCCTGCTGCGTACGTCCAGGCGGCCTTGGTGCCCGGACATGTTCTGAGCCGCTCCCCTCTGCCGGTGGACAGGGACCCGCATCCGTAGCGAGCTGTTCGGTTGTGGTTGTTGTGCGGTGGTGATCACCGACCGGGCTCCCGGCTCCCCTCCGGAAGGGAGGCCCGTCTGACCATGTTGCATAAGTTGGCGACCAACTTCTCTGTACTTATAGCCGCTTGGAAGCGTCTCATAACCACCCTGCGCTGAACTGCCGGAAGATGGCGGGAAGTTGTACTGTTTGGTTGTGGACCCGGAACACACCTCCGTCAATGGACGGAAGAGGTCGCAACGGCCACAGAGAACACATCAAGAGGTGGCCGACGAACTGCGCGCCCGGATCAGGTCAGGAGTGCTGCGGTCCGGTGAGCGCATGCCGACGCAGGCGCAGCTCGCCGACGAGTTCGGCGTCGAGCGCGGTGCCGTGCGCCAGGCGCTGCGCATCCTGCAGTCCGAGCAGCTGCTCACCAATGTGTCCAAGGGAAGCCCGGCGACCGTCGCCTCCGACCCCGCCAGGGCGCTGACCGGCCCGCAGGCCCCGCCGCTGCCCACGACGGTGGGCCTGGCGCCCCGGATCGCGACGGCGTTCGCGGCGGAGCACGTCGAGATCGACGCCGTGTGCCTGACCTCCATCTCCCTCACGCTGGCGATCGGCGAACCCCTGCGGCAGATCCACGCCGGACGGCTGAAACCGGCCAAGGTCGACGTCCGGGTCCTGCTGCCGAGCCGGGACATCGACCTCGCCTTCCCGGTGCCGGTCGAGGGGCGCGGTGACGACTGGGTGCACGAGCGGTGGCTGGCGATGCGCAATGCCCAGGGGCAGGTCCTCGAGCACAATCTGCTGGCCCTGCGTGCCACGCACGGCATCGATGTGCACGTCACGTTCCGGGCGCTGCCCTTCACCCCGCCGGTGAAGCTGTACCTGCTCAACGGCTCGGAGGCGCTGTTCGCGTACTACACGCTGACGCGCCGGGAGGCCGAGATCGACCACGAGCAGATGGAGATGTACGACGCGCAGGGCACCCGGTCGATGCTGTTCTCCTTCCGGCAGGGACCGGGCCTGCGCGACACGACCTTCGTCGAGCAGTCGCACCTCTGGTTCAACGCGCTGTGGGAGACGATCAGTTCGGAGCTGGTGCTCACGAGCTCATAGGGCGGTCCTCAGCACCAGCAGCGCCAGCACGACGGCTCCGGTGGAGCTGACCGCCGAGTTGTTGGACTTGAGCCCCACGGTGAGAAGGAGCAGGCCGACGATGCCGACCGGGCCGTACTTCCACTGGACGAACTGCTCGAAGGCGACGACTGCGATGGCGGCGAGAAGAGTGAGGGCGGGCATTGGTTTCCCCCTTCGGAAGTTCGGAAGCAAAACTTCCGCCAACTCGGAGGAGTTGGCAACCAACTCTGATTAAGTTGTCCCCACTTGGCCCCTAGGTATAAACAACTTTCAAACAACTCCCGCCAGATGGATCAAAGTTGTAGCGTTTGGTCGTGATCCAGGCGGACGTGGCGGAGGACGTGGCGGAGAACGTGGCAGTCAACGGCAGCAGAAGGCTCTCGCCCCAGGAGATCGCCGACCACCTGCGGGAACGCATCCGCACGGGCGAGCTCAAGCCCGGGGACCGCCTGCCCACCCAGGCCGAACTCGCGGAGGAGTTCGGCGTGGAACGCGGCGCCGTCCGCCAGGCCCTGCGGGCACTCCAGGAGGACGGTCTCCTCACCAACGTCAGCAAGGGCAGCCCTCCGCGGATCGCCGTGCCCGCTCCCGTCCGGGGCGAGCCCCAGACGACGATGGTCGGTCTGGCGCCCCGGCTGACGGAGGCGTTCTCGGCCCGCCGCGTTCGCGTGGACGTGGTCTGCCACACCGCGGAGACCCTGATGGTCGCCATCGGCGAACCGCTCCGCCTCATCCACGAGGGCCGGATCCACCCCGAGTCGATCGACGTCCGCATCCTCGTCCCCTCCCGGGACATCGAGCTGGCCTTCCCCGTCCCCGTGGAGGCCCACGACGACGACAACCCGGTCCACCAGCGCTGGCTGGCCATGCGCAACGCCCAGGGCCAGGTCCTCCAGCACAACTTCCTGGCCCTGCGCTCCACGCACGGCATCGACGTGCACGTCACGTTCCGCGCGCTGCCCTTCACCCCGCCGGTGAAGCTGTACCTCCTCAACCAGGAGGAGGCGCTGATCGGCTACTACATGCTGACCAGGCGCGAGGAGGAGTGGGGCAGCCGGACCCTGGACATGTACGACGTCCTCGGCTCCCAGTCCCTCCTCTTCTCCTTCGTGAAACGAGCGGGCCAGCGGGACGCGGCGTTCGTCCAGGAATCCCAGAAGTGGTTCGACGCCCTCTGGGAAACCATCACGACGGACCTGACACTCTCCTAGTGACTTCTGATACGACGCAGACTGGTGCGGTGAAAGTCCAGACCGAAAGCGATTCGCACGAGCTCCGGAATCTGATCAGACGCGCCCGCGTCGTGCTGTGGGACTTCGACGGGCCCATCTGCCGTCTGTTCGCCAACCACTCGGCGGAGCGGGTGGCGAGCGACCTGGTGTCCTGGCTGGAGGGCCGGGGGCTGCACGGGCTGCTGACGGAGAGCGAGCGAGAGTCCCTCGACCCGCATGTGGTGCTGCGCGCCGTGGACCGCCGGCACCCCGGCAGCGATCTCGTCGCCGATCTGGAGGCACGTCTCACCCAGGAGGAGCGGCTGGCCGCGTCTTCGGCGATGCCGACCGCGTACGCGGACCCGCTGATCCGTACGTGGACGGCGGTGGGGACTCGTCTGGCGATCGCCACCAACAACTCCCCGCTCGTGGTCGCCGAGTACCTCACGAGTCGCGGACTCGTCCCCTGCTTCCAGCCTCACATCTACGGCCGCACCCAGGAACTCCACCTTCTGAAGCCGGACCCGCACTGCCTCAACCGGGCGCTGAGCGCGATGGGCGCGGCTCCGTCCGACGCTCTGATGATCGGCGACACGCCCTCCGACCACGAGGCGGCGGCACGAGCCGGGGTGCCGTTCCTGGGCTTCGCGCGCAACGAACGCAAGGCCAAGCTCCTGAAGGCGGCCGGGGCCGACGCGGTCCTGACTTCCCTGGAACCGCTGCTGCTGGTGCTGCGGCGGCGGGCCTAGGCCGTCTGCCGGACGCAACTGGATCGTCACGGCTCGCCTCCCGTCCTGGCCTGTGGGTCAGGCAACTCGTCGGTCCACTTGCCTGGTTGCCTGCTTACATCAGGCATGCCCGGTCAACTTGATCCCTTAACCGGCAAGTTGGACGGACTGCTTGCCTGAACCAAACCTGTTTGCTTGTCGGCTGTCGGCGGTAGGTACGTCGTGTGACTGCCAGGCGGAGTGGTGACGGCAAGGCGTTCCGGCATGTGGCGGAAGAACTGCGGACGCGGATGGCGGACGGGACATATCCGCAGGGGGCTCTGCTGCCCTCGCAGCGCGAGCTCGCCAAGGAGTTCGGAGTCTCCAGGGACACCGTGCAGCGGGTCATCCAGGAACTGGGCAACGAGAGCTGGATCGAGAACCGGCAGGGGACCAGGGCCCGGGTCATCAAGAACCAGCGCATCCAGTCCGAGACGGCCAGGGCCACCAGGTCCCGACGGCCGATGACACTGGACCCGCTCATCAGCGAGGCGTTCGAGCAGCGCGAAGTCACCCTGGACGTCTATACGTTGACGTCGGAATCGTTGGACGTCCACATCCGCCGTCAGGACGAACGGATCCGCGCCGGCCTCATCGCGCCCGAGCGCATCGCCCTGCGCATGCTCCTGCCGTCCGAGTCGCTGGAGCTGCCCTACCCCCGGGCCGTGAACGACGAGGACGCCCCCCGCCTGCGGGACCGCTTCCGCACCATCACCAGGCGGAGCACGGAGTCCCTGCACCAGGTGCTGGAGGGGCTGCGGGCGGAGAAGCTGGTCCCGTCCGTCGACCTCGAGATCCGGCACGCCCCCCTCACACCGACCTTCAAGCTGTACGTGATCAACGAAGCCGAGGTGCTGCACGGCCTGTACCGGGTCGTCGAACGCGCCCTGGTCCTGGACAGCGGGGACCAGGTGCGGGCGCTCGACGTCCTGGGCCTGGGCGCCACGCTGACGCACCACGTGCAGGACGGCGACCCCGACTCTGCCGGGACCATCTTCGTGGACACCATGCGCAGGTGGTACGACTCCGTCTGGAACTTGTTGGCCGAGCGATCCGAGTGACGAAAAGCGCCGGGGAGGCGCGAGGGGCCATGGGGGTAGCCGGGTGTAGCATTCCCGCACCGCGCACCGATTGAGTCAAACGCCTGTCCTCGTTCGTATCCGAAGGAGGGCAACCGGCCACCATAGAACGAGTTCACGCCGTCTCATGCAGACGGGTGGCAAATCCACCCTCAATGGCTCACCTGCCATGCGCGGCACCGGCCGCGACCTTACGGTTTGCCATACCGTTCTTCCCTTCTCGTACTTCCGGAGCGGCCAGTGGGCGCACCTCCTCTTCCCCGTCCCTTCCTCGGGGAGCGCGCCTCGCACGACGCCGCCTACCGGGCCTTCGTCAGGATGGCCGCCGAGCTGGGCCAGGCGAGCAGCGGCCATCACAACCAGAATTTCGTCCTGCCGTTGACGGAGGACATGGCCCGGCTGGTCGGACGGGAGGCCGGGACGTCCGTGACCGTCCGTATCCGGCGACCGGACGCGCTGCCCGTGGTCATCCGGACCTGGCAGAACGAGGCGGAGATCCTCGAGGCCGTCCGGGGAATCCTGCCGCATGCGCCGGAGTGTCTGGTCAAGCGGAGCGATTTCGCGATCCACAGCTTTGTGGAGGGCGTACCGCTCTCCAGCGTCTGCGACAACGGCAAGCCTGTCGACACCCTGCTCATCAAGGCGCTGGCGGGTCTGCTCGCCCAGATGGCCCAGGTGCGGCGTGGGGCACTGCCCGCCCTGCCGTCCGCCTGGCCCCGCAACGACATGGACAGCCAGGGATTTCTCCAGACGCTGGTCCAACTGGCCGACCGGCAGATCAGGCGGCCCAACTGGTCGTCCTTCGGAGGGCTGTTCGCGGCGCTGGGCATCCCGGAAGACGCTCTCGCCGGGCTGGCCGGGCGGGTCCCCGCCATGGCCCGGCGGCCGTACAGCCTGCTCCACGCCGATCTGCACCGGGACAACGTGATCGTGTCCTACGCGGGCGATCCGCCCCTCATCTGTGTCGACTGGGAGCTCGCTACCTACGGCGACCCGCTGCACGACCTCGCCACGCACCTCGTCCGCATGCGGTACCCGGCCCACCAATGGACCGAGGTGGTCGACGCGTGGGCCGAGGCGATGCAGGAGGTCCGGCCGGCCGCCGTCAACGGACTGGCCAAGGATCTGCGGCACTACCTGGCGTTCGAGCGGGCCCAATCGGTCTTCCCCGACGTGATGCGGGCCGCCCGGTCCCTCGAGGAATCGTTCACGCAGACGAGCCTGGACGAGGCGACGACCGAGGTGCGACGGGCACTCGAAGCGGCGGCGGAGCCGCTGCGGCTCGGGAGCGTGCCGGGTGAGGGCGAGATCAGGCGGGCCCTGTTCCGCTGGCTGGTGTCGCGCATGAACGGAGACATCAGCGGCCGGGCCTGGATCGCGAAGGCGTTCGAGTGGCGGCCCGACCGGCGAGTTCCGGAGCGCCCCGACTTCCCGTCCGCCGCCGTCCGGGAGGCCTTGCTGGCAGAGGGTGCCGCCCCTGCGGGGAGGGTCTTCAAGGGGACCGCGCACCTGAACACGGTGGTGTCGGTGCCGGGTGTCGACTCCCCCGTGGTCGTACGGCGGAAGCTGCCCGAGGTGTGCCGTCGGGAACGTGGCTTCCTCAGCGAGCACACCGTGCTGCGCGCGATCGAGGAGTCGTCCATCGAGGTGGCGGCGCCGAGGGTGCTCGCGCTGGGCGAGACCTTCCAGAGCGACACCATCGCCATCCACACCTACGTCGGACCGCGGGACGTCGACCGGCCGCCCAACCACCCCGTCCACGGACTGCTGCCGCACGAGGCGGACGGCTTGGTGGACCAGCTGTGCGCTCTGACGCGGGTGCGGTACAAGCAGGTCGATCCGACCGCCGGTGAGGGCGCTTTCCACCGCTGGCTGCGGGACCAGCTCATCTCCCTGGTACGGGATCTGCCGAAGGAGTCGCAGCAGCTGGCCCGGCATCTCGGGCTGCCCGCCGCGGACCGGTTGCAGCTGATCCTCTCCCGGCACGAGGTGAGCCGGCGGAAGCCCGCCCTGCTGCACGGGGACCTGAACCCCTGGAACCTCGTACGGCGCGACGACGACTTGGCGCTGACCATCATCGACTGGGAGATGGCCGTGGTCGGCGATCCCCTCTACGACCTCGTCCGGCACATGCACCTCACACCGACCCGGCCGGAGATCCGGGACCGCATGTTCCGCCGCTGGGAGCGGCGGCTGCCCGCCGAGTACACCCGCGACTGGCGCAAGGACTGGCGGGTGTACCGCTGGCTGGAGATCGTGCGATCCGCGTACGTCGATCTGGACCGCATCGTGACCGGCGCGAGCCTGGACGCCCCGAACGTGCGGCGGGCGGTGGACTCCTACGCGGTGACGCTGGCGGTCGCCACGGGCTCGCTCGGCCTCCCGGTCAGGTCCACGGCGAACCCGTATCTCGCCCGCGCCCTGGCCTAGCCACGGCCTCTGCGTAGGCTCCCCCCATGAGCGAGACCGGGCTGCGCGAGCGCAAGAAGCGGCGGATGTATCAGGTCGTGTCGGACATCGCGGTGGGGCTCTTTCTGGAGAAGGGGTTCGACGCGGTGTCCGTCGCCGAGGTGGCGGCGGCGGCCGAGATCTCCAAGCCGACGCTGTTCCGGTACTTCCCGGCCAAGGAGGATCTGGTGCTGTACCGGATCGCCGACCACGAGGGGGAGGCCGCGCGGGTGGTGGCCGGGGCGGAGGAGCCGCCGGTGGAGGCCTTGCGGCGGCATTTCCTGGCGGGGCTGGAGCGAGCCGACCCCGTGACCGGGCTCAATGACCATCCCCAGGTGCTCGCCTTCCACGCCCTGCTCTACGGGACACCCTCCCTGGTCGCCCGTGCCCATACGCACCAGGAGCGGTCGGAGGCCGCGCTGGCCGAGGTGCTCGGGGGCGATCTGGACGCACGGCTGGCGGCCGGGCAGATCATGGCCGTACTGCGGGTTCTCGCGCTGGAGAACTGGCGGCGGATCGCGGCGGGGGAGCGGGTGGCGGATGTGCGGGGGGACGCGGTGGCGGCGGCGGAGCGGGCGTTCGGGTGGCTGGTGGCCGGGCTGCCGGCACGGTTTCACGGGTGAGAGTGAGTAATAAATTTAACTGAGTTACGTTTTGCCGTACGCTCGGTGGAATGACGTCGACCGAACCCGCCCTCCAGCACGCCCTCAGCCGTGAACGCGCCCATCACGAGCGCTGCCGTCACGCCCTTGCCGCGATGGTCGAGGGCGCCGGTGAACAGGTCGTCATCGGGGAGGACGTCTCCGCGTCCGGTGCCGACGCGGAGGTGCTCGGGTACCGGCTGCGCAGCCATGCCAAGGCCTTGCGGGAACTGCCCGAGGGGCCGTTGTTCTTCGGGGCCCTGGAGTTCGAGGGGGCCGGCGGGCGGCTGCACATCGGGCGGTTGCGCATCTCCGAGCACCCGGCCGAACCGCCCCTCGTCGTCGACTGGCGCGCACCCGTCTCGCGTGCCTTCTATCAGTCCTCCGCCCGTGATCCGCAGGGCGTCGCCGTGCGTCGGCGCTTCGGGTGGGCGGCCGGCAGTCGCGGGGACTCCGGCGATCTGACCGGCCTGGAGGACGAGCACCTGGGGCAGGGGGAGGCCGGGGCCAGCGCGATTGTCGCCCGGGAGATCGAGCGGCCTCGCGTGGGGCCGATGCGGGACATCGCCGCGACCATCCAGCCCGAGCAGGACGACCTCGTACGCGGGGACCTGGCGATGTCGGTGTGTGTGCAGGGCGCGCCGGGCACCGGCAAGACGGCCGTCGGCCTGCACCGGGCCGCGTATCTGCTGTACACGCACCCGCAGCGCATCCGGCGCGGCGGCCTGCTGATCCTCGGGCCCAACCGTACGTTCCTGTCGTACATCGCGGAGGTGCTGCCGGCCCTCGGCGAGACGGGGGTGCGGCAGTCGACCCTCGCCGAGGAGATCGCGCGGTGGCCGGTCCGCGGTGCCGACGACGACTCGGCCGCCGTCGTCAAGCACGACGCCCGGACGGCGGAGGTGCTGCGGCGGGCGCTGTACGCGCGTGTGCGCACCGCGGGGGCGGGCTCGCTCGCCGTGCCGGACGGGTCGTACCGCTGGCGGGTGCCCGAGGCGGAGCTGGCGCGGATCGTCGCGGACGTACGGGAGGAGGAACCGCCCTACGGGGTCGGGCGGGAGCGGGTGCGGGCGCGGATCGTGCGGTGTCTGCGCGAGCGGGTGGAGCGGCGGGCCGGGCCGCCGGCGAACGCCTGGGTGCGGCGGGTCGAGCGGGCGCGGCCGGTGTCCGAGTACCTCGACGCCGTCTGGCCCCGGGTGCGGCCGGAGGAGGTCGTGGCCGAACTGCTCACCGACGGCGAGGTGCTGGCGGGGGCGGCCGACGGGCTGCTGGATGACGCGGAGCAGCGGGCGCTGCTGTGGCTCAAGCCGCCCCGGTCGTGGAAGTCGGCCCGCTGGTCGGCCGCCGATCTGGTGCTGCTCGACGAGGTGGCCGGGCTGATCGAGCATCCGGAGGGGTACGGGCATGTCGTCGTCGACGAGGCGCAGGACCTGTCCCCGATGGAGTGCCGGGCCATCGCCCGCCGGGCCCCCTTCGGTTCGCTGACGGTCCTGGGCGATCTGGCCCAGGGGACGACGCCGTGGGCGGCGCGGTCGTGGCCGACGGTCCTGGCGCACCTGGGGAAACCGGACGCGGCCGTGGTCGAGCTGACCACCGGATTTCGTGTGCCGCGTGCGGTCGTCGGCCTCGCCAACCGGCTGCTGGAGCGGCTGGACGTGGATGTGCCGGCGGCCCGTTCGCTGCGCGGGGACGGGGAGTTGCGGATGCGGCAGACGGACCCGGACGGGGTGCCGGCGGCGGTCGTGGACGCTGTACGGGAGGCGCTGGAGCGGGAAGGCTCGGTCGGGGTCGTCGCGGCGGACGCGGACGTGGCCCGGGTGCGGGCGGCCCTGGACGCGGCCGGTATCGAGGCGGCGGGACCCGGGGAACTCGGCGCGCGCCTGGCCCTGGTGCCCGCGAGCGTGGTCAAGGGACTCGAGTACGACCATGTCGTGGCCGTCGAGCCGGCGGCGATCGCCGAGGCGGAGGCACGGGGGCTGCATCGGCTGTACGTGGTGCTGACGCGGGCGGTGACGAGGCTGGAGGTGGTGCACGGGAGGCCGTTGCCGTTCTAGACACGCGCGCGTACGGGGTGGTTAGGGTCCATGTCATGGCTGACACAGACGCGTTCACGGACATCCCCACCACCACGCTGGCCGATCTGCTGGGCCGCGGGCAGGTCATGGACATCGGGATCCGGCCCCTGTGGGAGCCGGTGCCGCGGGTGGCCGGACCGGCCTTCACCGTGCGGTGCCCGCCCGGCGACAACCTGATGCTGCACGCCGCGATCCACCGGGCCGAGCCCGGTTCGGTCGTCGTCGTGGAGTCGGGCGACCTGGACTACGCGCTGGCCGGCGGCAACGTCTGCGCCGTCGCCCAGCGCCGCGGTGTCACCGCGTTCGTCCTCGACGGGCTGATCCGCGACCTCCCCGAGGTGCGGGAGGCCCGCTTCCCGGTGTTCGCACGCGGTGTCATCCCCATCCCGGGCACCAAGGCCGCCGCCCGACCGCTGGGTGAGCGGGTGACCTGCGGCGGGGTGGGCGTCGACCCGGGTGACGTGGTCGTCGCCGACGAGGAGGGGGTCGTGGTGGTGCCCGGCGCCCGCCGGGAGGAGGTGTTCGCCGCGGCCCGCGCCAAGCTGGCGAAGGAGGCCGCGGAGACCCTCGACGACTGGGAGTCGGCCCACCGCGCGCGCATCGACAAGATCCTGGCGGAGCAGGGCTTCGAGGGCATCGAGGGCTGACCCGGCCTCAGCGTTCCGCGAAGGGGCCTCCCTCGGTGAAGGCCAGTGCGCCGAAGCGTTCGCCGATGTGGCGGTGGGTGGCGGCGTCCGGGTGGACGTGGTCGGGGAGGGGGAGTGCGGTGGCGTCGGACTCGCCGTAGAGGGCGAGGCCGTCGAGGTAGTGGAGGTTCGGGTCGTCGGCCGCGCGCTGCCGCACGACGCGGGCCAGTTCCTCCCGGATGACGCCGAGCGTGAGCTTCCCGGCGGCCTTCTCCGCCGGGTCGCCCATGGCGGCGAACAGCAGCCGGCCGTTCTTGATCTCGCCGAGGTCAGGGGCGGTGGGGCCGGGGGTGTCCTCGTGGATCGCGCAGTGGATGGGGGAGACGACCAGCAGCGGGGTGTCGGGGTGCCCGTCGCGGATCGTGTCGAGGAAGCCGTGCACGGCCGGGCCGAAGGCGCGCAGCCGCATCACGTCCCCGTTGACGATGTTGATGCCGATCTTGACGCTGATCAGGTCCGCCGGGGTGTCCCGCATGGCACGCGCGGTGAACGGGTCGAGCATCGCGCTGCCGCCGAAACCGAGGTTGACCAGTTCCACACCGCCCAGGGACGCGGCGATCGCGGGCCAGATGGCCGTGGGGCTCGCGGCGTCGGAGCCGTGGCTGATCGAACTGCCGTGGTGCAGCCACACCCTGCGGCCCCGGTCGGGCAGGGGCGCCACGGGGGCGTCGGTGCGCAGGGCGACGAGCTCGGTGGTCTCGTTGTGCGGCAGCCAGATCTCGACGTCCTTCTCGCCCGCGGCCAGACCGGTGAAGCGGACGGTGCCCACCGGGCCCGGCGTGACCTCGCCGTCCCAGGTGGCCATGTCGACCGTGAGGACGTTGCCGCCGGTCCCGGAGGCCTGGCCGGCCGGGCGGCCGTCGACGAGCAGGTCGTACAGGCCGTCCGGGCGGGACGGGAAGCCGACGTAGTCGCGCTTGGTGCGCAGCGTGTCGAGTTCGACGGCCGTCGCGGCGGTACGGAAGACCAGCCGTACGCCGGACGGCTGGGCCTCGGCCATGGCGAGCTGGGGGTTGGTGTTCTGGGCCCGGGCCCGGGCGGGCAGCCGGTGCGGGAGCAGGCCGTGCTCGGTGCGCTCCAGGTCGAGGGCGCCGCGCAGCAGGTCCGCCGTGAGCGGGGTGGTGATCCAGTCGTGCTCGGTGTGCATGGAGTCAGCCTCGGGGATCCGTAGGGGGCGCGGGCCAGTTGCGCAGCAGCGTGTCGAGGGCGTCGATGATCCGGACCCAGGTCTCGTCGGTGTCGGGGGCGCTGTGACTGAACCCGCCGCCCAGCTCCAGGCTGACGTACCCGTGGAAGACGCTGCCGAGCAGCCGGACCGCGTGGGTCTGGTCCGGTTCCGTCAGGTCGTAGCCGCGCAGCAGCGCCCGGGTCATCCGGGCGTGCCGGACGCCCGCGCTCGCGGCCGCCGTCCGCGGGTCGAGCCGCAACTGGGCTGCGGCATAGCGGCCGGGGTGTTCCCGGGCGTAGTCGCGGTACACGTCGGCGAGGGCGGCCAGGGCGTCCTTGCCGGCCCGTCCGGCCAGGGCGTCGGCGGCCCGGTCGGCCATTTCCGCGAGCGCCAGCAGGGCGATCCTGGTCCGGAGATCCTGGGAGTTCTTCACGTGCGAGTACAGGCTCGCGACCTTGACGTCGAACCGCCGGGCGAGCGCCGAGACGGTGACCTCGTCGAAGCCGACCTCGTCGGCGAGTTCCGCGCCCGCCTCGGTCAGCCGCTCCGGTGTGAGTCCCACGCGTGCCATAGAGATCCTCCCTTCTGCCTGAAGGGATTGTGCATCTGCCTAAAGTTTTTAGGCAACCCGTGTATGGCGTTAGGCTGGCGTCAGGCGTCCTGGAGGGTGCGTCGGGCGGGTGTCCGCAGCCTCCTGCCCCGCCTGGTCAGGCCCCAGGGCTTCAGGACCGAGATCACCGTCATGAAGACGTAGGCGGACAGCGAGACGACCGGCCCCATCAGGACGTCACCGGCGTCGGGCAGCGGGCCGCCCGCGGCGACGGCGGTGACCGCGGCGTTCACCCCGGGGCGCAGGGCGAACACCGTGGCGGTGGTCGTGGCGAGGGTCAGCCAGAACTTCGTGTAGACCCACCGGTGCCGCGCCAGACCCCAGGGCGTGCCCAGCGACAGCACCAGACCGCTGAGCAGCGTGAGGAACGCGACGGGGAGGAGGAGCCAGTCGGCGAAGAGTCGCATGGCCCGGACGGACGCCTCCACGGTCACGGCGGACCCGGTGGTGGCCGCGGTGGTCCCGAGCGCGAGCAGCCCGAGCGTGAGCCCGAGCCAGCTCGCGGAGGCGGTGACGTGGACGACCAGGACGGCCCGGCGGGCGGGGCGGCTGAGTTTCGGGTTCGGCTTCGGCTTCGGCTTCGTAGTCACGTGGAACACGCTGCCGGGGCGGCGGGGTGCGGTCGTCTTTCGGCGGGAGTAAACCGGCGTACTCGCCTCGGCGTACGAGGAGTGTCAGTGCCGTCGTCTAGCTTCGCGGCATGACCGAGCCCTCCCACCTCACCGCGATCCGGGAGTCCTACGACACCGTCGCCGCCGACTACGCCCGACTCGTCAAGGAGCCGGCCGAGCTGGACCCGGTGTCCCGCGCGATGCTGGCCGCCTTCGCCGAACTCGCACGTCCCCTTGGGCCGGTCGCCGACCTGGGCTGCGGTCCGGGCAAGGTGACGGCACATCTGGCCGCCCTGGGAGTGCCGGTGTTCGGCGTGGACGTGTCGCCGAGGATGGTCGAACTGGCCCGGGAGGCCCATCCGGAACTCCGCTTCACCGTCGGCTCGATGACGGCGTTGGAGATCGGCAGCGGCGAACTCGGCGGCATCCTGGCGTACTACACCACCCACCACACCCCGCCGCGGTGGCTGCCGACGGTGTTCGCCGAGTTCCACCGCACCCTCGCGCCCGGCGGCCGGCTGATGCTGGCCGGCCATGTGGGCAGCGGCGAGCACCTGCGCCCGACGCGCGCGTACGGCGACCATCCGGTGTCCTACGAGTCGCACCTGCTGCCGCCGGACGCGATCGCGGAACTGCTCCGGCAGGCGGGGCTGGTGGTCACGACGCGGGTGGTGCAGGAATCGGAGGAGGGGGTCAGGAGGCAGTACGGCACGTTCCTGTCGTACAAGCCTCAGTAGCGGCGCAGGCCCTGCGGCTACTCGCTGGTCTTGGGCCTGTCGTCAGCCGGCTCCGGCATCCCGATGGCGTACGTGCCCTTCGCGGGCAGGGTGGCGACGAGCCCGCGTTTGCGGAGTTCGACGACTGCGCGACGCACGGTGCCGATGCTCACGCTGTACAGATCGGTCATGGCGCGTTCGCCGGGCAGCGCGGCGCCCTGCGGCAGCTTGCCGGACGCGATGTCCGTGGCGATGGCGTCGGCGAGTTTCACGTACCCGTAGCGTCTTTTGGCCGTGGTGGCCTCGATGGTCGTGCTGACCCAGGTGCGACGACGAGGTGGTCACCACCGAGGGGCGGCTTCAGGTGTTCCGTTCGCTTTCTTCCGGCGCGTCGCCTGTCGGCCGTTCGACGACGAAGGATCCCTTGCCTCGCACGGTGACGATCAGGCCGCGCTCGCGGAGTTCCTGTGCGGCCCGCCGTGCGGTGAGTCGTGCCACGCCGTACTCGTCGGCGAGGTGGTTCTCGGAAGGGATGGGCCTGTCCGGAGCCAGCTCTCCGGATGCGATCTTCCCGGCGATGACATCGGCCAGCTGAATGTAGAGCGGTCTCGCGCTCATTGGGTCCAGCGAGGGCTTCGATGCTTCGGTATCGCTCATACGTCCAACGTAGAGCGGTGTCGACCTGCCCGATCGTGTGGATCCCTCTGTACTTGTATGTAGAGGGCTATATCCAGGTGTAACGTCGAAGACAGAAAGACCCCGGCGAGGTGGCTAGACCTCCCGGGGCACGGCCACCCCCGCGCCCTCGAATGGCTGCGCCTCCTCTTCGCCCCCGGCACCGGGAAACGGCGTCAGTGCCGCCCCCGCCGTCACCTCTTCCCCCACGTGCACCCCAGCCTCGTAAGCTGCCCCTCCGCACCCCAGCCCCCGCAGCTCCCCTGCCACCGCTCCCCGTACGGCCTCCCCACCCCCTTCGACGGCAGCGCCTCCGCCCTGGTCCGCCCCTACCTCACCGCTCATGAACAGGTAGTCGCCCTCCAGCAGCGCAGCCGCCCGGCCCTGGAGGTGGCCGCCTGATGGAACACCCCAACGGCACACCGCCCCCTCGGCTCCTGCCCTGGCCGTCCCCCGGCGGCAACCCCTGCTACCTGGTGACCGACGACAACGACAGCTACCTCTCCCGTCTCGCCGACGACCTGGAGGCCGTCCAGCTCGCCACCGGCACCGACGTGCTCGGCCTCGCCCGCAAGGTGCTGGACGACCCGGCTTCGCCCTACACCGAGGTCCGCTTCGCCGGCGTCCGCCTCGCCGAGTGCCTGACCGACGCCCTGCGCGTCGCCGAGTCCCGCGGCATGCGCCTGCCTGTACCGGACATCGAGGAGGGTGAAGGCGCCCACGGACAGGCCACGCACCACCCGGGGAGCGGACTATGGTCGTAACCACGACGCGTCGAAGGAGTTCATCGGTCATGACCGCCCACGCCGCCGAACCGACACCGGCCGTCCCGCCCATGCCCGAGCGGACTCCGAAGGCTCTGCGTGAAGCGATCGCCCGGCACACTCCGCGACTGCTTCCCGACTTCGACGAGCACTGGAAGCGGGCGATCGCCGACACCTACGACATCGGACCGCTGCCCGCGTTCCTGGCCCGCTGGTGGGTGGAGTACGCGATCGCACGTGATCCGCAGTTGGACGCCCACGTTGCCGATCTGCACCACCGCGCGGCCGAGGCCTCCGACTATGCCGTGGCCAAGGCTCTCATCGATGAGGTGTCGGAGATCCGCTACAGCGCACGGGAGCTGGAGCCCGGCGAGTGACCGACACGTTCATGGGGCCGCCATGGCAGATGGACTGGCGGCTCGACGCTCTGGTACGTCGTGATGAGCTGCCTGGGCACGCACAGAAGATGGTCGACGAAGCCCGCGCCGAACTGGTCACTGCGAAGGACCCCTACTTCCGGGGGATCGACGCCGATGCCGACCTCCCGGAGACGATGTACATCGAACCGGTGCGGTCCACCGACCCCAAGGGGCCGCGCATCCTGTACTTCGACAACCACCGGGGCTGGCTGGTCTACACCTTCACCCCACGTGCCGAGGATCCGCAGATCACCGTTATCGAGGTCTTCTGGCAGTGAGACGAAGCTGGTCACGCCGGTGAGGGCCGGGCTCCGCCGCGTGGCCGGTGTGCGGCGGGCCGCCGGTCAGCGGCCCGCCCACTGGGAGGGGCCAAGCTGGCGGGCCGGCACATCCGTAGCGCATAAGCAACAGTAGGCCGCAGGAGGACAGCCGGGCCGGCTACCCGCTGTGCGTCCACACCCGCAACGGGCCGAGCGGCTCGAAGCCGTGCCGGAGAGCGATCGCCAGATCGTCGCCGTGTTCGTATCCGACGACGGGCAGGGTGGGGAAGAGCCGGGCGAGTGCGTGCAGAACACCCGGCCAGGCCGCGTCGGGCCCGCCGTACCGCCCGAAGACGTTGGACACGCCGATCACGTGTTCGCTGCGACTCGCCACCGCGCCGGCGACCACGCGGCCCTCGGGGGACCGTCCCAGGACCACGAAGGTCTCCGGGTCGGCGAGCAGCCCGGGCCGGAACAGGTCCGCGTCCCCGGCCCCGTCGTCCCAGGCCAGTGCCCAGGCGCGCAGCGTGTCCGGGTCGCCCGCCACGTCCCATACGAGGTCCGGTGCATCCGGCTCGGTCGAGGGCGCCCCCGCCGGACGGTGGATCCACTGCGCCTCGAACAGCACCCGGAACCCGGCCTCCGTCAGCTCCAGGTCGGCGAAGCTGTCCTTGACCGAGGCGCCGGGCGAGGCCGTGTCGATCCGCGCCACGAGCGCGTCCCGGCCGGCGTCCGGCTCCAGCGTCACCGCGTCGGGGTAGTAGAGCGGCGTCCGGACCCGGGCGGCCCAGGCCTCGCCCTCGAACTCGCCGGCCACCCCGTGCGCCCGGCACATCGCCGCGCACCACTCGGCGTTGTTCCGGGCGGCGGCCCGGACCAGAAACTGCTGCGAAGTCGTCGTCACGAGTGCGGATCATGACGCTGCCCACCCCGACGCGTCGAACGATTTAGCGATCGACCGCTTCTAGTGTGGGCGGGACCCAAGTCCCCACCGATCGGCCCGGAGGCGCCATGACCCCGCTGATGAAACTGAGCGCGATCACCCTGGACTGCCCGGATCCGCTCGCCCTGGCGGCGTTCTACCAAGAGGCCACCGGACTCGAGCTGCACCCCGAGTCGGACGCCGGGTTCGCCGCGCTGGACGGTGAGGGCGGGTTCAACATCGGCTTTCAGCGGGTCGCCGGCTACCGGGCTCCGAGCTGGCCCGACCCGGCCGTTCCGCAGCAACTGCACTGTTGCTTCAGGGTCGTAGACCTGGACGAGGCCGAGGTCCGGCTGCTGGAACTGGGCGCGGGCAGGCCGGACCAGCAGCCGCAGGAGGACAGATGGCGGGTCCTCACGGATCCGGCCGGGCATCCCTTCTGCATCGTCAGGGGTTTGTCGTGACCGGCGTCAGATCACGCGGAAGAGGTCCGCGGCCGCGTGGACGTCCGTCAGGTCCTCGACCGCGCGGAGGTTGTCGCAGAGGGTGTCCAGAACAGAGTCGGTCGCCGCGACCCGTGGGGCGCCCACGGCCACGCCGAAGAGCCGGAAGCCCAGGCGGTGCTTGGCCTCGTTCCAGCCGCGTGTCCACTCCTCGGTGACGCCGCAGTCGTCGTCGGTGATCATCACGATGTCGCCGCGCCTGCGGGAGGCGTCGTTGAACTCCTCCTCCAGCAGATCGGCAGCCGCCGACAACGGTCGCTGGTAGCTGGTGCCGCCGCCGAGGAAGGTCTCCGCGAAGTCGAGGGTCCGGGCGATGCCCGCGGGCTCGTCGGCCGGGAAGCGGAAGACCTTCAGCCGGTCGGCGGCGGAGAACAGGATGCCGACGAAGTCGCGTCCCGCGTGGCGGGCCTGGTCCAGCAGTGCCAGCGCGCACGCCTTGGCCCACGCCTCCCGGGTGATGCCGCCCGGCCCCGCCTCGTACATGGAGTGCGAGGTGTCCACGCAGGCGATGATCGCGCCCCGGCCGGTGGCCTGCTCGCCCTGGCTGTCGTAGAGCATCAGCTCCCCGGCGGCGTAGCGCACGGCGAACACCGCGCGCAGCTCGGGCAGACCGAGGTTCGCGAGCTCGGAGGGGATGACGCGCGACAGGTCGTCGCCGAGGGTCACGCCGACCAGCTCCCCGGTGGCGTTCTCCACCTTGCGGGCGCGCTCGCCGCCGGCCATCTGCCGGAATCGGCCGATCAGTTCGGCCCACCGCGCGAGCCGGCCGGTGCGCAGCCGTTCGGCGAGCAGGGCGCGCCGGCCGAACGGCATCCGCTCCAGCTCGCCGGATCCGACGCCCCAGGCCCGCATCAGCGCGGCCTCCTCCCCAACGACCGCGGCGGCCTTCGCGGCCGCGGTCCGGGCGGCGGCGCCGACCCCGGGGGCCGCCGCGGCGAGGGCCTGCGCGGCGGCTTGGGCGGCCTGCCGCGCGGCGGCTTCGGCGGTCTCGGCGGCCTCGATCGCCCTTTCTACGGCGGCGGCGGCCGGGCCGGGCACCGTGCCGTCCGCCTCGGCCTCGGCGGCGGCCCGCCGGAGCGCCTCGCTCACGGCGTCGGCCGCGTCCGCCACGTCCCGCTGGGCCCGCTTCTGCTGCTCGGCCTGTTCCCGGGCCTGCCGAGTACGCTCCAGCAGCCCCCGCAGCGCGGCGGCCTGGGCGAGTACGGCCATGGCGGCGGCGTAGGGGTCGCCGGCGGTCTCCCGGTGCAGTTCGGTGAACTCCGGGGACGCCACCAGTGAGCTGACGACCTGGTGGTTGACGAGCCGGGAGGGGTCCATGTCTGCGGGCTCGCGCAACCGGGGCCTGACCTTGTAGGCGGCCAGGAACGTGTCGGCCAGGAGGTCGCCGGCGTGGTCGTGGTGGTCGCTCAGTTCCCCGGCCAGCTCGCGCAGCCCGGCCGACTGTTCACAGGTGTCGCGCCAGGCGATCCGGTCGAACCGGTCCGCGACCACGGCCCCGGAGTGCCGCTCGGGGGCGGCGGCGGACAGACCCAGCCACTTCCCGCCCCGGCCCGCCAGCTCGTCGAGCCGGTGGGGTCCGCCGCTGCTCACAGTTGGGCCTGCACCATGCTCGCGTCCATGCCGAGGGCCTCCGTGAGCACACGGGCGCGGACGGCGCGCTGGCGGCCGGTGACCCGGTCGATGGCGGCGGTGGAACGGCCGGCGCCCGCCGCCTCCTCGCGCAGCTTCTCCAGCCGCTTCCCGGCCATGGCGAGCTTGTTGTGGGCCTGCTTGATGACCCACTCGCTCAGCGCCTCGCGGGACTGCCCGGCCATCGCGTCGAGCTGGACCTCCAGCTCCTCGATGGTGTCGGCCAGCTCGAGCGCCTCCTTGGCGTCGGGGTTGACCAGGTGCAGCACCTCGCGCTCGACGGTCGGGCGCTGCGCGGGGGAGTCCCACAGCACATGAGTCAGCACCGACAGATCGGCCTCGGCGACCTCGGGGCGGCCGTCGAGGTACGCCGACGCCTGGAGCAGTCCCACCGCCTGCCGCCAGCGGCGGTCGGAGGCGACGAGTTCCCTGCGGCGCAGGGCGGCCCGCAGCGTGCACACCGCGTCCACGATCGCGTCGGGGACGTCCACGGCAGGGACGGCCTCCGCCACGGCGTGCCGCAGTGCGGCCAGCTCGATGGTGGTCCGCTCCGGTGCCGCCGGGCGGCCGACCGCGGAGCGGACCAGCGCGGCGAAGTTCGAGGGGTCCTCCAGGTATCCGACCTCGATCCGCACCAGCAGCCGGTCGTAGATCGCGGCCGAGTCCTCTCCGGCGGGCAGTTCGTTGCTCGCCGTGATGGCGCCGATCAGAGGGCAGCGGATCGGCTCGCCGCCGTTCTCGGGGTGGTAGATCCGCTCGTTGAGGTAGCCCAGGGTCTCGTTCAGCGCCGCCGTGGAGCATTTGAAGATCTCGTCGATGAAGGCGACATGCGCGGTGGTGGCGCGGCCGTCGTAGACCTGGCGGTACTCGCCCCGGGCCAGCGCGGCGACGTCGATGGGGCCGAACATCCGCGTCGGCGCGGTGAACTTCGACAGCAGGATCTCCCAGTAGGCCGCCCCCTCGACCCGGCCGGTGAGCTCCCGGGCCAGCTCCGACTTCGCCGTCCCGGGCGGTCCGAGCACCAGTGAATGCTGCCCGGCCAGCAGCGTCACCACCAGCGTCCGCACCACGTCGTCCCGTTCGTAGAACCGCTCCGACAGCTCGTCGCCGATCGCCCGCAGTCTCTTCGCGGTGTCCTGCGCGTCGTGTGTGTCCACGATCAACTCCTTGCCGGTGGCGCGCCGTTGCGTCGACGAGGCGGTGGGCCCGTCTCCCCGACGCTACGACGGAGTGGCAGGACGCCGGGGGCGATGGCGGGCATCGGCGTGAGAGGAGCACGGCACCCAGAGGTCAATCGCCGACGGTGCCACCACTGTTCCGGCGCTCGACGTACAGCCGGTCACCCGCCGGGCCGGTCCATTCGAGTCGCACGACGGGATCGCCGACGGCTCCGCCGGTGGCGTGCGAATGGCATCGGTGAAACGCCGGGAGACGGCTTCCACGTCGGTGAACTCCGTGATGTCGGCGTCGGCGAGGAGGCGGCGCCGATGTGCTCTTCCAGCACCCGTACGACCGCGGCCGCGGCAGCGGCGTGTGTCCGCGCCTCCACATCGTCGGCCGGGCGCGCGGGACGGTCGCCGGTGATCACGCACAGCTCGCGTTCCGTCTGGTCGCAGGCCATCGGCCACGCCGTGCGGAGCGCCGGCTCGGTGTCGGCGAGCCGGATCATCTTCATCGCGAGTGCCTCGTCGGCGGGATCGACGGGCGGTTTCTCATGACGGAGCCGGGCCGGCTCCGCGGCCAGGTGGTTCTCGAGGGAGCGCTGCCGGGGCCGGCCGCGCAGCCCGCTCAGCAGGGTGACGACGCCCTGCGTGACGACCGGCTCGGCGCAGCTCTCTTCTTGCCCAGCGTCTCCGTCGTCACAGCGCCTTCCTCGTGGCATCCGGGTGGCATGGCGCACTATTGCAAGCGGGTGCTTGCAATAGTTAGCGGGATGCGGCACCGTGGAGTGCATGGCATCGCTCAACGTCGGCAATCTCGGTGACTACCTGCGCGAGCAGCGGCGCAACGCGCAGCTGTCGCTGCGGCAGCTCGCCGACGCCGCCGGGGTGTCCAATCCGTATCTGAGCCAGATCGAGCGCGGGCTGCGCAAGCCGAGCGCGGAGGTGCTGCAGCAGGTCGCCAAGGCCCTGCGGATCTCCGCCGAGACGCTGTACGTGCGGGCCGGCATCCTCGACGCCGAGCGGGACCGGGACGAGGTGGAGACGCGTGCCGTCATCCTCGCGGACCCGACCCTGAGCGAGCGCCAGAAGCAGGTGCTGCTGCAGATCTACGAGTCCTTCCGCAAGGAGAACGGGTTCGGGACCGGCGACGGCTCCGACGGCCCCGGCGACGGCGCCGCCATCGTCGAGGCCGTGGTCGCCGAAGGCGCGGCGGGCACGGACGGGGACGCCCCGGACGGCGGCACCGAGATACGCGGACGGACCCGCACGGCCGACGGCGGCCGGCCCGTCGGGGACCGCACCCCCGAGAGAACAGACGGTGCGCCGGCCGCCCGCCGCACCCGCAAGGAATCCGGCGGCACGTCCGCCACCCGCCGCCCCCGCAAGAACACCGGCGGTACGCCCGCCGCCCGCCGGACCCGCAAGGCCACCGGCGGCAGTGACACCGACCCGCAGCAGACGGCCGGCTGAGCCGGACCAGGGCACCGGCCGCTCCGCTGCGGATCACACCACCCTCAGCCGAACCCTCAAGCGAGAAAGAATCCGGGAGGACCCTCACCATGGCCATCACCGACGACCTGCGCAAGACCCTCAGCGACCCGACTCCGCTCTACTTCGCGGCGGGCACCGCCGACCTCGCCCTCCAGCAGGCGAAGAAGGTGCCGGCCCTGGTGGAGCAGCTGCGGGCCGAGGCTCCGGCGCGGATCGACGCCGTACGCAACACCGACACCAAGGCCGTCCAGGAGAAGGCGTCCGCCCGGGCCAAGGAGGCCACCGCCCGCGTCAAGGAGACGCAGGAGACCTTGCAGACCAAGGTCACGGGCTTCATCGGCTCCCTCGACGCCGACTTCAAGAAGCTCGGCAGCAACCTCGACGCCGACCTGAAGAAGTTCGGCGAGAACGCCCAGGACTTCGCGCTGCGCGGGGTCGGCGTGGCCGCCGAGTACGCCGTCAAGGCCCGGGAGACCTACGAGAAGGTCGCCGAGCACGGCGAGCAGGCCGTGCGGACCTGGCGCGGCGAGGCCGCCGAGGGCATCGAGGACGTCGCCGAGGGCGTCGAGGAGCTGGCCGTGGCCGTCGAGCCGAAGGCCGAGCCGGTCGAGGTCAAGGAGGAGCCGGCGAAGCCCGCCGGCGCCAAGCCCCAGGCCGCCCCGGAGACGAAGGCGCCCGCCGCCAAGAAGGCTCCGGCGCGCAAGCCCGTCGCCAAGAAGACGCCGCCGGCGAAGTAGGCACGGAGGCTGTGACGCGGGCCGGGCACCCTGGGGGGTGTCCGGCCCGTTGTACGGGTACGGTGACCGCGTAGGGACGAGCCGAGTCTGGTGGTGGACGTTGTGCTGATGCAGGGCTTCGCAGGGTTTATGTGGCTTCTGAGCATGGCCCTGATCATTTTCAGCGGCTTCGCTCTGTTCGACGCCGCCGTGCGGCGGGAGGACGCGTACCGCGCGGCCGACAAGAAGACCAAGCCGTTCTGGCTGATCATCCTCGGTCTGGCCTTCGTGGTGAACCTGCTCTTCCCGATCCTGTCGTTCCTGCCGATCATCGGGCTCATCGCGACGATCGTGTACATGGTCGACGTCCGCCCGGCCATCCGCGCGCTCCCCGGCGGCGGCCGGAGCCAGCGGGGCTCCAGCAGCGACGGCCCGTACGGCCCCTGGAACGGCGGCCGGTAAACCCCCGTAGGCACCGCCTGGGCAGCGCCGGAGCCCGGGGCTACGGCACCCGGTCCAGCAGCAGTACCGCCACGTCGTCCGTCAGCTCGCCACCGTTGAGGTCGCGCACCTCGTTCACCGCCGCACGCAGCAGCCGCTCGCCCCGCAGCCCCTCGGCGAACTGGCGGCGGATCATCTCGGTCATGCCGTCCTGGCCGAGCCGCTCCCGGCCCTGGCCGATATAGCCCTCGATCAGGCCGTCGGTGTAGAGCATCAGGCTCCACTCGGCACCCAGCTCCACCTGCGTACGCGGCCAGCGGGCACCCGGCAGCAGCCCGAGGGCCGGTCCGTTGTTGTCGTACGGCAGCAGACGGGCCGGTTTGCCCGGGCGGGCCAGCAGCGGCGACGGGTGACCCGCCAGGCACAGGCCGGCGCGGCGGCCGTCCGGCGCGATGTCCACCGTGCACAGCGTCGCGAAGATCTCGTCGTCGGCCCGCTCGTGCTCCAGCACCTGCTGGAGCGTGCCCAGCAGCTGGTCGCCGCACAGGCCCGCCAGCGTCAGGGCGCGCCACGCGATCCGCAGCTCCACCCCGAGGGCGGCCTCGTCCGGGCCGTGACCGCACACATCACCGATCATCGCGTGCACGGTGCCGTCCGGCGTGCGGACGACGTCGTAGAAGTCACCGCCGAGCAGGGCGCGCGAGCGGCCCGGGCGGTAGCGGGCGGCGAACCGCAGCGGAGAGCCCTCCAGCAGCGGGGTCGGCAGCAGACCGCGCTCCAGGCGGCGGTTCTCCTGGGCCCGCAGGCGGCCCTCGGCGAGCCGGCGCTCGGCAGACTCGGAACGCTTGCGCTCCACCGCGTAGCGGATCGCGCGGCTCAGCAGCCTGCCGTCCAGCTCGTCGCGGAACAGATAGTCCTGGGCGCCCACGCGCACCGCCTCCGCGCCGCGCTCGGCGTCGCCCGACGCGGTCAGCGCCAGGACGGCATGCCGGGGCGCGAGCTCCAGCACGTGCTTGAGCACGGCGAGCTCGTCCTCGGAGTCGCTGTGGCCCGGCGCGGGCAGCGCCAGGTCCAGCAGGATGCAGTGGACGTCGTCGGTCAGCAGCCGCCCGGCCTCGGTCAGATTGCGGGCCGTGCGGACGCGGATCGGCTTGCCGGCCTGGTCGAGCATGTCCGGCACGATCGGCGAACCGGCCGGGTCGTCCTCGATCAGCAGCAGGGTCAGATTGGTGTGGGCGGTGTTGTTCTCCACCTTCTCCGTGCTGTTCCCGGCGGTGTCCGGTGTGCGCGGGGCCGCGGTCGAGGCGTCCTTGACGGAGTCCTCGGCGGAGCGGGCGCACGGGGACGCGGCCTGCGCCTGACCACTCTCCACGGCCGGGATCGCTCTCTGCCGCGGTATGGGTACGGGCATCGTCTTGGGTTCCTTCCCTCCCCCCGAGGGCATGGCGGGGGCGAGGGACCTCGACCCACCGACGGGGACCATAGCGGGTGTCGGCGCCGCATTGGAATGGTGTGAGCCACGCCGCTACGCCATCGGCCAGTGTCATATGCCGCGATATGTGCCGCAGTTGGACAGGCCGGAGATGCTGCGGAGATGACGAACGTCACGTCAGCGCCGCGTTTGTCAGGGGGCCCGGCGTGCGGTGGGTCACGTGGGCCAGGTCACCAAAGGTGCCTGATGCCCGATATGTTCACCCGGCGTCGGTGCCGGGATCCGGCCGTACCACCCCGAGGATAGGCATGGATCCGGCTCCCGCGACGGTGATGTCCCGTCCGGGCCGCGGGGCGTGCACCATCGCCCCGTCGCCGATGTACATCGCGACATGGCTGGCGTCGTCGAAGTAGATGATGAGGTCGCCGGGCCGCATGTCCTGGACGTCGATGTGCCGCAGCTGCTTCCACTGCTCCTGCGAGGTGCGAGGTATGCCGCGGCCGGCGGCTATCCAGGCCTGTGAGGTCAGGCCGGAGCAGTCGTAGGTCTTCGGGCCCTCGGCGCCCCACTGGTACGGCTTGCCGATCTGGGCCGTAGCGTATTCGACGGCCTTCCTGCCCTGCTCGGTCGCCTTGCCGCTGATCTCGTCGAGGACGCCGGAGCCGAGCCAGGCGGACTGAGCCTTGGCCGCGGCCGCCTTCTCCAGCTCGGCGAGGCGCTTCTGCTCGTCCTTCCGCAGCTCGGACTCGACCTTCTCCGCCTGCTCGATCTGCTTCTCGATCTTCTTCTGCGCGGCGGCCTTGGCCTTGCGGCCCGCCTCCAGCTTCTTCCACTGCGCGGAGGCGTCCTTGGCGTACTGCTCCAAGTCCTCCTGGGTGCGGCTCAGTTCGCCGATCAGGCCTTTGGCCGCGTGCTGGCCCTGGCGGACCCGGACCGCTCCCTCGAGGAACTCCTGCGGGTCGTCGCTGAGCGTCAGATGGGCCTCGGGCGGCAGCCCGCCCCCGCGGTACTGCGCGGCGGCCGAGGCGCCGGCGCGGTCCTTCAGCTTGGCCAGCTTCTCCTTGCCCTTGACGATCTTCTTGGCCAGTTCGACGATCTCGGCGGACTGCTTGTCCGCCTTCTCCTCGGCGGCGTTGTACTCGTCGGTGGCACGGCCCGCGGCGCGGTAGAGCTTGTCGAGTTTCTTGCGTACGGCCTCGAGGTCCTTGCTGGGCCCGGGCGTCGGGCTCGCGCTCGGCGTCGGCTCAGGGCCGGGGCTCGCGAACGCCGTGCCCGGTGCCGCCAGCACGGTGATCGCGCAGACCACGGTCACAGCCGTCGCGATCAGGCCACGCTTGCCCGTTGCCATACCTCAGCCCCCAACTGATTAACCGTCAGTAACATCCGGTTCGTCTGGGGATGCTGCCACGACGGCGCCCAAAGCGACAGGGGTAGTGCTTCCCGCCACCCCCGCATCGGTATGCCCCCGGCATTCGATCTCCCCGCCTGTGTGACGAACGACTCAAAGAGATCGTTCCCGGCAGACCATCTCGGTCCGTGCCGGTCGTCCATGCCGGAGAGGTCAGCCCCGCGGGGCCAACGCCTCCCACCGCACCGTCACTTCGCCCTGCCGCCACCGCACCGGCCCGTCCGCCACCGGCCAGTCCGCCGTCACGTCCCGTACCGCCCGGATCCACCGCTGGCGGGCGCCGTAGGAGGCGTAGGGCGCGGCGGCCGCCCAGGCGCGGTCGAAGTCGCGCAGGAAGGCGTGCACCGGCTCGCCCGGGACATTGCGGTGGATGAGCGCCTTCGGCAGGCGCTCCGCCAGATCCGAAGGGCGCTCCAGGGAGCCCAGCCGGGTCGCGAAGGTGACCGTGCGCGGCCCCTCCGGGCCGAGCGCGACCCACACGTGCCGCCGCCCGATCTCGTCGCAGGTCCCCTCGACCAGCAGCCCGCCGCGCGCACCGGTGGCCGGGTCGGCCGGTGCGAGCCGCCCGCACAGCCGCTCCCACACGGCCGCGACCTCGCCCTCCTCGTACTGCCGCAGCACGTTCGCCGCCCGGACGAGCAGGGGCCGCTGCGGGAGGGGGATCTCGAAGCCGCCGTGCCGGAAGACGAGCCCCGCCCGCTCGTACGGCAGCGCCGCCGCGACCCGGGCGGGCTCGATCTCGACGCCCACCACGCGCGCGCGTGGCGCGACCGTACGCAGGCGGTGCAGCAGCTCGACGGCCGTCCAGGGGGCGGCGCCGTAGCCGAGGTCGACGGTGACGGGGTCGGCGGCACGGCGCAGCTCCGCGCCGTGCGTGGCCGCGATCCAGCGGTCCATACGGCGCAGGCGGTTGGGGTTGGTCGTCCCGCGCGTCACCGTTCCCACGACGCGGGGGCGGGTCGCCTGGCGGGATGTCATGCGTACGAGGGTATGCGGCCTTGAGGAGCAGCCCCCGGGTGTCCTCAGGTGCCGGCCCCGGCCCCGTACGTCCCGAACTCGGGAACCCCCGTCGACTCGAAGACATGCACCGACAGGCCGCCCGGCGTCGTCCGGTGGTCGCTGAGCCGCAGCCCGGCCGGTGCCCCGCCGTCCGGGAAGAGGCGGCGGCCCTGCCCCACCACGACCGGGGCGATCACCAGCCGCAGCGTGTCGACCAGCCCGGCGGCCAGCAGGGACTGCGCGAGCCGGGCGCTGCCGTGGATCTGGATCTCCCGGCCGGGCAGCCGCTTCAGCTCCGCCACCTGGGCCGGGACGTCGCCGGACAGGATCGTGGTCGGGTTCCAGCCGGCCGTGGTCAGGCTGTGGGAGGCGACGTACTTCGGCAGGCCGTTCAGTACGGCGGCGGCGGGATGGTCGGTCATCGTCGGCCAGTCCCGGGCGAAGTTCTGGTAGGTACGGCGGCCGAGCAGCAGCGCGTCCGCCTCACCGAGCCAGCTGCCGGCCAACCGCTCGAACTCCTCGTCCAGATGCGGCACGAACCAGCCGCCCCGCTCGAAACCGTCGCTGGTGTCCTCGTCCGGGGCGCCCGGCCCCTGGGAGACACCGTCGAGCGTCAGGAACTCCTGCACCACGAGCTTCATCGTGACCCTCTCCTCTCCTCAGTGAGTCAGACGCCCCGGGACGCGGAAACTCATCGGCCCCGCGTCCCCCTTCGAAAGAGGAGCCGTCGGTCCTGGGAGGAGCCGTCAGTCCTGAGAGGAGCCGTCAGTCCTGACGGACGATGTTCCTGCCCGGCCCGCCGGAGAGCGTGTCCGTGCCGGGCCCGCCGTACAGCTCGTCGTCGCCGCTGTTGCCCCAGATCCGGTCGGCGCCGCTGTTCCCGTGCAGGATGTCGTTGCCCCTGCCGCCGTAGATCTCGTCGTCACCGGCCCCGCCGTAGACCGTGTCGTCACCGTCGTCGGCGCGCAGGATCTGGTCGCCCGCACCGCCGTGCAGGACGTCGTCGCCCGCGCCGCCGTCCACGATCTCGCCCTCGATGCCGGCGTAGAGGGTGTCGTCGCCCGCCCCGCCGCCGGCGTACCCGAGCGCGCCCGCCCTGAGGGTGTCGTCGCCCGCGCCGCCCCGCACCGAAGTGCCGTCGACGCGGCTGCCGGTGGCGCCCGTCCACTGGTCGTCGCCGTCGCCCAGCTCGACCGTGTTGAAGTAGTAGACCTGGTCGGTGCCGTTGTCGAAGGAGGCGGTGTCGACGCCGTCGCCGAGGTCCATCTCCATGGAGTTGAGCGGAGACTGGCTCTCGGGGGCCTCGACCGTGCAGGAGATCTTGGTGAGGTCCGCGCTGTCGGGGTGGCCGCAGCCGTTCCCGGCGCTGATCGGGACGACGTCGTCGATCACATAGGTGAACTGCGAGCGGTCGCCGGTGTACGACTGGGCGATGGCCACCTTGTTGGCCTGCCCGGGGGCGGCCGTGTAGGTGAGGTGCCAGCCGTACTCGTTCACCGAGGCGGTGGCCGTCGGTGCCGCGGCAGCGGCCGGGCCGGCCAGGGCGATCGGGATGGCCAGGCCTATGCCGAGAACGGGCGTGAGAACCGTCGCCGCGCGTAACATCCGGCGGCCGATGAGGCGAGAGGGCATTGCATAACCTCCGTGTGGCAGTTGTCGATCCTTTCGTTGGTTGTGACCGGTGGGGCGGGAGCCCGGTTGTCCGCGGAACCGGGATCGGCAGCCTTTTCACGACCGGGACAACGCCCGTGACCTGCGATTTCCGATCGAGTTCACCTGTCGGCCATGCTCCTGGGCCCGGAGGCTGCGGGAGCCGCAAACCCTCGAACGGTTGAGCGGCGACCGGTAATGATTCGGTAAAAGTCGCGAACAGGGAAACGAACAGGGAAATGGAGCGCCCTCTTCCGGTGTTCACCCCGTGCAGGGCACAGCGCGTCCTGCGTGAGGCATGCCCGGAGCGAGGAGGAACGCCACGTGAGCCAGTACATCGGCAGGCTCGGGCGGCGCTCCGCGTCCGCGCCCGCGCGCCTGAGGCTGCACCGCAGGCCCCGCCGGGTGGCCATGCTCTCCGTGCACACCTCCCCGCTCCACCAGCCGGGCACCGGCGACGCCGGCGGCATGAACGTCTACATCGTGGAGCTCGCTCAGCGCCTCGCCGCGCAGGGCGTCGAGGTCGAGATCTTCACGCGCGCGACCGCCGCCGCCCTCCCGCCGACCGTCGAACTGGCCCCCGGCGTCCTCGTCCGGCACATCGACGCCGGCCCCTACGAGGGCCTCAACAAGGAGGACCTCCCCGCCCAGCTGTGCGCCTTCACCCACGGCGTCATGCAGGCCTGGGCAGGCCACCGCCCAGGCCACTACGACCTGGTCCACTCCCACTACTGGCTCTCCGGCCACGTCGGCTGGCTCGCCGCCCAGCGCTGGGGCGTCCCCCTGGTGCACGCCATGCACACCATGGCCAAGGTCAAGAACGCCAACCTGGCCGACGGCGACAGCCCCGAGCCGGCCGCCCGCGTCATCGGCGAGACCCAGATCGTCGCCGCCGCCGACCGCCTCATCGCCAACACCACCGAAGAGGCCGACGAACTGGCCCGGCACTACGCGGCCGACCCCGACAAGCTCGCCGTGGTCCACCCGGGCGTCAACCTGACCCGCTTCTCGCCCGCCGACGGCCGCGCCGCCGCCCGGGCCCGTCTCGGCCTGCCCCAGGACGCCCTGATCCCGCTCTTCGCGGGCCGCATCCAGCCGCTGAAGGCCCCCGACGTGCTGTTGCGGGCCGTCGCCGTCCTCCTCGACGAGCGCCCCGAACTCCGCTCGCGCATCCTCGTCCCCGTCGTCGGCGGCCCCAGCGGCAGCGGCCTCGCCAAGCCCGAGGGCCTGCAGAAGCTGGCCGCACGCCTCGGCATCGCGGACGTCGTACGGTTCCGCCCGCCGGTCGGCCAGGAACAGCTCGCGGACTGGTTCCGCGCCGCCTCCCTCCTGGTCATGCCCTCCTACAGCGAGTCCTTCGGCCTGGTCGCCATAGAGGCCCAGGCGGCCGGCACCCCGGTGCTCGCGGCGGCGGTCGGCGGCCTCCCGGTGGCCGTACGCGACGGACACACCGGCTTCCTCGTAGGCGGCCACAACCCCGCCGACTACGCGCGCGTGCTGCGCGACTTCGCCGACGACCCGCAACTGGCGCCCCGCATGGGCGCGCAGGCCGCCCGCCACGCCCAGTCCTTCGGCTGGGACACCGCGGCCGCTGCCACGGCGGACGTCTACACGGCCGCGATGCAGGCGCACCGCCGTCGCGTACGCTCGCACCATGGGTGAAACCGGTCAGGAACAGCGCGCGGCACAGGTCATCGAGGGAGTGCTGAAGGACGCCGACCTGGAGTGGGAGAGCCCCGAGCCCGGCACGTACGTCGCGCAGCTCCCCGGCACCCGCAAGCTCAAGACCACGCTCTCCCTGATCGTCGGCCGCCACTCCCTCTCCCTGAACGCCTTCGTCATCCGCCACCCCGACGAGAACGAACCGGCCGTCCACCGCTGGCTGCTGGAACGCAACCTCAAGCTCTACGGCGTGAGTTACGCCGTCGACCAGCACGGCGACGTCTACGTCACCGGCCGGCTCTCCCTCGCCGCCGTCACCGCCGAGGAACTGGACCGTCTGCTCGGCCAGGTCCTGGAAGCGGCGGACGGCAGCTTCAACACCCTGCTGGAGCTGGGCTTCGCCTCGGCGATCCGCAAGGAGTACGAGTGGCGGGTGTCCCGGGGCGAGTCGACGCGCAACCTGGACGCGTTCGCGCACCTGACGCAGCGCCCGGAGCGCTGATCAGCCGGCGCTGAAACGCCCGGGCGGCACCCCCACCAACTTCCGGAAGTGCCGGGTGAGATGCGACTGGTCGTAGAACCCGGTCGCCACCGCCACCTCGCTCGGCGTCCGCCCGTCGAGCAGCAGCCGCCGGGCACGGCCCACGCGCAGCGACGTCAGATACTGATGCGGGGCGATGCCGTAGGCGGCACTGAACGCCCGTACGAGATGGGCCGGATGGGCCCCGACGATTCCAGCGGCCTCATTCAGCCCGATCCCCTCGACGACCCGCTCGTCCAGCAGCTCGCGCAGCCGCCGCGCGAGTACGGGATCGGCCGGCCGGGGTGCGGCGAGGTCGCCCCGCAGATGCCCGCGCAGCCGCTCCCCGACGAACATCAGCCTGCTCTCGGCCTCCAGCTCCTCACCGGGCCGCAGCAGCGTGCCGTGCAACTGCCCGACGCGCCGCCGCAACAACGGATCGCGCAGATCGGGCCGGTCGACGGCGGCCCCGATCAGCTCGTCGCCGAGATACGTCCCGTCGAGATACAGGACCCGCTTGCGGAAGCCCTCCGCCGTGACGGGAGAGCCGTTGTGCGGCACATGCGGCGGCAGCAACGACACGGTGTCGTGCGGCGTGCCGTGCTCGTGCCGGTCGAGGTCGTACCGCACGGCGCCGGTGTCGACGATCAACAGCGTCCAGGCCTCGTGGACGTGCATCGGATACGCGTACTCGGTGAACCGCGCGTGGAAGACCTCGACGACACCCGCGACGGGGGGCCGCCAGGCGGAGACGGTCCGGGAGGACCTAGAAATCCGGGAGGACTCGGAGGCCATGCAAAAAACGTACAAGACCCTGGCGGGTGCTGCCGGGCACGCTCGCATCATGAACACCGAACAATCCACGGAGCCGGTCGACCCGGTCGAGCCGATCCGCTTCGACACGAAGATCGCCGTGCTGCTGCGCGAGGACCTGGAGCCCTGGCAGCGCCTCAACGTCACATCGTTCCTGGTCAGCGGCCTGGGAACGCAGCTCCCCGAAGTGATCGGCGAAACGTACGAGGACGCGGACGGCGTGTCCTGCCTCCCGATGTTCCGCCAGCCGGTCATGGTCTTCGAGGCCACGAAGGAAACCCTGACCATGGCCCACACCAGGACCCTGTCCCGCTCCCTCCCCCGTGCGATCTTCACGTCCGATCTGTTCGCCACCGGCAACGACCGCGACAACCGCGCGGCCGTACGGGCGGTCCCGACGGCGGACCTGGACCTGGTCGGCCTCCTGGTCTACGGCCCGAGGAACGCGGTGGACAAGGTGGTGAAGGGAGCGCGGATGCATCCGTGAGACCAAAGTCGGGAGTACGTAGACCAACGGCTGATGACAGGACGGACGGCACGTCCCGAGACTCTGTCTCATGGAGGAAGCCAAGAAGGTCCGTATGGGAGCCGAACTCGCGGAATCGACCTGGGCCATCGTGCTCTTCTGCGTCGGCTGCGGTGCCGCCGCCGGCGCCCTGCTCCCTCTCCTCGCCCGCTGGCTGCTGAGCCTGCCGTGGGCACCGCTGGAGGGCCCGGCCGAACTCCTGACCTCGGTCCCGGAACCCGCCCTCACCCTCGGCACGGTCACCGTGGGCGCACTCGCAGGCCTGCTGCTGGGCTTCACCGCCGTGCACGAGTCGCTGTCGGTGAGCATCTCCGACACGCACGTGACCCTCACCATCAGGGACAGCGCCCGGTCGTTCGCCCGCGAGGAGATCGCGGCACTGTTCCGGGACGGCAAGGAACTCGTGGTCCTGTCCCCGGAGGGCCTGGAGTCGGCCCGGGAGCACTGCGGCCTGTCCTGGCCCCGCCTCACCGCCGCGCTTTCCGCCCACGGCTACCCCTGGGCGGAGCAGGACCCCCACCGAGCCGACTACCGCCGCTGGGTCCCCGGCACGCCCGGCCTGCCCGAGGGCGCGGACGCCTTGCTCAGGGCACGCGCGCGGGCCCGAAAGAACTCGGACGACGCCGACGATGCCCGGGAGCTGCGCGGTGAACTGCTGCGGCTGGGCGTGGTCGTACGGGACGAGGAGAGGCGGCAGTACTGGCGGTTGGTCCGACGGGAATGATCA
This sequence comes from Streptomyces sp. NPDC057002, assembly GCF_042673825.1. Lineage (NCBI taxonomy): Bacteria > Bacillati > Actinomycetota > Actinomycetes > Kitasatosporales > Streptomycetaceae > Streptomyces > Streptomyces sp. NPDC057002. Next base: position 98,374 of record NZ_JBHURZ010000006.1, read on the forward strand.
CGGGATGCAAGCCTCGGCGATGGACAGGCTGTTCTCATAGAGGTGGTGCCGCGTGATCCGCCCGCCCTCGACGGTGAGCCGCAGCGCGAACGGTCCCTCGAAGGACTTCCCCGTCGCCCGTACGGTCCCCGACACATGCCCCGTCAGCACGGCGTCGTTCCCGTCCACGAGAAGGGCGTCGACGGAAGCCCGGGCATCCTCGGGCACGGTGTACTCCATCAACTCCGCTGCCTGCGCGGCACACTCGGCAGCGGTGGACCGCGGACGTATCCACGGCACTCCCGGATTCTCGGCGAGCACCCAGTCGACCTTGTCGGCGAAGAGCGCGGTGAGCCCCTCGGTGTCCCCGGCGAGACGGAGCTCGAGGAACTTCTGAACGGTGGCGCGGGTCGCGTCCGCGGTGGTGGTAGGCGTCATGAAGCCCAGACTGTCGGGACACCGCAGGAGCGTCGATTACGTCCCAGGTAAGGAGACCCGGCGTCGATCACTGGCCGACCCGCCCGTCGATCAGCTCACGCAGAAGATCGGCGTGGCCGCAGTGCCGCGCGTACTCCCCGATCTGCGCCACCAGGACATCGCGCAGCTGAAGCTGTCCACCGGGTTCGGGCCCGAGGTCGGAGAACCCGGCGTTCCGGGATGCGAGATCGCCGACGCCGGCCAGATACCGATCGGTGAGCTCCACTTCCACCCGCCACTGCCGCCAGGCATCCTCCACGACCCCCGGGTCGGCGACGGCACCGTTCCAGTCGCCGTCCCGGTCTTCCTCGGTCCGATACAGCTTCGGCGCGTCCTCACCGGCCATCACCCGCCGAAAATGCCGCTCCTCCTCAGCCATGTGCCGCACCAGCCCGAGCAGAGACATGGTCGACGGCGGAACGGACCGCCGAGCCATCTGCTCGGCGTCCAGCCCCGCACACTTCATCTCCAGGGTCAGCCGGTAGTGGCGCAGGTTCTCGAGCAGGGTGCTGCGCTCATCGACGACTTCGGTGTCGGTTTCGCGGGGGTCGTCGCCCGGATCGACCCACATATCGGGGTAGACGGTCGCCTGCGTCCACCGAGCCAACTCTCGTTCACGGGTGTGCTCATCCGAGACCATGGGGCATGGTGAACCGGCCCGGAACGGCTCCGCCACCGAATATCGGAGCCAATGGCGAGGCGTCCGTTCAGTCGCGATCTCGCAAGGCGGCAACCAGTTGGTGTCCTTCCCTGGCCCCGCGTCGCAGGAGAACCGCCGCTGTGGTGTGGAGTTCGTTCCAGGAGTGGGGGCGGCCGATGGCTGAGGCCTCGGGGACGGTTGTCGTGGCTACCGTGAGGGCCTGAGGTGCTTCACCGGCGGCGGCGAGGGCGTGTGCGAGGCAGGACTGGTACCAGGTTCTGTCGCGTCGGTAGTCGTCGGGTAGGGCGTTGAGTCCGGTGGTGAGGTGGGTGACGGCTGTGTGCCAGTTCCGTAGGTGCAGTGCGGCCATGCCTCGTTGCAGGGTGAACCAGGTTTCGCCGTAGAAGTACATCCACGGGGGCTCGTCCTCGGGGTGCTCGGCGGCCCGGCTGATGAGGGTCCGCGCGTCGCCCAGGTGGCGTTCGGCGTCGTCGGCGTCGCCGTTGAGGGCGTGTCCGCGGGCGGCCATCTGGGCGGCCATGCCCTGGACGCCGAGGGATGTGCCGGGGGCGGACCAGCGGGCGGCTTCGGCGAGTCGTACGCAGCGGGTGCCGCGTCCGCCGGACCAGGCCATGTGAGCCTTCATGCTGAGGGTGGTTGCGGCCATGTCGGCGTCGCCGGCTTCCAGGGCCCATTCGTGGCTGCGGTCGTACCAGGCCAGTGCGGCGGCCGTCTGCCCTTGGTCCTGGGCCATCCAGGCGAGGAATTGGGCGTGTTCGGAGGCGAGACGGACCACTCGGTCGGCGAGCGGGCCACTGGCAGCGGCGTAGAGGTCGACGACGGTGTGGAGTTGTCGGCGCATCACCTCGACGAGGGGGCGGGAGCCGATCACGTCCTCTGCGCGGCGGTGTTCGGCGAGCAGGCGGTCCAGCCAGTCCAGGGTGGGGGCGTCCACGCGGTGTGTCGTGTCGACGACGCTCGTGACACGGGCCAGGAGGTCCTCGTCGGGGCCGGGGCCGGCGAGGGAGAGCGCGGGGACCGGTGTCGGATTCGGTTGCTCCCCCGGAGTGGCCAGGAACGGTGGGATTTCGAGCCCGGCCGTGATGCGCTGCCGTACTTCGAGCGAGGTGACTCGGCGCTGTCCGCGTTCGATGTCGGAGACGTCGGGTTGGACCAGGCCGATGCGTTCACCGAGCTTGGTCTGGCTCAGGCCGGTGAGCTTGCGGTAGGTGCGGAAGACCTGGCCCCAGTCTTCCTCGGTGACGGCTGAGGCGAGTGCGGGATGGGACCAGAGGTCCGTGCGGAAGTCCCCCATAGCTCCAATATAGGGCGCTCCTATGGGGCTTGGGATGGGAGTAATCGGCGCCTGGCGCAAGGGTCTTCCTGCAAGGACCCCGGCGACCGTGCGACCGGTCCCGGGGCGTGGCCAACGCTGCTGAGGAGCGTCGACATGACGGAGATTAGGTTCCCGGGGGTCTCCTGCCCATCCCCGGTGAGTTCGTCGAATTGCGGGATGGTCGAGCGGTGGCTGGCATCCGCTCATCCGTCACCGGACACCGCGCGTGGAGAGTGGAGCAGTGCCGCGAAGCTCGCCGTGATTCCGTTGGGAAGGGTCTTCGAGGCGGTTCGTCTGCCTGAGCGGGTCGTGCATCGGGCGGTCGCGAGCGCCGATCGGGACACGGTGAGCGATCGGCTGGCCCGGTGCCTCAGCGGCGCCCCGGTCATTCACGATCCGGGCTTCCGCCGCTACTACGCCCTCGTACCGCCCGGCACCGCACAGATGTGGTGCACGCCGGTCGCGGAGTGCCTGGGCCAGGGCACGTACCTCGGAGTGCCGCGAGCCGACCGCATCGAGCTCGACGAGTACGGGCAAGCGTCGTACTGGGCTGTGCCCGTCGTCCGGCCGGGTCGGCTGGGCATGGCGGTCGACGTTCTGGCTCTCGCGATGACGGGTCGCTGCCTCGGTGACGAGGACGGGTCATGACCACGCCCAAGGGCAAGGCAGCACCATCGCTGGACCTCGAGACGATGCGTGCCTGCGCGGACCGGTTCCGCGCGACGGACACCGAGGTGCCCCCGCCGGACAGGCTGGAGACGCTCACGCTCCAGCTGCACGGACATCTCATGCTGGCCGTTCCCGAGGTCGAGACGGCGGCGCTGGCTCTGCCCGAAGAGAGCGTGGCGAGGGTTTGTGCGTTGTTCTGTGTCGGGGAAGCGCGGTTGCGGCTGAGTGTCCAGCCCGGCCGCAGCCTGTCTGCCCAGGTCGCTCACACGCAACGCCTCGCCCGGTCCGTCCGCACCCTGTGCGATCACTACGAGAACGAGGACCACCAGTGCCCGAACGCCCCCGAGCGAGCCGCGTACCTGCGCATGCTGCTGCACTGCCCCGCGTGCCGGGACTGTCGGACCGTGGATGACGACGGCGAGGCCGTCGGCAGCTGCGTGACCGGGGACCGGCTCTACGAGGAGTACCGGCAGACCCGGCGCAGCCCTTTCCTCGGAAGCGGCCTCTGACCGCCCAGAAACAGCCCACCCCACCAAAAAGCCCCCGCCCCGCGAACAAACCGCAGGTCGGGGGCCTGATGGGCGTCGAGCTACTTCTTCTTCCCCTGGTTCTTGACCGCCTCAATGGCAGCCGCAGCCGCCTCAGGGTCCAGGTACGTCCCCCCCGGCTTCACCGGCTTGAAGTCCGAGTCGAGCTCGTAGGACAGCGGAATGCCCGTCGGGATGTTGAGGCCCGCGATGTTCTCGTCGGAGATGCCGTCGAGGTGCTTGACCAGGGCGCGCAGCGAGTTTCCGTGGGCCGCGACCAGGACCGTCTTGCCCGTCAGCAGGTCCGGGACGATCGCGTCGAACCAGTACGGGAGCATGCGGTTGACGACGTCCTTGAGGCACTCCGTCTGCGGGCGCAGCTCCGGAGGCAGGGTCGCGTAGCGCGGGTCGGAGAACTGGGAGTACTCGGCGTCGATGTCCAGCGCCGGGGGCGGGGTGTCGTAGGACCGGCGCCACAGCATGAACTGCTCCTCGCCGAACTCGGCGAGCGTCTGCGCCTTGTCCTTGCCCTGCAGGGCGCCGTAGTGGCGCTCGTTCAGGCGCCAGCTGCGGTGGACCGGGATCCAGAGGCGGTCGGCGGACTCCAGGGAGAGCTGCGCCGTGCGGATGGCGCGCTTCTGGAGGGACGTGTGCACGACGTCGGGGAGCAGGCCGGCGTCCTTGAGCAGCTCGCCGCCGCGCGTCGCCTCCTTCTCGCCCTTCGCGGTGAGATTGACGTCCACCCAGCCGGTGAACAGGTTCTTCTCGTTCCACTCGCTCTCGCCGTGGCGGAGGAGGATCAGCTTGTACGGTGCGTCGGCCATGCCCCAGAGCGTAATCCACGCATTCGCCCGTTCGCGTGACTGCCCGGCAGGCGGACGCTTGACCGGATCCGTTAATTGAGTGGCCGCCGTCAAGCAGCCGCTCGTAATGTGTGACTCCTGCGTGCGCCACTTACGCGCGGCCGCTTACAACCGGGGGAGTCCATGCCGTACGCCGTCCGCGCCAGACGTGCCGTCCAGGAGACCGTCTCGGGGCTGCCCCGCGAGTTCTGGTGGCTGTGGACCAGCACGCTCGTCAACCGGCTCGGCGCCTTCGTCGCCACCTTCATGGCGCTGTACCTGACGCTCGACCGCGGCTACTCCGCCACGTACGCCGGTCTGGTCGCCGCCCTGCACGGGCTCGGCGGAGTGATCTCCTCGCTGGGCGGCGGGGTGATGACCGACCGGCTGGGCCGGCGGCCGACGCTTCTCATCGCCCAGGCCTCGACCGCCGTGTCCGTCGCGCTCCTCGGGTTCGTGCACGATCCGGTGGCGATCGCCGGTGTCGCCTTCCTCGTCGGCATGGCGAGCAACGCCTCCCGACCGGCCGTGCAGGCGATGATGGCGGACATCGTGCGGCCCGAGGACCGTATCCGCGCCTTCTCCTTGAACTACTGGGCCATCAACCTCGGCTTCGCCGTGTCCTCCATGGCCGCTGGGTTCATCGCCGAGGTCAGCTACCGTGCCGGCTTCCTGATCGAGGCCGGTATGACGATGGCCTGCGCGATCCTCGTCTTCCTGAGGCTGCCGGAATCGAAGCCGGACGAGACGGACGAGACGGCCGAGACGGCCGAGACGGCCGAGAGGGCCGAGAAGGCCGAGACGGTGAGCGCCAAGGCCGACCGCGACGACTCCGTCAGCCTCGGCACCGTGCTGCGCGACGGGCGCTTCATGAGCGTCGTCGGGCTGTCCTTCCTCGTCGCGCTGATCTTCCAGCAGGGGGCGGTGGGGCTGCCGGTGGCGATGGGCGAGGCCGGGTTCACGCCGGCCGAGTACGGCATGGCGATCGCCGTCAACGGCGTACTGATCGTCGTCCTCCAGATCCCCGTCACCCGGTTCATCGAGCACCGCGACCCCCGCCGGCTGCTCATCCTCTCCTCCCTCCTCGCGGGGTACGGCTTCGCGCTCACCGCGTTCGCCGGGTCGGTCGGCGTCATCGCCCTCACGGTGTGCGTCTGGACGCTGGCCGAGATCGTCAACGCCCCGACGCAGACCGGCCTGGTCGTCCGGCTGTCCCCGCTGCACGGCCGCGGCCGCTACCAGGGCATGTACACGATGTCCTGGTCCGTCGCCGCCCTCGTCGCCCCGCTGCTGTCCGGCTTCGTCATCGACCGGGTCGGGGCGGAGTGGCTGTGGGGACTGTGCGCCGTGGTCGGGACGCTGGCCGGGCTGGGATACGGGCTGCTGATGCGGCGGCTGCCGGACGCGACGACGGAGGAGAAGCAAGGGGAGAAGCAAGGGGAGAAGCAGGGGAAGCAGCAGCAGGAGGAGCCTGCCGCGGAGGCCCTAGGGCAGGTCCCGGAGGGTTCCGCCTCCGGCCCCTGATCCCGTTCCGGGATGTTCCCGATGGTCTGCGGCGTCGGCGCTTGATGAGCTGTTCCCATGGCCCACCACGGACAGCAGAAGTCGTCGCGTCTCCTCCTCAACGCCCTGACCGCCCTCGCCGGCCTTGCCACGCTCGCCGTCGCCACCACCGCCCTGGCCGGTCCCTCCCACCCCCCTCCGCCCCGATTACCGGCAGAAGGACAGACAGAAGGCCGGCCCGCGGCCCAGGCAGCACACCAGAGGACCCAGGCCGTGCTGAACGAGATCGTCGCCCGGGGCACCCCCGGCGTCATCGCCCAGGTACGCGACCGGCACGGTGTGTGGGACGCCCGGGCCGGAGTCCGGAGGCTCGGTTCCGAGCGGCCGCGGAGCACCCACGAGAGGTTCCGCATCGCCAGCGTGACCAAGACCTTCACCGCCACCGTGCTCCTGAAGCTCGAAGCCGAGGGGAAGCTGTCCCTGGACGACAGCGTGGCCGAGTGGCTGCCGGGGGTCGTGCACGGCAAGGGTTACCGGCCCCGGCACATCACCGTGCGGCACCTGCTCAACCACACGAGCGGGATCTTCGACTACAACATGGACGCCGGCTTCCGGGCCAAGTACGCGGGCGACGAGTTCGACCGCAACCGGCACGTCCGATGGTCCCCGGAGGACCTGGTGGACATCGCCCTCGCCCACCCGCCGAACTTCCAGCCGGAGCAGGGCAGCAGGCCCGGCCGCCCCGGCAGGTGGGACTACTCGGACACCAACTACGTCCTCGCCGGCATGGTCGTGGAGAAGGCCACCGGCCGCGGCTACGCGCACGAGGTCGAGCGCCTCGTCATACGGCCCCTCGGCCTGCGCGGCACGAGCGTGCCGGGTGCCTCGCCCCGACTGCCCTCACCCCACGCCAGGCACTACTCCACGCTGTTCGAGGACGGGCCGGGGGCGAAGGTGCGTGACGTCACCGAGTTCAGCCCCACGGTCGCCTTCTCCGCGGGGCAGATGATCTCGACGGTCGGCGATGTGAACACCTTCCTGTCCGGGCTGCTCGCCGGTGAGCTGCTGCCGCCCGCACAGCAGCGGCAACTGCTCGACGCCGTCCCCGTCGACGGGGACAAGGGGCACGGTGGTCCGCAGGACGTCTACGGACTCGGCATACGGCACTTCAAGCTCGCGGAGGGCTGCTGGGCCTGGGGCCACGGCGGCATGATCCCCGGCTCCGCGACCCGGACCCTCGCCTCGGCGGACGGCCGGCAGGTCATGACCATGAACCGCAACGGCGACTGGGGCGAGCAGCGACTGGAGGACGCCGCTGTCGCGACCCGGTTCTGCCGGAGCGCCCCGTGAGCGGCCGGCCGGCCGGTCGCCCGGCTCACCTCACTGGATCGACAGCGGCACCGGATGGATCTCGTCGGCCTTGTGCCCGGCGCGCTCGTGAACGCGCTGGATCGCTTCGGCCGAGGGCGCCTCGGAGAGGCAGTAGACGTGGCCGGACTCCGGGTCCGCCCAGGCCCTCTCGAAGTGGACGCGCTCTTCGCCCTCTATGGCGAGGTCAGCGTTGTGGGCCTCGCGCAGCTGCTCTTCCGTGATGCCCTTCATGCTGTGGTGGACGTCCATGAACTTCGCCATGGCTCGCGCCTCCTTCCGTACGAACCCTTCAGTCCCATGCTCCGCCCGTACGAGCACGCGGGCGACCTCAACGCCGTAGGGCCCCGGCGGCGAACCACCGGAGCCCTACGGAATTCAGCCGCACTGGCAGGGGCTGCCCGACTGACACCCGCAGCCGCAGCCCGAGCCGCAGCCGCACGCGGCGATCAGGGTCAGGTTCCTGACCTCGGCGGGCTGCTCGGTCTCGCGCTCCTGCGTGGGGTCGGGCGTGCTGGGGGAATCGGCCATGGGTTCCTCCTCGAGGCTGGTGCCTGTGCCCATTGGACGCCCGTTCCGCTGGGCGCATCAACGGCGCACTGAGGCTTGCGCGCGCCCCGGCCGACCCTCGACCGCCCCCAGCGGACCCCTACCCCCGGCCCACTCCCACTCCGCGCTCAGGCGCTCTCCGCCTCCGTCTTCACCGCCTGGATCTCCGGCTGCACGTCCGCCTGGAGCTCGTCGGCGTGCTCGCCCGTCACCAGGTACACCACGCGCTTGGCGACCGAGACCGCGTGGTCGGCGAACCGCTCGTAGTAACGGCCCAGCAGCGTGACGTCCACGGCCGTCTCGATGCCGTGCTTCCAGCGGTCGTCCATCAGGTGCTGGAAGAGGGTGCGGTGCAGCAGGTCCATCTCGTCGTCGTCCTGCTCCAGCTGGAGCGCCAGGTCGACGTCCTTGGTGATGATCACCTCGGCGGCCTTGGCCATCAGGCGCTGGGCGAGCTGGCCCATCTCCAGGATGGTGGCGTGCAGGTCGCTCGGGACCGCGCGGTCCGGGTAGCGCAGGCGCGCGAGCTTCGCCACGTGCTGGGCGAGGTCGCCCGAGCGCTCCAGATCGGCCGACATGCGCAGCGACGTGACGACGATGCGCAGATCCGTCGCCACCGGCTGCTGCCGTGCCAGCAGGGCTATGGCCCGGGCCTCCAGGTCGTGCTGGAGCTCGTCGACCTTCTGGTCGGCCTCGATGACGGCCTCGGCCAGCTTCAGGTCGGAGTCGAGCATGGCGGTGGTGGCGCGCCCGATCGCCGATCCGACCAGCCGGGCCATTTCCACCAGACTGTCGCTGATCGAGTCCAGTTCCTCGTGGTACGCGTCCCGCATCAGGCTTCCCTCTCGTGCGTCTGTGTCGGGGGTTCGAGGGCCGGGGCCCACCGAACGAGCCGGGGCCCACCGAACAACCGGCGGTACGACCGTCGTATTACCAACGGTCCGAACCCCACGCTCCCACGTTCCGGCCTGTACGCGTCCGTTTCAGTCATCCCAAATGAACCAATACTGGCTCCAAGGTGAACTCTGGGCGACGAGTGTTCGAGGTCGCAGTCCGACGGCTGTGGCCCGCGCCCGAGCCATGCCTAACCTGGGTGCATGGACGTGAACGCGGCGGTCGCCGCAGTGGCAGCGATCGCCGGGGTGCTCACCGGTGTCATCGCCATGCTGGCGTTCCGGTGGAGCGAGCGCGAGCAGAAGCGCCCCACACGTACCTCCCTGCACACGGACCCGGTGCTTCCGCCGGGTGTGGACACCGTTCTTTCGGTGCTCAGGTCCTCCGCCGTGGTGCTCGACGAGGCGGACGCCGTGGTCAAGGCGAGCTCGGCGGCGTACGCCCTCGGGCTGGTCCGCGGCGGCAAGCTCGCCGTCGAGCCGATGCTGCAGATGGCCCGGGACACCAGGCGCGACGGGGAGATACGCCAGGTGGAGCTGGATCTGCCGCGGCGCGGTACCGGACGCGGCGAGGCCCTGGCCGTCTCCGCGCGGGTGGCGCCGCTCGGCTCCCGGCTGGTGCTGCTGCTCGTCGAGGACCTCACCGAGGCCCGCCGCATCGAGGCGGTCCGGCGCGACTTCGTCGCCAACGTGAGCCACGAGCTGAAGACCCCGGTCGGCGCCCTCTCCCTGCTGTCCGAGGCCGTCATGGACGCCTCCGACGACCCCGAGGCCGTCGAGCGGTTCGCCGGGCGCATGCAGATAGAGGCCACCCGGCTGACCAGCCTGGTCCAGGAGCTCATCGACCTGTCGCGGGTGCAGAACGACGACCCGCTGGAGGACGCCGAACCGGTCCGCGTCGACGAACTCGTCGCCGAGGCCATCGACCGCTGCCGGCACCAGGCCGGCACCAAACAGATCACCATGGCCGCGGGCGGCACCGCCGACCTGCACGTATGGGGAAACCGCGGCCAGCTCGCCGCCGCACTCGGCAACCTCGTCGAGAACGCGGTCAACTACTCGCCCGCCCGTACCCGCGTCGGCATAGCCGCCCGCAGGGTGAACGCGTCCGGCGGGGAGCACATCGAGATCGCCGTGACCGACCAGGGCATCGGCATCTCCGACAAGGACAAGGAGCGCATCTTCGAGCGCTTCTACCGCGTCGACCCCGCTCGCTCCCGTGCCACCGGTGGCACGGGACTGGGGCTGGCGATCGTGAAGCACGTGGCCGCCTCGCACGGCGGGGAGGTCTCGGTGTGGAGTGCCGAGAACCAGGGCTCCACCTTCACCCTGCGGCTGCCGGAGGCCGGTGCGGCCCGCGACCGCGCACATCAGCAGCCCGCCCGAGATGAACGCGCAGGAGGCGCGGGCCTCGACGAGGAGGCCGGGCGGTCCACCCCCACATCCCCCGAATCAACCGCGTACGAAACGCTTCCCGCCCCGGAGGTCCTTCCGTGACCCGAGTGCTCGTCGTCGAGGACGAGGAGTCCTTCTCCGACGCCCTGTCGTACATGCTCCGCAAGGAGGGCTTCGAGGTCGCGGTCGCGACCACGGGCCCCGACGGACTCGACGAGTTCGAGCGCAACGGCGCCGACCTCGTCCTCCTCGACCTGATGCTGCCCGGCCTGCCGGGCACCGAAGTGTGCCGCCAGCTGCGCGGCCGCTCCAATGTCCCCGTCATCATGGTGACCGCCAAGGACAGCGAGATCGACAAGGTCGTAGGCCTGGAGATAGGAGCCGACGACTACGTCACCAAGCCGTTCTCCTCGCGCGAGCTGGTCGCCCGCATCCGGGCCGTCCTGCGCCGCCGCGGCGAGCCCGAGGAGGTGACCCCGGCCGCGCTGGAGGCCGGGCCGGTCCGCATGGACGTCGACCGGCATGTGGTCACCGTCGGCGGCACCAAGATCGACCTGCCGCTGAAGGAGTTCGACCTGCTGGAGATGCTGCTGCGCAACGCCGGGCGCGTGCTGACCCGGATGCAGCTCATCGACCGGGTCTGGGGCGCCGACTACGTCGGTGACACCAAGACCCTCGACGTCCACGTCAAGCGCCTGCGCGCCAAGATCGAGCCGGACCCGGGCGCCCCGCGCTACCTGGTGACGGTCCGCGGCCTGGGCTACAAGTTCGAGCCGTAGGCCGCGAAGCCGGAGCCGTGAGCCGCACGCCGGCGACGGAACAGACGGAAACAGAAGGGGCGGGACCTCCAGGAGGTCCCGCCCCTTCTACGACTCTTGCGACGTCTACGGCCGCTCAGTGCCCGGCGCCCGCGCCGCCCGTCGCGCTGGCCGAAGCCGCGTCGGTCGGCGTGGCCGGCGACTCCTCGTGGCCGCCCGGGGTCTCACCGGCGGCGGGGCTCTCCGTCCCGGCCGGCGAGCCGGACTCGCCCTCGGCCGGCGAACCCGACGGCGAACCGGACGGGGCGCCCGACGCGCCCGGCGCGGCCGGGACCTCGCTCGGGCCCCACTCGGTGAAGTAGTGCTCGGCGGGGACGACGAAGGCGCGCAGGCTCACGTCACCGGTCTTGCTGAAGGTGAAGGTGACCTTCTGGGCGTTGCCGTCCTGGACGGCCTCGCGGCTGCTCGGCAGGGTGGCGATGGCGTTGCCCTTGCCGCCCAGGATCAGCGAGCCGCCGGCCGGGATGCTGAGGCTGCCGCCCTTGGCGGGCTTGAGCTCGGCGCTCTTGCCGGTGCCCGGGAGGGTGATGGACTCCAGCGTCTCGGCGGTCTTGCCGGAGTTGAAGAAGGTCGCGGAGATCGCGGCCGGGCCGGTCGACTCGAGGTCGGGCTGGGTGATCACGACGGCGTTCTGGATCTTGATGTCGCCGACGCTGGTCGCCGCGTTGTCCGGCTTGATCTCCAGTGTCTGTGCGTTGTTGCCGGCGCCGCACGCGGCGAGCGAGGCGATCGAGAACGCGACGGCGACAGCGGCGAGGGCGCCGCGTCGAAGGCTGCTGCTCACGGCGGCGGCAACTCCTTGACTCGAGCAGAGCGGCCGATAAAGCCGCCCTAAGTGTGTGTCAGCAGGCCTCAGGTTACCGAGCCGTTCCCGCACCGCCGCACCCGACCCCCCGGCACCTCTGATCCGGCCTGCCTCAGAACTGACTCCTGCGTCACGTGTGACTCCCGGGTCACATTGGCGGAGTGCTCGTCCGGCATTCACATAAGAGCCCCGGGCAGTACCGCAAAACTTCCGTGAAGGAATGCGCGGACCACCTCGGAATTGATCACCGACGGCTCGCCGGGAAGCCTCGTGATCAATTCCGGATTCGACCGGAACCCCGCTCGGGCCACCGAACGGAGTAGCGGAAGTCGATCATACGGAACGGGACATATCGGGATGTTCGGCCATCTGGAGGGTGCTTCGGATGTGTGTAACGTACGCGTTTCGCTCGGCCCGGACAGCCGCTCCCACCTGCGAATACCTTCTTCCATCCCCTGGGCGAAGCACGTTCCTGTCGGACTTGTCAAGCCCCGAGATATGCCCTGACCTGCGAAAACGCCATTCAGAACCCGCAGTTTCCGTGTTACCCTGGATAGCCACGGAAGGGGTACCTGTCACATGACGTTCAAGGTTGGCGACACCGTGGTCTATCCCCATCACGGGGCCGCGCTGATCGAGGCCATCGAAACTCGCCAGATCAAAGGCGTGGACAAGACCTACTTGGTGCTGAAGGTCGCCCAGGGCGACCTGACGGTGCGTGTGCCAGCGGACAATGCGGAGTTCGTCGGCGTGCGTGATGTGGTCGGTCAGGACGGGCTGGACCGGGTCTTCGAGGTGCTGCGCGCACCGTACGCCGAGGAGCCCACGAACTGGTCCCGTCGATACAAGGCAAACCTGGAGAAGCTCGCCTCCGGCGATGTCATCAAGGTCGCGGAAGTCGTGCGTGACCTGTGGCGTCGTGAGCGCGAGCGTGGACTCTCCGCAGGCGAGAAGCGCATGCTCGCCAAGGCCCGCCAGATTCTGGTGAGCGAACTCGCCCTCGCGGAGAACACCAACGAGGACAAGGCCGAGGCCCTGCTCGACGAGGTACTCGCCTCCTGAGGCGAAGCCCGTCGATCAGCACTCTGCTTGACGCTTGATCAACGCTGCACATCGAAATGCCGCGGTGCCCGATGACGAATTCCCTGTCGCCGGGCGCTGCGGCATGTTCGTACTCGGATGCCGGTGCACCGTCACTCCGGGATGTGTTATCACTCACGCCCCGGTTGTTTGGCGTGCCGGGCCCGGGCAGCCGGCTCGACCAGCGTCACGGAAGGGTCCGGTCGAGCGCGTCGCGCCCGGCACTCCTCCAGGCCATACCCACGCCAGGCCAGCACACAAACCTGACAGGAACCGATGTCTGACGAATCACGCCCTTCGCCGCCGGCCGCCCCCGCGGCAGCCCGTACGGCGGCCGTGATCCCGGCCGCCGGCCGCGGTGTACGGCTCGGCCCGGGCGCCCCCAAGGCGCTCCGCGCACTGAGCGGCACCCCCATGCTCATCCACGCGGTCCGCGCGCTGGCCGCTTCCCGCGCCGTCTCGCTGGTCGTCGTCGTGGCCCCGCCCGACGGTGCCGCCGAGGTCAAGTCGCTGCTCGACGCGCACGCGCTGCCCGAGCGGACGGACTTCCTCGTCGTCCCGGGCGGGCAGACCCGCCAGGAGTCCGTGAAGCTCGGCCTGGACGCGCTGCCGTCCGGCCACGACATCGTCCTGGTGCACGACGCGGCCCGCCCGCTGGTGCCGGTGGACACCGTCGACGCCGTGATCGAGGCCGTACGGGACGGTGCCCCGGCCGTGGTCCCGGTGCTGCCGCTCGCCGACACCGTCAAGCAGGTCGAGCCCGCGCGGGTCCCCGGCGAACCGGAGCCGGTCGTCGCCACCCCGGAGCGCGCGCTGCTGCGTGCGGTGCAGACCCCTCAGGGCTTCGACCGGGCCACGCTGGTCCGGGCGCACGAGACGGTGACCGGCGAGGTGACCGACGACGCCGGCATGGTCGAGCAGCTCGGCCTCACGGTCGTGGCCGTGCCCGGGCACGAGGAGGCCTTCAAGGTCACCCGGCCCCTGGACCTGGTCCTCGCGGAGGCGGTCCTGGCCCGCAGGAGGCTCAACGATGGCTTCTGACGAGACTCCGCTTCCCCAGGTCGGCATCGGCACAGACATCCACGCCTTCGAGGAGGGCCGCGAGCTGTGGTGCGCCGGCCTGAAGTGGGAGGGCGAGGGACCGGGCCTCGCGGGCCACTCCGACGCGGACGTCGTCGCCCACGCCGCCTGCAACGCCCTCTTCTCCGCGGCGGGCCTCGGCGACCTCGGCCGGCACTTCGGCACGGGCCGCCCCGAGTGGTCCGGCGCGTCGGGAGTCGCCCTCCTGACGGAGGCGGCCCGCATCGTCACCGAGGCCGGCTTCCGCATCGGCAACATCGCCGTACAGGTGGTGGGCCCGCGACCGAAGATCGGAAAGCGGCGGGACGAAGCGCAGAAGCTGTTGTCGGAGGCGGCAGGCGCGCCGGTGTCGGTGTCGGGGGCGACAACGGACGGCCTCGGCTTCCCCGGACGCGACGAGGGCCTCATGGCGGTGGCAACGGCGCTGGTCGTGAAGCGGGGATGACCGGTCCGACTGTTGGGGGCGCGGGGCTGTGTCTGATTTGCGGCTCCCGCCGCGAGGGCGCGACACCCCCCCACGCACACGCACCCCAGAACGGTGCCGTACATACGCCACGGCCTACTACCCTGGTGTCGTGACTATTCGCCTGTACGACACCAGCGCCCGGCAGATCCGTGACTTCACCCCGCTCCAGCCGGGTTGCGTCTCGATCTACCTGTGTGGTGCCACCGTGCAGGCCGCCCCGCACATCGGCCACATCCGCTCCGGCCTGAACTTCGACATCCTGCGCCGCTGGTTCGCCTACCGCGGCTACGACGTCACGTTCGTGCGGAACGTCACCGACATCGACGACAAGATCATCGCCAAGTCGGCCGACCAGAACCGCCCCTGGTGGGCCATCGGCTACGAGAACGAGCGCGCGTTCAACGACGGCTACCACGCCCTCGGCTGCCTCCCGCCGACCTACGAGCCGCGTGCCACCGGCCACATCACCGAGATGGTCGAGATGATGCGCGGCCTCATCGAGCGCGGGCACGCCTACGAGGCCGACGGCAACGTCTACTTCGACGTGCGCTCCTTCCCGGGCTACCTGGAGCTGTCCAACCAGGAGCTGGACAACCTCCAGCAGCCGTCCGGCGCCGGCGAGACCGGCAAGCGCGACCCGCGGGACTTCGCCATGTGGAAGGCGGCGAAGCCGGGGGAGCCCAGCTGGGAGACGCCGTGGGGCCGCGGCCGCCCGGGCTGGCACCTGGAGTGCTCGGCGATGGCGCACAAGTACCTCGGCACCGCCTTCGACATCCACGGCGGCGGCCTCGACCTGGTCTTCCCGCACCACGAGAACGAGATCGCCCAGGCCAAGGCCTACGGCGACACATTCGCGCGGTACTGGGTGCACAACGCCTGGGTCACCATGAGCGGCGAGAAGATGTCCAAGTCGCTCGGCAACTCGGTTCTGGTCAGCGAGATGGTCAAGCGCTGGCGGCCCATCGTGCTGCGCTACTACCTCGGCACCCCGCACTACCGCTCGATGATCGAGTACAGCGAGGAGGCGCTGCGCGAGGCCGAGTCGGCGTTCGCGCGGATCGAGGGCTTCGTGCAGCGCGTGGTGGAGAAGGCCGGCGTCGTCGAGCCCTCCGCCGAGGTGCCGCTCGCCTTCGCCGAGGCCATGGACGACGACCTGGGCGTGCCCCAGGCGCTCGCCGTGGTGCACACCACCGTCCGGCAGGGCAACAGCGCGCTGGCCGCCGACGACAAGGAAGCCGCCGTGGCCCGGCTCGCCGAGGTGCGCGCGATGCTCGGCGTCCTCGGCCTCGACCCGCTCGACGAGCACTGGGCCGGGGAGGGCGACCGTGGGGAGGACCTGCACGGCGTGGTCGACACGCTCGTGCGCATGGTTCTCGACCAGCGCGAGGCCGCCCGGGCCCGCAAGGACTGGCCCACCGCGGACGCCATCCGCGACCAGCTCGGCCAGTCCGGACTGGTCATCGAGGACAGCCCGCAGGGCCCGCGCTGGAGCCTCGGCCCGCGCTGAGACAAGGCCCACGGCTGATCGACTGTGCCGCTCGGGCCTCCGGGCGGCACACTGCATAGACGTAACAGGCACAGACGTAACAGACGTACGCAGACGTACGTACGAACCACTTCACGGAGACGGGTAGCTCATGGCCGCGAACAACCGCCGCATGTCCGGCAAGAAGGGCGCGCAGGTCGGCAGTGGCGGCAAGCGGCGCCGGGGCCTGGAAGGCAAGGGGCCGACGCCGCCCGCCGAAGCGCGCAAGGGACACGCCAAGCAGCGCGCCGCCCAGGCCAAGTCGCGCCGCGCGCAGAGCCGTACCAAGGGCCCGCGCGCCAAGGGCACCTCCGAACTCGTCGTCGGGCGCAACTCCGTCGTCGAGGCGCTGCGCGAGGGCGTGCCGGCCTCCACGCTGTACGTGCAGCAGTTCATCGACAGCGACGAGCGGGTGCGCGAGGCCCTGCAACTCGCCGCCGAGCGCGGGGGCATCAACCTCATGGAGGCGCCGCGCCCCGAGCTCGACCGGATGACGAACGGGCTGAACCACCAGGGCCTCGTGCTCCAGGTCCCGCCGTACGAGTACGCACACCCCGAGGACCTGGCCGCTGCCGCCGCCGACGAGGGCGTGGACCCGCTGATCGTCGCGCTCGACGGGGTGACCGACCCGCGCAACCTCGGCGCGGTCGTCCGGTCCGTCTCGGCCTTCGGCGGGCACGGCGTCGTCGTGCCCGAGCGGCGCGCCGCCGGGATGACCGCCGGTGCCTGGAAGACGTCCGCCGGTGCCGCCGCCCGTACACCCGTCGCCCGCGCCACCAACCTGACGCGCACGCTGGAGCAGTACAAGAAGGCCGGCGTCGTGGTCGTCGGCCTCGCCGCCGACGGTGAGGCCGAGCTCGGCGATCTCGAGGCCCTGGGCGGGCCCGTCGTCATCGTCGTCGGGAGCGAGGGCAAGGGACTGGGCCGACTGGTCGGCGAGACGTGCGACTACCGGGTGCGGATCCCCATGCCGGGCGGCACCGAGTCGCTCAACGCCGGTGTGGCGGCGGGGATCGTGCTGTACGAGGCGGCTCGCCGACGTCGCTGAACAGGCATCCGGCGCTTCACCCGTATGGGGTAATTCGGGGGGTGCCGGGGCGGCAAGGACAAGCTTGACGGGGTCCGGACAGATCCGGCCAGTCAAAGCAGTGTCCTATCGCGACGTCACTCGGTTAGATGAGTGTGGACACCAGAACACCCCGCACTCCCACGGGGGACCGCTCGTCGGGACTCGACGACGCTCCCGCGCTGAGCATGGTGAAGGTGCCGAGCGACCCGGCGCAGGTCATCGTCAATCACGCGTCTTTCCGCGTGCAGTTGGGCGTCTCGACGCGTCGCGTCCAGTCCCCACGGGTCGCACGGCACCTGACCGCCAGCGAGGACACCGCCCGCATCCCCGTCACCACCGCCGGGGGCCAGGCGGACGGGGCCACCGCCCGCCGCCGGCCCGTCGTCTGGAGCGGCAGATCCGCGCCCGACGACACCGGCGCGCACCGGCTCCTTCAGGCCGTACGGCACGAGAGCGTCCGCCACGTGGAGGAGTCCGCCGCCGACGCCGGTGCCACCCAGGTCATGGCCCGCCCGGGCACCGGCCAGGGGAGCACGGGCTACGGCGGCACGGGATACCCGGGCGACGGCTACGGCGCCGGATACGAGGACGACCTCGACCAGACGGTCGAGACCCCCGTCGTAGGCCCCCAGCGCACCCACTCCGACGGCACCCGGCTGCTGCCCCCCATGCGCACCGTCGGCAGCGCCTACGACGAACCCGCCTACGCGGAAGAGGACTTCGAGGACCTCACCCCCGGCGCGGACGGGACCGGGCGGACCCCCAGGCGCCACGCCGACGACCCGGCCCGGCACGCCTACTACCCGGGCCGCCGGATGAACCTCGGCGTCGTCCTGCTCCCGCTGCGCGTGTTCCTCGGCTTCATCTCCGTCTACGCCGGCATGGGCAAGCTGTGCGACCCTGTCTACTTCGACGGCGGCAAGCGCGGCTCCATGGTCAAGTGGCTCAACACCCTGCACCCCTGGGAAGTCGCCGAGCCCCTGCGCCAGTTCGCCCTGCAGCACCCGGTCGGCGCCGGGCTGGTCATCGCCTTCGCTCAGGTCATCGTCGGTGTCCTGACGGTCCTGGGCTGCTGGCAGCGCGTCGCCGCCGCCTTCGGTGCCCTGCTCTCGGCCGCGCTGCTCGTCACCGTCAGCTGGAAGAGCGTCCCCGCCTACGAGACGCCCGACATCATCTACCTCGCCGCCTGGTCCCCGCTGATCATCGCCGGCGCCCCCGTCTACTCCGTCGACGGCCGGCTGGCCGGCAGCGCCTGGCGCCGCCTCGGGCCCCGCGCCGACATCTGGGACCTGCGCAGCTACGTGCTGCGCCGCGGCGCCCTCGTCACCGCCATCGCCACCGGATTCACCCTGCTCGTCGGCTCGCTGCTCGGCGGCGCCGTCCGCGACGCCGACCGGGTCGTCGTCCCCGGCCCCGGCGAGGCCCCGCGCAACGAGCTGCCGGGCTCCCCACTCCCGGGCGAACCCGAGCGGCAGGAGAAGAAGACCCCGTCGGCCTCCTCGTCGCCCACCCAGGGCGCCACGGCCGGCTCGGCCAGCCCCAGCGCGGGCACCACGACCCGGCCGGGCGCCACCCGGGGCAGCGGCACCGTCACCGGCGGTTCGCCCAGCCAGACCCAGGGCAGCGCGGGCCAGGCCCCGCCCCGGCAGTCCTCCCCGGCCGACGAGGCCCCGAGCACGACCTCCGGCCCCACGTCCGGCGGCTCCGCGACGGGCGGCTCCGGCTCGACCGGCGGCACCGGCGACGGCTCCTCCTCGGGCCAGCCGGGCCTGGTGGGCGGCCTGCTGGGCTAGCAGGCCGACCCGAAGCGAGGGAGGGCCCGCACACCATCAGGTGCGGGCCCTCCCTCGTTTGTCTCGCTCTCAGCGCCCCTGCGCGGCCAGTTCCTTCGCCGCTTCCGTCAGGTCCTTCGCGGTGTCGATGGCACGCCAGTAGGACCCCTGCGGGATCGTGAACCCGGCAAGCCGCTGCTCCCGGGCCAGGCGGGGGAACGTCGTACGCTCATGGTCGCCCCGCTGCGGCAGCAGCTCCGCGAACTCGGGGGAGAAGACGTAGACACCCGCGTTGATCTCGAAGGTCGACGGCGGGGCCTCGATGAAGTCGGTGATGTGGCCGAAGCCGTCGGTCTTCACCGCGCCCCACGGCAGGCGGGGCCGGGCCAGGGCGAGTGTCGCGACCGCGTCCCGCTCGGTGTGGAAGTCGGCCATGTCACGCAGCGAGAACCTGGTCCAGATATCGCCGTTCGTGGCGTACCAGGGCTGGTCCGGGTGGGGCAGATGAGCCGCGGCGTACTTGAGGCCGCCGCCGCGGCCGAGGGGCTCCGACTCCACGACCGTTATGACGGAGACGGGCAGATCGGCCGTGTCCAGCCACTTCTGCAGCACATCGGCGAGGTGGCCGCAGGAGACCACCACGTCCGTCACGCCCTCCTCGGCGAGCCAGGACAGCTGATGGCCGATGATCGGCGTCCCCGTCCCGGGGATCTCGACCATCGGCTTGGGCCGGTCGTCGGTGTACGGACGCAGCCGGGAGCCCTGGCCGCCGGCCAGAACGACGGCTTGAACGGGGCGGGACGCGGCGCTCGGATCGCTCATGAGACCGAACTGTACGGGGCGTCCCGCCCTGGGACCGCGGCGGACGAGGGGTTCCCCGCGTCTGCCGCTGTCGGCTCCCCACCCGGTGGCAGGGCGGTGCGCTCAGCTGTGTGCCGCGGCGACGCCGGTGGCGAAGGCGGTGTCGCAGACCGGGCGTGCGTAGGACTGGGCGCGCGTCGGGCCGTAGACCCGGACGGCGGCCTGGCCGAGGGCGCGGGCGATGGACGCGCAGTGCCGGGCCAGCGTCGGACGGTCGTGCACGGCTTGCTGGAGGTGGGTGAGGGCGACGCCCGGGTTCTCCTGCTGCAGCTCGGTCAGCAGCTTGTCCCGCAGGACGTCCTGCGGGGCGCGCTTGGCGGCACGCGAGGTGCCGGCGGACGTGGAGGTGTCCGCCGCGGTGAGCACCGGGTCGGAGGAGCCCCCCGACCAGTTGACTCGGCTCACCGCGAGGGTCCCGGAGAGCACCAGGACGACGGGCAGGACGAAAGCGAGGGTGCGGCCGATCCGGCGGGCGGGGCCCCGGCCGCGTCGCGTCTGTTGGGTAGTGGAGTGCTTCACGCGTGTGAGGGTAGCGCGGGGTAATGGTTTGTAGACATTTAGTCACCGGTTCGGGGGATGAGAGAGGGCCCTTTTTTGGGTAGGGCGTTGACGCACACTGCTCGAAACGTCCGGTCTGCCGGGGTATTTGTCGACAACGAGAAAGGCCCCGCAGCGCTCTGCGGGGCCTTCTTCGTCAACCTGGGTGAATTACCCGGGGTTGTGTGTTTGCGGTTGCCGTCAGTCGGACAGGCGGGCGCCGGTCGACGTCGAGAACACGTGGGTCTCGCCGGAGCGGGGCACGATGTGCAGCTGGCTGCCCTTCTCCGGGACGTCACGGCCGCTGACGCGGACGACGAGGTCCTTGGATTCGTCGCCGACCTTCGCGGTGCCGTAGACGTAGGCGTCGGCGCCGAGCTCCTCGACGACGTTGACGGTGACCGCGAGGCCCTGCTCGGCGTCCGACACCTCGAAGTGCTCGGGGCGGACGCCGACCGTGACGGTCTTGTCGGTGGCGGCGGCGATCGCGTCGCGCTGCACCGGTACGACCGACTTGCCGAACTTCACGCCGCCGTCGGTGATCGGCACCTCGACCAGGTTCATCGCGGGGGAGCCGATGAAGCCGGCCACGAAGAGGTTGTTGGGCTTGTCGTACATGTTGCGCGGGGTGTCGATCTGCTGGAGCAGACCGTCCTTGAGGACCGCCACGCGGTCGCCCATCGTCATGGCCTCGACCTGGTCGTGGGTGACGTAGACGGTGGTGATGCCGAGGCGGCGCTGCAGGCTCGCGATCTGCGTACGGGTGCTGACGCGGAGCTTGGCGTCCAGGTTGGAAAGCGGCTCGTCCATGAGGAACACCTGCGGCTCACGCACGATGGCGCGGCCCATGGCGACACGCTGGCGCTGACCGCCGGAGAGCGCCTTCGGCTTGCGGTCCAGGTAGTCGGTGAGGTCGAGGATCTTCGCGGCCTCCTCGACCTTCTGCCGGATCTCCGCCTTGTTGACGCCGGCGATCTTGAGCGCGAAGCCCATGTTGTCGGCGACGGTCATGTGCGGGTAGAGCGCGTAGTTCTGGAACACCATGGCGATGTCCCGGTCCTTCGGCGGCAGGTGGGTGACGTCGCGGTCGCCGATGCGGATGGTGCCGGCGTTGACGTCCTCGAGCCCCGCGAGCATGCGGAGCGAGGTGGACTTGCCGCAGCCGGACGGGCCGACGAGGACGAGGAACTCGCCGTCCTCGATGTCGATCTCCAGCGCGTCAACAGCGGGCTTTTCGGTGCCCGGGTAGATCCGGGTCGCCTTGTCGAACGAGACAGTGGCCATGATGAACGAACCCCTTCTACCGGCAGGAACGTGCCGGACGATCCGAGTAGGAAGGCGGTGCCACGACGGGAAGTCCGTTGTGGTGTAGTCCACGCGTGTGAACTGGCTCAGGACCGTACCTGGCGTTCACCTGGTCTGTCAGTACCTCCGGGCCTGTGAACTTCGCGGAAATTTTCGACGGGGCCCCTCGGGGACCTGGGTACACTGCTCGGGCACGTGCGGGTGCACACCCGTACGGGCCTCCTTAGCTCAGATGGCCAGAGCAACGCACTTGTAATGCGTAGGTCGTCGGTTCGAATCCGACAGGGGGCTCTTCACCGCCCAGGCCGGATCTATCCGGGCCTGGGCTTTTTCGTGGGCTGCGGATTCATGGGGTGCGCAGGCGGCGGGCGATCTCAAGCTGGGCCTTGTCGATGGGGCGGTCGTCCTCGATGTCCCACAGGGCGTTCTGGAGGAGGCGGCCGAGGGTCCAGGCCCGGGCTCGGGGGCGGTCCAGGGCGAGGGTGTCGGTCATGGCGTCGAAGCGCCAGAGGATGTCGTCGGGGTCGTAGCGGTTGTCCAGGGCCGGCCACAGTTCGAAGCCGGGGTCGCCGGCCAGGGGCTTGGGGTCGATCGCCAGCCAGGGGGCGCGGTCGGACGCGAGGACGTTGTCGAAGTGCAGGTCCCAGTGCAGGAGGCGGTCGCCGGGTTCGTCGACGACCTCGCGTACAGCGGCCGCGCAGTCGGCTACCAGGCGGCGGGACTCGGGGTCGGGGATGCGGTCGAGGGCCCACGGGGTCTGGTCGAGCATGGCCCGGGCGATGTCGCCGAGGCGGCGCAGGCCGGGTGGGGCGGGGAAGGAGGTGAGGTGGGCGAGGAGCTCCGCGATCGTGACGACGGCCTGGTGGGTGTCAGGCAGGTGGGACAGCATGCGGGTCTCGTCGAGGCGTTCCAGCAGCATGGTGCCGGTGGGCTCGTCGTGGTCGAGGAGGCGGACCGCTCCGTCGCCGGCCCAGGCGCGCAGCGCCACCGGTTCGCCTGCGCTCTCCTCGTCGAGGATCTGGAGCTTGAGGACCGCGGGGGTGCCGTCAGGGCGGAGGACCGGGAGGACCAGGGCGGACACGCCGTGCATGGGCGTTCCGTCGGGTTTCAGTTCCCAGCGGTCGAGGAAGCGGGCCGTCTGCTCCGGCAGCTCGGCGATGAAGGCGCGGCCCGCCTCGCCGTTGAACTTCTCCTGTGATGCCGCCAGTTCGCTTGGAATGTCGATCACTTTCCGCACGGTAGTGGGGTGGGATGGGTGGGGCATGTGAATTAGCCGGGGGTGGGTTCCAGGACCACCTTTCCCGTCGTGCCCCGGCTCTCCAGTGCCCGGTGCGCGGCCGCGGCCTCGCGGAGCGGGAAGCGCTGTACGGCCGGGGTGAGCCGGCCGGTGGCTGCCTCGGTGAGGGCGCGCAGTTCGAGGGTGCGCAGGGGGTCGGGGCCGCCGGCCTTCCCCAGCATCGCGGGGCCGAGGACCTGCTCGGAGACGCCGTCGACGAGGTAGGGCTCGCCGTCGAGGATGCCCTGGCCGGACCAGCCGAAGACGATGTGCTTGCCGCCGGGGCCGAGGAGTGCGACGGCCTCGCGGGCCACGTCGCCGCCGACGCCGTCGAAGACGACGGTCGCGGTCCGGCCGCCGAGGTGGGCTCGGACCTTCGCGGGCCAGGCCGGGTCCCGGTAGTCGACGGCGAGATCGGCACCGTTCGCCTGCACGCGGGCGGTCTTCTCCGGCCCGCCCGCGAGGCCGATGACGGTCGCGCCGGCGTTCTTGGCGTACTGCACGAGCAGCGTGCCGATGCCCCCGGCGGCGGCCGGGACGACGGCCACCGAGCCGGGCCCGAGGTCGGCGAACTGGAGTATCCCCATCGCCGTACGGCCCGTGCCGATCATGGCGACGGCCTCGGCGAAGTCCAGGTTCTCCGGGGTCTCGTGCAGCCGTTCGACTGCGGTGACGGCCAGTTCGGCGTATCCGCCGGGGACGAAGCCGAGGTGGGCGACGACCCGCTTGCCGAGCCAGAGGTCCGCGACGCCCTCGCCCAGGGACTCGACGACGCCGGCGACCTCGCGGCCGGGGACGGTGGGCAGGGTCGCCCGCTCGGCCGCCGGCCCGCCCCGCATGCCCTCGCGCAGGGCGGCGTCCAGGAGGTGGACACCGGCCGCCCGTACGGCGATACGGACCTGTCCGGGGCCCGGCCGGGGGTCCTCGACCTGCTCGTAGGCGAGGTTCTCGGCCGGGCCGAAGGCGTGCAGGCGGATGGCGTGCATGGGAGCTCCTCGTGGTCTCGCCGGGCGGGCGCCCGGCGGTTCCCAGCCTTCAACCTCAAGCTTGCTTGAGGTCAAGCTCCCGCCGGCCGAGGGCCAGGGACACCGCTGTCAGGGCGCTGTTGAAGGAGACCTCCGACAGCACTCCGGGGGCCGCGACCTGGTCGCCGGCCAGGTAGACACCGTCGCCCCGGTCCACGGCGGGCCGGTCGCGCCAGCTGGTGCCGGGCAGGTCGACCGCGCCCGTACGGCCCGCCGCGACGGACTCGCGCCGCCAGGTGACGCGCTCGCGCCAGCCCGGGAACCCCAGGTCGAGCAGCTGCTCGGCGCGGGCCGTGCCGTCGGCCTTGGACTCGTGCGGGGCGAGGGGGATCTGCCCCTGGATGAGCTGCTCTCCGGCCGGGGCGAGACCGCGGTCCTGGGCGGTGAACCGTTCGAGCCAGCCGGGCGCGTCCAGGTCGGAGACCGCGAAGGCGTCCCCGCGCCGCGTGCGCACGGCCAGGTCGACGAGGGCGGTACGGCCGCTCGGCCAGGTCAGGGAGGGGTCACCGAGCAGACGCCGGGCGGCGTCGAGGGAGGTGGCGACGACGACGGGCGTGTCGGTGGGGAGCGTGTCGACGCGGGACAGGGTCTCCATCCTCACGCCCAGGTTCCAGGCCCGGGCGGCCATCCGGTCGATGAGGCTCGCCCAGCCGCCGCGCGGGTAGTGGGCCTCGGGCGGCAGCTTGGTGGCCCGGCGCAGGCGCTCCTGCACGAACGCGGCCGACAGGGAGCCGGGGTCGTGGTGGAAGAGGGCGACGGCGGAGTAGTGGGCGGCGGCCCGGGCGCCCTCCTCGCCCGCGATGCCGGTCGCCCAGGTCAGGAAGTCGACGTTTACGGGCGCCTGCCGGGCGGTCCGGCGCAGCAGCTTCAGCATCGGGAAGGGCGGGGTGCGGCGCAGCACGCCGTGGTGGCGCAGCCGTAGCCGGGCACCTTCCAGGGGCGGGATCGGGGCGAGCGGGCCGAGGAGGTCGCGCTGCTTGAGCCAGGCCCAGTGCGGGCCGCCGCTGTAGAGGGCGTGCGGGCCCTCGTTCGTGCGGTACGGGCCCTCGGCGGTGCGGGCCCGCCCGCCGAGGGTGTGGTGGGCTTCGTGGAGGGTGACCTTGACGCCCGCCTCGGCGGCGGTGATGGCGGCGGTCAGTCCGGCGAAGCCTCCGCCGATGACGGTGATGCGGTGCATGGCTGGGATCTCCCTGGGGCCTGAGGTCGACGATCGCCTTCGGGATTACGACAGCCCGCGGGGCCCGGAATGTGACATGGCCGGTGTTCGCGCAGGTCAGGTGGCATTGTCAGTGGTGGGGTGCAGCATGGGGGCATGGCGAGGAGAGCGGCGGGCGGTACGGGTGTGAAGGGCGCGCGGCGACCGGAGGTGCGGCTGCCCGGGCTGGAGCCGTACGGGGGCGGTGGGCTGGAGCCGGACGGGGACTACGACGGGCTGGAGTTCAAGGACGCGGATCTCACCGGGCAGGACGGGGCGGGGGCCCGTTTCATGGACTGTGCGCTGACGGGCTGCGCGCTGGACGAGACCCGGCTGCGGCATGCCCGGTTCCTGGACTCGGCCCTCACCGGCGTCCGGGGCGTCGGCACCGACCTCGCCGAGGCGACCCTGCGGGACGTGGAGCTGACCGACGCCCGCCTAGGCGGACCGCAGTTGCACGGGGCGGTGCTGGAGCGGGTGCTGATCCGCGGCGGCAAGATCGACTATCTGAATCTGCGCACGGCCCGGCTCAGAGACGTCGTCTTCGAGGGCTGTGTCCTCGTCGAGCCGGACTTCGGGGGCGCCCGCCTGGAGCGGGTGGAGTTCGTGGACTGCGCCCTGAAGGGGGCCGACCTGCATGCGGCGACCCTCGTGGACGTCGACCTGCGCGGGGCCGCGTCGCTGGAGATCAGCCGGGGTCTCGACCGGCTGTCGGGGGCGGTGATCAGTACGGCGCAACTGCTCGATCTGGCACCGGTGCTGGCGATGGAGTGGGGGATCAGGGTGGAGGGCTGACCGCTGCACGCTCATATGCCGTACCAGCCGCCCGACCCCGCCTGCTCCGGACAGTCGTAGGACTGGTGCAGGCCAATGAGGGCGTGGACGAGGCGGGGGTCCAGTTCGTGCCGCAGCGACTGGTAGTCCTCGGCCACCGCGCGGAAGACGAGATGGGCGCGGTGGGAGCCGTCCCGCCAGGTGATGCGTCGGGGTGGACGGAAGCCGTCGTCGATCTCCGCCATCAGGGCCAGGAGCAGGAAGAGGAGATAGACCGGCAGCCCGAAGGGCCACCACAGCGCCCACCACACCAGTCGGCCTTCGTACCCGTGCAGGACGGGCCCCGCGGCCGGTTCCACGGTCCAGCGTTTGCGACCCCACCGGAAGGCGCGGCGCCGCCGCAGGGTGATCCGCCCGAGCGGGGCGCCGTACGGATCCAGGACGTGGTACACCGCCGGGCGTCCGCTCAGCCGTGACCCCAGCGGCTGCTCCGTCACCACCCGGGCGACCGGCGCCCAGTCCTCCGCGCGCAGATGGAAGGCCCGCAGTGAGCGGAGCCGGTCCGGCGCGGGGCTGTCGGGGTCGCGGTGAAGCCGGACGATGGTGCCCTGCTCAAGCCCTTCTCCGCTGACGATGACCGGTGGCGTCATCTTGTAGTTCAGGTCGTAGGTCACGCGCCCCTGGCTCACGTCGCCGTTCTCCCCGTGTCCGCTGCCGTCCGAAGGGCGATGGCCGTCCGAAGGGCGATTGCCGGTCGAACGTTGATCGTGCCAGCCCGGTGGCGGACCGCCCTCAGGAGACCCTGGGAAAGCGGGCCTGGAGGGTCCAGATCGCCGGGTTCTCGGCGAGGTCGTCGTGCAGATCGGTGAGGTCGGCGATCAGGTCGTGCAGGAAGTCCCGGCACTCGCGGCGCAGTTCGGTGTGGGAGACGTTGAGCGGGGGCTCCTCCGCGCGCATCCAGTCGGCCTCGATGTCCACCCACCCGAAGCGGCGCTCGAAGAGCATCCGGTCGGTCGACTCGGTGAAGTCCAGCTCCGCCCGCTGCGGCCGGGACGCCCGCGAGCCCGCCGGGTCCCGGTCGATCCGCTCCACGATGTCGCACAGCGCCCACGCGAAGTCGAGCACCGGCACCCATCCCCAGGCTGTGGACACCTCGTGGTCCGTCTTGGTGTCCGCCAGGTAGACGTCACCGCAGAACAGGTCGTGCCGCAGGGCGCGGACGTCCGCGCGGCGGTAGTCGGTCTGCGGAGGGTCCGGGAAGCGGTTGGAGAGGGCGTAGCCGATGTCGAGCACGGGAGTGATGCTGTCACGCCCCCCATAGGATCGAGATCGTGGCCCGGTCCGTACGTCTTGTCCCCGCCCTGCTCGTCTCCGCCCTCGCCCTCACGGCCTGCGGCGGCGGGGTCCACGGCACCCCGGGCGGCTCCGGCGTACACGACCCGTACTTCCCGAAGGCCGGCAACGGCGGCTACGACGTCGCCCACTACGGCCTGCGCCTCTCCTACGACCCCGACGCCCACCACCTCACCGGCACGGCCACGCTCACCGCGCGGGCGACCAAGGACCTCACCGCCTTCAACCTCGACCTGATCGGCCTGGACGTCGGCAAGGTCACCGTCGGCGGCGAGACGGCCCGTTGGAACCGAGCCGGGCAGGAGCTCACCGTCCGGCCGCGCAAGGACCTCGGCCGGGACGAGACGTTCCGTGTGACCGTCCGTTACTCCGGGGCGCCCGAGACCGTCACCGACCCGGACGGCTCCCAGGAGGGCTGGCTGCGCACCACGGACGGGGCGCTCGCGCTGGGGGAGCCGACGGGGTCCATGGCGTGGTTCCCCGGCAACCACCACCCGTCCGACAAGGCGTCGTACGACCTCACGGTGACCGTGCCGCGCGGGCTCCGGGCGGTCTCCAACGGGGAGTTGCGCGACGTCACGACCGCGAAGGGCGGCCGTACGACGTTCAGTTGGCACTCCGCCGAGCCGATGGCGAGCTACCTCGCCACGCTCGCGATCGGCCGCTACGACATCACCCGCTCCATCACTCGCTCCACGGCCCGGGACGGGCTGCTCGTGTACACGGCCGTCGACCCGGCGGAACGGGAGGCGAGCCGGGCGGTGCTCGCGCGCATCCCCGAGATCCTGCGGTGGGCGGAGCGGCGATTCGGGCCCTACCCCTTCTCTTCCACCGGCGCGATCGTCGACCGCGCGGCCGGGGTCGGTTACGCCCTGGAGACCCAGACCCGGCCCGTCTTCCCCGGCGCCCCCGGCCTCACCCTCCTCGTCCACGAACTCGCCCACCAGTGGTACGGCGACTCCGTCACACCGGAGAGCTGGCGCGACATGTGGCTCAACGAGGGCTTCGCGACGTACGCGGAGTGGCTGTGGCGGGAGGACCACGGCGGGGAGAGCGCGCAGGAGTCCTTCGACGCGCTGTACGAGAGCGGGGAGAAGACGTACAAGGACCTCTGGGCGTTCTCGCCCGCGAAGCCGGCGGACGCCGCGAACATCTCCGGGGACCCCGTCTACCAGCGCGGCGCGATGGTCCTTCACAAGATCCGCCAGGCCGTGGGTGACGACAGGTTCTTCGACATCCTGCGGGGGTGGGCGGCGGAGCATCGGCATGGGAACGCGGACACGGCCGAGTTCACGGCGTATGTCGAGGAGCGGGTGCCGGGGGAGGACTTCGAGGGGATCTGGGAGGAGTGGCTGTACGGGGAGGGGAAGCCGGAGCCGTCTTGAGGGCAGGAAAAGACCGGAGCCCCCGGCCCCTTTTCAGGGTCCGGGGGCTCCGCAGTCAGAACAAGATCGGCGTCCGTCAGACGTTCACGCCGAAGTCCTGGGCGATGCCGACCAGGCCCGAGGCGTAGCCCTGGCCGACGGCACGGAACTTCCACTCCGCGCCGTTGCGGTACAGCTCGCCGAAGACCATGGCCGTCTCCGTGGCCGCGTCCTCCGACAGGTCGTAGCGGGCGATCTCGGCGCCGCCGGCCTGGTTGACGATGCGGATGTAGGCGTTGCGGACCTGGCCGAAGTTCTGCGAGCGGTTCTCCGCGTCGTAGATGGACACCGGGAAGACGATCTTCTCGATGTCGGCCGGGAGGCCGGCGAGGTTGACGTTGATCGCCTCGTCGTCGCCGGCACCCTCACCCGTGCGGTTGTCACCGGTGTGGACGATCGTGTTGTCCGGGGTCTGCTTGTTGTTGAAGAACACGAAGTGGGCGTCCGAGAAGACCTTGCCCTGCGTGTTCACCGCGATCGCGGACGCGTCGAGGTCGAAGTCCGTGCCGGTGGTGGTGCGGACGTCCCAGCCGAGGCCCACGGTGACGTCGGTCAGGCCCGGAGCCTCCTTGGTGAGCGAGACGTTGCCACCCTTGGACAGGCTTACAGCCATTGTTGGGAGTCCCTTCCCTCGTTTGCGTACGGCAGTACGGCTAAAGAAGCTACAGCTACCCCCTGAACGTGGAGAGGGGTACGCGAGGTTCCAGCTCCTTTACTTTCTTTACTCGCGATTATTGGGATGACGTGGACCGGACAGGAGAGGGAACATGTACGGCATGTCTGGTCCCCACGTCATCCGCGGCTCCGTCTCCCTGCCCGAGGCCGAGCTCCTGTGGCGTTTCTCGCGCTCCTCGGGGCCCGGCGGGCAGCACGTCAACACCAGTGACTCGAAGGTCGAGCTCAGCTTCGACCTGGCGAAGACCGAGGCGCTGCCCGAGGTGTGGAAGCAGCGGGCGCTGGAGCGGCTGGCCGGGCGCCTGGTCGACGGAGTCGTCACCGTACGGTCCTCCGAGCACCGTTCCCAGTGGCGCAACCGCGAGTCCGCCGCCGTACGCCTCGCCGCCCTCCTGGCCGAGGCCACCGCGCCCCCGCCCAAGCCCCGCAAGCAGAGCCGGATCCCCCGGGGGATCAACGAGCGCCGGCTGCGCGAGAAGAAGCAGCGCTCGGAGACCAAGCGGGGCCGATCGGGGCAGGGCTGGAGCTAGTCCAGCTCCAGTACCCCTACGGTCTCGCCCCCGCTCGTCTCCCCGTTCGGGCGGAAGCCGAGCCCCAGGTAGAAGCCCTCAGGGCCGTCGGGGCCGGGATGCCAGGTGACGTAGAGCTGCTTGGTGTCGCGCCTCCGCAGCTCGGCGGCGACCGACTCGACGGCGAACCGGCCGTACCCCTTGCCCTGCTCACCGGCCGCGATGTTCAGCCGCCACAGGCCCGAGCGCAGCACGCTGCCGTCCTCGTACCAGTCGATGCCGAGGCAGGCCATGAGGAAGCCGACCGGGCGGCCGCCGTCGACGATGAGGCGGGGCCAGGCGATGCCGGGATGGACGTACGCCTCCGCCAGTGACTTCACGACCGGGGAGACCGCGTGTTCCTGGTCGGGGCGGACGCGGATGCCGAGGGCGGCGTCGAGGTTCCCGGGAGTGATCTCTTCGAGCCGGGGCGCGGGAATCGTCATCCGGGCACCCTAGGAGCGCCCGTGCCGACGCGGCCACGGGATTTCTCAGGTCACCCCAACTGCCGGTACCGCCCACGGAAGTACGTCAGCGGCCCGCCCTCCGCGCTCGGTACGCGGGCGGTCAGCACACGGCCGATGACCAGCGTGTGGTCGCCGGCCGCCACGCGCTGCTCGGTGCGGCACTCCAGGACGGCCAGGGCGCCGCCCACCAGGGGCGCCCCGGTGTACTCGCCGCGCGTGTACGGGATGTCGGCGAACAGCAGCCGGTCGCTGACCCGGCCCTTCATGGCGAACCGGCCCGCGATGTGCCGCTGGCTCTCGGACAGCACGGAGACCGCCCACTGCGGCTGTTCGTCGAGCAGCTCGTCCATGCGGGAGCCCTCGCGCAGGCTCACCAGCACCATGGGCGGGTCCAGGGACACCGACATGAAGGCCGTGGCCGTCATGCCGACGTCCT
The DNA here is from genome assembly GCF_042673825.1 of Streptomyces sp. NPDC057002. Lineage (NCBI taxonomy): Bacteria > Bacillati > Actinomycetota > Actinomycetes > Kitasatosporales > Streptomycetaceae > Streptomyces > Streptomyces sp. NPDC057002. The sequence goes on from NZ_JBHURZ010000006.1 coordinate 129,043, forward strand.
CGCTGCCCGGCGCCGAGGGGTCGTCCGGGTCGAGCGGCGGCTCCTGCGCGGTCACCAGGACCACGCCGGAGGCCAGCCGGGACATGGCGGCGCGGAACTCGTCGTTGCTCACCCCCTCAGCATGCCCGGAGGCGGGTGACGGAATGATCGGGGACGTGGCAGGGGGAGTGTTCGGCACACCCGAAACGCTAATCTCCGCCCCGCGCGCCACGCATCGGGCTCCCGCCCGATCAGGGTCTTAGGACTCGGGATGGACCCCGGGAAGAATATGTGCCCAACCTGACAAAATTGCGTTCGGTAGACGCACGTGAAGAACGCAGAAACTCCAGGCAATTGTTCAGCTTTGCCTGTGACTTGAGTCACAAGGGGCAGGAATTGTTGACCCTGTGTACCGAGTGAGCAGCGCGCTGTGATTCAGTGGCGGGGAAGCTGCCAGGACGTACGCCGATGAGAACCCTTGATTCTTGATTCGCTGCGAGGTACTCGGGGGGAGGGCGAGCATGGAGACCGAGTCGGAGCCTTACGTCCGCCTTGCGTCCCTGCGACAACTGCACCAGGTCATGGCCGACATGAACACGGCCCGCAGCCTGGCGGACACACTGCAGACCGTCGCGGAGGGCGTCGTCGCCGCTCTCGGGTACGAGATGGCTTGCGTGAACCTCGTACGCCCCGACGGTGATCTCGTCGTCGCCGCCTTCGCCGGGAACCCCGCCGCCGAGGCCCTCATCACCGGCCGCGTCGGCTCGCGCGAATCCTGGGAACGCCGCCTCGGCATGGGCGAGCACTGGGGCGACCTGGTGTTCATACCGCACACCGAGGGCTGGGTCCTCGACGACGACGACGTCCCCCAGTGGTACACCGACGGCCCCGCGCCCCGCTTCGAGGACGAGTGGCATCCGGCCGACCGGCTCTTCGCGCCCATGTACGCGCCCGGACCGCAGGGCAGCGCGGCGTGCGGCGAGCTGATCGGCGTGCTCTCCGTGGACCGGCCGCGCAACGGCCGCCGTCCCGGCGCCTGGGGCCGCGAGGCCCTCCAGATGTACGCCTTCCAGGCCGCCATCGCGATCAGCAACGCCCGGCTGCGGGCCAATATGCAGCGCGCGCTCGTCCGGCTCGAGCGCGAGCAGCAGGCGCTGCGGGCGAGCGAGGAAAGCTTCAGGCAGGCCTTCGAGTACGCCCCCTCCGGCATGGCCATCGCCGAGATGGGCGGCGACCAGCACGGCCGGATCCTGCGCACCAACGACGCCCTGTGCCGGCTGCTGGGCCGCCCCGCCTCCGCGATGCGCCGCTACTCCTTCTCCGACCTGGTCCACCCCGAGGACATAGGCACCCTGCTGCGGACCTCGGCGGAGGGCGGCCGCGCGGAACTCCGCCTCGGCCGCCGGGACGGCACCTATGTCTGGGTCAGCCTGCGCAACAGCGTGGTCGCCGACGCCGCCGACGGCCCGCGCTTCCTCCTCACCCACGTCGAGGACATCGAGGAGCGCAAGCGCCGCGAGCTGCAGCTCGCCCACCGCGCCTCGCACGACTCGCTCACCGGCCTGCCGAACTCCGCCGAGCTGCGCTCCCGCCTGTCGTCGCGGCTCTGCCAGCGCGCCGCGCCCCCGCACTCCGCCGTCGCCGAGTCCCATGACGCGGCCTACGGCCACCCCGCCTTCGACGTCGTCGGCCCCGGCTTCGACTTCCGGCAGGGCGCCGAGCCGTACGACGCCTACGACCACCATGTGCACACCGTCGCCCCGGACGGCGACCACGACGACGGTACGAAGGGCCTCGCCGTCCTCTTCTGCGACCTCGACGGCTTCAAGTCGATCAACGACCGGTTCGGGCACAACGCGGGTGACGCGGTTCTCATCGAGGTCGCCCGGCGGCTGAGCAACCAGGTCCGTGACGGCGACACCGTCGCCCGGCTCGGGGGTGACGAATTCGTCATCCTCGCGGACGGACTCGGCCGGGCCGACGCGCAGGACCTCGCGGTCCGCCTCCGCAACGAGATCATCCAGCCCATCCGCGCCGAGGGGCGTGCCGTCCGGGTCGGCGCCAGTTTCGGCATCGGATGGGCACACTGTGGAATGACGGCGGACGAAGTGTTGAAGTCCGCTGACGAGCGGATGTACGTCGAGAAACGATCTCGTCCCAAACAACACAGACGCGCCGGGTGAACCCGAGGTCAGCGAGTTGATGCGGTCTGAGTCACCCGTTTGGGTCACTGGGAGCGGGTAGGCTCGCTCTCTCACGACCCGTACCGCATTGCACCGCACCTGACTGAGGAGACCAAGGGATGACGCCCGGCAACAACGGCGCGAGCACGCCCGAGGACGACGACCCGTTCGGCTATCTCTACGCCGACGGGCAGGCCAACGGAGCCCAGCCGCCGTCCGGGGGCTACGGCTACCCGAACTCGGTCAACAGGGTGCGAGCGGTGGGCACGCGTTCCTACGGCCAGCAGCCGCAGGCGGGCGCGGGCCAGACGGCGGCGTACGGCCAGGTCCCCCAGCAGCAGGGCGGCTACAGCCGGCCGAACGCGCACTACGCGGCCCCGGAGACGCTGCCGGGCGGCGGCGGAGCCACCACGGCCCCCCAGCACCAGGTACCCGGCGGCGGAGGCGGCCGCGGCGGCCGCGGCCCGAACACCAAGGGCCTGCTGATCGGTGCGGTCGCGGTGGTCGCGGCGGTCGTGATCGGCATCGGGATCGCGATGGTGAGCGGCGACAAGGACAAGAGCGACTCGGAAGACCAGGCGGGTACGACTCCGTCGCAGTCCCAGGAGTCCGAGCCGAGCCCGTCGAACAGCAAGGGCGGCGGTGAGAGCAAGGTCGACCTGCCGACGATCGACGCCAAGGCGCTGCGCCTCGGCGGTGGTGCGACCCTCACCCAGGACGTCAAGGGCGCCCAGTCCGACGGCGGCATCTACGTGGGGAACCTCAACGCGCCCGGCTCCTCGGTCACCTGGACGGTCAACGGCGTCCCCAAGGACGGTCTCTACACCCTCTTCGCCCGTTACAGCACGGTCGACGAGGACCAGGAGATGACGCTCACCGTCAACGGCAAGCCGTTCGGCAGCAAGCTGAACATGGGCAACTTCACCGGCGCCAAGGGCGGCGACTTCGCCAAGGGCTGGACGAAGACCTACGCCTGGCCGACCCTCAACAAGGGCACCAACACGATCACGGTCTCCTGCGGAGACGGCGACAAGTGCAACGTCCTGTTGGATCAGCTGTGGCTGAAGGCGGGACAGGTAGAGAAGTAGGCATTGATAACACCGTCGGCTCAGGGTGATCCGACGGTGTTCCGGTCTATGAGATGCTTTTCTCAGGCCCAGTCGGTGCAGGAATTGAGTAGGCTGTCACCTTCGAATCTGGCCACCTGCACGCCGATTTCGTGGAGCCCTGCATCGTCCGAAGCGCTGCTGGTCCACTCCTTGGTCGTTCCCGACCCGTCGAAGTTCTTCCTCCACGGCCAGTTCACTCTCTTGCCGTTGTACTGCTCGCTGACCAGCCGTATCCGCACGTGGTGGTTGTCTGGGCTGATGTCACTCAGGTTGAATTCCAGGCCGACTCTCGCCGTGGGATCGTACCAATTGGTGATCTTGACGGCCCCCGACGCCCCGGTAGTTGTACAGCCTGCATAAGCTGTATCAGCGGCTTGTGCAGGACTGGTGGCGAATGCGGCCAGCAGAAGAGTCGCTGCGCCAGTGCATGCTACTAGCGTCCTCTTTTCATACCTGCCTCCTTGTAGATCGACTTGTCGATGCATCGTCAACTCATATCGGTGTTCGCGGTTGTCGACGAAGGAGCGGTAGATTGACTGAAACGTAACTGCAGTGGCCGAATGAAATGGCCGAGCTTGAGACGGGCGGGCATATCTGACTCGGGCTAAGCTGCGCTTGCCTCTCCCGAAACGGTCACCCTCGCCAGCAGTTCCTCGTAGAGCCCCCCGTCGAACTCCCCGGCCAGCGGCGCCTGCACCGTCGCCGCCGACAAGGCCGTCGCCCGGGCCAGGCGGTCCGGCCAGGGAAGGTGTTCCACCAGGCCCGAGAGCAGGCCCGCGACCGCCGAGTCGCCCGCGCCTGTCGGGTTGCCTCGTAGGAGGGTTGGTGGGGTGGCGCGCCAGCGGCCCTCGGGAGATGCGGCCAGGAGGCCTTCCGCGCCAAGGGACGCGACCACTGCGCGCGCACCCCGGCGGCGGGCGTCCTGGGTGGCTCGCAAGGGGTCGTGGGAGCCCGTCAGTTCTGCCAGTTCTTCCGCGTTGGGCTTGATGATGTCGGGGCGGGCGGCGACGCCGCGGCGCAGGGGCTCGCCGCTGGTGTCGAGGAGGACCGGGATGCCGGCGGACCTGGCCGTGCGGATCAGCCCGGCGTACGCGCCGACCGGGACGCCCGGTGGGAGGCTGCCGCACAGGGCCACAGCGGAGGCGGTGGGGAGCAGGGTCTCGTAGGCCTCCTGGAAGGCCGACCATTCGGTGGGGCTGACCGTGGGGCCGGGCTCGTTGAGTTGGGTCGTGTCGCCGGACCGGTCGTCGACCACGGCGATCGTGCGGCGGGTCGTGCCCGCGACCGGGACCAGCGCGTCCACCACACCCGGCACCGAGGCCAGAAGTTCCTGGACGACCCGGCCCGTCGCCCCGCCCGTGAATCCCGTGACCGTCACCTCGTGCCCGAGGGCCGCGAGGACCCGGGCGACGTTGACGCCCTTGCCGCCGGGGCGCTCCGTCACCTCGGAGACGCGGTGGGAGGTGTGCGGCCGGAGGGACCGTACGCGGTAGGTGATGTCGAGAGCGGTGTTCAGCGTGACCGTGAGGATCACCTGGTCGACCTCCCCCGATACAGAGACATGCGCTCGCTGCCGTGAACTTCCGGAGGCTCGATCATGCCAAAGAGACGGCGGTCGGCCCAGTCCAGGACTCGGCCACCGTCTCCCGACTGCGGGACGGATCAGCGCAGTTGGGGACCGACCACCCATTCGCCCCGGCGCATCACGCCCTTGAGTTCGAAGTCGGCGTCCAGGAGGACGAGGTCCGCGTCCTTGCCCGGCTCCAGGGAGCCGATGCGGTCGGCCATGCCGAGGAGGCGGGCGGGGGTCGCAGAGAGTGCCCGCACCGCGTCCTCGACCGGCAGGCCGTCGACCGTGACCGCCCGTTTGAAGGCGCGGTCCAGGGTGAGGGTGGAGCCCGCGATGGTGCCGTCCTCGACCAGGCGGGCCACGCCGTCGGCGACCTCCACCTCCAGCGGGCCGAGCCAGTAGCGGCCGTCGCCGAAACCGGCCGCGTCCATCGCGTCCGTGATGAACGCGACCCGTGACGCGCCCGCGTGGTGGAACGCCAGTTGGAGCGCGGCGGGGTGGAGGTGCGTGCCGTCGTTGATCAGTTCGACCGTGATCCGGTCGTCCTCCAGGAGCGCGGCGATCGGGCCGGGGGAGCGGTGGCCGAGGGGCGGCATCGCGTTGAAGAGGTGGGTGGCGACCGTCGCGCCCGCGTCGATGGCCTGGACCGTCTGTTCGTAGGTCGCGTCCGTGTGGCCGATCGCCGCGATGACGCCCTGTTCGGCCAGGAGGCGTACGGAGTCCAGACCGCCGGGGAGTTCGGTGGCCAGCGTGACCATCTTCGCCTGGCCCCGGGCCGCCTCGATCAGCTTGCGGACGTCCGCGGGGTGCGGGTCGCGCAGCAGGTCCTCGGCGTGGGCGCCCTTGCGGCAGGGGGAGATGAAGGGGCCCTCGAAGTGGACGCCGGCGATCTCGCCCTGCTCGGCCAGCTCGCTCAGCAGGCCGGCGCGTTGGGAGAGGAAGTCCATGTCGCCGGTGACGGTGGAGGCGACCAGGGTGGTCGTGCCGTGCAGGCGGTGGGTGCGGATGCCCTTGAGAATGTCCTCGGCCGAGCCGGAGGTGAAGGAGCCTCCGCCACCGCCGTGGTTGTGGAGGTCGACGAAGCCGGGGACGACGTAGTGGCCGGTTACGTCGATGAAGTGTGCGTTCTCCGGGACTGTGCGGCTGATGCGGGTGCCGTCGATGATCAGCCGGCTGTCCTGGACAGCCCCGGTGGGGAGGACCACGGTCGCGCCGGTCAGGACCGTGGGGGTTCCTGACGTCGCGGGCTGCGGGTGGGTGGGGGCTGGTCGCGCAGTTCCCCGCGCCCCTGGGTGTGATGCCATCAGGGCGTTGCCTCCGTACGGTCCGTGTGGTTGAGGAGATCCCAGGCGAGCAGGCCCGCCCCCAGACATCCGGCCGCGTCGCCCAGGGCCGCGGGGACGATCGACGGCTGTTTCTGGAAGGTGACGCGGTCGCGGACGGCCTCCCGCAGGGGTGCGAACAAGGTCTCTCCCGCCTCGGCCAGGCCGCCGCCGATGATCAGGGTGCGGGGGTCCAGCAGGGTGAGGGCCGTGACCAGGCCGTCGGCGAGGGCGTCGATGGCGTCCTGCCAGACCTCCTGGGCGCGCGGGTCGCCGGATTCGACGGCCTTCGCGCAGTCGGCCGCGTCCGCGTCGGGGTCGCCCGAGGCCGCGGCCCAGGCCTCGCTGACGGCCGCCGCCGACGCGAAGCGCTCCAGGCAGCCGCGCTGCCCGCACGGGCAGGGGGCCCCGCCGGGCCGTACGACGATGTGGCCGATCTCGCCCGCGAAGCCGTGGGCGCCCGACTCGACCCGGCCCTCGACGCCGATGCCGCCCGCGATGCCGGTGCCCAGCGCCACGAACAGGAACCGGTCGGCGCCGCGGCCGGCCCCGACCCGGCCCTCGGCGAGAGCGCCGGTGCGCACGTCGTGGCCGAGGGCGACCGGGACGCCCAGCCGTTCCGCGAGCGCGTCGCGCAGGGGGACGTCGCGCCAGCCGAGGTTCGCCGAGTAGACGGCGACGCCTTGCGCCTCGTCGACGATGCCGGGCACGACCACGCCTGCGGCGGCCGCGGGCGTGCCGAAGTGCCGGGCGCCGTGGGCGCGCAGCTCGGCGGCGAAGTCGAGGATGCCCGCGACGACGGCGTCCGGACCCTGGTCGCGTCCGGTGGCCCGGCGGGCCCGGTGCAGCACCTCGCCCCCGGGCCCGGCCAGAGCGGCCTTCATTCCGGTGCCGCCCACATCGAGGGCGATGACATGTCTCACGGAACACAGTGTGACCCGGGGACCCGCGAGAGGTCTAGTCCACTCACGTGGTGTAGACCTTATTCCGAATATCGAAAGTTTTCGGTGGCGGTGACGCCAGGGTTGGGGAAGAACAGCGGTGCAGCGGCGGCGGATGGCAGGAACGATCGCGGTGGTGTCCGCACTGGGCATGACGGCGGTCCTCGGCGGCTGTGGCGTGACGGGCGGCTCGGGCGACGTGACCCTGAAGCTGGTCGCCGCCGACTACGGCGACAGCAAGGCCAACAGCTCCCAGAAGTACTGGGACGAGCTCGTCGAGGAGTACGAGGCCGAGCACCCCGGTGTGCGGATCGACGTCAGCGTCTACTCCTGGAACGACGTCGACCGCAAGGTCCGGGAGATGGTCGCCGCCGGTGATCCGCCGGACATGGCGCAGATCGGCTCGTACGCCGGATACGCGGCCCAGAACCAGCTCTACAAGGCCGACGAACTGCTCTCCATACCCGTGCAGGCCGACTTCGTCGGGCAGCTGGCCTCCGCGGGGCAGGTGAAGGGCGTGCAGTACGGCATGCCGTTCGCCTCCTCCACGCGCGTGCTCTTCTACAACAAGACCCTCTTCTCCGAGGCCGGCATCACCCCGCCCAAGACCTGGGACGACCTGGCCGACGACGCCGAGGCGCTCAAGGCGGAGGGCGTGACCTACCCGTACGCGCTGCCCCTCGGTCCGGAGGAGGCGCCGGCCGAGACGATGCAGTGGATGCTCAGCGGCGGGGGCGGCTACACCGACACCGTCGACAGCTACGGCATCGACTCCCCGGAGAACGTCGACACCTTCACCTGGCTGAAGGACGAACTGGTCGGCAAGAAATTGAACGGGCCGGTCGCGCCCGGGGAGCTCAACCGGGCCGACGCGTACGCCGCCTTCGCCAAGGGCGAGGTCGGCATGGTCAACGGGCACCCGTCGCTGATGAACATCGCCGCGAAGAAGGGCGTCAAGTACGGCATGGTGCCGACGCCGGGCAAGGAAGGCACGAGCAAGTCCACGCTCGGTGTCGCCGACTGGATGACGGCCTTCCGCAAGAACGGCCACGGCGACCAGGTCGGCGACTTCCTCGACTTCGTCTACAGCGAGAAGAACGTGCTGGCCTTCTCCCGCGAGTACGACCTGCTGCCGGTCACCACCTCCGCGTCCGGGACCATGTCCGTCTCCGACCAGGACAAGCACCTCAAGCCGTTCCTGGAGGAACTGCTGACGTCAGAGCTCTACCCGGTCGGCAAGACCTCCTGGGCCGACGTCAGCGCCGAGATCAAGCAGGGGATCGGCAAGGCCGTCGCCCCCGGCGGCAGCCCCTCGGCCGTCCTGGGCCGGCTCCAGGCTGAGGCGTCCCGGGCGGAGAACGCGGAGTAGGCGCTGTCGGTGGCGGGCGCTACGGTGCCGGGCATGGACGAGGACTCAGGGGAGCAGGGGCTCGGGCGCCGGGAGCGGGACATCCTCGCGCTCGAACGCCGGAGCTTTCCCGGCCCGGGCGCGAAGGAACGGGCCGTGCGGGAGGAGCTGGGGCTTGCCCCCGTGCGCTACTTCCAGCTCCTCAATGCCCTGCTGGACGACCCCCGGGCTCTCGCCCACGACCCGGTGACGGTGAATCGGCTGCGGCGGGTCCGGGATCGGCGGCGGGCTGAACGCTGAGAGGGCGTTACGGCAGCCGGGCGGCCAGCGCGCTCAGCAGCCGTACGACACCCTCCGGGCCGTCCACCACCAGGTCCGCCCGCTCCCTGAGCTCGGTCACCTCGTCGCTGCCGCTGCAGAGCAGCAGGCCCGGGGTGCCGTCCGTGCGGAGGCGGTCGACGGCGGAGTAGGCGGGCAGGTCGCCCAGGTCGTCGCCGCCGTAGAGGACGGAACCGGCGCCGATCTCCCGGGCGAACTCGGTGAGGGCGACGCCCTTGTCCATGCCGGGCGGGCGCAGTTCGAGGACCATGCGGCCGGGCTCGACGATCAGGCCGTGGCGGCCGGCCAGACCGGTGAGCGGCTCGCGCAGCTGGTCCAGGGTGGCCTGCGGGTCGGTGGCCCGGCGCGTGTGCACGGCGAGGGCCCGGCCCTTCTCCTCGATCCAGGTCCCCTGCGACGCCCCGAGCCGTTCGAGCAGTTCGGGCAGCTCCGTGCGGACGGCCGCGACTCCGGGATGCGGGGGCGGGGCGCTGATCTCGCCGGTACGGGCGTCCCACCGCTCGGCGCCGTAGTGCCCCAGCACGACGAGGTGCTCGAGGCCGGGGACGTCGGCGAAGCCGCCGTTGCGCACCGCGACCTCGGCGGGCCGGCCGGTGATCACCGCGACGGCGGCGACCTTCGGCGCGAGCGCGGCCAGCGCGGGCACCGCCTCCGGGTGGGCCCGGGCCTTCTCGGGATCGGCGACGATCGGCGCGAGCGTCCCGTCGAGGTCGAGACCGATCAGAGCCTGGCCGGGATGGGTGAGGAGAGCGTCCAGACCTTCCTGCCCGGCCTTCGTGGCGGGCGCCGGAAGCTCGTGGTCCGTATGACGGCCGGTCATCACCGTTCAGCCCCTCAACGCGTCGAGCTGGTCCACGAACCACTGCGCCGGCGGCAGCGCGGTCGCCGCCGCCGACAGCCGCTTGGCGCGCTCGGCGCGTTCCTCCGGGCGCATCGAGAGCGCCTCGTGCAGGGCCGCCGCCGTGCCGGTCACGTCGTACGGGTTCACCGTGATCGCGTCCTCGCCCAGCTCCTCGTACGCCCCGGCCTCCCGCGACAGCACCAGCGCGCAGCCCGCGTCGGAGACGACCGGGATCTCCTTGGCGACGAGGTTCATGCCGTCGCGGATGGGGTTGACGAGCGCGACGTCGGCCAGCCGGTACGCGGCCAGGGAGCGCGCGAAGTCGTCCTTGACGTGCAGTACGACCGGAGTCCAGCCCGGCGTCCCGTACCGCTCGTTGATCTCGTCCGCCAGCCGCTGCACCTCGGCCGTGTAGTCGCGGTACACGGCGAGGTCCTGCCGTGAGGGGTACGCGAAGGCCACGTGCACCACGCGCTCGCGCCACTCCGCGTGGGAGTCGAGGAGCGTGCGGTAGGCCAGCAGGCCGCGCACGATGTTCTTCGACAGCTCGGTGCGGTCGACGCGGACGATGGTGCGGCGGCCCTCGCCGATCTGCTCCCGCAGCGCGGCCATCCGCTCCTCGACGTCCTTCTCGTGCGACCGCTTCCGCAGGAAGTCCGCGTCGGCCCCCAGCCCGTGCACACCGACCCGCGTGCCCCCGAGTCCGCCGGCGAACCGCTCGGCGCATTCGACGAACGCGTCGGCCCAGCGCCGCGTGAGAAAGCCCAGCCGGTCCGCGCCCAGCATGCCGCGCAGCACCTGCCCGGCCACATCGTCGGGCAGCATCCGGAAGTACTCGGGCGGCGCCCACGGCGTGTGCGAGAAGTGCCCGATCCTCAGGTCCGGCCGCAGCTCGCGCAGCATGCCCGGCACCAGCGTCAGGTGGTAGTCCTGCACCACGACGGCCGCGCCCTGCGCCGCCTCCTCGGCCAGCGCCTCGGCGAACGCCCGGTTGTACCTCTCGTAGGACGTCCACTGCCGCCGGAACTCCGCGTCGAAGACCGGCTCCAGCGGCGTCTGGTACAGCATGTGGTGGACGAACCACAGCACCGAGTTGGCGATGCCGTTGTACGCGTCGGCGTGCACCTCGGCCGTGATGTCCAGCATCCGCACGCCGTCCTCGCCGACCCCGCGCCGGACCGCCTCGCGGTCGCCGTCGGACAGCGCCGAGCAGACCCAGAGCGCGTCCGCGTCCGAGCCGATCGCGGAGAGCCCAGAGACCAGCCCGCCGCCGCCGCGTTTGGCGTTCAGCGAACCGTCCTCGCCCACCGTGTAGGAGACCGGGCCGCGGTTGGAGGCCACCAGCACCTGCGCAGCACCGTACGTAGAAGCCATAGCCCTCAACCTAGCCCGGCCCGGAAACGCTCAAACGTACGGACCTGACCCGCCCGGCCGAAAAACAGCCCCGGTCAGGCGGCCTTCCGCGCCTGGTACTCGGCGATCTCCACCATCGGCGGACGCTCCTCGGTGTCCACGGAGTACGTCCGCGGCTCGAAGCCGTCGCCGCCCCGCTCGAACTGCGTCAGGGACGGCCGGATCAGATGCCCGCGGGCCAGCCTCAGCTGGGCCGTGCGGTAGATCGCGGCGGCCATCCGGCCCAGCGCCTGCCCGTCCTGGTGCCGGTGCTTGCGCACCCCGACGTCGACCTGGGCGAGGGCGTCGAGCCCCGCCAGGTGCAGGGCGTCGACCAGCATGCCCAGCTCGACGCCGTACCCGACGGGGAACGGCAGCTGCTCCAGCAGCGAGCGGCGGGCCGCGTACTCGCCGCCGAGCGGCTGCACGAAGCCGGCCAGCTGCGGCCAGTGCATGTTGAGCAGTGGCCTGGCCATCAGCTCGGTGACCCGGCCGCCCTGCCCGGCGGCCGCGCCCAGCGGACGGTCGTACATGGCCTTCACCAGGTCCACGCCCGGCTCGGTGAGCAGCGGGCCCACGATCCCGGAGACGAAGTCGGACGAGAAGTCCCGCAGGTCCGCGTCGACGAAGCAGACGATGTCCCCGCGGGTGACGAGCAGCGAGCGCCACAGCACCTCGCCCTTGCCGGGCACCGCGGGCAGCCGCGGGAGTATCCCGTCCCGGTGCACCACGGTCGCGCCCGCGGCCGCGGCCACCTCCGACGTCCGGTCGGTCGAGCCGGAGTCGACCACGACGAGCTCGTCGACGAGCGGCACCTGCCGCATCAGGTCGTGGCGGATCACGGCGGCGATGTCGCCGACCGTCTCCTCCTCGTTGAGCGCGGGCAGCACGACACTGACCGTCTGGCCCGTGCGCTGCTTGGCGGCCAGTATCTGGTGGAGGGGGCGATCGGTCGCGGACCAGGAACGGGTGCTCAGCCAGCGCTCGACTTCTTCCAGCACCGTGGCGGCTCCTCTGCGTACTCTCGGCGGGACGGACTGTGAGCCATCTCGCGGTTCGGACGACTATCTCAACTGTCCTGGTCGTCGGTTACAGTCTTGAACAACGCGGGTGACCATCGCATGTCCGGGGTCAACCCACGTCGACAACCGAATACAGCTCATCCAGAGGGGCAGAGGGATACGGCCCGTTGAAGCCCCGGCAACCCTCCAGTCGGTACTCGTAGGTCACTGTCGACCCCATGCGCGAGGCTCCCGGCTCGGGAAGGTGCCAAATCCGTCTCACGGCGAGATGCGTCGTGAGGAAGATGAGGAGAAAGGGCCTCGCCTCATATGGCTGCGCAGACTGTTGCAAGCACCACTGAATCCACCGTAGACCTCGGCCCCGCCGCCGCGCTGAGCTGCCGCGAGTGCGGTCACCGCGTCCCCCTCGGCCCGGTCTTCGCGTGCGAGGAGTGTTTCGGCCCGCTGGAGATCGCCTACGACTTCTCGGCCTACGAAACCGAAGAGCTCCGCAAGCGCATCGAAGCGGGCCCCGCGAACATCTGGCGCTACGCCCCGCTGCTGCCGGTCCCGGCCGACGTCGCGGACAAGCCGAACATCAACCCCGGCTGGACCAAGCTCGTCAAGGCCGACAACCTGGCCCGTGAGCTCGGCGTCGACGCCGGCAAGCTCTTCGTCAAGGACGACTCCGGCAACCCGACGCACTCCTTCAAGGACCGCGTCGTCGCCCAGGCCATCGAGGCCGCGCGCGCCTTCGACTTCACCACCCTCTCCTGCTCCTCCACCGGCAACCTCGCCGGTGCGGTGGGTGCCGCCGCTGCCCGCGCCGGCTTCCGCTCCTGCGTGTTCATCCCGCACGACCTGGAACAGGGCAAGGTCGTCATGGCCGCGATCTACGGCGGCGAGCTCGTCGGCATCGAGGGCAACTACGACGACGTGAACCGCTTCTGCTCCGAGCTGATCGGCGACCCGGCCGGCGAGGGCTGGGGCTTCGTCAACGTCAACCTGCGGCCGTACTACGCGGAGGGCTCCAAGACGCTGGCGTACGAGATCTGCGAGCAGCTCGGCTGGCAGCTGCCGGACCAGCTCGTGGTGCCGATCGCCTCCGGCTCGCAGCTCACGAAGATCGACAAGGGTCTGCAGGAGCTGATCAAGCTCGGTCTGGTCGAGGACAAGCCGTACAAGATCTTCGGTGCTCAGGCGCTCGGCTGCTCGCCGGTGTCCACGGCGTTCAAGGCCGGGCACGACGTCGTACGGCCGCAGAAGCCGGACACCATCGCCAAGTCGCTGGCGATCGGCAACCCGGCGGACGGGCCGTACGTGCTGGACATCGCGCGTCGTACGGGCGGTGCGGTGGAGGACGTGAACGACGAGCAGGTCGTCGAGGCGATCAAGCTGCTCGCCCGGACCGAGGGTGTGTTCGCGGAGACCGCCGGTGGGGTGACGGTGGGTGTGACGAAGAAGCTGCTCGAGAGCGGCGCCCTCGACCCGTCGCTGACGACCGTGGTGCTGAACACGGGCGATGGTCTGAAGACGTTGGATGCGGTGGCCGGGACCGGGCTGACCGCGACCATCCGGCCCAACCTGGACTCGTTCCGGGATGCGGGTCTCGTCTGATCGTTGTTCGCTGCGGGCCGGTGGGGGCTGGTCGCGCCCACGCGGCGGAGCCGCAAATCGATACAGCCCCGCGCCCCTGAAAGCAGGTCCGCTTCCCAACCGGAGGTTTTGAAGTCATGAGCGTCACCGTTCGAATCCCCACCATCCTGCGTACCTACACCGGCGGCCAGGCCGAGGTCGCTGCCGAGGGCGCGAACCTCGGTGAGGTCATCGCCGATCTGGAGAAGAACCACACCGGGATCGCCGCCCGGGTGCTGGACGACCAGGGCAAGCTGCGCCGGTTCGTCAACGTGTATGTCAATGACGACGACGTGCGGTTCGAGCAGGGTCTCGAGACGGCGACGCCGGACGGTGCCGGTGTGTCGATCATTCCGGCCGTCGCCGGTGGCTGAACCGGTCGACCGGCTTGATTATTACCATCGGTAACGGCCGTCACTGAGCGTTCATCGAATTGCCCCCTCCGTGAGAGAAGCGGAGGGGGCAATTCTGTGTGGTTGAGCGCGGTACAGTTGGGGAACGCGATCCCGGTCCCCTGATCGGGCACCCTGAATTCCTGCCGCGAGCCCGACAAGATGTAGCCAAAGTGTGTGGGCCTTTCGTGGCTTTTGTTCCCTTTGTGTGGCCCGACTTGCCCTGAAGTCAGGCGAATTCTCCCCACATTCCGGATCCTGCGCGTCCGGAATTCTCGTCCGATTGACCTGTTGCAGAGGGCAGTTGGACAGATACATTCGGCCGCGGTCGACGCGTTCCGGCGCACGCCCCCAATCCGTGGGGGGTGAGGTCTGACCCGGATCCGCGAAGTGCGGATCTGTGCAAGGGCCAGTAATAGGGGAGTTAGGCATGGCTCAGGGCACCGTCAAGTGGTTCAACGCGGAGAAGGGGTACGGCTTCATCGCGGTCGACGGTGGTGCGGATGTTTTCGTCCACTACAGCGCGATCCAGATGGACGGGTACCGCACCCTTGAAGAGGGCCAGCGGGTCGAGTTCGAGATCTCGCAGGGCCAGAAGGGCCCACAGGCCGACATGGTTCGCGTGGCTGCCTGAACGCGCGACCACGACAAACCGCAAGCGGCAGGTCTTCTCTGAAGGGCCCGTACCCCCCGGGGTGCGGGCCCTTCGGCCTGTTCGAAAGCCCTGCCGGGCGCCGTTCGCGGGTGGCTGAGCGGCCCGCCCGATCCCTGGGAGGCGCTTGCACTCGCCATGCCCGAGTGCTAATCATTGCGTTAGCACTCTGAAGGTGAGAGTGACAACGTAAGGACCGGGTCGGTGAGGCCCGCAGGCCGGGTGGGGAAGGAACCACGAGGCTGGCGAGCCGTCCGTCGCGGGCGCGGGCGCGGTCCGAAGTAATCACCCCCAGTCCTGGAGGGACCACTTCACATGGCCAAGATCATCGCGTTCGACGAGGAGGCGCGGCGCGGCCTCGAGCGCGGCATGAACCAGCTCGCGGACGCCGTGAAGGTGACGCTCGGCCCCAAGGGCCGCAACGTCGTCCTCGAGAAGAAGTGGGGCGCCCCCACGATCACCAACGATGGTGTCTCCATCGCCAAGGAGATCGAGCTCGAGGACCCGTACGAGAAGATCGGCGCCGAGCTGGTCAAGGAAGTCGCCAAGAAGACGGACGACGTCGCCGGTGACGGTACGACCACCGCGACCGTTCTCGCCCAGGCCCTGGTCAAGGAGGGCCTGCGCAACGTAGCCGCCGGCGCCAACCCGATGGCCCTCAAGCGCGGCATCGAGCGTGCCGTCGAGGCCGTCTCCGCCGCCCTGCTGGAGCAGGCGAAGGACGTCGAGACCAAGGAGCAGATCGCTTCCACGGCCTCCATCTCCGCCGCCGACACCCAGATCGGCGAGCTCATCGCCGAGGCGATGGACAAGGTCGGCAAGGAAGGCGTCATCACCGTCGAGGAGTCCCAGACCTTCGGTCTGGAGCTTGAGCTCACCGAGGGTATGCGCTTCGACAAGGGCTACATCTCGGCGTACTTCGCGACCGACATGGAGCGTATGGAGGCCGTCCTCGACGACCCGTACATCCTGATCGCGAACTCCAAGATCTCGAACGTCAAGGACCTGCTCCCGCTCCTGGAGAAGGTCATGCAGTCGGGCAAGCCGCTGCTGATCATCGCCGAGGACGTCGAGGGCGAGGCCCTGTCGACCCTGGTCGTCAACAAGATCCGCGGCACCTTCAAGTCCGTCGCCGTCAAGGCCCCGGGCTTCGGTGACCGCCGCAAGGCGATGCTGCAGGACATCGGCATCCTCACCGGCGGCGAGGTGATCTCCGAGGAGGTCGGCCTCAAGCTGGAGAACGCCACGCTCGACCTGCTGGGCAAGGCCCGCAAGGTGGTCATCACCAAGGACGAGACGACCATCGTCGACGGTGCCGGTTCGACCGACCAGGTCAACGGCCGCGTCAACCAGATCCGCGCCGAGATCGAGAACAGCGACTCGGACTACGACCGCGAGAAGCTGCAGGAGCGCCTGGCGAAGCTCGCCGGCGGTGTCGCGGTCATCAAGGCCGGTGCCGCCACCGAGGTGGAGCTCAAGGAGCGCAAGCACCGCATCGAGGACGCCGTGCGCAACGCCAAGGCGGCCGTCGAGGAGGGCATCGTCGCCGGTGGTGGCGTGGCGCTCATCCAGGCGGCTTCCGTCTTCGAGAAGCTGGACCTCGAGGGTGACGAGGCGACCGGCGCCAACGCCGTCAAGCTCGCGCTCGAGGCCCCGCTGAAGCAGATCGCCGTCAACGGTGGTCTCGAGGGCGGCGTCGTCGTGGAGAAGGTCCGCAACCTCCAGGTCGGCCACGGCCTGAACGCCGCGACCGGTGAGTACGTCGACATGATCGCCGAGGGCATCATCGACCCGGCGAAGGTGACCCGTTCCGCTCTGCAGAACGCCGCCTCCATCGCCGCGCTGTTCCTCACCACCGAGGCCGTCATCGCCGACAAGCCGGAGAAGGCCGCCGCGCCCGCCGGTGGCGGTATGCCGGGCGGTGACATGGACTTCTGATCGACCCCCTGGGATTTCCCCGGGTTGATCAACGGTCTTGCCGAGGGCGGCACTTCCTGTTCCGGATATCCGGGCAGGGGGTGCCGCCCTCGGGCGTGTCCGGGGTCACAGCGCGGACGGGATGGCGCGGGCGGGCCGGATGGTTGAAACGCATGTCCTATGCGTATGCACATACTGTCCGGTATCCGAAGGAGCCCCTGAGTGACCGTCGCCGCCTCCCGCGCCGCCGAAATTCTGTCCCGGCCCGTCACGCTCAACGGCCTGACCGTCCCGAACCGCATCGCCATGGCGCCGATGACCCGCATGTTCTCCCCGGGCGGAGTCCCCGGCGAGGACGTCATCTCGTACTACTCCCGCCGTGCCGCCGCCGGAGTCGGCCTGATCGTCACCGAGGGCACCTACGTCGGGCACGAGTCGGCCGGGCAGAGCGACCGCGTGCCGCGGTTCCACGGCGAGGAGCAGCTCGCGGGCTGGGCGAAGGTCGCCGAGGCGGTGCACGCCGCGGGCGGCACGATCGTCCCGCAGCTGTGGCACATCGGCATGGTCCGCAACCAGGGTGAGCCGCCGTTCGCGGACGCCCCGGCCGTCGGCCCCTCCGGTCTGCGCATCGGCGCCTCGGAGCCCACCGGCAAGGCCATGACCCAGGCCGACATCGACGCCGTCATCGGCGCGTTCGCCGAGGCCGCGGCAGCCGCCGAGCGCATCGGCTTCGACGGCGTGGAGCTCCACGGCGCCCACGGCTACCTGCTCGACCAGTTCCTCTGGGAGGGCACCAACCGCCGCACCGACGCCTACGGCGGCGACTCGGTCGCCCGCGCCAAGCTCTCGGAGGAGATCGTCGCCGCAGTCCGCGAGACCGTCTCCGCCGACTTCCCCGTCATCTTCCGCTACTCGCAGTGGAAGCAGGAGGCCTACGACGCCCGCCTCGCCGAGACGCCCGAGGAGCTGGAGGCCATCCTGGCCCCGCTGGCCGCCGCCGGTGTCGACGCCTTCCACGCCTCCACCCGCCGCTACTGGGTGCCCGAGTTCGAGGACTCCGACCTCAACCTGGCCGGCTGGACCAAGAAGCTGACCGGCAAGCCGGCCATCACCGTCGGTTCGGTCGGCCTGAACGGCGTCGACTTCCTCAAGTCCTTCCAGGGCGAGGGCGCCGACGTCAACGACCTCGACAACCTCCTGGACCGCTTCGAGCGCGACGAGTTCGACATGGTCGCCGTCGGCCGGGCGCTGCTCCAGGACCCGCAGTGGGCGGCCAAGGTGCTGGGCGGCCGCTTCGAGGACACGGCCCCCTACGACCCGGCGGCGCTGAAGACCCTCAGCTGACCCCGGTAGCTGTCCCGGCACCTGAGGCTCTGGATCTGCTTGCGTCAGTCAAGGACACTGACTGAGCGCCTGTTCACCGGCATTCCGTGAGGAGATCCAGATGACGACGACCGAGTCCCGCCCGTCGGCGGGTGGCCCCTCGGAGGAGCCCGCACCGGTGGTCCCTACGACCGCCGGTGCGGTACGTGGCCGAAGGGAGGAGGGACTCGCCGTCTATCGCGGCATCCCTTTCGCCGCGCCTCCGGTGGGCGAGGCCCGCTTCCAGGCACCGCGCCCGGCCGAACCATGGGACGGCATACGCGACGCCGACGCCTTCGGCCCGCCGCCCCCGCAGGACGTCGGCAGCCTGGGTGGCCCGGGCCTGCTCGACGTACCCGAGGGTGACGAGTGGCTCACCGTCAACGTCTGGACGCCCGAGGCCGACCCGGCGGCCCGCCGCCCGGTGATGGTGTGGATCTACGGCGGTGCCTACAAGCTCGGTCACTCCGGCAGCCCCGGCTACGACGCCCGGCGCATCGCGGCCGACGGCGACGTGGTGGTCGTGTCCCTCAACTACCGCCTGGGCATGGAGGGTTTCGCGTTCATCGAGGGCGCGCCCGCAAACCGGGGCCTGCTCGACCAGGTGGCGGCACTGGAATGGGTCCGGGACAACATCGAGGCGTTCGGCGGCGATCCGGACCAGGTCACGGTCTTCGGTGAATCGGCCGGCGCGGGTTCGGTCGCCTCGCTGCTCGCCATGCCACGGGCGGCCGGACTGTTCCGCCGGGCGATCGCACAGAGCGTGCCGGGGACGTTCTTCTCCGACGCGCTCGCCCGGGACATCGGTCTCGCGCTGGCCGCCGAGGTGGGGCTGCGCCCCACGGTCGCCGATCTCTCGACGATCGCCCCGCACCGGCTGACGTCGGCGGGCGAGACGCTGAGCGCCAAGATGCTCCAGTACACCGACCGCTGGGGCCAGGCGGCGCCCACGGTCACCCCCTTCTCGCCGGTGGTCGACGGCGAGGTGCTGCCGACCACGCCGTGGCAGGCGCTGGCGGCGGGTTCGGCGAAGGACGTCGACCTGCTCGTCGGCCACAACCGCGACGAGTACCGCCTCTTTATCGCCATGGCGGGCCAACTGGGCCAGATCAGCGAGGAGCGGGCTGCCTCGGCCCTGCGGCTGTTCGCCCCCGGCCCCGACGGCGAACAGGCCTACCGGGCCGCCTTCCCCGACGCCTCCCCGAGCGAGCTTTACGAACGCGTCCAGACGGACTGGCTGTTCAACATGCCCTCCCTGCACCTGGCCGAGGCGCAGCGCGCGGGCGGCGGCAGCGCGCACCTCTACGAACTGACCTGGGCGGCCCCCGGAAACGGCGGCGCGCTGGGCGCCTGCCACGGACTGGACATCCCGCTGCTCTTCGGCACGTTCGGGGCGGACCTGGGGCTTCTGCTGTTCGCGGGCACCGAGCCGTCCGCCGAGGCCGAGGCGCTGTCGTCCCGCTTCCGCGCGTCCTGGACGTCCTTCGCGAGGTCGGGCGACCCGGGCTGGCCGGCGTACGACGACGCGGAGCGGCTGATGCAGGTCCTGGACGCGGAGCCGGTGGTGAGGGCGTACCCGGAGGAGACCTCGCGGCGACTGTGGGAGGGCTACGACTTCTCTGCCCTGCCCCTCCTGTAGCTAGAGGTTGCCCATCGGCTCGATGTCGACCCGCAGGGGCGTGCCCCACACGCGCAGCACCTCGTAGTCGGTGAACTCGTGCACGAGCCGGTACGCCATGGCCGCCCGGGGAGCCTTGCGCTGGGCGGCGATGAACAGCTCGGCCTCGCGGCGGTCCCGGCGCGGGGTGCCGCACAGCTGCCAGGTCTGGCCGTTCCACAGCTCCGGCAGCCAGCGCTGCTGGGGCTGGGGGCGGTCGCCGCTCACGCCGTAGCGGGACTGGACGGGGTCGGTCTGCGGCTGCTGCGGGGCGGGCCCGTTGAACTCGTTCCGGCGGGCGGTCCTGCGCCGGGTCTCGCACAGCAGGCACAGGTCGGGGGCGTTCTCGTCGACCGGGCCGTTCGGATGCTCGGGGCAGCGTGTCGTGGGCTTGGCGGTCGCGACGCTCTCGTCCAGCAGGTCCAGGGCGCGCTTGAGGTCGGCCTTGACCTCGTGCAGTTTGCCGTCCGGGGTGTCGGAGGTGAGGGCCTCGCCGTGCTCGCCGAGGAGGCGTAGGGCGCGGCCCAGGGCGGTGAGCTGGGCGTGGTTCATGGGTCCATTGTCGCTAGTCGGCGTAGTCCTTGAGTTTCTCGGTGTCCAGGGTGATGTTTAGGGGGGCGGGGAGCTCGACGGTGGCGCCCCAGGGGTGCGGGGAGATCCGCTGGTAGCGGCCGTTTTCGGGTTCACTGAAGACGGTGAGGGTGTGGTTGTCGCGGTCGATGAGGAGGTAGACGGGGATGTCGGCCTCCGCGTAGCCGACGGGCTTGTCGATGCGGTCGCGCTGGTTGGTGTCGCGGTCCCTGGAAGTGATCTCCACGGCCATGAGGGAACCTTCGGGGTCGGACCACTCGCCGTCGCCACGGAAGTGATCCACCGGCACGAGAGTTCCATCCGTGCGAGCGCGGCCCTTGCGGTAGGCCTCGGCCTTGACGCCCGACTCGGGTACGAGATCCAGGTCAGGACGGTGCTGCATGCACTGGCGCAACAGCCACATGAAGATGGAGCGGTGGTTGCCGTCCGGCATGGCCTTGACCTCGACCTTTCCATTGATGTACTCCAGCCGCACCGTTTCGGGGGCTACTGCGGCAAGTTCCTCGAACTCGTCCACGTCGAGCGGGCCGTGCCGGACGCACAGTCGCCCGCCCAGGAACTCCAGCCTGTTCCGGATCTCCCTCGGAGCCCTGCGAACGAGTTCGTCGAAGTCCTCGACGTCCATCTGCGGGCGGTCAGCGGTCTCTGGGGTCATGGCGTTGCCTCCTTCCCTCCATCGTGCCCCCGGGTGGTGACGTCGGACCGTAGGTGCCGTCATGTGTGTGCCTTCTCTTGTCGTCGTTGGGACATTGCGGCGCGGATCTGGGCCGCTCGGTCGTGGACCGTGGGGGCGGACAGAGGTGCAGAGGGTTGTGCGGGGGCGCGTTCGCCCCAGCAGGCGTTGCAACGCCCTCCTGGCAGGGACTCTGGACGCCCCGGGGCGCCGCAGTTCGCGCACTCCAGGACCCGTAGGGGTGGGCGTGGGGCGGGTGGGGGTGGGAGTTTGCTGGTCAGGCGGTTGCGGACCAGGGCGGCGGGGTGGTGGACGGGCGTCGGCAGGCCGGCTGTGAGCGCACGCAGTACGTCGTCCTCCGAGGCGTCCCGCTCGAACCACTGCGTCACCAGCGGGGCGAGTGTCGCGCAGTCGGTCTGGGAGAGGGAGAGGGCCGGTGCTGTGCGGCCGAGGGCGGCCAGGAGGATGTGGGCCCTTGAGCGGGTGGGGCGCTGCTGCTTCGGTACGTCGCCGCGTGTGAAGGCCGCCCACCAGTTGTCGCCCCGGGCGGTGCGGGAGAACCACGAACGGGTGATCCAGCGGGAGCTGCCGTCGTCTGCCGTCACGCACTCCCGGCCTCGCCGCAGGTGGCCCGCCTGCTGGATGCGGTTGAGGGCGGTGCCGAGGGCGCACTGGCCGTATGGCAGCTGTTTGGCCAGCGTCTTTACGGAGATGTCCGCGCCGTCGGGGAGCCGGTCGAGGTAGGCGGCGATGGCTGCTTCGCGGGGTGGGAGGTGTGCGAAGTCATGGTTCGCGCGGGGGAGTTGGTCGGGGGCGGTGCGTTTGCCGTAGCCCGGGTTCGCCATGGGGTGCGCGGACGGGGAGGCAGCACTAGAGTTAGCTTCATCCATGGGATCGACTGCTTTCGATCTCGTTGGTAAGCCCCCGCAGGTGTTGGCGCACCTGGCGGGGGCTGTTGCTTTGTGCAGGGAACGTTAAGGGTACGTGACTGTCCGTGGCAAGCCGGACGCATCGCGTCAACTCGCCGGGTGGGAGGGTGGGTTGAGGCCCTCCACCCGTTCCTTGAAAAGAGAGCTCGAAGCCCGGGTCCCGAAGCTCAGGCCGTCTCGTCCTTGAGGTTCGCGACGAATGCCGACCAGGCCGTGGCCCGGAACGCGAGCCTCGGGCCATGAGGGTCCTTGGAGTCGCGGACGGGGATGACATCAGGGAGTCCCTGGGTGACTTCCAGGCAGTTGTCGCCGCTCCCGCCGCTGTAGCTGGACTTGTACCAGGTGGCCGAGCGCAGGTCGGAGTCAGGAATGTTCCTCATGCGTGTAATCCTGGGCCATTGCCTCGAGCAGGGCTAGAGACTTCTCCGGCGAGAGTGCGCAGGCCGCGAGGAACTCGTAGTAGAACCGGTACTCCGCGACGGTGGTGGGGTCGTCATCCAGTCGCCCGGTGCCAACGCCTTCCAGGTAAACCAACGGTGGGGCGTCGTCGAAGTCCATCAGCTTGACGCACCCCTGCATGGCCGGGTGCGCGCCCGCGTCGAACGGCAGCACCTGCACGATGGCCCGGCTTCGGCGAGCCAGGCCGGTGATGTGTCGCAGGGCCTCCGCCATGACCTCCGCCCCACCCGTCACCCGTTGCAGCGCAGACTCGTCAATCACAGCCCACAACAACGGCTTTGTTGGATCGTCGAGGATGCGGGTCCGCTCCATGCGAGCAGCCACCCTCTTCTCGATCTCCTCATCAGGTGCCGTCGGCTGATAGGCGCGGCACACCGCACGGGCGTAGGCGGGGGTCTGGAGCAGGCCGGGAATCAGCATCGAAGTGAACTCCCTGATGGCCGTAGCCCGGGCCTCCGCCTCCGCCGCCTCCGCAAAGTGCTCCGGATACTTCGACTTCGCCGCCGCCCCGCAATTCCGCGAGAAGAAGTCCCCCGTCCGCAGCACGTCGTCCAGCAACCGTGCGTACTCCGCCTGCATCCGCCGCGTCCCCGCCTCCAACTGCCCGATGAACGACCCACTCACGAACAACCGCTGTCCCAGTTCCTCCTGGCTCAGGCCGGCCTTCTCGCGGGCGTGGCGGAGCTCGGCGCCCAGGAGGGCCCGAGGGGAGGAGGACGGGTCGAGGTCCCTGGATCCGGGCATGGGCAACTCCCTGTCGTACACATCGGGTTGTTGGGCCGCCGTATCTGGCCAGGTTAGAGGCGCGTCCGCCACGCTGTGTGTTGAATCACAAACTCTGCGTGGAGGTAGGAAAAGGTGCGCTCGACCGAGGAGATCGTGGAATCCCTGCGGGACGCGCTCAAGGGAGTCGGTGTCGTGCTGCCGTCCCTGTGCGTGGATCCGGTCACGGCCGCGAGCGACGAGCCGTTCGCCCTGGTCGACTTGGGGCGGTGCAACGTACGGACGGCGGAGCATCTGACCGACGTGCTGCGCTCGCTGCCCGTCGGGGAGACGCTGCGGGCTCGCGTGCGGCAGGTCAACCGGGAGGTAAGGCCGAGGTGAGGCTCAGCCGTTGCGCCCCTCCAGCGTGGAGGCGACGTCGTCGAGATCTTTGGCGATGGCCCTCCGCACGGCCCGCGCCCCGAGACCGCCCAGAAGCTTGGCGAGAAGCCCCCGGGCACCGCCCGGCACCTGCGCGCCGAACGTCATCCTGACGGTGGTCGCCGCCGGGCCGTCCGTCCGCAGCAGCCACTCCGAGACGTAACGCGTGCCCTGCGCCTCGGCCTCCACCACGTAGCGCTCGGGCGCCTCGCATGCGGTCACCCACATCTCCTCGCTGGCCTCCTTGCCGAACATCCGCCGCGTCTCCCGCCACCGCGTGCCGACCTCGAAACCGCCCTCGGTGAGGATTTCGACCCTCGTGACCCCGCTGAGCACGCGCTCCATGGACCCGAGGTCCGTCAGGGCCTCCCACACGGCACCCTGCCCGGCGGCGATCCGCCGCTCCACGACGACACCTCGGCTGCTCATTCCCCCATGAAAGCACCGGGGTCTGACAGCCGCCCCTCAGGCGCGCGAGTCGAGCGCCTCCCGCAGATGCCCGCCGGACTCCTCCAGCAGCCGCGCCGCCGTCGGGCCGTCCACGTCGGCCAGGATGGTGAGGATCGCGTTCTTGACCTCGCCGTCGGTGGCCTTCAGGGCCTGCTCGATCTCCTCGTCGCCCGCACCGGTCGCCAGCGCCACGATGCGGTGGGAGCGGGCGCGCAGCTTGTCGTTCGACGCGCGGACGTCGACCATCAGGTTCCCGTAGGTCTTGCCCAGCCGGATCATCGTGATCGTCGAGAGCATGTTGAGGACGAGCTTCTGTGCCGTGCCGGCCTTCAGGCGGGTGGAGCCGGTGAGCAGTTCGGGACCCACGACGATCTCGATGCCGTGGTCGGCGGCGGCCCCGAGCGGGCTGCCGGGGTTGCAGGCGAGGCCGACGGTGAGGGAGCCCCGGGTGCGGGCGTGTTCGACCGCGCCGATGGCGTAGGGCGTGCGGCCGGACGCCGAGACGCCGACCACCGTGTCGTCCGGGGTCAGGCCGAGGCTCTCCAGGTCGGCCCGGGCCAGCTCCCGGGAGTCCTCCGCGCCCTCGACCGAGGTGACCATGGCCTCGGGGCCGCCCGCGATCAGGCCGACGACCCGGGACGGGTCGGTGTTGAACGTCGGCGGGCACTCGGAGGCGTCCAGGACGCCCAGCCGGCCCGCCGTGCCGGCGCCCGCGTAGACGAGGCGGCCGCCCCGGGCCATCCGCTCCGCCACGGCGTCGATCGCGGCGGCGATCTGCGGGAGCCGTGCCGCGACCGCCCCGGCCACGGTGGCGTCCTCGCCGTTCATCAGCCGCGCGATGTCCAGGGTGGGCAGCCGGTCGATGTCCGCGAGCTCCGGCCGGAAGGCCTCGGTGGTCAGGGACTCCAGCTCGGTTCTGAGGTCCCGGGGGTCGGAGGTGGAGGTCATGACGGCTCTTTCCGTGCTTCCCGTGTCTGTGTCGGTGCGGTTCAGGGGCGGTGCCGGTGGGCCAGCGCCTCGTACGAAGCCGAGAGCGCCGGCGCCGCCGTCTCGTACGTTTGCTGCGCCACCCCTACGAACAGGCAGTCCACCACGAGGAGCTGGCCGGTCCGTGACGACATCGCCGCCGGACGCAGTTCGCTCTCCCGCGCGGTGGACGTGGTGAGCACATGATCGGCGTACTGCGTCACCGGCCCGTCCGGGCGGCCCGTGATCGCCACCGTCGTCGCGCCGCGCTCGAAGGCGACCCGCAGCGGTTCTATGACGTCACCGGTCGACCCCGAGTGGGTGATGGCGATCGCCACGTCACCGGCCCGCAGTTGCACCGCGTTCGTCACGGCCAGATGCGGGTCGCTGTGGGCGTGGGCCATCAGCCCTATGCGCAGCAGCTTCTGCGTGAGGTCCTGGGCGACCAGGCCGGACGCCCCGACGCCGTACACATCGGTGCGGCGGGCCGCGACCAGCGCGGTGACGGCGGCGCCCAGCTGGACGGTGTCGAGGCCGGCGGCGGTGTCGGCGAGGGTCTGCTGTTCGTCGTAGGCGAGCTTCGCGACCACGTCGGCGATCGGGTCGTCGACCGCGATGTCCGTGGTGATGGCGGGGGCCCGGCCGGACTGCTGCTGGGCGGCGAGGCCGGCGAGGGCGAGGCGCAGGTCCCGGTAACCCGGATAGCCGAGCAGCCGGGCGGTGCGTACGACGGTCGCCTCGCTGGTGCCGGTGAGTTCGGCGAGGCCGGTGACCGTGAGGGCCGCGCAGCCGGCCGGATCGCCCGCGACGGCCTCGGCGACGCGCTGCATGGAACGCGTCATCGACGGGGCCAGCGTGCGGACTTTGGCCGCGAGGGCGGCCGGGGCGGGCGGGGTGCCGAGGGTGCCGACCATGGCACTCGGGCCGCCCGTGCCACCGGTGCCGGCCGTGCCGCCGTTCTCACCGGCGAAAATTTCCTTCACTCTACGGGTCACCACTGAAAGATATTTTCGGCTCGGTGCCGGGGTCAAGAGTGCGCACAATGGGGGCATGGAGCCCATCACCCCCCTGGAGCAGACGCTGCACGCCGCGCGTGCCCTGGTACTGGCCGACCTCGTCGCGGGACGTGTCGCCGAGGCGGATGTCGTGTCCCTGGTCGAGGAGTCCGTCACACAGCGGCGGTGGTGGGTCGAGCAGTGGCCGGAGGGCGCGCCGTACGTGGCCGGTCTGGTCGCGCAGGACGTCCAGGACGCCCTGCTGGAGCGGTACGGCCGCTGGCCGCTGTGCCCGGTGTGCGGCGCCGGCGAGCCGCACGCGCTGGACGTGGAACCGGTGCTGGGGCCCGACCCGCACTGGGTGTGCGCCGAGGCGGGCGTGAAGGTCGCGGCGGTGGGTTCGCTGAGCGAGGCCCTCGGCGGGGCGTCCTCGTGAGGCCCTGGTGACGATCTACATCGACCCGCCGGCCTGGCCCGGACACGGCCGTATGTGGTCCCACCTGATCAGCGACGTCTCGTACGACGAACTGCACGGCTTCGCCGAACGCCTCGGCGTGCCCCGGCGGGCCTTCGAACGCGACCACTACGACATCCCCGCCCAGCGGTACGCCGACGCGGTGGGCGCCGGTGCCGTGGAGGTCAGCAGCCGCGAGGTGGTGCGGCTGCTGCACGGGGCGGGGCTGCGGCGGCCCAAGGGCCTTTATCGCTCGCCGGGTTCGCCCAGCTCGTAGGTCACCTGCTCGGTGTCCTCCGCGACGGCCGTGAAGCCGGCGCGGGTGAGGACGCCCCGTGAGGGCGCGTTGTCCCGCTCGACGTTCGCGACGACGGTCCGTACCTCGTCCCGGGCCAGGGCCCAGGCCGACAGCGCGCGCAGGGCCTCGGTGGCGTAGCCGTGCCCACGGGCCGCCTCGACCAGGTCGTAGCCGATCTCGACCCGCCCCGCCTCGTCGGGAACGGCGTGGAACCCCATGGCGCCGAGCGCCTGGTCGTCCTCGCGGCGGACCAGCACGTACATGCCCCACTCGGGCCGGTGGACCCCGTCCTCGTACTGCTTGAACACCAGCCCGGCGCCCACCCGGGTGCCCTCGGCCGGGCTTCCTCCGAGCCACTCGAAGCAGCCGCCGTCACCGACCGTGGCAAGGTCGTCGGCCACCGCCGGGGTGACGCCCTCGAGGGTGAGCCGTTCGGTGCCGATCACCAGGTTGTTGTTCCACCGCCACGCGGTGACGGGCGCCCGCCCCGGCAGCTCACCCCGTCCGGTGGCCCACAGCAGGGTCTGCCAGGGGGTCGGTCCGGGCTGGACATGCGGAAAGATCCGCCTGAGGACGAAGTCGCACAGCCCGGAGTCCGCCTCGTACGCCAGGCCCAGTCCCTCGGCGATGTCGTGCGTGTGCAGCAGCACCTCGGCCGTGCCCATCGCCGCGAACCCCTCCCGGTTCGCGCTGCGGAACGGATACGGATGGAAGGCCCGCACCTGCCGCGGCGTCGTCCGGATCGCCGCCGCGAGCAGAGCCCCCGTCGTCCTGATCACCTGCACCGCACCCGCGTTGCCGGCGCCCTCCTCCAGCGACAGCTCGAAGGGCGTGTACCCATCGGGCTCCCGCCCCGCCAACTGCCCCGCGTACGCGATGAGATCCTCCGCGATGTGCACGGCCGTCTCCCGGCAGCTCCACGCGAGCCGCCCGGCCGCCGCCCCCTCCCAGTCCCGGTCGGTGACTCCCCCCAACAGGCCCACGCACTCGCCGACGGCCTGCTCCACCTGTTCCGCGCCCGTTGTCCACATGGTGGGGAGGTTACGAGGGGGCATGGGGGGAGAGCGACAGCATTTCCAGCTCGGCGGTGAGGTTGTAGCGGGCCGTCGCCTCCCACTCCTTCGTTCCGTGCGGGGTTCTGAAGAGCCTCGGCAGGGCGAGGAGTTGGCGGAGGATCGTGGCGCGGCCCGTGCGGAAGGCGTCGTTGGGGACGAAGTGGTACTCCTCGCGGACGGCGGTGGTGTAGGCCGCGTACGCCGACGGGGGCGATGCGAGGATCGCCAGGTCGGCGTCGCACAGGACCTGGCCGTCGGGGTCGTCGTCGGCGGGGTCGTGGGTGACGGTGAGGCGGACCAGACGGGCCACCTCGGCGGTCCTGGCGGCGGGGACACCGGCCTCCGCGAGGGCGCGTTCGGCGAGGCGGGCGGAGCGTTCCTCGTTCTCGGAGCGGTCGGGCAGATAGACCGCGTCGTGGAACCAGGCGGCCAGCCGCACCACGTCCGGGTCGTGGGCGTACCGCTCCAGTACGTCGATGTGATCGAGGACCGCCGTGAGGTGCGCGACCGTGTGGTAGCGGCGCTGGGGCTCCTGCCAGCGGCTGAGCAGGTTGTCCGCGTACGGCGCCGGGTCGGGGCCGCCGGCCGGGCCCCGGGCTCCTTCCAGGGCGCGGGCGAAGCGGGTGCGCAGGGCGTCGGGATCGAGATCGGCCATGGAGTCATTCTCCCGCTGGGCCAGGGGTGGGATCTAGCGTGGGTTCCATGACGACTCCTGCTGATGTGCACGACGTACGGGACCCCGAGCAGCCCGGGCGGCTGCTCACGATCGAACGTGACGCGCTGATCCCGCTGCTGCGGGGCAGGGCCGAGGAGGACTTCGCGCGACCCGTGGCCGCGTGTCCGGGCTGGACGGTGCGGGACGTGCTGGCGCACTGCTCGTCCGCCCTGACGAGGGTGGCGGAGGGCCGGTTCGAGGAGGGCGTGTTCTCGCCCGAGTCGAACGACCGGGACATCGCCGAACGGGAGGGCTGGAGCAACGGCCGGGTCGTCGACGAGCTGGAGCGCGGGATGAGCGAGGCCGGGCCCCGCATCGCCGGGGCGGGCGGGAAGCTGGACGGTCTCGCGCTCGGGGAGTGGGTGCACGCCGGGGACGTGCGCGAGGCCCTCGGGGAGCCGGGAGCCTACGGCGGGGCCGGGCTGCCGGACGCGCTCGCGCTGCTCGCCCGGCTCACCCATGAGCGGGGGCATGTGCCGCTGCACGCCGACCTCGACGACCTGGACGAGCCGCTGCGGCTCGGCGGGAGCGACGGGGAGCGGCCCCCGGGGCGTTTCATCGGGGACGGGCCGACCCTCGTACGGCTGTACGCGGGGCGTCCGGTCGGGGAGGCGGCGTACGAGCTGGCCGGGGTGGAGGCGAAGGAGCTGAACATCTTCGGCTGAGGCGCCTCACAGGGGCGTGGGAGGCGGCGGGACTGGGCAGCGTAGTCTTTGATTGGACTAGACCTGTCGCCGAAGGCTGATTCATGCCGACGAAGGGGCCCCATGAGC
The DNA here is from genome assembly GCF_042673825.1 of Streptomyces sp. NPDC057002. Classification (NCBI taxonomy): domain Bacteria; kingdom Bacillati; phylum Actinomycetota; class Actinomycetes; order Kitasatosporales; family Streptomycetaceae; genus Streptomyces; species Streptomyces sp. NPDC057002. Next base: position 158,184 of record NZ_JBHURZ010000006.1, read on the forward strand.
AAGCGTGCAGTCCTGGAGGTGATCGCCCTCGGTGTCGAGGACGCGGTCGCCGCCCAGGCGGGAGGCGCGGACCGTCTCGAGCTGGTCACCGACATGGCGGCCGACGGGCTCACCCCGTCGGCCGGGACCGTCGCCGGGATCCGCCGGGCCGTCGACCTCTCGCTGCGGGTGATGCTCCGGCTCGCGGACGGTTTCGCCGCGGGGGACGCCGACCGGCTGGTCCGGGTGGCGGGCGAGCTGCGGGAGGCCGGGGCCGAGGAGTTCGTGCTCGGGTTCCTCGACGCGGACGGCGGCGTGGACCTGGCGGCGGTGGAGCGGGTCGTCGCGGTGCTGGACGGCTGCCCCTGGACCTTCCACCGGGCGATCGACCGGGCCGTCGACCGGGACGCCCTGCGCAAGCAGCTGGACGGGATGCCCGGGCTCGACACGTATCTCACCGCCGGGTCGGCCGACGGGGTCGACGACGGACTTCCCGTGCTGCTCGCGGAGGCGGAGCGGCAGGGGGAGCCCGGGTACGAGCAGCGGCTGCTGGTGGGCGGCGGGCTGCGGCTGGATCACGTACCGGACCTGCGGGCCGCCGGCATCGACGCCTTCCACATCGGCGGGGCCGCCCGGCCGGACGGCTGGGACGCGCCCGTGTCGGCGGAGGCCGTCGCGCGGTGGCGGACCGCCCTGGACGCCGCCCCCGCGTGACCCCGAAACGTCGTTCGAACTCACCCGCGTCATAGAGGGAAGCGCGGGATGTGCCCGCGCGTTGTGCTGTTGCATGAGCCTGCGCTTCTCACTGATGGGTCCGGTACGAGCCTGGCGCGACGAAGAGGAGGTCGAACTGGGGCCCCGCCAGCAGCGGGCGGTACTGGCGGCGTTGCTGCTGAACAACGGCATCCGGCTGAGCAACGACCAGTTGGTCGGCATGGTCTGGGACGACCCGACGCCGAGCGCGGTGATGGCACTGCGGACGTACGTGTACAAGATCCGCAAGACGCTTCCGGAGCTGAACCTGAAGTCCAGGGACGGCGGGTACACGGTCCGCGCGGAGGTCGTCGACGACTGCCGCGGCGAGCCCCTGGAAGGCCTGCGGAGTGCCTACTTCGACGCGCAACGGCTGCGGCTCGGCGACTACCGGGTCAAGACGCGGGAGGACTGCCTCGAACGCGAACCGGACGTGCTGGAGCTGCAGAAACACGTCGCCGCCTTCCCGCTCAGGGAACGACCGCGCGCCCTCCTGATGCGCGCGCTCTACCTGGAGGGCAGACAGGGCGAAGCACTCGACCACTTCCACCAGGTGCGCGCACTCCTCATCGAGGAGCTCGGCCTCGAACCAGGGCCGGAGCTGCGCGAGGTCCACGCGCAGATCCTCAACGGCGACCTCACCCTGCCGCGCAGGCCGGAGCAGCTGGTGCCGGATCTGATCGACTTCACAGGCCGAGCCGAGGAGATCGCGCAGGCTCTCGGGACGCTGCCGGGCACCGTGGGCATCACCGGTATGCGGGGCAGCGGCAAGACCGCGCTGGCCACCCGGATCGGCCACCTCGTCAAGGGACGCTTCCCGGACGGGCAGATCTTCGTCAGGGGCAGGGACGTCGCAAGCGAGCTGTTGCGCGCGGTCGGCGTGGAGAACCCCGTCGGCGACAAGGCCGCGCTGTGGCGGGAGAAGGCGCGCGGCAAGCGGTTCCTGGTCGTGGTCGACGACGTGCAGGACGCGGCGGCCGTGCGCGATCTCGAAACGCCCGGCTCGGCGATGATTCTCACGAGTGTCCGCCGGTTGCACGAGCTGCCGGGGGTGACCTGGCTGAAGATCGCCGGGCTGACCGAGCGGGAGGCGCGGGAGTTCCTGCGCAAGGCCCTCGGCCCGGCACGCGCGGACGCGGAACCCGAGCAGGCCGAGGTGCTGCTGGAACGCCTTTCGCGACTGCCGCACCCGATCAGGGTGATCGGCGGCAAGCTCAGCGCGCGTCCGCACTGGACGATCGAGATGGCCTTGCGGCAGATGGAGCGGGAGAGCCGGCTCGCCGATGTGATCCCGCCCGACTGCGCCGCGATGATGGCCCCGTTGATCGCGGCCGAGAAACAGCTGAGCGATCCGGAACGGCACATGCTCATGTGCTTCGCGCGCCAGGACGCCGAGGTGATCGACAGTCAGAAGGCGGCGGAGATGTCCGGGGCCGACGCCGGCGAGATCGAGCTGGTGCTGGAGGCGCTCGCGGGCGTGCATCTGATCGAGCCGCTCGTACTCGGCCGCTACCGGCTGCCGCGGTTCGTGCGCCTCTGCTTCAGGCTGCGCACGGCGGCCTCCTCGCGACCCGACCAGACCGGCCCCGACCAAGCCGTCCCCGATCAAGCCGTCCCCGACCAAGCCGTCCCCGACCAGGCCGTATATGCGGAAATTATGCGCTGACGATCCGGCGCGGCCAGGTTGGCAGACATGACAACCAAGGAACTTCAGGACAAGAAGGCACTCGTCACCGGCGCCACGTCGGGCATCGGCCGCGCGATCGCGGTCAAGCTCGCGGAGGCGGGAGCCACCGTCTACGTGACCGGGCGCAGGGCCGAACTCGGCAAGGAGACCGTCGAGCTGATCGAGCAGGCGGGCGGGACGGGCCACTTCGTCGTCGCGGACGTCGCGGACATCGACGACGTCCGCAAGCTCGCCGAGGAGGTCGGCGAGGTGGACGTGCTCGTGAACAACGCGGGCATCTTCCCGTTCTCGACGACCCCCGAGCAGCCGCTCGACAGCTACGAGCGGGTGTTCGACATCAATGTCCGTGCGGCCTACTTCCTGACGGCCGCGCTCGTGCCGGCCATGGTCGCCAGGAAGAAGGGCGCGATCGTCAACGTCTCGTCGGTCGCCGGGCAGGTCGGCACCCCGGTCGGCTCCGTCTACAACGCCTCCAAGGCCGCGATGGACGCGCTGACCCGGTCGTGGGCCGTCGAGTTCGGCGCGGCGGGCGTTCGCGTCAACTCCGTGGCACCCGGCCCGATCCGCACCGACATGGCCGTCGACACGGTGGGCGAGATGTTCGACGAGTTCAGCCGGAACACACCGCTCGCCCGCGCCGGCGAGCCCGAGGAGATCGCCGAGGCGGTGGCGTTCCTGGCCTCCGACAAGGCCGGCTACATCACGGGCGCGGTGCTCGCCGCCGACGGGGGCTACGTCGCGACCTGAGCGGTCACGCCAGTTGTGGCGGCAGCGGCGCCGCGTGCGTGACGATCAGCCCCGACACCGCTCGCGTCAGCGCCACGTACAGGCGCCGCAGCCCCGTCCGTTCGTCCGGCTCGCCGTCGACCACGGCCCGCGGCTCGTCCAGGACCACGTAGTCGTACTCCAGACCCTTGGCGAGCGAGGCCGGGACCAGGGTCAGGCGGGTCTCCTGCGTGGTCTCCTCGCCCGGGCCGAGGTAGGGGATCCCGGCCTCCGCCAGGGCGCGTGCCAGCTCCGGGATCCGGGCGTCAGCCGCGATCAGGCCGGTCGAGCCCTCGTTGCGCAGCAGCTCGCGGCAGGCCTCGACCACGTCCGTGGTCGCGGGGGCCGACCGGACCTCGAAGTGGCCGGGGTTCTCGCGGATCGACCCGACCGGGGTGAGGCCCGGGGCGATGTGCGGCAGCAGCCGGGAGGCGTACGTGATGACGTCCGTCGGGACACGGAAGCCCGCCGTCAGCTCCTCCACCACCGCGTCCTGCTTGCCCAGGTGGGTCAGCGCCTCCTGCCAGCCGCGGGTCGCCCAGGGCGTGGTGCCCTGTGCCAGGTCGCCGAGGACGGTCGCGCTGCCGGTGGTGCAGCGGCGGCCGACCGCCCGGTACTGCATGGGGGAGAGGTCCTGCGCCTCGTCGAGGACGACATGTCCGAGGGAGTGCGTGCGCTGGATCAGGTCGGTGGCCTCGTCGACGAGGACGGCGTCGGCCGCCGCCCACTGGGCGGACTTGACGCTGCGCGCCGGTCGCGCCCACAGGATCGCCTTCTGCTCCTCCTCGTCGAGGATCCCCGCCGCGTGCTCGGCGAGGAAGTCCGGGTCCGACAGCAGGCGCAGCACCAGTTTCGCCGGATCGACGGCGGGCCACACCGTCTTCACGGCCGCCTTGACCGCGCTGTTGCGGGCCACCGCGTCCTGCACCCGGTCGTCCGGCGCCTCGCCCGAACGCTCCATCTGCACCAGCACCGCGTGCGCGATGCGCTGCGGCAGGGCCTCGCGGGCGGCGCCGTAGCGGATGTCGCGGTCGAGCAACTCGCGGACGATGTCCTCCAGTTCGTACTGCGCGACACGCCAGCGGCGGGAGCCGCGCACGACCATGACCGGCTCGGTGGGCAGGGTGACGTGCGCGTAGAGGGCCCTGCGCAGTACCTGGGCCATGCGGGCGTCGCCCTTGACGACCGCGGCCGTCGCGTCGTCCGTGCCCTTGATCTCGACGTGGGCCACCAGGTCCTCGACGGTGGCCTGCTGGACACTCAACTCGCCGAGAGCGGGCAGCACTTGCTCGATGTAGTGCAGGAAGGACCGGTTGGGTCCGATCACCAGGGTGCCGGTGCGGGCCAGGCGCTCGCGGTGGGCGTAGAGGAGATAGGCGACCCGGTGCAGGCCGACGGCGGTCTTCCCGGTGCCCGGGCCGCCCTGCACGCACACCGAGCCGGAGAGCCCGGAGCGCACGATCTCGTCCTGCTCGGGCTGGATCGTCGCGACGATGTCCCGCATCGGGCCGACACGCGGACGCTCGATCTCCTGCTGGAGCAGTCTGCTGGTCTTCGCCGCCTCCGCCGGGTCCGAGAGATGCTCGTCCTCGTACGCCGTGAGGTCGCCGCCCGTGTAGCCGAAGCGGCGGCGCAGCGCGATGTCCTGCGGGTCCTTCTTGGTGGCCCGGTAGAACGGCTGCGAGACCGGCGCGCGCCAGTCGATCACCATCGGGTCGCCGTCGGCGTCGTGCACATGCCGCCGCCCGATATAGAAGCGCTCCCCATCCGCCCCTTCGGCCTGTTCGGCGCCCGGGGTGTGCAGATAGTCGAGCCGGCCGAAGAACAGCGGGGTGCCGCTGAGGTCGGCCAGGGCCTTGATGCGCTCCTCGATCTGGTGGGCCAGCACCTCGGCGTTGACCCAGTTCGCGGTGACGTCGGTGATGTCGAGGGCCTCGACGTCCTCGCGCATGGCACGCAGGGCGGAACGGGACGCGGAGAGGTGGGAGCGCTCACGGGAGAGCGGGTCGTCGACGGGCGTGGACAAGGGGGTGCCTCCGGAGGACCTGCTGAAGGGATGGCGGTGAGATGCAGACCGGTTTCCGTCCGGTCGGCGGCGCTCCGTGAGGGAGGCGGGCAAGAAGCGGAGATCTTAGAGGAGCGGGGGAGACGACCGCCAACGGTTTTTCGGTGACCCTCAAGGGTTGTTGTCATACGAGGTCATACGAGCGGACGACGCAGGATCGGTCCCTGGACCGACGCGGGCTTTACGGGTGAAACCGCACCATGGAGACATGAGCGCAGCAACCCTCTCCCCTGCCCCCGCACCGGGCCGGCCGCCGGGTGCCACCGCCGTGACCGGCAGCCACCGCCACCGCATCGGCGACGCCCTGCGCGCCGTCAAGGTCTTCGCGGGCGCCGCCTTCGACGTGATCGTCCTCGGACAGTACGGCGAGGAGGTCGGCGTGGTCCGCCACAAGTGAGCCGGCGGGCCCGCCGTTCTCAGCTGTCCGCCAGCAGCTCGTCCGCGTCGACGATCCGGTACGCGTACCCCTGCTCCGCCAGGAAGCGCTGCCGGTGGGCCGCGAAGTCCTGGTCGATGGTGTCCCGGGCGACCACCGAGTAGAAGTGGGCCTGGTGGCCGTCCGACTTGGGGCGGAGCACACGGCCGAGACGCTGGGCCTCCTCCTGGCGGGAGCCGAAGGTGCCCGACACCTGGATCGCGACCGTCGCCTCCGGCAGGTCGATCGAGAAGTTCGCGACCTTGGAGACCACCAGCACGCTGATCTCGCCCTCGCGGAAGGCGTCGAAGAGCTTCTCGCGCTGCGCGTTCGACGTCTCGCCCTTGATCACGGGCGCCCCGAGGTGCTCACCCAGCTCGTCGAGCTGGTCGATGTACTGGCCGATCACCAGGATCTGCTGCCCGGCGAAGCGGCGGACGATCGCCTCCGTGACCTTCCGTTTGGTCGCCGTCGTGGCGCAGAAGCGGTACTTCTCCTCCGTCTCGGCCGTGGCGTACGCGAGCCGCTCGGAGTCCGTCAGATTGACCCGGACCTCGACGCAGTCGGCGGGCGCGATATAGCCCTGCGCCTCGATCTCCTTCCACGGCGCGTCGAACCGCTTGGGCCCGATCAGGGAGAACACGTCCGACTCACGGCCGTCCTCGCGGACCAGGGTGGCCGTCAGGCCGAGCCGCCGCCGCGCCTGGAGATCCGCCGTGAACTTGAAGACCGGCGCCGGCAGCAGATGCACCTCGTCGTAGAGGACCAGGCCCCAGTCCCGCGAGTCGAACAGCTCCAGGTGCGGATAGACGCCCTTCCGCTTGGTCGTCAGCACCTGGTACGTGGCGATCGTGACGGGCCGGATCTCCTTGCGCGTCCCGCTGTACTCGCCGATCTCGTCCTCGGTGAGCGAGGTCCGCCGCACCAGCTCGTGCTTCCACTGCCGGGCGGAGACGGTGTTCGTGACGAGGATCAGCGTCGTGGACTTCGCCTGTGCCATCGCCCCGGCCCCGACCAGCGTCTTCCCGGCGCCACAGGGCAGGACGACGACGCCGGAGCCGCCGTGCCAGAAGTTCTCGACCGCCTGCTTCTGGTACGGCCGCAGCGCCCAGCCGTCCTCGGCCAGCTCGATCTCGTGCGCCTCGCCGTCGACGTACCCGGCGAGGTCCTCGGCAGGCCAGCCCAGCTTCAGCAGGGTCTGCTTGATCTGCCCGCGCTCGGAGGGGTGCACGGCGACGGTGTCCGGGTCGATCCGGGCGCCGACCAGCGGCGTGATCCGCTTCGACCGCAGGATCTCCTCCAGCACCGGCCGGTCGGTGGTCGTCAGGACCAGGCCGTGCGCCGGGTGCTTGGACAGGGTGAGCCGGCCGTAGCGGTCCATCGTCTCGGCGATGTCGACGAGCAGCGCGTGCGGCACCGGATAGCGGCTGTACTCCACCAGCGCGTCCACGACCTGCTCGGCGTCATGGCCCGCCGCGCGCGCGTTCCACAGGCCCAGCGGGGTCACCCGGTAGGTGTGGATGTGCTCCGGCGCCCGCTCCAGCTCCGCGAAGGGGGCGATGACGCGACGGCAGTCGTCGGCCCGCTCGTGGTCGACTTCCAGGAGCAGGGTCTTGTCGGACTGGACGATCAGCGGACCATTCACACGCGGCACCCTTTCTGCGGCCAAACGTCCAGTGTGCCTGATCGACGCCCCCCGAGGGTGTGATCTGCGCTGCTGGAACGACGCCGGTCCTACAGAATGCCTTTTCATCCCAACGTGTGGTGTGAATTCAGTTTTTCCACGGTGTCCCCGAAGAATGGCGAACCGTGCAGAATACGCCGACGACCACGCTCGGATACGCCCTGTTCGCCACCCGCTGGCTCCAGGCCCCGCTGTACTTCGGGCTGGTGGCCGCACAGGGCGTCTACGTCTACAAGTTCTTCAAGGAACTCTGGACCTTAATCCTCATGTGCGTGAGCGGGCACGCCACCGAGACGTACGTGATGCTCGCCGTGCTCAAGCTGGTCGACGTCGTCATGATCGCCAATCTGCTGATCATGGTGATCGTCGGCGGCTACGAGACCTTCGTCTCGCGCATCGGCCTCCAGGGCCACCGCGACCAGCCGGAATGGCTCTCGCACGTCAACTCCAACGTACTGAAGGTCAAGCTCGCCACCGCGATCGTGGGCATCTCCTCCGTGCATCTGCTCCAGATGTTCGTGGACGTCCACCACACCTCCCACCACGCCCTGCTGTGGGGGACGGTGATCCACATGGCGTTCATCGCCTCGGCGGCGATCCTCGCGTACATGTCGGGCCCGATGGCCGCGCAGAGCGACCGCGGACACGCCGACCGTGCGCCGTCCGGGCACCCGCAGGCCGTGCTCCCGCAGCCGGGCCAGGACATCCCGGCGGTCAGGCTGCCCTCGCCCCGGCAGCCGGAGCCCGAGCCGGTGCCCGTGCCGGAACAGGACGCCGACGCCGAGGCCCGGATCCGCGCGGCCGGCTTCCCGGCCCGCAAGCAGCTGGAGGACTTCGACCAGCAGCACCCCCGGGGCTTCGACCGGGAGACGGTGGCCCGGCTCGGCAAGGCGGACTTCGTCGCCGCCCGGCGCAACGTGGTCTTCGTCGGCCCGACCGGCACCGGCAAGACGCACCTGGCCGTCGCCCTGGGCGTGCGGGCCTGCCAGGCCGGGCACCGGGTGCTGTTCGCGACCGCCGCCGAGTGGGCGGCCCGGCTGTCCGACGCCCGGGCCGCCGGCCGGCTCGAAGCGGAGCTGGCCGCCCTCGACGAACACCCCCTCCTGATCGTCGACGAGATCGGCTACACGCCCTTCGACGGGGCCACCGCCGCCCTGTTCTTCCGGCTGGTCGCGCACCGCTACGAGCGTGGCTCGCTGATCGTGACCAGCGACCGCCCGCTCGGCCGCTGGGACGAGGTCTTCGGTACCTCCGCACCCGCGATGGCGGACCGCCTCGCCCATCACGCCGAGGTGGTCCGGCTGGAGGGCGACAGTTACCGGACGCGCCGCGCTACCGCAGCGTGGACAGACTGATGGTGTTGACCAGCGGGCCCTCGACGGAGACGCCTTCGCCCACCAGGGATTCGGCGTGGGCAGCCGGGATGGGCAGCGGCAGCGCGGGCGGGGCCGCCGCGGCCGAGGGCGCGAGCATGCCCACCAGGGCGGCGGCGGAGAGTACGACGGCGGGAAGTTTTTCACGCATGGCGGCACGGCCTTTCACGGGCTGAGCGGTGAGGGACACCGCACCCCGGGCCGGCCCGGAACGCGGGCCGGCCCCGACGGGTGCTCGGAGACGGATCAGATCTGCGGCGTCTCGATGACGAGGCCGGCGACATCGATGCCGACCGCCGCGGCCGGGGTGGCGAGACCACCGAACATCATCAGGACGGCGGTGGCCAGGACGGCGGTGACTCGACGGACAGCGCGCATGCTGGGACTTCCTTTCGACGGTGCTCACAGGAACACCCGGTGGCTGCCCCCGGGCACAGCGCGTGATGCGGCACGCCCGGCAAGGTCGCCCGAGGGTGGGACATCCCCGGCGTGGCGTGCATGAACGGCGGCGTGCACCCGAACGGGTGAGAAGCGCCTCTGCCCAGGAGGGGTCAGCCGGAGTCGTCCGCCAGCTCCGCGACCCCGGTGATCCGGTGCAGCGGATACGTACGGACCTCGTCCGCCGTGTGGTCGTACGCCGTGACGAAGCCGCCCTCGACGCGGATGGGCGCGATGACCCGCTGGCTGGCGGTGCCCTCGGCGTTGACGTAGCCGATCCACAGGGCCTCGCCGGTCAGGACGGCGGCCTGCACGGTGGCGAGGGTCTCGGCGGAACCGGTGCGGGGCAGCTCGCCGTTGACCGCCGGAGCGGCGCCGGGCTTGCGCGGGGTGGTGGAGGCGAGGTCGCCGGCCCGGATGGCGCGCAGCGCCGCCGCGAGGAGGATGTCGTCGGGGACCGGCGGGCCGTCCGGCACCGGCTCGGGCGCCGTACGGGGCGGGGTGCGGTGGGCGAGGGCGCGGGTGATCAGCACATCGCCCTCGGCGGACTCGGCGGCCGGCGCGAACCCCATCGACCGCAGCCCTTCGAGGAGCCCCGCGGGGTCGGCCTGCGCGGCCAGCACGGTCGGGGCGAGCCGGCGCAGGCCCAGTCCCGAGGCCCGCTTGTCGGCGAGGATCTCGTTGAGCACCGCGTCGTCGTCGCAGCGCACATACGCCGAGGCCGCGCCGACGCGCAGCTGGCCGTGCCGGCGGGCCACGTCGTCGATCAGGTAGGCGAGCGGCTGCGGCACCGGCGTACGGGAGTGTGCGGCCAGAAAGGCGTGCAGGTCGGAGGCGGCCTGCCCGGCGTCGAGCGCGCGCCGCACCGAGCCGGGCGTGAACCGGTAGACGGTGGCCCCGCCCTTGGACTCGACGTCCGCCAGCACCCCGAGCATGTCGGCGAGCGGGCGCCGCAGGGGCCCGGGGGCCACCGCCGTCAGGTCGGCCTGGAGCAGCACGTGGTCCAGCGGCTCGGGCAGCTGGGGCGTGAGGAGCCGGGCCGCGGCGGCGGAGGCGACGGCCTGTTCGGCGGGGGAGAGGGGAGCGACCGGGGCGGGGCGATGGTGGTGGTGATGGACGGGGAGCTTGTCTCCCGGACCTGCCGCTCCGGAGGGCTCCGCTTCGGGGTGTTTCGCGGCCGCCGCCGGTCCCAGCAGGGCCCGGCCGTGCGCCGACAACGCGCCCCGGCCGGTGACGCCCAGCAGCTCCGCCTCGGACAGCGCCCATTGGGCGAGGCGGGTGCGCGGATCGTCCTCGCGCTGCGCGCCCCGGAGAGGGCGCTCCCAGCGCAGCCGCGCGAGCACCGACCCGCCGTCCGGAGCGGCGCCCTCCGGGAGCCCGGCCAGCAGCGCCAGCACCCGGTGCCGTACCTCGGGCGCCGCCGAACGGTCCAGGCCCGGCCCGAGCGCCGACAACGTACGGTCCTTCGCGTCCCGCCCGCCCACAAGACCGGCCGTCCGGGTCGCCGCGAGCCACGCCGTGGCCAGCCGCGACCAGCGCTCGGCGGCGGGCGCCTCCAGCCACTCGTCGTAGGCCGGGGTCGCCGCGTACCGCTCGTCGGCCTCTCCGTCCGAGGCGATCAGGCCCGCCGCGTACGCCAGTTCCACCCAGAACGCGGCGACCGGCTCGGGCGCGTCGAGGGCGACGGCGGTCCGCTTCAGGTCCCGCACGCTCAGCCCGCCGGCCCGCAGCACCGCGGGCCCGCCCTCGTCCCAGTCCTTCAGCAGCTCCTCGACGGTCGCCAGCGCGGTGTACGCCTGCCCGGCTGCCGTGCTGTCCACAACCTGTGGACGGTGTACGGCGGCGGCCTCGACCACCGGCGGCAGAGGCTCCGGAGTCCGGTGCGCCAGCCCCCGCCGCAGGTGCAGGGCGACCTCGCGCGGCAGGACGACCGTCCCCGGCGCCGTCGGCAGCAGCAGCCCACGGTCCAGCAGCCAGCGCAGCCGCGCCGCCGGGTCCGCGGTGACCTGCCCGTACGGCGGCCCCCACACCAGGCGTTCCAGCACGTCCAGGGAGTCGGCCGGGGCGCCGTCGAGCAGCGCGGTCATCCGGGCCCGGTCCGTGAACAGGCCGGTGAGGGCGGTCACCGCGGAGACCGAGTCATGGGTCGAGGCCAGCCCGGCGGCCGTGACGATCTCCTGGATCCGCCCCGGGGACATCCCGGCGGTGGCCTCCTGGACCGTGGGGCCGAGACCGGTCGGAGAGGGGTGCTGCGGCGCGGGTGCCAGCAGTTCACGTGCCGTACGGACCAGCCGCAGCCGGTCGTCGCCGCCCCAGACCAGGGCCTGCTCGCGCAGGACGTCCAGGGCGTGCGGCAGCGCGGCGACGACGGCCGGGTCGGCGTCGTCCCCGGCCGTGAGCCCGAGCAGTTCGTCGTACGCCGCCGGGTCCGCCGCCACGGCCAGCGCCTCCGCCGTCTGGAGCGCGAACCGGTCCAGCCGCTCCAGGGCGCGCACGACCGAGGCACGGGTGCCGGCCCGGGTCGCGAGCTGCGTCAGGTCGGTCGGCACGGGAGTGATGAGATCCGGACGGCTGCGCAGAAGCGCGCCCAGCGCGGCATCGCCCCGCGCGCGGAGCGCTTCCGCGAGGGAGCGGGGGGCCGGGGGCCTGTCCTCGGTGCTCATCCGGTCCACGGTAGCGGGTCGCCTCGGGCGGCCGGGCCGACCGCGGGCCACCTCGGGCCCGATCGCCGGACGGGCTTTTGGCCGACCTGCCGGTACTCGCGATACCGTCGTCCGACGGCGTCAGCCAACGCACCCGCCCCGGAGGGGACTTCGTGGGGATTGAGAGCGACCAGGTCGTTTACGAGTATCTGAGCCGGGTCGGCGACGTGGCCCAGCAGCGGCAGTTGTCGTCGGCCACCCGGATGCGCCTGGTCGCCGGCCTGCGCGACGAGATCGACCGGCGCCGCGCGAAGGCCACCGTCGACTCGCCCGCCGCCGTCCGCCGCATCCTGACCCGCATGGGCAGCCCCGACGAGGTCGTGGCGGCGGCAGCGGAAGGCACCGGCGGTGCGGCGCGGAGCGCCGCCTCCGCTCCCCCTTCCGTCCCCGTGCAGCGCGATGCCGAGCCGGAGGAGCGGGCGAAGGGGGTGCTGCGGCGCGTCGTCCCCCGGCCCCGCCCTTCCCGGTCCGCCGAGGAGCCGCACCCGGCGCCCTCCGAGGGCCCGGCCCCGCCGCACCTGGCCGCCGGGCACGAGCTCGGGGACAGCGTCGTCCAGCCCGACTGGTGGCGGGTGGACAGCAGCCCGTTCGGCGTGGGCGAGGAGGTGCCCGGCTTCGTGGGCGGCGTGGAACTTCCGGACCTGCTGAAGCCGCCGCAGCCGAGGAAGCCGGAGAAGGAGAAGCCGGCGGCGGAGGAGGCCGAGCCGGCCGTCGAGGCCGTGGAGGAAGCAGCGGAGACCGGCACCCGTCGCCGCCTCCCCCGTCTGCCCTCCGGGAGCTGGAGCAACCCGCTGCTCCTCGCCGCCGCGGGTCTGCTCGTCGCGGGCGCCGTGCTCGGCAACTGGTTCGTGCTCCTCCTCGGCTGGCTCATCGCCTATGCCTCGCGCCGTCTGACCCAGGCGGAGACGAAGTGGGCGGTCATGGTCCTGCCGGGCCTCGCCATCACGTCGGGCCTGGTGTGGCTCTGGGGCAGGATGAACGGCCGCTGGGGCACTCCGATCGCCGAGGGCCATATGAACGACGCGGTCTCCGAGACCTGGCCCTGGGTGGTCCGGGGCGCGGCGGTGGCGTCGGCGCTGTTCCTGGTGTGGCGCTCCCAGCGGCAGAAGTAGCCGGCGTCCCGGGCACCCCCGGGACGCCTGCCGGCCATACGCCCTGGGCACAATGGCCGATATGGCACTCACCGTCGGTTTCGACCTGGACATGACCCTCATCGACTCCCGCCCCGGCATCCGCGCCTGCTACCAGGCGCTGTCCGAGCGGACGGGCACGTACATCGACGCCGATCTGGCGGTCACGCGGCTCGGGCCGCCGCTGGCCGAGGAGTTGATCAACTGGTTCCCGGCCGAGGAGGTCGGGGACGTGGCCGATGTGTACCGCGAGATGTACCCGTCGATCGCCATCGCGGCGACCCCGGCGATGACCGGCGCCGCCGAGGCCATCGCGGCCGTACGGGAGGCCGGCGGGCGCGCGATAGTCGTCACCGCCAAGTACGAGCCCAACGCCAAGCTGCACCTCGCCCACCTCGGCATCGAGCCCGACGCGGTGATCGGCGATCTGTGGGCCGAACAGAAGGCGGAGGCGCTGCGCGAGCACGACGCGGCCGTCTATGTCGGCGACCACGTCGGAGACGTACGCGGCGCCCGGACGGCCGGCGCGCTGTCCGTCGCGGTGGCCACCGGCCCCTGCTCCCCGGAGGAACTGCGCACGGCGGGCGCGGACGTCGTCCTCGGGGACCTGACCGAATTCCCCGGGTGGCTTTCGGACTACCGCCCCGCGCGCGCCTGACGCCGGCCGGCCGCCACGGAACGCAGTACTCCCGCGCCGGCCATCAGGAAACCGACCGCCATGAGCATGCTCAATCCGAACATGTACGTCGGAAAGGGCGTCGTCCCGAGGAACAGCGGGGCGACCGTGACCAGTGTGGCCACGGCACCGATGAAGAAGACGATGGCACCGGCACGGACCAGACGGTCACCGGGTGCGGCGGAATTCGTTTGGGTTTTGTCAGGCACCGGACCAGGGTAGTTCCCAGCCCGAAGGAACAAGCCGGTGACGTCTTGTCACCGGCCTGAAGAGCATTAGCCTTGGTACCGGCGGGTCCGTGCGGCCCGCCCGAGTGCTATCAAGAGCCGTTTCCAGAAGCAGTTTTCCGACGAGTACGAGGACGAGGACAGACGTGCCTACCGGCAAGGTCAAGTGGTTCAACAGCGAGAAGGGCTTCGGCTTTCTCTCCCGCGACGACGGCGGTGACGTCTTCGTCCATTCCTCGGTCCTCCCCGCCGGAGTCGAGACGCTCAAGCCCGGTCAGCGAGTGGAGTTCGGCGTGGTCGCCGGACAGCGCGGCGACCAGGCACTGTCCCTGACGATTCTGGACCCGACCCCCTCGGTCGCCGCCGCGACGCGCAAGAAGCCGGACGAACTCGCCTCGATCGTCCAGGACCTCACGACCCTGCTGGAGAACATCACCCCGATGCTGGAGCGGGGCCGCTATCCCGAGCGGACCTCCGGCAAGAAGATCGCCGGCCTGCTGCGGGCGGTCGCCGACCAGCTGGACGTCTGAGGCTTCTCAGGGAAATCGCAGCGCGTTCGGGCCGAGGGGCGGTACGAGTCCCTCGGCCGCCGCGCGTGTCAGCAGTCCGCGTACGGCCGCGTAGCCGTCCTCGCCGAGGGCGGCCGTGAACTCGTTGACGTACAGCCCGATGTGCTGGTCGGCGACGGCCGGGTCCATCTCCTGGGCGTGCTCCATGACGTAGGGGCGGGACACCTCGGGGTCGTCCCAGGCGGCGCGCACAGACGTCCGGATGGAGTCGGCGAGCAGCCGCAGCTTCTGCTCGCCCAGCGACCGCTTGGCGATGATCGCGCCCAGCGGGATCGGCAGCCCGGTGGTGTGCTCCCAGTGCTCGCCCATGTCGGCGAGCTTGTGCAGGCCGTAGCCGCCGTACGTGAAGCGCGCCTCGTGGATCACGAGCCCCGCGTCGACCTTTCCGTCCCGTACGGCCGGCATGATCTCGTGGAACGGCATGACGACGATCTCGCCGACCCCGTCGTCCAGGGTGTCGGCGGCCCACAGCCGGAACAGCAGATAGGCGGTGGACCTCTCGCTGGGCACGGCGACGGTGCGCCCGGCGAGATCGACATCCGCCTCACGCGTCAGCACCAGAGGCCCGCAGCCCCGCCCCAGGGCACCTCCGCAGGGCAGCAGCGCGTACTCGTCGAGGACGTACGGCAGCACCGCGTACGACACCTTCAGTACGTCGAACTCGCCGCGCTCGGCCATGCCGTTGGTGACGTCGATGTCGGCGAAGGTCACGTCGAGGGCGGGGGCGCCGGGGACGCGGCCGTGGGCCAGGGCGTCGAAGACGAAGGTGTCGTTGGGGCAGGGGGAGTACGCGATCTGCAACTGGTCACTGGTCATGCCGGTTCCAACTCTCCAGTACGGGCACGAGCTTCCCGAAACCCTCGGTCAAGGCCGCCAGGGCGTCCCCGATGCGCCATGCGGCTCGGTCACGCGGCCCGACGGGATTGGAGATCGCCCGGATCTCCAGCACGGCCACCCCGTGCGCGCCGGCGGCCTCGGCGACACCGAAGCCCTCCATGGCCTCGGCCAGAGCGGTGGGGTGCCGCTCGCGCAGCGCGGTGGCCCTGGCGGCCGTCCCGGTCACGGTGGACACGGTGAGCACGGCCCCGGTACGGGCCCCGGCGGCCTCGGCGACCCGCCGTGCGAGCTCCCCGGGCGGCTGGTGACGTACGGTCCCGAACCCGAGCTCGGTGACCGGCAGGAACCCGTCGGGCGTCTCGGCCCCCAGATCGGCCGCGACGATCTCGTCGGCGACGACGAGCGACCCCACGGGTGCCCCGGGCTGGAAGCCGCCACCGATCCCGGCGGAGACGACGAGGTCGTAGGGGGTGCCCTGGAGGGACGCGGTGGTGAGAGCGGAGGCGACGGAGGCGGCGGCTAGGGCGGGCCCGACACCGGCGTCGATCACGTCAATACGGCCGCGCGCGATCGCGCCGCTGCCGCCGTGGGCCCCCAAGGCCTCGGCCACCGCGTCCCTCTCCACAGGAACAGCGGTGGCCACCAGCATCCGGCCGAGCCCAGCGGCAGCGATCAGGCGTCCTTCTCGAGCTTGAAGTTCCAGAGCCCGGACGTGTCCTTCTCGCCCTCCTTGATGGACACCAGCGTCGAGTCGCCCTGCGCGCCGTACTGGGCGTTGAAGAACACGCTGCCCGGGATGGTGCGGTACGTCTTCGTGCTGTTGTCGGTCAGCGGCTGACCGTTCATCAGGATCGTCCAGCCCTTGTCGGCGATCTCCGGGTCGACACCGAAGCGCACGGTCTCGTCCGGGTCGACCGAGATGGACTTGATGCCCTTGTCCTTCAGGCACTGCGTGAGGTCGGCGGGCTTCAGGGCGTCGCCCTCGCCGCCACAGGTGGCCTCGGAGTTCACCGAGTCGCTGCCCACGGTGACCGTGGCCATCGGCGTCGGCTTGTCACAGGCCGACAGGACGAGCAGTCCGGCGGATACGACACCGGCGACAGCGACGGCGCGGCGGCGTCGCACTACGGATTGCAACGTGTTCATGGGCGAAGGTTATCGGGCACACGACCGGGAGTGCCCACGCGGGGTACGGCGTGCCCGTACGGCTATGCCACGCGCGGCCGCGTCGCACCGCCGCGCCGGGCCGAGGCGATCAGCCCCCGTACGGTCGTCAGCCACCCGGCGCCGACGATCGCCGCGCCCACCGCCAGCCCGACCGTGCCGTTGAGCGGCAGCGCGAGGCCGATCGCCCCGCCCAGCACCCAGGCCATCTGCAGCAGTGTCTCGGAGCGGGCGAAGGCCGAGGTGCGGACCAGTTCGGGCACGTCCCGCTGGATCAGCGCGTCCAGGGAGAGCTTGGCCAGGGCCTGTGCGAAGCCGGCCATCGCCGCCAGGCAGGCCACCAGGACCGCGCTGAAGAACGCCGAGGCCAGCACCGCCACGCCCACCACACACGCCACCACCGTCACGATGATGATCTCCGGTGCCCGGGAGCGGAGCCACGCCCCGACCGCCGTGCCGAGCGCGTTGCCCGCGCCCGCCGAGACGCCCACGATCCCCAGGGACACGGCGGCGCTCTGGCCCGAGACCGGGTGCTCGCGGAGCAGGAAGGCCAGGAAGAAGATCAGGAAGCCGGTGAGGCAGCGGATCGAGGCGTTGGCGGCCAGCGCGTGGGTGACGGCCGGGCCGACCGTGCGCAGCCCGGGACGCTTGACCGGCCGGCGGTGCGGGCCGTGCAGATGCTGTTCGTCCGCGGCCAGCAGCGCGGTGTCCTCGCCCTTGGCGGAGTCGACCTTGGGCGGCAGCGTGAACGACAGGATCGTCCCCGCCACGAAGAGCACGAAGGCGCCGTAGAGCGGCCAGCGCGGCCCGATCTGCTGGAGGCCGGCGCCGATCGGGGCGGCGATGCCGGTGGCGAGGAGCCCGCCGAGGGTGACGCGCGAGTTGGCCTTCACCAGGGAGAAGCGAGGCGGCAGCAGCCGGGGCACGACGGCGCTTCTGACCACCCCGTACGCCTTCGACGAGACGAGGACGCCGAGCGCCGCCGGGTACAGCTCGATACCGCCGGTGACGACGGCCCCGGACAGGACGATCGCGAGCAGCGCCCGGGCCAGCATCGCGCCGGCCATGGCAGCCCGGCGGCCGTGCGGGATGCGGTCGAGGAGGGGGCCGATCACCGGTGCGAGCAGCGTGAAGGGCGCCATGGTGATGGCGAGGTACAGCGCGACGCGGCCGCGGGCCTCGTCGGTGGGGACGGAGAAGAAGACGGTCGAGGCGAGGGCGACGGTGACCATGACATCGCCGGCGCCGTTCACGCCGTGCAGCTCGATCAGCTTGCCGAGGCCGGACTCGCCGGCGCCGTGCGCGTGGGTGGCCTTGCGGATGCCGCGGGCGGTTCCGGTGACCGGGAAGTGCAGGGCACGGCCGACCGCGCGGAGGGAGCCGCGCATACGGCCCGGTCCGCTCAGTCGGCTGCTTCCCTTGACGGGCGTCTTCGCGGCTGCCACGACGTCATAGTGCCCCGAGAAGGCTGTGGGTAGTGCCATTACCGCTTGTATAGGGCCTGTGGGGTGACTGTCGGATGACTGCCCGGTCGTCGGGTCATGGGACCGTCGGTGTACGCGAAGTGGGGCGGAAGGGTAGCGTGCGTATCTCAGCCATCCCGCAAAATGGATGAAGGACGTCGACGCGGTCCCCCGGTCCGCTCCGTCCGCCCCCGCGCTGGGAGTGGCGCACTCGTGAGACGGCGTATGGAGAGAAGCGATACCTGTGAGCGCAGCGACAACGCGAAGCCGCACCCCTGACCGTCTGTGCGCCGAGGCCGTCGACCTCGCGCGTGCCGCAGCCGAGGAGGCCGCGGCGCCAGGGATCGTCGGCGAGCATGTGGGGACGGTCTCCGAGGGGGACCGCGTTGTCACGCATTTCTTCGAGTGCCGGGAGCTGGGGTACCGGGGCTGGCGCTGGGCCGTGACGGTGGCCCGGGCGTCCCGGGCGAAGATCGTCACGGTGGACGAGGCGGCGCTGCTGCCCGGCCCGGACGCGGTGCTCGCGCCCGAGTGGGTGCCGTGGAGCGAGCGGCTGCGCCCCGGCGACATGGGGCCGGGCGATCTGCTGCCCACGGACGCCGAGGATCTGCGTCTGGAGCCCGGCTACTCGGGCGAGGACGAGCCCGCACCGAATTCCCCCGTCTCGCACGAGATGGCCGACCTCGTGGAGGCGGAGGACGCGGACGTCACCGCGGGACCCCCCTCCGGCTTCCTCCCGGTCACCCCGACCCGCGGCTCCATCACCGGAGTGGCGGAGGAGCTCGGCATGCGCCGGGCCCGCGTCCTGTCCCGCTACGGCCTGTACACCGCTGCCGACCGCTGGGAGGAGGCGTTCGGCCCCAAGACCCCCATGGCCCAGTCGGCCCCGGCGGCCTGCGTCACCTGCGGCTTCCTCGCCCCCATCGGCGGCTCCCTCGGCCAGGCCTTCGGCGTCTGCGCCAACGAGTTCTCCCCGGCCGACGGCCGCCTCGTCTCCCTCACCTACGGCTGCGGCGGCCACTCCGAGGCCGCGGTCATGCCCCGCCCCCCGCAGCCGCCCTCCCCGGTCATCGACGAGACCCGGGTGGACCCCTTCCCGCTGCGCCCGGCGGCGGACTCGGGTTCGGTCGCGGCGACGGCGGACGAGGACACGGAGGAACTGGGGCACTCGTAGCGGCCCGCGCCCGGCAGTGACCGGGCCGGGCAGGCGCACACCCCCCGCTCCGCAGGCGGTACCTTCGTCCTCACGTCGACGAGGAGAAGGAACGGCAACGTGAGCAGCAAGTTCGTGCGGCCCGCCGCCGAGGGGGCCGATCCGTTCGGTACCGCGCGTCTGCGCCGCGGTGTCCTCGACGCCTGGGCCACCAGCCCCGCCCGGTTCCGTGAGGACGCCAACGCCGAGGAGGACCTGGTCCTCGGCGGCTACCGGGACCGGCTCGTCGTCGAGCTCGCCCAGAACGCCGCCGACGCCGCGGCCCGGGCCGGGGTGCCGGGACGGCTGCGGCTCACCCTGCGGGACGGCGTTCTCGTCGCCGCCAACACCGGGGCACCCCTGGACGCGGCCGGTGTCGAGTCGCTGTCCACGCTGCGGGCGTCGGCGAAGCGGGAGAGCCAGGAGCAGGCCGTCGGACGCTTCGGTGTCGGCTTCGCCGCCGTCCTGTCCGTCACCGACGAGCCCGCCGTCGTCGGCCGGCACGGCGGCGTCCGCTGGTCCCTCGCCGAGGCCAGGGACCTGGCCGCCGAGACCGCCCGGCACAGCCCCGGACTCGGGGACGAGGTCCGGCGGCGCGACGGGCACGTACCGCTGCTGCGGCTGCCGTTCGCCGCCGAGGGCACCGCCCCCGACCCGTACGACACCGCCGTCATCCTGCCCCTGCGCGACGATCCCGCCGCCGACCTCGCCGAGCGGCTGCTGCACGCCGTCGACGACGCGCTGCTGCTCGCCCTCCCCGGCCTCGAAGAGGTCGTCGTGGAGGTCAACGGGGAGAGCCCCAGGACCATCACCCGCCGTACCGACGGGCCCTTCACCGTCGTCGACGACTCCGAGGGCGGCGTCACCCACTGGCGCACCGCCGTCGCGCACGGCCCGCTCACCCCCGACCTGCTCGCCGACCGGCCCGTCGAGGAGCGGCTGCGGCCGCGGTGGTCCGTCACCTGGGCCGTGCCCGTCGACAGCGACGGCAGCCCGGCCCGGCCCCGCACCAGCCCGGTCGTGCACGCGCCCACGCCCAGCGACGAGCCGCTCGGCGTCCCGGCCCTGCTCATCGCCTCGTTCCCGCTGGACTCCACCCGCCGGCACGCCGCCCCGGGGCCGCTGACCGACTTCCTCGTCCAGCGCGCGGCCGACGCGTACGCCGAGCTCCTCGGCGACTGGCGGCCGGTGACCACCGGGATCATCGGCCTCGTGCCCGGCCCGCTCGGCAAGGGCGAGCTGGACGGCGCCCTGCGCCAGGCGATCCTGGAGCGACTGCCGAGGACCTCCTTCCTGCCGCCCGCCGCCGAGCCCCAGGAGCACGAGGACGACGACCTGCCCGACTCCCTGCGGCCCCGCGACGCCGAGATCGTCGAGGGCGCGGGCGCGGACACCGTGCGGGTCCTCGCCGAGGTGCTGCCCACCCTGCTGCCCGGCGGACTGGAGCGGCGCGCGGAGCTGCGGACCCTGGGCGTCGCCCGCGTCCCGCTGACCGACGCGATCGACCGGCTGGCCGGGCTCGAGAAGGACCCCGGCTGGTGGCGACGGCTCTACGACAGCCTCGCCGGCGTGGACCCCGACCGGCTGTCGGGCCTCCCGGTGCCGCTCGCGGACGGCCGTACGACGATCGGCCCCCGGCAGGTCCTCCTGCCCAGCGCGGAGGCCGCCCGTATCGACCCCGAGGTGCTGGCCCGGCTCGGCCTGAAGGTCGCCCACCCGGACGCCGCCCACCCGCTCCTGGAGAAGCTCGGCGCCCTGCCCGCCAGCCCGCGTGCCGTGCTCACCACCCCGCAGGTACGGGCCGCCGTCGCCGCGTCCCTGGACGACGAGGGCGGGGTGAACTGGGAAGAGGACACCCTCGACGCCGACGAGCTGGCCGACACCGTGCTCGCGCTGGTGCGGGACGCCGGCCTTGAGCCCGGCGACGAGCCCTGGCTCGGCGCCCTCGCCCTGCCCGACGAGGACGGCGAACCGGCCCCCGCCTGCGAACTCGTCTTCCCCGGCGGCCCCTTCGCCCAGGTGATGCGCGAGGGCGAACTCGCCGCCGTGGACGCCGAACTGGCCGGCAGGTGGGGTGAGCAGCCGCTCGCCGCCTGCGGGGTCCTGGTGAACTTCGCGCTCGTCCGCGCCACCGACGTCGTCCTCGACCCGGACGAACTGGAGCCCCGCGAGGGCGACTTCGCCGAGCCCGACGACGCGGGCCTGCTGGACGCCGTCGACGTGTGGTGCGAGGACATCCTCGACCGTTTCCCGGACAGCCCGGTGCCGCCGGTCGCGACGGAGATCATCGCCGTCCGGGACCTGGACCTGGTCGACGAGGACAAGTGGGCCCAGGCCCTGGCCCTGCTCTCACAGCCGCCCTTCCGGGACGCGATCGTCCAGCCCGTGCGGATCCTGCTGCACGACGGAACGCACGAGGCCGTACGGCCGTACGCGGCATGGTGGCTGCGCGGGAACCCGGTGCTCGACGGACGCCGCCCGGCCGGTCTGCGGGCCGCCGGCGGCGACCCGCTGCTGCGCGGTCTGTACGACGAGGCCGACGCCACCGGATTCGAGGACGAACAGGTGCTGCGCGCGCTGGGCGTACGGACGTCCGTCGCCGCGCTGCTGGACGAGCCCGGCGGGGCCGCCGAACTGCTCGACCGGCTCGCCGAGCCCGAGCGCGAGGTGGCGGACGCCCAGCTGCACGCCCTCTACGGCGCGCTGGCCGAGCTGGACCCGGAACAGGTGACCCTGCCGGACGACCTGCGCGCGGTCGTCGACGGCCGGGTGGAGGTCGTGGACGCGGCCGACGCCGTGGTCGTCGACTCGCCGGACCTGCTGCCCTTCACCTCGGGCGTCCCGCTGCTGCCGGTCCGCCCCTCCCGGGCCGCCGACCTGGCCGAGCTGTTCCAGGTGCGGCGGCTGAGCGAGTCCGTCACCGGGGAGGTCACCTCCGAGGGCGTCGAGCACGAGGTGCCGGAGCCGGTGCGGGTGCTGCTCGGCCGGCTGACCCCGGCCTCCTACGTCGAGCACGAGGAACTCGTCGTCGACGGCGTGGAGATCGACTGGCGGCTGACCGACGACGGTGTCCTGCACGCGGCCACCCTGGAGGGCGTCGCCGCGGGCCTGGCCTGGGCGGCCGGCCAGTGGCCGCGGCGGTTCGAGGTGGCGGCACTGCTGGAGGACCCGTCCCGGACGGAGGAGCTGGCGCGGGACCGGTGGTTCGACTGAGTACGGCGTGACATTTGATGTCGGTGAAAACTTCCGCACATATTTTTCACCTGTCGTACAACCAAGCGAACCGCTCGGGTATCTGATCACGTGAGTCAACAGACTCCACGATCACTTGGGCCCCAGGAGCCGACGACGAGCGCCGGGGCCCCTCTCCACCTGGAGAACGCATGCGCATCCGAGCCACCGTGGCCGCCGTCACCGGCGCCCTGGCCCTCTCCGCCTTCGCCGTGCCGGCCGCGCAGGCCGCCGAGCCGAAGGTCCCCGCGGACATCGCCGCCGCCAGCAAGGTCGTCCACGCCGACTCCGGCCGGTCGGCCCTCGCCGCCGCCGTGGACGGCGAGCCGTACGCCCTGAACGCGACCTTCTCCTCGGTCAAGGTCAACAACGGCAAGAACATCTCCGCCGGCACCACCAACGTGGTGAAGGTGCCCGTCTCCTTCAAGCTGACGCACGGCGCGGACGTCGACATCCACGCGGACGACTTCTTCGCGGGCGTCGAGCTGTACCGCGGCGCCTCGTTCGAGGACTCGATCTTCTACTTCGACAGCAACGACGCGAGCTGCACGGACTCCTCCGCGACCGTCGCCAACTGCAAGACCACCGTCGAGATCGACCCGTTCGCGCTGCTGAACGAGGACGCCGGCTCCTGGAAGGCCGCGGGCTTCGCGGTCGCGTTCAACGGCGAGAACCCGGACAGCCCGAACCTGGACGAGGTCGGTGTCGCGGTGACGGACCCGACCAACTCCTTCAAGCTCCAGCGCTTCTCCAAGCTGACGGTCAACGCCTCGCCGGAGCCGGTGAAGAAGGGCAAGACCATCACCGTCACCGGCAAGCTTTCCCGCGCCAACTGGGACGACAACAAGTACCACGGCTACACCAACCAGTCGGTGAAGCTGCAGTTCCGTAAGAAGAACTCCAACACCTACACCACGGTGAAGACCATCAAGTCGAACTCCACGGGCGAGCTGAAGACCACGGTCAAGGCCTCCGTGGACGGCTACTTCCGCTACTCCTTCGCGGGCACGACGACCACGCCGGCGGTCAACGCCACGGGCGACTTCGTCGACGTCAAGTAGACAAGGCGGCTACGCCGGGAAGCGGCGGTCCACCCATCTCCACGTGAGTTCCAGGGTGGCCGCCGCCACCACCGCGATGCCGACCGCGATCCACGGCATCGTCATACCGACCAGCTTCAGCGCGAAGAAGTGCTGGAGCCACGGCACCACCAGCACGACCAGGAACGCCCCGCCCATCGAGGCGACCAGGGCGATGCGCCACCAGGTGTAGGGGCGGGCGACGATCGCCAGGACCCACATCGAGATCAGGAACAGCGTGAGCGTCGCCGCGCTGGTCTCCGCGTCCAGCGCGCCCGCGCCCGAGTAGTGCTGCCGGGCGATCAGATACGTCGCGAAGGTCGCCACCGCCGCCACCACCCCGCCCGGGATCGCGTACCGCATGACCCGCCGTACGAAATTGGGCCTGGCCCGCTCCTTGTTGGGCGCGAGCGCGAGGAAGAACGCCGGGACGCCGATGGTGAGGGTCGACAGCAGGGTCAAGTGGCGCGGCAGGAACGGGTACTCGACCTGTGAGCAGACCACCAGGACGGCCAGCAGCACCGAGTAGACCGTCTTGACCAGGAACAGGGTCGCCACGCGCGTGATGTTGCCGATCACACGGCGGCCCTCCGCCACCACCGACGGCAGCGTGGCGAAGCTGTTGTTCAGCAGCACGATCTGCGCGACCGCCCGGGTCGCCTCCGAGCCCGAGCCCATCGCCACACCGATGTCGGCGTCCTTCAGGGCGAGGACGTCGTTCACCCCGTCGCCCGTCATCGCGACCGTGTGCCCGCGGGACTGCAGAGCCCCGACCATGGTCCGCTTCTGCTGCGGGGTGACCCGCCCGAACACCGTGTTGTCGTCGAGGGCCCGGGCCATGCCGTCCTCGTCGGCGGGCAGCCGGCGGGCGTCGACGGTGGTGCCGGACAGCCCGAGTTTCGAGGCGACCGCGCCGACCGACACCGCGTTGTCGCCTGAGATGACCTTGGCCCGGACGTTCTGGTCGGCGAAATAGCTCAGGGTGTCGGCCGCGTCGGGCCGCAGCCGCTGCTCCAGGACGACCAGGGCGGTGGGCTTGGCCCCCTCGGTCACCTCGGCGTCGTCGAGGTCACGTTCGACCCGGGCGAGCAGCAGCACCCGCAGGCCCTGCTCGTTCAGCCGCCCGGTCTCGGCGAGGGCCGGGTCGTCGTCGGGCAGCAGGACGTCCGGTGCGCCGAGCAGCCAGGTGCTCGTCTCCCCGCCGGCCTCGGCGAACGCGGCGCCGCTGTACTTGCGCGCCGAGGAGAAGGGCAGCGCCTGGGTGCAGCGCCACTGCTCGCCGTCCGGGTAGGCGTCGATGATCGCCTTCAGGGAGGCGTTCGGGCGCGGGTCCGACTCGCCGAGGGCGCCGAGGACCTGTCGTACGTACGTCTCGTCGGCGTCCTGGAGCGGCCGCAGCTCGGTGACGTCCATGCCGCCCTCGGTGAGGGTGCCGGTCTTGTCGAGGCAGACGGTGTCGACCCGGGCCAGCCCCTCGATCGCGGGCAGCTCCTGGACCAGGCACTGCTTGCGGCCCAGCCGGATGACGCCGATGGCGAAGGCGACGGAGGTGAGCAGGACCAGCCCCTCGGGAACCATCGGGACGATGCCGCCGACCGTGCGCGCCACGGAGTCGTCGAAGGCGTTCTCCTTCACGAACAGCTGGCTGATGATCAGGCCGATCGCGGTCGGGACCATCATCCACGTGACGTACTTGAGGATCGTGGAGATGCCGGAGCGCAGCTCGGACTGGACGAGGGTGAAACGCGAGGCCTCCTCGGCCAGCTGCGCGGCGTACGCCTCACGGCCGACCTTCGTCGCCTGGAACGCCCCGCCGCCCGCGACCACGAAACTGCCCGACATCACCTGGTCGCCGGGGCTCTTGACCACGGGGTCGGCCTCGCCGGTGAGCAGTGACTCGTCGATCTCCAGGTTGTCGGCCTCCGCGCAGACACCGTCGACGACGACCTTGTCACCAGGCCCGATCTCGATCAGGTCGTCGAGCACGATCTCGGAGGTGCTGACCTGACCGGAGATCCCGTCCCGGCGCACCGTGGGACGCACCTCGCCGATCAGCGCGAGCGAGTCCAGGGTCTTCTTCGCCCGCCACTCCTGGACGATCCCGATGCCGGTGTTGGCGAGGATCACGAAGCCGAACAGGCTGTCCTGGATCGGCGCGACGACCAGCATGATCAGCCACAGCACGCCGATGATCGCGTTGAAGCGGGTGAAGACGTTCGCGCGGACGATGTCGACGGTGGAGCGGCTGCTGCGCACCGGCACGTCGTTGATCTGCCCGCGCTCCACGCGCTCGGCGACCTGAGCACCGGTCAGGCCGGTCACGGGCGAGGTGACCGTCGCCGGCCGGACGGAGTCGAGCCGGGCACCCGCGTCGAGATGCGTCATGCATTCGACGGTACGTGCGGATTTGCCGCTTCACCTGCTGAATGCGGGGAAGATCCGACCTGGGGAGGATGGGCGTCGTGCCCTGGTCGTACGGCAGTTGTATGCGTCCGTCAGCCTGTCCGGCGGGCGGTGAACAGCAGGTACTCCCACTCCAGGGCCGTCCCGCCCGGGCCCGTTCCCAGGGCGCCGTCGCGGGCGAGGTCCACCAGGTCGCGGTCCAGGGCGGCGACGCGGTCGGGGTCGTCGGCGATGTTCTTGTAGACGGCGATCGTCGGGCCGTAGCGCTCCTTGAAGTAGTCCCGGAACGCCTCCGGCGTCGCGAAGCGGTCGACCCTTGCGGTTCCGCGCTCGGTGCGGACGTCCGTGACCCGGTCGCCGAGGAGCGCGCGCACATGGCCCTCGTCTCCCCACAGCGGGGGCGGCTGTGCACCGGGCGGGGGCGGGGGCGCGTACGGCTTCATCGTGGCGAACATCCGGCCGATGAAGCCCTGGGGTGTCCAGCTCAGCAGGCCGATGGTGCCGCCCGGCCGGCAGACCCGGACGAGTTCGTCGGCGGACTGCTGGTGGTGCGGGGCGAACATGACGCCGACGCAGGACAGCACGGTGTCGAATCCCGCGTCGCCGAAGGGCAGCGCCTCGGCGTCGGCCTCCTGCCAGGTGAGGTCCGCGCCCTGCTTCTCGGCGGCGAGCCGGCCGGCCGCGAACAGCTCCGGGGTCAGGTCGGAGGCGATGACGTCCGCACCGGCCAGGGCCGCGGGGATCGCGGCGTTGCCGCTGCCGGCGCCGACGTCCAGTACGCGTTGGCCGGGGCGCACGCCGCATGCCTCGACCAGGACCGCTCCCAGCCCGGGGATGACCTCGGCGGCCACGGACGGGTAGTCGCCCTGGGCCCACATCGCCCGGTGCTTGGCCTTCAGAGTCCGGTCCGCCTCGACCGCGCTGTTCTCCATCGTCATGGCTGCGCTCCTCACCGGTTCCGGGCGTTCGCCGTCTCCTTTTGAGAGTAGGGAGGGGGCGGGGCTGTGTCTCGCCGGAGCGTTGGGGTGCGCGTGCGCGTTACGCCGGGTGGTGGGTCGGGGCCGCGCCGGGGGGGGTGTCCGTCCTCGGAACGTCGCGATGGGGTGAGACACCGACTGACTGTTCGTTGACGCGACAACCGCTGCGGGCGGACACCCCCCGACACGGCCCCTTCCGTGAGCCGGCGGGTGCGGGCGCGTCGTGGCTCGCTGATGCGGCCCTACTGGGCCGAGGGTGTCGAGCGGGTCGGGGGAGTGGTCGTCGTGTCCTGCGCCGCGGCCCGCTTGATCGCGGCGTCGCGCTTACGGACGTACCAGACGCCCAGCAGGCCGAGTCCGCCTCCGGCCAGGCAGGTCCACAGCCACCAGGTGTGGCCGTGGTCGTCGAACCAGCCATAGAAGGGGAGCTGGATCAGGAAGAGGGCGAACCAGATGATCGTGCCGCCGATGATGGTGGCTACCACGGGGCCCTCCAGGGGCTCCGGCGCCTCGTGCCTGGGGGTCCACTTCGCCATGAGGACAGCTTACGAGGCGATCAGGTCTACGCGCGGAGATGGTCGTTCGGGGGTTTATATGTTCATACTGAAACGGTTTGTGTCTGACCACTTCTCTTCGTAGGAACCACCAAATACATGTCGTCCTCGGCTCCCGCCCAGGTCCCCGCCCCTGAACAGCCGGGAGCCGGGCCCACGTACGGCGCACTCGACCGCTTCTTCCGGATCTCGGAGCGGGGCAGCACCCCGTCCCGCGAGGTCCGGGGCGGTCTCGCCACCTTCTTCGCGATGGCCTACATCATCGTGCTGAACCCGATCATCCTCGGCAGCGCGAAGGACATGTACGGCCACCAGCTGGACAACGGTCAGCTGGTCACCGCCACGGCTCTCACGGCGGCCTTCACCACCCTGCTCATGGGTGTCATCGGCAATGTGCCGATCGCGCTCGCCGCCGGGTTGGGTGTGAATTCGGTTGTCGCGCTTCAGCTGGCTCCGCGTATGTCCTGGCCGGACGCGATGGGCATGGTGGTTCTCGCCGGGTTCGTCGTGATGCTGCTGGTCGCCACGGGGCTGCGCGAGCGGGTCATGAACGCCGTGCCCTTCGGGCTGCGCAAGGCCATCTCCATCGGTATCGGCCTGTTCATCATGCTGATCGGGCTGGTCGACGCCGGTTTCGTTTCGCGTATCCCGGATGTCGCGCAGACGACCGTTCCGCTGCAGCTGGGCGGCGACGGTCATCTCAACGGCTGGCCGGTGCTGGTCTTCGTCCTGGGTGTGCTGCTGACGCTCGCGCTGATCGTGCGCAAGGTGTCCGGGGCGATCCTGATCTCCATCGTCGCCATGACGGTGGTGGCGGTTGTGATCGAGGCCGTGGTCGATGTGCCGAGTTGGGGGCTGACCACTCCGAAGTGGCCCGGGAATCCCGTTGCCAGTCCTGACTTCGGGCTGGTGGGGCAGGTCAGTCTGTTCGGTGGGTTCGAGAAGGTCGGCATGCTGACCGGCGTGCTCTTCGTCTTCACCGTGCTGCTGTCGTGCTTCTTCGACGCGATGGGCACGATCATGGGCGTCTCCGACGAGGCGAAGCTGACGGACGCGCAGGGTCAGATGCCCGGCATCAACAAGGTGCTGCTGGTGGACGGCTTCGCGGTCGCCGCCGGTGGTGCCAGTTCCTCCTCGGCCACGACCGCCTTCGTCGAGTCCACCGCCGGGGTCGGCGAGGGCGCCCGCACCGGCCTCGCCAACGTCGTCACCGGCGGGCTCTTCGCCCTCGCCCTCTTCCTGACGCCGGTCGCCACCATGGTGCCGTCCCAGGCGGCCACCCCGGCCCTGGTCGCGGTCGGTTTCCTGATCCTTTCCGGCTCCGTCAAGGAGATCGACTGGGCGGACTACACGATCGCCGTCCCGGCGTTCGTGACGATGCTGATGATGCCGTTCACGTACTCGATCACCAACGGCATCGGCATGGGCTTCATCACCTTCGCGGTGCTGCGCCTGGCGGCCGGCCGGGGCCGGGAGGTTCCGACGGCGATGTACGTGGTGGCGGCGGTGTTCGGGTTCTACTACCTGATGCCCGCGCTGGGACTGACGTGACCGGACGGGGTCCTCAGGTGACTCCGTAGAACTTCTCCGTCTCCTCGACGGCGGCCTCGAACCGTTCGTCGAAGTCATCTCGAATGAGCGTCCGGACGACGTAGTCCTGGACGCTCATTCCCCTTTTCGCGGCATGGTGCCGGAGCCGGTCGAGCAGGTCGTGGTCTATTCGCAGGCTGAGCACGCTGGTCCCCATGGGCATGAGGGTCGCGGCATCTTTCGGTGCGGTGGGTCGCGTTCCGCTGTCGGATCACCCATATGAGTGATGTCACGGGTAAGTGGCCAGGGTCACGGGTGTTTTCGCGTGCCCCCGGTAGTCTTTAGCGAGAGTAATGAGTTACGCTAAAGAACATGCCGGACCTCAGCCATGGCGACGATGTAGCCGCCGTGAACTCCCTCCGATCCGCCGTGATGCGGCTGTCCCGTCGGCTCAAGCACCAGCGTGTCGACGAGTCGCTCAGCCCCACCGAGATGTCGGTGCTCGGCACCCTGTCCCTCTGCGGCAGGGCCACGCCGGGCGAGCTCGCCCGCAAGGAACACGTCCAGCCGCCGTCGATGACCCGCATCGTGGCGCTGCTGGAGGCGAAGGGGCTGGTCCGTCTGGAGCCGCACCCCGAGGACCGGCGCCAGAAGGTCGTGACGCGCACCGAGCAGGCGGAAACGATGCTCGAGGAGAGCCGCCGCAAGCGGAACGCGTTCCTGGCCACCCTGGTCGAGGACCTCGACGAGGACGAGTGGGCGAAACTCCGCGCCGCCGCCCCCGTGCTGGAGAAGCTCGCGCATCTGTAAGCCGTTGTCGCAAGGAGGCGAACCCTTTGAGTTCGGGACCCGGAGCAGCTTCCGTCCCCGCACCTGATCCCCACGATTCCCCGCCCGCCTCCGACCCGCCTCCCTCCGCCCCGCTCCCGCGCAAGTCCTCGATGTTCTCCTCCCTGAAGGTCAGGAACTACCGCCTGTTCTTCCTGGGGCAGGTCGTCTCCAACATCGGCACCTGGATGCAGCGCATCGCCCAGGACTGGCTGGTCCTCAGCCTCACCGGCTCCTCGGCCGCCGTCGGCATAACGACCGCGCTGCAGTTCCTGCCGATGCTGCTCTTCGGCCTCTACGGCGGTGTCCTCGTCGACCGGCTGCGCAGGCGGCCCACCCTGCTCGTCACCCAGTCGTCGATGGGCCTCACCGCCCTCGCCCTCGCGGTCCTCACCCTCACCGGCCATGTCCAGGTGTGGCACGTGTACGTCGCCGCCTTCGCGATGGGTCTGGCCACGGTCGTCGACAACCCGGCCCGGCAGTCCTTCGTCTCCGAGCTGGTCGGCCCCGGGCAGCTGCAGAACGCGGTCAGCCTGAACTCCGCCAACTTCCAGTCCGCCCGCCTGGTCGGCCCCGCTGTCGCGGGCATACTCATCACCGGCGTCGGCACCGGCTTCGCCTTCCTCTTCAACGGACTGTCCTTCGTCGCCCCGCTCACCGGTCTGCTGCTGATGCGCGCCCGTGAGCTGCATGCCGTGGAGCGCGCCCCGCGCGGCAAGGGACAGCTGCGGGAGGGCGTGCGCTATGTCACCGGCAGGCCCGAGCTGATCTGGCCGATCGTCCTGGTCGGTTTCGTCGGCACCTTCGCCTTCAACTTCCCCGTCTACCTCTCGGCCTTCGCGGACGATGTGTTCCACGCGGGCGCGGGCGCCTACAGCATGTTCAACACGCTGATGGCGGTCGGCTCCGTCGCGGGCGCCCTGCTCGCGGCGCGGCGCGGTACGGCCCGGCTGCGGCTGCTGATCGCCGCCGCCATGGTCTTCGGCGCGCTGGAGATCGTGGCGGCGACGACGCCGACGCTGTGGCTGTTCGCCCTGCTGATGGTCCCGCTGGGGCTGTTCGGCATGACGGTCAACGTCACGACGAACACCAGCATCCAGATGTCCACGGACCCGGCCATGCGCGGCCGTGTCATGGCCCTCTACATGATGGTCTTCCTCGGCGGCTCCCCGGTCGGCGCCCCGATAGTCGGCTGGATCACCGACACCTACGGCGCCCGGGTCGGCCTGGCGGCCGGCGGTGCGGTGGCGGCCGCCGCCGCGGCCGTGATCGGCCTGATCCTGGTCCGCGTCGGCAATCTGCGCCTGTCGGTGGGCTGGCACCACGGTCACCCACGGGTGCGGTTCGTCCCCCGGGAGCAGGAGGCGCTGGCTCCGGCGGCGTAACAGGGCGTCGGTACGGGGTCTATACCCTCCGGGCCAGCAGCCGGCCCGGCCACCTGTTCTCGCCGACCGTGAAGGCCTCGGCGCGGGTGAAGCCGTTGGCCTCGTAGTAGCGGACGAGCTTGCCGTCGTCTCCGGCGTAGCAGTCCACCCGGAGGAGGCCCACCCCGGCCCGGCGGGTCTCCTCGGCGGCGTGTGTGAGGAGCGCGCTGCCCAGGCCGTGGCCCTTGAAGCGGCGGTCGGAGGCCAGCCAGTGGATGTACCGCTCGGGTTCGCCGGGCGGCGAGAGATGGGCCAGATAGGCGCCGGGCGAGTCGGTGAGGGTGAGGGTGGCGGCCGGGACGCCGTCGGCCTCGGCCAGATACACGCTGCCCTCGTCCATGTACCGGCCGACCGACTCCACCGTCTTCGGGCTCTGAGACAGGGGCTTCGTCCCCCACTGCCCCGTGCGCCCCTGTGAGACCAGCCACTCCACACAGCTGTCGAGCATGCCGAGTATCGCGGGGATGTCGTCGGGACCGCCTTCTCTGATGCTGATCTCCATGGCCTCATGGTGCCAGGCTGGGCCCCATGAGAGTCTTCGCCGCTGTACTGCCCCCCGACGAGGTGACCCGTGAACTCGGCGCCGCCGTCGACGCGTTGCGGAAGCTGCCCGGGGCGGACGGGATGCGCTGGACCGGCCGGGCCGGCTGGCACTTCACGCTCGCCTTCTACGGGGAGGTCGACGACGGCCTGGTGCCGGAGCTGTCGGCCCGGCTGGAGCGGGTCGCTCGCCGCACCGGCGCCTTTCCGCTGGCCGTGCGGGGCGGCGGTCAGTTCGGGCACGGCCGGGCGCTGTGGGCCGGGGCCGAGGGCGACCTGGCGACCCTGCGGCTGCTGGCCGACCGGGCCGAGGCGGCGGCGCGGAAGGCGGGGGTGCCCATGGGGGAGCACCGGCGGTACAAGGCCCATCTGACGATCGCCAGGAGCCGGGAGGCGCGGGACGTGCGGGCGTGTCTGGACGCCCTGGCCGGGTTCACGAGCCGGACCTGGACGGTGGGCGAGCTGGCGCTGGTGCGGAGCAATCTGCCGACCTCGGGGGTGCCGGGTGAGCAGCCCCGGTATGAGGCGGTCGGTCGGTGGGCGCTCGGGGGTGCCGGTTAGGCTCGGTGCCGTGGACCCGAAAACCCGTAACCGGATCATGGCCGGTGTGCTCGTGCTGATGTTTCTCGTCGTCGCCCTGGCTTCCGCGCTGGGGAGGTAGGCGCGCCGGGGGAACTGCGGTCGCCTTCCGGCTGCGGGCCGGTGGGGGCTTGTCGCGCAGTTCCCCGCGCCCCTGTGGGGGCGCTACCAGGCGAAGGCCTCCGGGCTCGGGCCCGGGCCCGGGAAGATCTCGTCGAGGCCGGTCAGCAGCTCCTCGGACAGCTCGAGGTCGGCCGCTCGCAGGGCCGAGGCGAGCTGCTCGGCCGTGCGCGGGCCGACGATCGGGCCGGTCACGCCCGGGCGGGTGAGCAGCCAGGCCAGGGCGGCCTCGCCGGGCTCGATGCCGTGCTTGTCGAGCAGGTCCTCGTAGGACTGGATCCGCGCGCGGCTCGCCGGGTCGGCGAGGGCGTCGGCAGCGCGGCCGGAGGCACGCCGTCCGCCCTCGACCTCCTTCTTGATCACGCCGCCCAGCAGACCGCCGTGCAGCGGCGACCACGGGATGACGCCGAGCCCGTAGTCCTGAGCGGCCGGGATGACCTCCATCTCGGCACGCCGCTCGGCGAGGTTGTACAGGCACTGCTCGCTGACCAGTCCGATGGTCCCGCCGCGCCGGGCGGCGATCTCGTTGGCCTGGGCGATCTTGTAGCCGGGGAAGTTCGACGACCCGACGTAGAGGATCTTGCCCTGCTGGACCAGGACGTCGATGGCCTGCCAGATCTCCTCGAAGGGGGTGTCCCGGTCGATGTGGTGGAACTGGTAGACGTCGATGTGGTCGGTCTGGAGCCGCTTGAGGCTGGTGTCCACGGCCCGCCGGATGTTGACGGCGGAGAGCTTGTCGTGGTTGGGCCAGGCCGGTCCGTCGGCGCCCATGTTGCCGTACACCTTCGTGGCGAGGACGACCTTGTCGCGCCGTCCCTCGCCCTTGGCGAACCAGTTGCCGATGATGCTCTCGGTACGGCCCTTGTTCTCGGCCCAGCCGTACACGTTGGCGGTGTCGAAGAAGTTGATGCCCGCGTCCAGCGCCGCGTCCATGATGGCGTGGCTGTCGGCCTCGTCGGTCTGCGGACCGAAGTTCATGGTGCCGAGGACGAGCCTGCTGACCTTGAGTCCCGTGCGTCCGAGCTGCGTGTACTTCATGCTGCCCAAGCCAACGTCTTGAAGTGCGCTCGAGGCAAGCACGTACCCGCGTCGGCGTGCGTTCCCGTCGGGTGACCCCGGGCTCTCCCCCCGGCCGGACCGGGGGCGGACTCCCGGCCAGATTCGGGTGACGGCCTCAGCGAATCGAGCCGCTCACGCTTCTACCGTGCTGTTCATGAGGACTCCCGCGTCATCCACCACCCGCCGAAGCGCCCTCGCCCTCGGCACCGCCGCGGCGGCCACGCCCTGGCTCGGCACGGCCTCGGCCCGGGCCGACACCCGACCCGGCGAACTGGACGAGCTGGACATCACCGAGCTGCGCCGCCGCATCGCCGACGGGCGACTCGACGCCGAACGCCTCACCCGCTACTACCTGGAGCGCGTCGAGCGCCTCGACCCGCTGCTGCACGCGGTGATCGAGGTCAACCCCGACGCCCTGCGCGAGGCCCGCCGGCGGGATGCCGAGCGGCGGGCCCGGGGGCCGCTGCACGGTATGCCCGTCCTGCTGAAGGACCTGGTGGAGACCGCCGACCGGATGCACACCACGGCCGGTTCGCTCGCCCTGGAGGGCCTGCGGCCGGCGGCGGACGCCACGGTCGCTGCCCGGCTGCGCGAGGCCGGTGCCGTCATCCTCGGCAAGACCAACCTGAGCGAGTGGGCCGGCGGCATGTCGCTCACCCACCACGCCGGCTGGAGCGCCCGCGGCGGCCAGACCCGCAACCCCTACAAGCTGGACCGCTCCCCGAGCGAGTCCAGCTCCGGTACGGGCGTCGCCGTCGCGGCCAACCTGTGCGTCGCCGGTATCGGCACCGAGACCAACGGCTCGATCATCGACCCGGCCTCGGCGAACTGCGTGGTCGGTGTGAAGCCGACGGTCGGGCTGGTCGGACGCGGTGGGGTGATCCCCGGCGTGCCCAGCCAGGACAGCGTGGGCCCGATGGCGCGCACGGTCCGCGACGCGGCGATCCTGCTCGGCACGCTGGTCGGCGTCGACGACCGCGACCCGGCGACGAAGACGAGCCGCGGCCACTTCCACCGCGACTACACCCGGTTCCTGGACGCGGACGGCCTGCGCGGCGCGCGGATCGGCGTGCCGCGCTCGGTCTACTTCGGCTACAGCCACCACGCCGACGAGATCGCCGAACGCGCGATCGCGGTGCTCGGCAAGGCCGGAGCCACGATCGTCGACCCGGCCGACATCCCCACGGCCGAGCAGTTGGAGGACCTGCCCGGCTCGATGATCGTCCAGGTCTACGAGATCAAACGGGCGCTGAACGCGTACCTCGCCGCGGCGCCGGGCGACCATCCTCGCAGCCTCGGGGAGCTGATCGAGTTCAATCGCGCGCATGCCGACCGGGAGCTGCGCTATGTACGCCAGGACGGGCTGGAGGCGGTGGAGCGGCTGGAGTTCACCGAGCGGGAGTACCGGGAGGCGCTGGCCGCCAACCACCGGCTGTCGCGTGCCGAGGGCATCGACGCCGTGCTGCGCGAACACGACCTGGACGCCCTGGTGATGCCGACCACCGGGCCGCCCGCCAAGATCGACCTGATCCGCGGGGACGCCCACGGCGGCGGCGCGTCCACGCCCGCGGCCCTCGCGGGCTACCCCGCGATCAGCGTCCCGGCGGGCTTCGCCTTCGGCCTGCCGGTGGGGCTGACGTTCATGGGGACGGCTTGGAGTGAGCCGGTGTTGTTGCGGTTGGCTTACGCGTATGAGCGGGCCAGTGGGGTACGCCGGCCGCCGGCTTATCGGCCGGCTGATGTGGGGTTCTGATGGGGTGGGACGTCAGTCGCGGGGGAACTCGTCGGTCTTGAGGGTGAGGCCGATGTCCGTGACGGTGAGGTCGACTTCCCAGCCGAAGGTGACCGTCGTCTCCATGGCGTAGTCGCCGTTCTTGGGCTGGGTGAACAGGTGGCACTTGCCCTGGTAGGGGTCGGCGATGAGGTAGACGGGGACTTCGGCGAGGGCGTAGGCGGCTCTCTTGGGGCCGTAGTCGTTCTGGGCCGTGCCCTTGGAGATGACTTCGGCCACGAACTCGATGTCCTTGCAGAGCCAGAGGCCCCTCTCGTTCTTCTCGGCCCCCTCGGCCACGAGGGTCACGTCGGAGGCGAAGCCGTTGAGGTGGCCCGGGTAGTCAACACGGACGTCCGATTTCACGCGCTTGCGCGGGTACTTGGTGCGCAACTGCTCATAGAGGTCGGCGATGATCTCCCAGTGCGTGTCCCGCTGCTGCGACATGAAGATGGCCCCCTCGACGATCTCGACCTTGTAACCCTCGGGGGTGGTCCGCTCGAGCGACTCGAACAGCTTGTCCAGAGTCAGCTCGTGGTCTGCCTCGGCCATCTCGATCCTGTCTTCAAGGACGGTCATCGTGGCGCTCCTCCCCGACCGCTCCATGGACGTGGGCAGCCGCGCAGTACAACGATACGCACGGTGACCACGACACGGGAATGCGCGCATATGCCAGAACTGCCCGACACCCGGCACCTCGAACGGCTCCTCCACCGCACCCTCCCCGACACCCTCCTCGGCAGCTACCTCCACGGCTCCGCCACTCTCGGCGGACTGCGCCCGCACAGTGACATCGACGTCCTGGCCGTCGTGCGGGAGTCCATGACCCACGCCCAACGCCGGGAACTGGTCGAGGAGTTGCTCAAGGTGTCGGGCGTGGGCGGGCGGCGGTACGTCGAGCTGATCGTCGTCGTGCGGGACGATGTGCGGCCCTGGCGTTACCCGCCCACCTGCGACTTTCTCTATGGCGACTGGCTGCGGGAGGAGTACGAGCGCGGGGTGATCCCGGGGCGCGAGCCAAGCCCCGACCTCGCGCCCCTCCTCACCATGGTCATGCTCGCCGACGCCCCGCTCCACGGGCCGCCGCCCGCCGAGCTCCTCGATCCCGTGCCGCACGCCGACCTCAGGCGGGCCGTCGTCGCCGGCGTGCCGGAGTTGATGGGCGAGCTGGACTCCGACACCCGCAACGTGCTGCTCACCCTCGCCCGGATCTGGACCACCCTCACCACCGGGGACATTCGTTCGAAGGACGCGGCGGCCGAGTGGGCGCTCGGGCGGCTGCCCGCCGAGCACCGGCCCGTTGTCGCCCACGCACGGGCGGTCTACGTCGGGGAGGAGACAGAGCGCTGGGACGACCTTGCGCCCCGGGCCTGCGCGGAGTTCCTGACCGAGGCGATCACCGAGAGTTACTCCTCGTAGGGCTCGCCCAGGTCCCACGCCTGGTACATCGCCTCCGCGAACGCCCCCGCGATCTTGTGCTCGCCGCTCGTGCCCGGGTGCGTGCCGTCGTAGGTGTCGGTGGGGATGTCGTACGACGGCGGGGTCGAGGCCAGGAGGATGGGGGAGCCGGGCTCGTCGAGGTCCGCGGCCGTCTTCGCCAGCAGTTCGTTGAAGCGGGCGACCTCGGTGGCGAACGCCGTGTCCGTCTGGGCCCGTACGTTCGGGGTCACCGGCAGCCACACCATCCGCACCCGCCGGTTCGCCGCCCGTGCCTCGGCCGCGAAGGCCCGGACGTTCTCGGCGGTCTGCTCCGCGTTCGTGTAGAAGCCCAGGTCGATGAGGCCCAGGGAGACCAGGAGAACGTCGGCGCGGTGCTTGCGCACCGCCTCGCCGATCAGCGGGGCCATGTGCAGCCAGCCCTCGCCCCAGCCGGCCAGATGGGCGCGCGGGAAGTCCGGTTCGGCGTAGGCGTACGACGTCGGGGCCTCGTCGAGCTTGTCGTAGAGCGTCTCGCGGGGGCCGACGAGGGTGAAGGGTCCGCCGTAGGAACGGCACAGGTGCTGCCAGATCCGGTAGCGCCACGTGTGTTCGCCCGTGCTTCCGATCGTCATGGAGTCACCTACGGGCATGAACCTGAGCATCCGCTCATCATGGAGGATCACGGGAGGCTCGGGCCGCCGGACGGGGTGTGAGTCGGGCCACGCGGCCCCAGGGGGTGAGTGGTGGGCGGTGGCCGGTGAACCGCGGAGCGGGATGGCAGTCTTGGGGCATGCGCAGACCGTTCGCCTTCCTCGCCGCGGCTCTCCTCGTGGGCGCCTTCGCCGTGCCCGCCTCCGCCGCCGACGGTGACGAGGAGTTCACGATCAAGGATCCGCGCATCACCGAGTCCAGCGGCCTGGCGGCCTCCCGTCAGCACCCCGGCATCTACTGGACGCACAACGACAGCGACGACGGGGCGTATCTCTACGCCGTGGACAGCGCGACGGGCGAGACCGTCGCCACGATCACCATGGCCGGTGTGGGCAGCCCGCGCGATGTCGAGGCCATCTCCATCGGGCCCGACAACCAGATCTACGTCGGCGACATCGGCGACAACCTCGGCGGCAGCTGGCCGTATGTGTGGATCTACCGGCTGCCCGAGCCGAAGAACCTGCGCGACCAGACCGTCCGGGCCACGCAGTACGTCGTGAAGTACTCCGACGGCGCGCGAGACGCCGAGTCGCTGGTCGTGCACCCGAAGACCGGCCGTGTCTACATCGTCGACAAGAACGAGAAGGGCGGGCATCTGTACGAGGGCCCGGCAGAGCTCTCTCCCACCGGGAGCAACGTCTTCCGGCCCGTCGCGGCCGTCCCCGACCTGGAGGCCACCGACGCCACGCTCTCCCCGGACGCCGAACGCCTCGTCGTACGCAGCTACTTCGGAGCGATCGCGTACGACTGGAACGGCGGGAAGATCAAGAAGAGGGAGCGGCTCGGGGTGCCGTTCCTCGGGCAGGGGGAGTCCGTCACCTACACCGCCGACGGGAAGAAGCTCATGTACGGCGCCGAGGGGGCCGACAGTCCCGTGGAGCCGCAGGACGCACCCGGGGCCGGCGGGTCCGGATCGCCCTCCGGCAGCGGCAGTTCGGCCGCCTCGGACGGTGGCGACGGGGACGGGCTGAGCGGGAACCTCAAGAACGGCGCCATCGCCGTCGCCGTGGCCGGTGCCGTGCTGTTCGTGCTGCGGGGGCTGAGGCGACGGCGCCGGTAGGGGAGCCCGGCAGGCTCTAGCCGGCCGACCGGCCGCGCCGTTCCACCAGGACCTCGAGCCCGTCCAGGATCCGCTGCAGCCCGAACTCGAAGTGGTCGAAGTCGGACCCGAAGGTGTCCTCGGAGAGCGAGGCCATCACCGGGTAGCGGCCGGAAGCCATGGCCTTCTCCAGGACCGGCACCTGCGCCTGCCAGAACTCGGCGTCCGTCAGGCCCGTCCGGTGCTCCGCCTCGCGCTCGTACAGCTGCGTGCGCGCGGCTCCGACGACGTACCCGTCGATCATGATGACCGCGGAGACCAGCTCGGGGTCGGTCAGCCCCATCGGGCGGATCCGGGTGAGGATCTTCTCCATGCCGTCGACGGCGCTCGGGCCGAGAACCGGGCGGGCGTTGTTGACGTGGATCAGCCAGGGGTGGCGGCGGTAGAGGGCGAGGGTCGTGCGGCCCAGTGCCTCCAGGGCGGCGCGCCAGCCGCCGTCGCCGAGGTCGGACGGGTTGTCGGAGCGGCGCTGCACCCGGTCCAGCATGAGGTCGAGCAGCTCGCCCTTGCCCGGGACGTACCGGTACAGCGACATGGTGCCGGTGCCGAGTTCGGCGGCGACGCGGCGCATGGACAGCCCGTCCAGTCCCTCGGCGTCCGCCACCTGGATGGCGGCTTCCACGATCCGGTCCAGGGTCAGGGTCGGCTTGGGGCCCCGGCTGGGGCGGCGGCCGGTGTCCCACAGCAGTTCGAGGGTGCGGGCGATATCGCCGCTGCCGCTGGTCTCCGTACTGCTCGCACCACTCGTACCGCTCGTCATGGGCCCAGCTTAGAGGTCCGCGCAAAAACTGGGTACGTCGTACGCGTAATCGGGTACGCTGTACTCAGTTCAGGGTCGGCGAAGAACAGGCACGGGAGGGGCGGCATGGACGGATACGCGGTACGGGCCGAGGCGCTGGAGAAGCGGTACGGCGAGAAACGCGCCCTCGACGGCTTCGACCTGGCCGTGCGCGAGGGCACGGTGCACGGTCTGCTCGGGCCGAACGGGGCGGGCAAGACCACCGCCGTGCGCATCCTGTCCACGCTGATCCGGCTGGACGGCGGCAGCGCCGCGGTCGCCGGTCTCGACGTGGCCCGGCAGCCGCGCGAGGTCCGGGCCCGGATCGGGCTCACCGGGCAGTACGCGGCGGTCGACGAGGTGCTCACGGGCCGGCAGAACCTGGAGATGTTCGGCCGGCTGTTCCATCTGGGCGGCAAGCGGGCCAGGGTCCGGGCCGGTGAACTGCTGGAGCAGTTCGACCTGGCCGATGCCGCCGACAAGGGCGTGGGCAAGTACAGCGGCGGCATGCGGCGCCGCCTCGATCTCGCCGCGTCGATGATCCTCGCACCGGCCGTGCTCTTCCTCGACGAGCCGACGACGGGCCTGGACCCCCGCAGCCGGGGCGAGGTCTGGGAGTCCGTACGGGCGCTGGTGGCGGGCGGTACGACGGTGCTGCTCACCACGCAGTACCTGGAGGAGGCCGACAAGCTGGCCTCGCACATCACCGTGATCGACCAAGGGCGGGCCATCGCCGACGACACCCCGGACGGGCTGAAGAACCTGGTCGGCGGCGACCGGATCGAGGTCGTGGTCGCCGAGCGGGCCGAGATCCCGCGGGTGGTGAAGGTGGTCGCCCGGGTCACCGACGGCGAACCCGAGGCG
Source organism: Streptomyces sp. NPDC057002 (assembly GCF_042673825.1). NCBI lineage: Bacteria > Bacillati > Actinomycetota > Actinomycetes > Kitasatosporales > Streptomycetaceae > Streptomyces > Streptomyces sp. NPDC057002. The sequence goes on from NZ_JBHURZ010000006.1 coordinate 198,269, forward strand.
GACGAGACCGAGTTGCGGGTGCACGCCCCGGTGGCCGACCGGGTCACGGCGCTCACCGAGGTGGCGCGGACCCTTCAGGACGAGGGCGTCCGCGTCGAGGACATCGGGCTGCGCAGGCCGAGCCTCGACGATGTGTTCCTGCGCCTGACCGGACACCGGACCGAGAAGGAGGCCACGGCGTGAGCGCCATCGACCTGAGCACGCCGAGCGCGCGCGGCGGCACCTACTGGCTGCTCGCCGACTGCTGGAACATCGTCCGCCGGGGCCTGACCCACTACCAGCGCCAGCCCGTCAACATCGCCTGGCAGCTGGGCTTCCCGATCCTGTCCGTGCTGCTCTACGGCTATGTCTTCGGCAGCGCGATGAAGGTACCGGGCGGCGGGAACTACCAGGACTTCCTGATGCCGGGCATGTTCGCGATGACCATGGCGTTCGGCTTCATCAACACGGCGACCGTCATGGTCTACGACTCCACCAAGGGCGTCATCGACCGCTTCCGCTCCATGCCGATGTCGTCCTCGGCGGTGGTGGCCGGGCGCGGTGTCACCGATCTGATCGTCGCCTGCGCCGAGTTGGCGATCATGATGCTCACCGCGCTCGCCATGGGCTGGCGGCCGGACGGCGGACTGGGCTTTCTCGGCGCGTTCGGGCTGCTGCTGTGGCTGCGCTTCTCGCTGATCTGGATCGGCGTGTGGCTCGGCCTGATCGTGCCCAACCCGGAGGCGGCGGGCGGCCTCTTCGCGGTGGCCTTCCCGCTGACGATGATCTCCAGCATCTTCGTCGCGCCGCAGCTGATGCCCGACTGGCTGGGCTGGGTGGCGGTCTGGAACCCGATCTCCTCCACGGCGGCGGCGACCCGCGAGCTGTTCGGCACGCCGGTGGGCGGTGACACCTGGGTCGAGCAGCACGCGCTGCTGATGGCCGGGGTGTGGCCGGTGATCCTGACGGCGATCTTCCTGCCGCTGGCGGTACGGCGGTTCAAGAAGCTGAGCCGGTAGACACGAGCGCCGCACACCTCCCGGAGTCTTGACGTGCTCATGGTGCGTCAGTTTCCTGGGAGGTGCGCGGCGTTATGGGAGCGCTCCCATTCGATTCCGGGGCCGCGCCTCCCCGAGAGGAAGCAGCCACATGTTCCGCACTCTGCGTAGAGCGCTGTGTGTTGCCGCGGCGCTCCTGTTACCGCTGGCCGGCACGGCGTCGGCCCGCGCCGACGCCGACGTCGACGTGAAGGCCGGCGCCGGCTACTGGCACACCAGCGGGCGCCAGATCCTGGACGCGGCCGGAGCGCCCGTCCGGATCGCCGGCGTCAACTGGTTCGGCTTCGAGACCGCCAACCACGTCGTCCACGGCCTGTGGGCCCGCGACTACAAGAGCATGATCGACCAGATGAGGTCGCTGGGCTACAACACCATCCGGATGCCCTACAGCGACGACATCCTCAAGCCGGGCACCATGCCCGACAGCGTCAACCACGACGGCAAGAACACGGACCTGCGCGGGCTGACCTCGCTCCAGGTCCTGGACAAGATCGTGGCGTACGCAGGACAGGCCGGGCTCAAGATCGTCCTCGACCGGCACCGCCCGGACGCGGCCGGCCAGTCGGCCCTCTGGTACACGGCGTCGGTCCCCGAGTCGACCTGGATCACCAACCTCAAGGCCCTGGCGACCCGCTACAAGGGCAACTCCACCGTCGTCGGCATCGACCTGCACAACGAGCCCCACGACCCGGCCTGCTGGGGCTGCGGCGACACCACCCGCGACTGGCGCCTGGCCGCCCAGCGCGCGGGCAACGCCGTGCTGTCGGCCAACCCCGAGCTGCTGATCATGGTCGAGGGCGTGCAGTCGTACAACGGCACGAACGGCTGGTGGGGCGGCAACCTCATGGGAGTGGCCCAGTACCCGGTCCAGCTCGACGTGCCGAACCGGCTGGTGTACTCGGCCCACGACTACGCCACGTCGGTGGCCCAGCAGCCGTGGTTCAGTGACCCCTCGTTCCCCGCGAACATGCCGGGGATCTGGGACAAGTACTGGGGCTACATCTTCAAGCAGAACATCGCCCCGGTGTGGCTCGGCGAGTTCGGTACGACGCTCCAGTCGACGGTGGACCAGCGGTGGCTGTCCGCGCTGGTGACGTACCTGCGGTCGACGTCGGCGAACGGCGCCGACAGCTTCCACTGGACGTTCTGGTCCTGGAACCCCAACTCCGGCGACACGGGAGGCATCCTGAAGGACGACTGGCAGACCGTGGACACCGCGAAGGACGGATACCTCAAGGCGATCAAGGCGCCGGGCTTCGCGGGAGGCGGTTCCGGGCCGGACCCCGGCGGGCCGGGTGACCCCGGCGGCCCGGCCGCCTGCACCGCCGCCTACACGGTGAGCAGCGACTGGGGCGGCGGCTTCAACGCCGAGGTGAAGGTGACCAACACGGGCAGCACGCCGCTGACCTCGTGGAAGGTCGCCTGGACGTGGAGCGGCGCACAGAAGGTCACCAGCATGTGGAACGCCTCGTACACGCAGAGCGGGGCGAGTGTGACGGCGGTGAACGCCGCGCACAACGGGAGCGTGCCCGTGGGGGCTTCGGTGAGCCTCGGCCTCGGCGGCGCGCCCGGGGGCGGAGCAGTGCCGAGTGTGAGCTGCACGGCGACCTGACGTCGGTGCGAGTGGGGCGCCCGGTGCTCGCCGGGCGCCTCACCCGACCGGCGGCCGCGCGGCGGCGTACGCTGACATCTATGGCGCCTGACCGTGCCAATGGAGGGCAAACAGGGCAGGAACCGTCGAGCGATCCGAGCCTCCCGGTGTTCGTCGACTCCTCCGGCAGGCGTGCGCGCAATCTCCGGCGCGCCGGCTACGGACTGGCCGGCTGCGCGGCGGCCTATATGGCGGTGCTGGGGCTGAGCCTGATGGGAGCGACGCCCTTCGCACCGGGGGCGCTGCTCCCCGGCGACGTGGCGGCGCCCGCCGCGCCGACGGACCGGACCCCGGGCGGGACGCCCCTGGCACCGCCCGTCGACGCCTCGGACGCGGCCGGCCCCAGCGCCCTGCTCGTCCCGGGGCTCACCGGGCCCGGCCCCTCCCTGGACCCGCCCCTGGTGGCCGGGAGCCCGCCGGCACCTTCCGACACCGGCACACCGGAACCGCAGGCCCCGGAGTCACAGGAGCCACCCGCACCGGAAGAGCCCGCGGACCCCGACGATCCCGCCGCTCCGACCGCTGAACCGGACCCGGACACCACCGCGCCCTCGCCCTCGCCCCCGCCCTCGCCCGCTCCGCCCACCACCGCCCCACCCGCCCCACCGGCACCTGAGCCCACAGGACCGGCGCCCAGCCCGTCGGCACCGTCCGGTGCCGCGGAGACACCCCCGCCCGCCGACCCCACGGTGGCCGAGGCCCCCTGATGCGGCGGCGCCCCGACCGGTCACCCGACCGCTCATCGAGGTCGCCCGGTCCGCGCCGGACCCGAGCGCCCCTGGCGCCGCGGCATCGCTTCCGCGTCGTCGTCCCCCTGATCCTGCTGGCCTTCGTCGCCTCGGTCCTCCTGGTCGAGGGCTACACCACCAGGGGCTTCGCCGGTGACCAGGAAGGGCGCGGCGGACGAGGGGCCACCGGCGTCCCCCGCTCGATCTCGGGCGGCGGCCCGGTCGTCGACACCACCGACGACCACATGCGCACCTATCGCACGCCGGACAAGACCGTCGTCCTGACCTTCGACGACGGCCCCGACCCCACCTGGACGCCCCGCATCCAGGCCGTGCTCGACCGCTACGGCACGCCCGGCACCTTCTTCGTCACCGGGCAGCAGACCGCCCGGTACCCGGACGTGCTGCGCCGGGTGGTCCGCTCCGGCCACGAGATCGGCGTGCACACCTTCTCCCACCCGGACCTGACCACCCGGTCCGCGAGCGACATCGACCGTGAGCTGTCGCTGACCCAACTCGCCCTCGCCGGTGCCGCGGGCATCCACACCTCGCTGATGCGGATGCCCTACTCCTCGACCCCCGCCGCCCTCGACGCCCCGGAGTGGTCCCTGGCCCGGCGCCTGGGCGAGAAGGGCTACGTCCTGGCGTTCATCGACCAGGACACCAACGACTGGCGGCGGCCGGGCGCCCGGGCGATCGCCGACGCGGCCACCCCGACCGCGGGCAGGGGCGCGGTCGTCCTCCTGCACGACGCGGGCGGGGACAGATCGCAGACGGTCGAGGCCCTCAAGACGCTGATCCCCCGGCTGCAGGCCCAGGGCTACCGCTTCACCACGCTCGCCGAGCTCGTCGGCGCCGACACCCTCACCAGCCCCGTCGACACGGCGGACCGGTGGAGCGGCCGCGTCTTCGTGGCCGCCGTCACCGTGTCGGCGACAGCGGTCACGGCCGTCAGCGCGCTGCTGCTGGTGGTCGGTTCGCTCGTCCTGGCCCGCTGTGTGCTGCTGATCTTCCTGGCCCGTCACCACGCCCGCCGCCACCGGCGCCCCGGCACCGGCGGGCCCGGGCCGCCCGTCACCCGGCCCGTCAGCGTCGTCATCCCCGCCTACAACGAAAGACTGTGCATCCCCAAGACGCTCCGCTCCCTCGCCGCGAGCGACCATCCCGTCGAGATCATCGTCGTGGACGACGGCTCCCGCGACGGCACCGCCGACCTCGCGGAATCACTCGCCCTCGAGAACGTCACCGTCGTCAGGCAGCCCAACAGCGGCAAGCCCGCCGCCCTCAACGCCGGTGTCCTGCGGGCCTCCCACGACCTCGTCGTCATGCTGGACGCCGACACCGTGTTCGCCCCCTCGACCATCGGCCGCCTCGTCCAGCCGTTCGCCGACCCCCACGTCGGCGCGGTCGCAGGCAACGCCAAGGTCGGCAACCGGCGGCGGCTGCTCGGCCGGTGGCAGCACATCGAGTACGTCATGGGCTTCAACCTCGACCGCCGCATGTACGACCTGCTGCACTGCATGCCCACCATCCCCGGTGCCGTCGGGGCGTTCCGCGCCGAGGCCCTGCGGGACGCCGGGATGGTCAGCGCGGACACCCTCGCCGAGGACACCGACCTCACCATGGCCCTGCACCGGGCCGGGTGGGAGATCCGCTACGTGCCGGACGCGCTCGCCTGGACCGAGGCACCGTCCTCGCTGCGGGAACTGTGGCGCCAGCGCTACCGGTGGAGCTACGGCACGATGCAGGCCGCGTGGAAGCACCGGCACGCGCTGCTCGAGCGCGGCCCCGCGGGCCGCTTCGGCCGCCTCGGCCTGCCCTTGCTGGCCGTCTTCCAGATCTTCACCCCGCTGCTCGCCCCGCTGATCGACATCCTGGCCCTCTACGGCCTGGTGTTCGGGAACCCGCTCACCACCGTGCTCGCGTGGTGCGGTGTGCTGGCGGTGCAGGCCGTCTGTGCCGCGTACGCCTTCCACCTCGACGGCGAGCGGCTCCGGCCCCTGTGGGCGCTCCCCCTTCAGCAGGTCGTCTACCGCCAGGTGATGTATCTGGTCCTCACCCAGGCCTGCCTGACCGCGATCAACGGCTACCGGCTGCCCTGGCAGCGGCTCAAGCGCAGCGGAGACGTGATGCTGCCTCCGCAGCCCTCCACGCGCCGGACCTGAGCGGGCCCCGGCGGAGTCGTACGGCCCGGGAGGCCGTTCGGGTTGAGTTGCCCGGCCGAGGGGCCGTGAGTCTTCCTCCCACGCGCTTTTCCGCTCAAGGTGTGATCATGAAAACTCCGCGATTGCACTATATGCCCCGATCCCTCGCCCACTCGGCCGGTGCGGCGGTCATCATCCTCGGAGCGGCCCTGACCTCCGCCGCGCCCGTCGCGGCCCAGAGCGCCGCGCCGTCCGACGGCGGCAAAGGCCAGAGTTCCTCGTGCTACACGTCCAACACCCAGCGGCAGGGGCTCGAGAGCATCGTCTGGTCCGTCCTGTTCGGGCCCCAGGCCAACACGACGGAGACCCGGTGCGACGACGACGGCGACGACGCGAAGGAGGACCAGGAAGGAGCCCGTGGCTTCCTTCAGCCCTTCCCGGGCTCCTGACCTGCCTCTTGTAAGTCCTGACCCATGCGATGAGTGGGGCGTTTGGTTACCGAAGGTCCAAATGCCCCTCCTTTAAAGGGGTTTGCTCGCATGGGATGACTCGATTCGGTCAAGTCTTGGTCGAATACGTATTTGCATGGCGTGCTCTTCCGAAACGATGCGGCACGGCCCGTGTGACACGCGGGCCTGACCCCCCTCACCGTTCTGAGAGAACTCCATGAGAAGAAGCGCAGCCGTACTGTGCGGCGCGACCGTCGTCCTGGCCGGGACCCTCACCGCCGCTCCCGCCAGCGCCGACGCGCCGCACTCCACGACCACCGCCCAGGCCGCGAAGGTCACTTGGAAGAAGTGCGCCACGGACGACTCCCCGACGATGCAGTGCGCGTCGGTGAAGGTGCCGCTCGACTACGCGAAGCCGCAGGGGAAGCAGATCACGCTGGCGCTCTCCCGCGTGCCGCACACCGCATCCACCTACCAGGGCCCGCTGCTGGTCAACCCCGGCGGCCCCGGCGGCAGCGGCCTGTCGCTGGCCGGTTTCGTCGCCTCCTCCCTGCCCAAGGAGGTCGCGGCCCAGTACGACGTCATCGGCTTCGACCCGCGCGGCGTGGGCAAGAGCCAGCCCGCCCTGGACTGCAAGCCGGGCCACTTCGACCCGGTGCGCCCCGACTCCGTGCCCAGCACGCCCGCGCTCGAGAAGGCCAACCTCGACCGCGCCAAGTCCTTCGCCAAGGCCTGCGGCACGAAGTACAAGGACGTCCTGCCGTACATCGACACGGTCAGCGCCGTGAAGGACATGGACTCGATCCGCAAGGCCCTCGGCGCGAAGAAGATCAACTACTTCGGCTACTCGTACGGCACCTATCTCGGCGCGGTCTACGCCAAGTCGTACCCCGAGCGGGTGCGGCGCCTGGTGCTGGACTCGATCGTCGACCCGACCGGGGTCTGGTACGACGACAACATCCAGCAGGACTACGCCTTCGACAAGCGCCACAAGGCGCTGATGGCGTGGATGGCCAAGTACGACTCCACGTACAAGCTCGGCACCGATCCGAAGAAGATCGAGGCCAAGTGGTACGCCATGCGGGCGGCCCTCGCCAAGAAGCCGGCGGGAGGCAAGGTGGGCGCCTCCGAACTGGAGGACATCTTCATACCCGGCGGCTACAACAACGCCTACTGGCCCACCCTCGCCCAGACGTTCGCGGCCTACGTCAACAAGCACGACACCGCCGCGCTGGTCAAGGCGTACGACGACATCGCCGCCATCGACGCCTCCGGCGACAACGGCTACAGCGTCTACACCTCCGTGCAGTGCCGTGACGCCTCCTGGCCGCGCGACTGGAAGCAATGGCGCAAGGACAACTGGGCCGTGTACGAGAAGGCCCCGTTCATGGCCTGGAACAACGCCTGGTACAACGCCCCGTGCGCGTTCTGGCCGACGAAGTCGCTGAAGCCCGTGAACGTCGCCAACTCCAAGCTCCCGCCGGTCCTGCTGTTCCAGGCGACGGACGACGCGGCCACCCCCTACCAGGGCGGCGTCACCATGCACCGTCTGCTGAAGGGCTCCAGCCTGGTGGTGGAGCAGGGTGGCGGCAACCACGGCATCACGCTGGGCGGCAACGCCTGCCTCGACAAGCACCTGGCGACGTACCTCACCAACGGCAAGGTCCCGCACGGCAGCGGCACCGCCGACGCCGTCTGCAAGAAACTGGCCGACCCCAAGCCGCAGGCCACGGCGGAGAAGACGCCGAGCACGGCCGAGTCGGCCGTCGCGAACGTCGGCAAGACCCTGAGCGGGATCCTGGGCTACGGCGGCTGAACATGCCCGCCTGAGCCTCGGATTGTGTGAGAAGAAGGGCGCCCGGTGCTCGTCGCCGGGCGCCCTTCGCCGTCCGGGTGAGGCCGGATGCAGGGGGCCCCGGCCGTCCGAAGGGTCATCTGTACGAGGTGATCAAACGTGCCAGATGACGTCCCGCCGCCTCCAGAGGCGCCTCGCTGCGGGCGACCTGGGACGCCAGTTCGGCGCCCTCCAGGGTGGCGATCACCGTGTGGGCCAGATCCCCGGCGTCCGTCTCGGCGAAGCCCGCCGCGACCAGGTTCTCGGCGACCACCGTCCGCCAGCGTGCGAACGCCTCGGCGGCCGCCTGCTGGATGCCGGGGGCGCTGGTCGCCGTGCCCACGACGGTGGAGGTGACCGGGCAGCCGTCGAGCCAGTCGGAGTCACGCAGGCCCTGGGCCAGGGACGCGGTGAGGCCCAGAAGGGCCTTCTCCGGCTCCTGCTCCGCGCCGAGCGACTCGCGCAGCAGCTCGGTGAACTCCTCGTCGCCGAGCCGTACGGCGGCCGTGCCGAGCTCCTGCTTGCCGCCCGGGAAGAAGTGGTAGACGGAGCCGAGCGTCGCCCCGGCCTCGCGGGAGATCTGCTTGATGCCCGTGCCCTCGTAGCCCTGGCGCTGCATCAGGCGTGAGGCCGTACGGACGATCCGCTCACGGGTGCCGGCGGTCTCGAGGTCGTGCGGGGCCTTGGTCTTCACGCCGCCACTGTACCGAGCTAGAGCGATCGCTCTAGTCACTGTGCTAGGTTCCTCGTTGGATAGAGCGTTCGTTCTAGTCCTCGCTTCAGTGATCTTCGGGGAGACATCTGTGAGCACTTCCGTCACTGTCATCGGTCTCGGGCCCATGGGCCGCGCGATGGCCGGTGCCTACCTGGACGCCGGCTACCGGGTCACCGTCTGGAACCGCACCGCGGGCCGCGCCGACGAACTGGTGGCCAGGGGAGCTGTGCGCGCCGCCACGGTCGAGGAGGCACTGGCGGCCAACGAGGTCGTCGTGCTGAGCCTCACCGACTACGCGGCGATGTACACCGTCCTGGAGCCCGCCACCGCGGCACTGGAGGGCCGCGTCCTGGTCAACCTCAGCTCGGACACCCCGGAAAGGGCCCGCGAGGGGGCCGCCTGGGCGGCGAAGCACGGGGCACGCCATCTCACCGGCGGCGTGCAGACACCGCCGTCCGGCATCGGCTCGCAGGAGTTCGACACCTTCTACAGCGGTCCCCGGGACCTCTTCGAGCGGTACGAGGACGTCCTGAAGGTCATCACGGGCACCGACTACCGCGGTGCGGACCCGGGCCTCGCCGCGCTCTACTACCAGCTCCAGATGGACCTGTTCTGGACGACCCTGACCGCCTGGCTGCACATGCTGGCGCTGGCGGACGCGAACGGCATCAGGGCCTCGGAGATCACGCCGTACGCGGCCGGGACGCTGGGCGGGATGAGCCAGTTCCTCGACTTCTACACGCCGCGGATCGAGGCGGGGCGGCACTCCGGTGACGTCGAGCGGATCTCGATGGCCGTCGCGAGCCTGGACCACGTCGTGCACACGACGCGCGACTCGGGCGTGGATCCGGCGCTGCCGGCCGCGGTGCTGGAGACGTTCCGGCGCGGGGCGGCGGAAGGCTACGAAGAGGACAGCCTGACCCGGCTGTTCGAGGTGTTCGGGAGGGGAGCGGCTGCCTGAGCACGGCAGAGGGCGCCCCGCGTGTGCGGGGCGCCCTCCGTCACGTACGGGAGAAGGTCAGAGCTTCTCGATGACGTAGTCGACGCACTTCGTGAGCGCCTCGACGTCCGCCGGGTCGATCGCCGGGAACATCGCGACGCGCAGCTGGTTGCGGCCGAGCTTGCGGTACGGCTCGGTGTCGACGATGCCGTTGGCGCGCAGGACCTTGGCGACGGCGGCGGCGTCGACTTCGTCGCTGAAGTCGATCGTGCCGATGACCTGCGAGCGCTTGGCCGGGTCGGTGACGAACGGGTTCGCGTACTTGATGTCCTCGGCCCAGCCGTACAGCGTCCGCGCGGACGTGGCCGTGCGGCGGACCGACCAGTCCAGGCCGCCCTGGCCGTTGATCCACTCCAGCTGGTCGTTGAGGAGGAACAGCGTGGCGAGGGCCGGGGTGTTGTACGTCTGGTTCTTGCGGGAGTTGTCGATCGCCGTGGGCAGCGAGAAGAACTCCGGGACATGGCGGCCGGAGGCGTGGATGCGCTCCGCGCGCTCGATCGCCGCCGGGGAGAAGACGCCGATCCACAGGCCGCCGTCGGAGGCGAAGGACTTCTGCGGGGCGAAGTAGTAGACGTCCGTCTCGGCGATGTCGACGGGCAGACCGCCGGCGCCGGAGGTGGCGTCGACCAGGACGAGGGAACCCTCGTCGGCGCCCGGCACCCGCTTGATGGGGGCGGCGACACCCGTGGAGGTCTCGTTGTGCGTGAACGCGTACACGTCGACGCCCGCCTCGGCCAGCGGCTCCGGATGCGTGCCGGGGTCGCTGGAGATGACGTCCGGCTCCGCGAGCCACGGCGCGAGCTTCGCGGCCTTGGCGAACTTGGAGGAGAACTCGCCGAAGGTGAGGTGCTGCGACTTGTTCTCGATCAGGCCGTGCGTCGCGACGTCCCAGAACGCGGTGGAGCCGCCGTTGCCGAGGACCACCTCGTAGCCGTCGGGGAGCTGGAACAGCTCGCGGACGCCCTCGCGCACCTTGCCGACCAGGTTCTTGACCGGGGCCTGCCGGTGGGAGGTGCCCATGAGGGAGGTGCCGGTCGCGGCCAGCGCGTCCAGCGCTTCCGTCCGCACCTTGGAGGGGCCCGCGCCGAAACGTCCGTCGGCGGGCTTGATGTCAGCGGGAATCTGGATCTCAGCCACGGAGGGGAGCGTAGCCGTTTCCAGAAACCAGGGCGAAACGTCGTCCGTCGGGTGAGACGGGGTGGCGCTGGGTATGGGATGGACCCATGTCGGAACTTGAGACGGAGCTTCGCGGCGCGGTCCGCGGTGACGTGGGGTTCGGGGTGACGGACCGCGCGCTGGTCACGATGGACGCGTCCAACTACCGGCGGGTCCCCCGCGGTGTCGTCGCCCCCGTGGACGCCGACGACGTGGCCGCCGCCCTGGCCGTGTGCCGGGAGCACGGCGTGCCCGTGGTCGCCCGCGGCGGGGGCACGTCCATCGCCGGGCAGGCCACCGGCACCGGTGTCGTCCTGGACTTCACCCGGCACATGAACCGGCTCCTGTCACTCGACCCGGTGACCCGTACCGCCGTGGTGCAGCCGGGGCTGGTGCTCGACCGGCTCCAGGAGGCCGCCGCTCCGCACGGGCTGCGGTTCGGCCCTGATCCGTCCACGCACAGCCGGTGCACGCTCGGCGGCATGATCGGCAACAACTCGTGCGGCTCCCACTCGGTGGCGTGGGGGACCACCGCGGACAGCGTGCGCGAGCTGGACGTGGTCACCGCGCGGGGGCGGCGGCTGCGGCTCGGGCAGGACTGGGCCGGGGCGCCGGACGGGCTGCGGGCCCTGGTGGACGGTGAGCTGTCCCGGTTGCGCACGGGCTTCCCGGAGCTGCCCCGCCGTATCTCCGGGTACGCGCTGGACGCCCTGCTGCCCGAGCGGGGCGCCGACGTGGCCCGCTCCTTCTGCGGTTCCGAGGGCACGCTGGGGGTGCTGACGGAGGCGGTCGTAGGACTGGTCGAGGCGCCACGCGCGCGTGCGCTGGCCGTGCTGGGCTACACCGACGAGAGCGCGGCGGCCGAGGCCGCTGCCGGGCTGCTGCCGCTCGGGCCGCTGACGGTGGAGGGGATGTCGGCGGACCTGGTGCCGTCCACTGCTGCCCTGCCCAAGGGCGCGGCCTGGCTCTTCGTGGAGACCGGCGGGGAGTCGGCGGGGGAGGCACGCGCGCGTGCGGAGGCGATCGTACGGGCGGCCGATGTCGTGGACGCCCTGGTGGTCACCGACCCGGCGGGGCAGCGGGTGCTGTGGCGGATCCGGGAGGACGCGAGCGGTACGGCGACCCGGATGCCGGACGGCAGTGAGGCCTGGCCGGGGTGGGAGGACTGCGCGGTGCCGCCCGCCCGGCTCGGGGCGTATCTGCGGGACTTCCGGGCGCTGCTCACCGCGCACGGGCTGCGCGGCACGCCGTACGGGCACTTCGGGGACGGCTGCATCCACGTCCGTATCGACTTCGACCTGCTGACGGAGGCGGGTGTCGCCCGTTTCCGCCGCTTCTCGGAGGAGCTCGCGGAGCTGGTGGTGGCGCACGGCGGCTCGCTGTCCGGGGAGCACGGCGACGGGCAGGCACGGGCGGAGCTGCTGCCCCGGATGTACGGCCAGGAGATGGTGGGCCTCTTCGAGCGGGCGAAGGGCGTCTGGGACCCCGACGACCTGCTCAACCCCGGCATGCTCGTACGCCCCGCGCCCCTCGACGCCGACCTGCGCTTCTCCGTCCTGCCCCGCGAACCGGTCGACGTCGCCTTCGGCTACCCCTCCGACGGCGGTGACTTCTCGGCGGCGGTACGGCGCTGTGTGGGCGTCGCCAAGTGCCGTACGACATCGGTGTCCGGCTCTTCCGTGATGTGCCCGTCCTTCCGGGCGACCGGCGAGGAGGAGCACTCCACGCGCGGGCGGGCCCGGCTGCTGCACGAGATGCTCGCGGGCGAGGTGGTGACCGACGGCTGGCGCTCGGCCGAGGTACGTGACGCGCTGGACCTGTGCCTGTCCTGCAAGGGCTGCCGGTCGGACTGCCCGGTCGAGGTCGACATGGCCACGTACAAGGCGGAGTTCCTCCACCACCACTACGCCGGTAGGCGCCGGCCGGCCGCGCACCACTCGATGGGACGGCTCCCGGTGTGGCTCCGTGCGGTGTCCCGCACGCGCACGGCATGGCTGGTCAACGCGCTCTCGGGAGTACGGCCCTTCGCGTGGGCGGCGAAACGGCTGGGCGGGATCGCAGCCGAGCGGGACATCCCGAGGGTGGCGAGGCAGCCGTTCAGCCGGTGGTGGGAGCGGCGCCGGGGCGAGGCGGCCCCCGGTTCGGGCGACCTGGTCATCCTGTGGCCCGACACCTTCACCGAGCACCTCTCGCCCTCCGTCGGACAGGCCGCCGTGCGGGTGCTGGAGGCGGCCGGGCTGCGGGTGGGGCTGCCGCCGACCATGCGGCTGGTGAAGCCGCCGGTGGGCGACGGACGGACGGTGGCGATGGATCCGCTGTCGGTGCTGCGGGGCCGGGGCCGCGTCTGCTGCGGGCTGACGTATGTGTCGACGGGCCAACTGGACCGCGCCCGAACCGTCATGCGCCGCACGCTCGACCTGATGGAACCGGTGCTGGAGACCGACGCCCCGGTCGTGGTCCTGGAGCCAAGCTGCGCCGCGGCCCTGCGCACCGACGTCCCCGAGCTGCTGCACGACGACCCGCGTGCGGCCCGGCTCGCCGCGAAGGTCCTCACCTTCGCGGAGACGCTGGAACGCCACGCCCCCGACTGGACTCCGCCGCACCTGGACCGCCCGGTGGCCGGGCAGACCCACTGCCACCAGCACGCGGTACTGGGCGACACCGCCGACCGCCGGCTGCGCGAGGCCGCCGGGCTCGCCGGCGAACTGAGCGGCGGCTGCTGCGGCCTCGCGGGAAACTTCGGCTTCGAGAAGGGCCACTACGACGTGTCCACGGCCTGTGCGGAGGACCAGCTCCTGCCCTCGGTACGCGACGCCCCGGACGGCACGGTGGTCCTGGCGGACGGCTTCTCCTGCCGCACGCAGCTGGAACAACTGGCGGGGGTGCGGGGGAGCCATCTGGCGGAGGTGCTGGCGGCGGGGCTGGAGGGAGCGGGGGATGACGAACCGGAACGCGCTTGAGGCGTTCGGACCACGCGACGGGCGGACCCGAGTGTCTGAGCCGGAGGAGGGGCGGGGCCGCTCCTAGGCTCGCGGGACCAGCCACTCGAAGGAGCCCGCGTATGAGCGTCCGCGTCAAACCGATCACCCGTGACGAGCACCTCGCGTTCGTCGCGGCCCGCCCCTCCGCAAGCCACACCCAGGTCCCGTCCTGGGGCGAGGTGAAGCCCGACTGGCGGGCGGAGAGCCTGGGTTGGTTCGACGCGGTCGGGCGGCTCGTCGGCGCGGGGCTCGTACTGCTGCGCCCGCTGCCGGGGCCGCACCTGCCCGGGCTGCGGAGATACCTCGCCTATCTGCCCGAGGGCCCGCTCCTCGAATGGCACGAGCCCGGCCTGGAGCTGCTGCTGGAGCCGATGCTCGCGCACCTGAGACGGCGGGGCGCCTTCGCCGTGCGGATGGGACCGCCGGTCGCGGTGCGCCGCTGGAGCGCCGAGGCGGTCAAGGCGGGGATCGCGGACCCGGCCGCCGGGCGGCTGAGGGACGTGCGGGCGACGTCGTACGACCCGCGGGCCGGCCGGATCGCGGAGGATCTGCGCCGCATGGGCTGGCAGCGGACCGAGGCCGGCGGCGAGGGCGGCTTCGCCGCGGGGCAGCCCCGGTACGTCTTCCAGGTGCCGTTCGCGGGCCGGTCGCTCGACGACATCGAGAGCGGCCTGAACCAGCAGTGGCGGCGCAACATCAAGAAGGCGGAGAAGGCCGGCGTGAAGGTGGTACGCGGCGACCTCGAGGATCTGCCGGCCTTCCACGAGCTGTACAGCGAGACCGCCGAGCGGGACAGGTTCGTCCCGCGCCCGCTGTCCTACTTCCAGGGCATGTGGAGGGCTCTCACCGCCGAACACCCCGACCGTATGCGGCTCTATCTCGCGTACCACGACGGCGAGGTGCTCGCCGCCGCGACCATGCTGACCGTCGGCGACCACGTCTGGTACTCCTACGGCGCCTCCACCAGCCGCCGGCGCGAGGTCCAGCCGAGCAACGCCGTGCAGTGGCGCATGATGACCGACGCCCACGGACTCGGCGCCGCCGTCTACGACCTGCGCGGCATCACCGACACCCTGGAGGAGTCCAGCGATCTGCTGGGCCTGCTCCGCTTCAAGGTGGGCACCGGCGGCGAGGCCGTCGAGTATCTCGGCGAATGGGAGTACCCCCTCAACCGGCTGCTGTACAAGGCGTTCAACCTCTACCTGTCGCGGCGCTGACGTCTCAGAGCCCGAGACAGAGGCAAAAGGGATTCACGCACCTGACTGAGTCCATTACTGTGGACTGAGAAGTACATCGGGATGTACGTGGAGTGCAGACCGGTGTACGCACAGCCCGCACCCGGAGACCGACCAGCACAGGACCGCCCGTGACCACGCCAGCCACTCCTGCCAGCGCCACCACGCCCCAGTCCGCGACGGCCGCCACGCCCTCCCCGTCCGGCGGCCCCGGCCGCCTCGGATCCCTCGGGCCCGTGGGCCTGGTGCTCGCGGGCGGCATCTCCGTACAGTTCGGCGGCGCGCTGGCGGTGACCCTGATGCCGAGGGCGGGCGCCCTCGGCGTGGTGGCGCTGCGCCTGCTCGTGGCGGCGGTCGTCCTGCTGCTGGTCTGCCGTCCGCGACTGCGCGGCCACTCGCGCACCGACTGGGGCACGGTCGTCGTCTTCGGCATCACCATGGCCGCGATGAACGGCCTCTTCTACCAGGCCGTCGCCCGCATCCCGCTGGGACCCGCGGTCACGCTGGAGGTCCTCGGCCCGCTCGCCCTCTCGGTCCTCGCCTCCCGCCGCGCGATCAACCTGGTGTGGGCGGCACTGGCCCTCGCCGGTGTGTTCCTCCTCGGCGGCGGAGGCTTCAGCGGCCTCGACCCCACGGGAGCGGCCTTCGCCCTGGGCGCCGGCGCCATGTGGGCGGCGTACATCGTCTTCAGCGCCCGTACGGGCCGCCGCTTCCCGCAGGCGGACGGACTGGCCCTGGCGATGGCGGTCGGTGCGGTGCTGTTCCTGCCCCTGGGCATCGCCGAGTCGGGGACGAAGCTGATCGACCCGGTGACGCTGGGTCTGGGCGCGGCAGTGGCCCTGCTCTCCTCGGTCCTGCCCTACACCCTCGAACTCCTTGCCCTGCGCCGTCTGCCCGCCTCCACCTTCGCGATCCTGATGAGCCTGGAGCCGGCCATCGCCGCGACGGCCGGCTTCCTCATCCTCGACCAGGCCCTCTCCGCCATGGAGGCCGCCGCGATCGCCCTCGTCGTCGCGGCGAGCATGGGCGCGGTGCGCACACAGGTGGGCCGGGGGCGCAAGAAGACGGCGGCGCTGGAGAGCACGGGGCTGGAGGGTTAGGGCGACGAGCCCTGGCGCCAGGGCTCGTCCTCGAGTGCCGCCCGGAGCTGCCCGAGCCACTCGACACCCAGCCGGCGCCCGTCCGGAAGCTGGTCGCCCCAATCCCAGCGCCACGTGGTGATCACCGCCAGCACGAGGATCCGGCACTGGCGCAGCAGGTCCTGATCGACACCCGGATAGTGCTCGCCGACTTCGTCGGGCGCGTGGGCGAGGTCCCATTCGACGGGCCCGCGGCAGCAGGTCTCGAGGTCGATGAACAGCAGCCCGTTCTCCGTGGTGAGCAGGTTGCCCGGGTGTGGCTCGCCGTGCAGCAGCTGTTCGGTGCCGCCCCGCTCCTCGATCACTCGCCTCAGCTCCCGCAACGTGTCGCCGAGCAGCTCCCGATCGGCGTCGGCGAGCTCCGGAGTGCGGTCGCGGTCCGCCACGAGCCGTCGGGCCTGCTCGACCCGGTCCGTGAAGTGCGGCGTCGGGACGTCTATCTCGCGCATCCCGGCATGCAGCCGCGCGAGCGCGTGAGCGTAGTCGGCCGGTGAGACCTCGCTCGGCGTCACGGGTGCGTAGTAGGTCCACAACGTGATGACGAAGCCGTCCTGCTCATGGACACGTGGCTCCACTCGCGGCTCGAGAGCGGCCACGGGGCACCCAGCTTCGGCGAGCCGCTGAGCCAGCTCGACCTCGAACTCGGCGATCTGATCCGCTACCGGCGCCACCCGGGCCAGGACGTCACAGGGCAGCAGGCGCAGGGTGAGCTTGTTCGAGTCATGAAGAACGATCGCGTCGTCGGCTCTCAGGCCGAGTGACGAGGCGATCGACATGGCCGCGGCCCTCGCACGCCGTACCTCTGACACCTGCATAGTCGCCTGATCCCTCTCCTCCGGGCGTGACCGAGGACCACACACCGAACCACTGCTCGGCGCCGTACTCCTCGAACCGCTCCACCTCGGTGAACCCTAGCTTCGCCGCGAGACGAATCGCGCGGTCGTTTGCGGTCCGGGTGCAGAGCACCACCGGCTCACCGGGAAGCACGTCGCCGAACCAGCCGAGCACCGCCCCGCACGCCTCGACGGCGTACCCGCATCCCCACGCCTCCGGCAGGAACAGAAAGCCGAGCTCGGCCTCCCCGCCCTCCGGACGCACATGCCCCGGACGCTCCGCGTCGCGCCGGTCGAGTGTGATCATGCCGACCATCACTCCGTCGAGCTCGACCACGAAAAGACCAGGCCGCCGCCCGGGCACCTCGGGCACCGCGCGCTCGAGTTCTTCACGCGGCCGAGATCCACCGACATGGATGCCCACCTCCGGCGAAGCGAACAACTCGACGAACACCGCACGATCCCGTCCTTCGGACTCCCGCAGCACAAGCCGCTCGGTCCTGATCGGTTCAGGCGGCCAGGCGCGGCCCGGTCCCCACTCACTCACTGCGGTCACCCAACCGCCCGCCCCTCACCCGACACCCCCGACCGCGCGACACGGAACCCCACATCGTCGATCCGGAACGTCGGATGGCTACGGCGCCGCACCGATGCCCGGCAGCTCCAGTGCTCGTCGGACCAGCCGCCGCCCCGCAACACCCGGTACGTGCCGTAGACCTCGGCGTCGTAGAGGTCCCAGCACCAGTCCCAGACGTTGCCCAGCATGTCGTACAGACCCCACGCGTTGGCCCGCTTGCCGCCCACGGCGTGGACCCGCTCGTCCGAGTTCCCCCGGTACCAGGCGACCTCGTCGAGCAGGCCATAACGCGGCCCGGCACTGCCGGCACGGCAGGCGTACTCCCACTCGGCCTCGGTCGGCAGCCGGTACCCGTCGGCGGAGGCATCCCACTCGACGTTCTCGGCCTCGACGCCCGTCCGATACGCGGGTGTCAGACCCTCCGCCACCGAGAGGGCGTTGCAGAAGACGACCGCGTCCCACCACGACACACCCTCGACAGGCAGCCGCTCACCACGAGCGGCACTCGGCCACTCACCCGTGACCTGGGCATACCACTCCTGAGTAACAGGGAACGCCGACATCCGAAAGGCAGCGACCTCGGCCGTCCAACTCCGCTGCGTCCGCCGGTCGGACAGCGTCACCGCCCCGCCCGGGACGGCGATCATTCTGCTTTGCACGCCTGCGCCAACTCCCATGCGGGGTGAGCCTATCCGTGGCCCGGTGCCGCGGTGCCGACGGCGCTCGTGCTCCGGCGCGCTCGGCGCCACTCCTCGTACAGTCGCGCTGAGACGGCGAGGTCGCGGCCAAAGGCAGCAGATCACCGGCGATCTGCTCACGCTCCAGCGACGACATGAAAGCCCACTTTCGACCCGTGGACTCGTCCACCGGTGGGCCTCCACCTTGCTTTCGGGCAGGGTGCCCGGTCCTTCAGGGCCGGGTGAACGCCCGCCCCTGCGGAGCGGGGCAGGGGGAGCAGATTGGCCGTCAGGGCGATTCGGCGTCGTGGTCCATGGCGCTGAGGCCGACCCCCGGGCAGGTGGTGGTGACGGAGAATCGAGGGCCCTGAGGCCGGTGGCTGGCCTGGTGTGGTCACTCGTGCGGGTGAGTGTGATCGATGGTGTGCGCGGTGGGAGAACGTGCGGTCTAGGTTCGCGGCGTGGCACGGTTTCGGATCTACCCGACGAGCGAGCAGGAGCAGCAGATGCTGCTGCACTGCGCGCACGCCAGGTACGTGTGGAATCTCGCGGTGGAGCAGCACGCGCACTGGCGGCGGGACAAGGCGCATCACTGTCCCGACGGCAAGCGCACCGGAGCGCCCTCGTTCGCGGAGCAGTGCCGTCAGCTCACCGAGGCCCGTGCTGCCAGTGAGTGGCTGCGTGCCGGGAACCAGACCGTCCAGGCTCAGGCGCTGAAGGACTTCGCCGGGCCAAGGCCGCGCGTTTCACGTCCGGGTTCGGTGAACCGACCTGGCGCAAGAAGTTCGTGCACGAGGGCTTCCGTGTCATCGGCGACGATCGTGTCCCCGAGTTCGAGCCGGACGGCCGACCGCTGATCAACTCCAGGACCGGCAAGCAGGTCATGGGCCGCGCCGTCACCGTGCAGAAACTCAACCGGCGGTGGGCGCAGGTGAAGGTGCCCGGCTGCCGCTGGGTTCGCTTCCGCCTCAGTGTCAAAGGCAAGGGCGCCCGGCTTCCCGCGGCGAAGACGTTCCGCGTCACCCTCAAGAACGGTCAGTGGCACATCGCCTTCGCCGTCATCCCCGACCCGATCGACAAACCGGGCATCGGCGAGGCCATCGGCATCGACCGTGGCGTGACCATCACCGCCGCACTCTCCGACGGCCGCACCCTCAACTGCCCCCAGCTCACCACCCGCGAGCGCGCCCAGATCCGCAAGCACCAGCGCCGCGCCGCCCGCGCCCCGAAGGGCAGCGAGCGCAAGACGGCCGCGTACGCGAAGGTGGCCAAGCTCATGGCCAGGGAGGCGAACCGGCGTAAGGACTGGTGCGAGAAGACCTCGACCATGCTTGCCCGCTCCTATGACCTGGTGCGGTTCGAGAAGCTCGACATCAAGAACATGACCGCCAGGGCCAAGGCGAAGCCCGATCCCGGCCAGCCCGGCCAGTACCTCAGGAACGGCCGCGCGGCCAAAGCCGGCCTCAACCGGGCCGTCCTCGCCCAAGGGTGGGGCCTGCTCCGCCAGCGCACCGAGCACAAAGCTCCCGGCCGGGTCGAAGACGTCCCCGCCCCCTACACGTCTCTGCGGTGCAGTGCCTGCGGATGGATCGACAAGAACTCGCGCAAGAGCCAAGCTGAGTTTGTCTGCTCCTCCTGCGGCTTCACCTGCAACGCGGACACCAACGCCAGTATCAACGTCGCGGCAGGACAGGGCGGGATCCCCCGCCCCCGGCGGTCAGTCGGTGCCGGAGGGGTGACAATGGCCACCGGCCGTTCGAGTGCCCGTGAACCTCAGCCCATATGGGTTGCAATCCCCCTCTTTTAAGAGGGGGAGGATGTCAAAATGCCCGCATGACGAGCCCTGAGACAGCCCCGGAGATCGTGAGGTTCTACACGGAGACCATCGACGAGGCTGACCGGCTCACTTCGACAGCCGACGGCCGCCTGGAGATGGTACGCACGCAGGAACTGCTGCGCCGGCACCTCCCCTCCCCGCCGGCACGGATCCTCGACATCGGAGGCGGCCCGGGTGCCCATGCCCGGTGGCTCGTCAAGGACGGCTACGGAATCCATCTGATCGACCCGATCCCCAGGCACGTCGAACAGGCGGAGCTGACCGGCGCCACCGTCGAACTCGGAGACGCCCGCCGGCTCACGGCCGAGGATGCCTCGTACGACGTCGTGCTCCTGCTCGGCCCCCTCTACCACCTGCTCGAACGCGCAGACCGCGACCAGGCGCTGGCCGAGGCTCACCGCGTTCTCAAGCCCGGCGGCCTGCTCGCGGCGGCCGGTATCAACCGCTACTCGTCGTTGTTCGAGCACGCCGCCTTCGCGCACCTCCACAAGCAGCCCCTGCGGCAGAGCATCGCAGGCATCCTGGCCACGCAGATCCATGACGGGAAGAAGGCCTTCACCGCTGCCTACTTCCACAGTGGCGAGCAGTTGCGTGACGAGGTGGCCGCAGCCGGTTTCGACGGCGCCGAGGTGTACGGCATCGAAGGCCCGGCCTGGTCCATGCTCGCGGCGGCCGAGCGCAACACCGGCCAGTCGTTCGGCGATACGGCTCTGTTCGAGTCGGCGTTGACGGCGGCACGCATGGCCGAGCCCTATCCGGAGCTGCTGGCAGCGAGTTCCCACCTGCTCGCGATCGGGCGCCGTCCCTGAAATATCCGCGCCGGCACCACAGTTGACCCGTCCATGACTCAACGCCCCGGCCCCCGCCCCCTGTCCGACGAAGCCCTCTCCGACCTCCTCGGCAAGCAGCAGTTCGGCACGCTCGCCAGTGTCAAGCGTGATGGCCGTCCCCATCTGACGACCATGGTCTACAGCTGGGACCCCGAGGCTCGGATCGTGCGGTTCTCGACGACGGCCGAGCGCGTCAAGGTCAAGCATCTGAGACGCGACCCGCGGGCGGCACTGCATGTGCAGGGCGGTGACGTGTGGTCGTTCGCCGTCGCTGAGGGCGAGGCCGAGGTCTCCGAGGCCACGACGGTTCCCGGTGACGCGGTCGGGCGGGAACTGCTCGGGATGATCCCGCAGGGCGCGAGGCCGGAGGACGAAGACGCGTTTCTGGAGGAGTTGGTCGCCGAGCGCCGGGTGGTCGTCCGGCTGAGGGTGGACCGGCTGTACGGGACCGCGCTGGACATCGACGGCTAGACCGGCCCGGCCCCCGAGCCGCTTCAGCGCACCAGGATCCCGCCCACGGCGATCCCGTACCGCACCCGCAGCCGACGCAGCTCCCACAACCCGACCGCCGTCACGGACACCGGGGCCCCGAGCAGGAACATCACCCGCACCGGCCCCGGCACGCCCGCGTACGCCCCCGTGAACACGTCGATCAGGGTCATCTCCCACACCAGCGTCATCGCGAGCAGCGCCGGCATGGTCTGGTGGATGTCGGCGGTGCGGAACACGTGGATCAGGGCGAGGCCGATGCCCCAGACGATGAACGGCAGCACCCACACCATGATGAACACCACGGTCGACCAAGTGATCACGGTCATCACCGGGTTGGTGGCGAACTTCCCCTCGATGAAGCCGGTGAGCATGGACGCCGGGAAGACGAAGACCGCCGCCACGAGGGCCACGATCGCGCCGAAGGACCGCGCCGCCCGGCGCAGCAGATCCCGGCGGGCCGACGGGGCGGTCAGGGCCAGCAGGATGCCGACGGCGACCGGGAGCGTCACCGACAGCACCAGGACGCTGATCCACGACTGGTTGAAACGGTCGCTCGCGACGTCCTCTGCGGACTTGGTGATTTTGTAGGTCACCGACACCCACACCACCGCGCCGAGTCCCACGAGCGTGCGGATCTTCTGCATCCGCGCGATGAACGCGTCCTCGACGAGATCCGGCCGGGACGGCTTGAAGACCCGGCGTGCGGTGTTGATGGGCCCGATCCGCCGCCGCAGCCGGGTGAGGGGGCCGGGCGGTGGTGCCTGCGGTGGCATCGGGTGGGGGGTGTGGGGTGGTGTGTAGGGGTGGGGGATGTGGGGCGGATGGCCACCCTGGGGCGGGTATCCGGCGCCCGGCGGCTGCCCGCCCGGATTCCAGTTGCTCATTCTGGTTTCTCCCCCGAAGTCCGACCAATGGAACGAGCGCGACTGGGAGTGTATTGATCGCGCCGCCGAAGAGCACGCTTTCAGCCATCGCACATTTTCATGCAAGCATGCTTGATTGTTTCTGACCCCACTGCCATGCTCCTCAGCACGCCGCACCACGCCGCACCACCCCGCACCACCCGCACACCGCCGTGGCCCAGGGAGCGCCCGTGTCCGATCCGACGTCCGTGATCGACGACCTGCGCGAGGAGAGCGAGGAACTCGACCGCCTCGTGGCCGGATCGAGCGCGCCGCACTGGGCGCTCGCCACCCCCGCCCCCGGCTGGACCGTCGCCCACCAGATCGCCCACCTCGCCTGGACCGACCGCTCGGCCCTGCTCGCCGTCACCGACGCCGACGGCTTCCGTGCCCTGGTCGAGAAGGCCCTCACCGCACCGGACTCCTTCGTCGACGAGGGCGCAGAGGAGGGCGCCGCGCTCCCGCCCGCCGAACTGCTCGCACGCTGGCGTGAGGGCCGTACGGCACTGGAGGAGGCGCTGCGGGCCGCCCCGCCCAAGGCGCGCTTCCCCTGGTACGGCCCACCCATGTCGGCCGCATCCATGGCGACGGCCCGTCTTATGGAGACCTGGGCCCATGGCCAGGACGTGGCCGAGGCCCTGGGCGTGGTGCGCCCACCCACCGACCGACTGAGGCATGTGGCCTGGCTCGGGGTGCGCACCCGGGACTTCGCCTACAGCGTGCACGGGCTGACTCCGCCGGCCGACCCCTTCCGCATCGAACTGCGCGCACCCTCCGGCGGCTTGTGGGCGTACGGCCCCGAGGACGCCGCGCAACGCGTCACCGGCCCCGCCCTCGACTTCTGCCTCCTGGTCACCCAGCGCGCCCACCGCGCCGACCTCGCGCTGCGCGCCGAAGGCCCCGACGCCGGCCGCTGGCTGGACCTCGCGCAGGCCTTCGCCGGGCCGCCGGGCAGCGGACGCCCGCCGAAGGGGGCCGCCCAGAGGCCTTCGCAGGAGACCACCCCATGACCCTGCGCATCGGCAACGCCTCCGGCTTCTACGGCGACCGCTTCGACGCCCTGCGCGAGATGCTCACCGGCGGCGAACTGGACGTCCTCACCGGTGACTACCTCGCCGAACTGACGATGCTGATCCTCGGCCGCGACCGGCTGAAGGACCCGGGCGCCGGATACGCCCGGACGTTCCTGCGGCAGTTGGAGGACTGCCTGGGCATCGCCCACGAGCGGGGCGTCCGGATCGTCACCAACGCCGGCGGGCTCAACCCGGCCGGACTCGCCGACGACGTACGGCACTTGGCCGACCGGCTCGGCATCCCCGTACGCGTCGCACACGTCGAGGGCGACGACCTGACCGCCGCCCACCCCGGCAGCCTCGCCGCCCACGCCTACCTCGGCGGGTTCGGTATCGCGGCGTGTCTGCGGGAGGGCGCGGACATCGTCGTCACCGGGCGGGTGACGGACGCGGCCCTCGTCACCGGGCCCGCCGCAGCCCACTTCGGGTGGAGGGAAACGGACTACGACCGGCTCGCGGGGGCCGTCGTCGCCGGGCACGTCCTGGAGTGCGGGGCGCAGGCCACCGGCGGCAACTACGCCTTCTTCCGGGACGGCGACGTCCGACGCCCCGGCTTCCCGCTCGCCGAGCTGCACGAGGACGGCAGCTGCGTCATCACCAAGCACCCCGGCACCGGCGGCTTCGTCGACGTCGGCACGGTCACCGCCCAGTTGCTGTACGAGACGGCCGGCGCCCGGTACGCGGGGCCCGATGTCACCACCCGCCTGGACACCGTACGGCTAGGCCAGGACGGGCCCGACCGGGTGCGGATCGACGGCGTGCGCGGAGAGGCGCCCCCGCCCACCCTCAAGGTCGGGCTCAACAAGCTCGGCGGCTTCCGCAACGAGGTCGTCTTCGTGCTCACCGGCCTCGACATCGAGGCCAAGGCCGCCCTGGTGCGGGAGCAACTGGAACCCGCCCTCGGCAAGGCCGCCGACGTGCGCTGGGAGCTGGCCCGCACCGACCGGCCCGACGCGAGCACAGAGGAGACGGCGAGCGCGTTGCTGCGGCTCGTCGTACGGGACCCGGACCAGGGCGTCGTCGGGCGGGCGTTGAGCGGGGCGGCCGTGGAGCTGGCCCTGGCCAGTTACCCCGGCTTCCATGTGCTGGCACCACCGGGGAAGGGCTCGCCTTATGGGGTCTTCGAGGATGTGTACGTCCCCCATGGTGGAGTGGACCATGTGGCGGTCCTCCATGACGGGCGTCGAGTCCCCGTGCCACCGGCCCACGACACCGCCGTACTCGACGCCGTACCGGAGCCGCCCCTGCCCGAGCCGCCGCCCCCCGGCCCCACCCGGCACGCCCCCCTAGGCCTCGTCGCGGGCGCCCGCAGCGGTGACAAGGGCGGCAACGCCAACGTCGGTGTGTGGGCCCGCACGGACGACGCCTGGCGGTGGCTCGCACACGAGCTGACGGCCGACAGATTCCAGCAGTTGATTCCCGAGAGTCGCGGGCTGACAGTCACCCGGCACCTGCTGCCCCGGCTCCGCGCCCTCAACTTCGTCGTCGAGGGCATCCTCGGCGCGGGGGTCGCCGCCCAGCACCGCTTCGACCCGCAGGCCAAGGCCCTCGGCGAATGGCTGCGCTCCCGCCACCTGGACATACCGGAGGCCCTGCTGTGACCGTCCTGACCTCCGCGCTCGATCCCAAGAGCCCCGACTACCGGGACAACCGCGAGGCGATGCTCGCCAAGCTGGACGAGCTGACCGCCGAGCACGCCAAGGCCCTCGCGGGCGGCGGCGAGAAGTACGTGGCGCGGCACCGCAAACGCGGCAAACTCCTCGCCCGCGAGCGCATCGAGCTGCTCCTCGACCCGGACACGCCCTTCCTGGAGCTGTCCCCGCTGGCCGCCTGGGGCAGCGACTACACCGTCGGCGCCTCCCTCGTCACCGGCATCGGTGTCGTCGAGGGAGTGGAGTGCCTGATCACCGCCAACGACCCGACCGTGCGCGGCGGAGCGAGCAACCCCTGGTCGCTGAAGAAGGCCCTGCGCGCGAACGACATCGCCCTCGCCAACCGGCTGCCCTGCATCAGCCTGGTGGAGTCCGGGGGCGCCGATCTGCCGTCCCAGAAAGAGATCTTCATCCCGGGCGGCGCGATCTTCCGGGACCTGACACGGCTTTCGGCGGCCGGCATCCCGACCGTCGCCGTCGTCTTCGGCAACTCCACCGCCGGCGGCGCCTACATCCCCGGCATGTCCGACCACGTGATCATGGTCAAGGAGCGGGCGAAGGTGTTCCTCGGCGGCCCGCCGCTGGTGAAGATGGCCACGGGCGAGGAGAGCGACGACGAGTCCCTGGGCGGCGCCGAGATGCACGCGCGCGTGTCCGGCCTCGCCGATTACTTCGCCGTCGACGAGCCCGACGCGCTCCGCCAGGCCCGGCGCGTGGTCGCCCGCCTCAACCACCGGAAGGCGTACGAGGATCCGGGCCCGGCCGAGCCCCCCAAGTACTCCGCCGACGAACTCCTCGGCATCGTCCCCGGCGACCTGAAGAGCCCCTTCGACCCGCGCGAGGTCATCGCCCGTATCGTCGACGCCTCCGACTTCGACGAGTTCAAGCCGCTCTACGGCACGAGCCTGACCACCGGCTGGGCCACGCTCCACGGCTACCCGGTCGGCATTCTCGCCAACGCCCAAGGGGTCCTCTTCAGCGAGGAGTCCCAGAAGGCCGCCCAGTTCATCCAGCTCGCCAACCAGCGCGACATCCCGCTGCTCTTCCTGCACAACACCACCGGCTACATGGTCGGCAAGGAGTACGAGCAGGGCGGCATCATCAAGCACGGCGCGATGATGATCAACGCCGTCAGCAACAGCCGCGTCCCCCATCTGTCCGTCCTGCTGGGCGCCTCCTACGGCGCCGGCCACTACGGCATGTGCGGACGGGCCTACGACCCCCGCTTCCTCTTCGCCTGGCCCAGCGCCAAGTCGGCCGTCATGGGCCCCCAGCAGCTCGCGGGCGTCCTCTCCATCGTCGCCCGGCAGTCGGCGGCGGCGAAGGGGCAGCCCTACGACGAGGAGGCCGACGCGGCATTGCGCACCATGGTGGAGCAGCAGATCGAGTCCGAGTCGCTGCCGATGTTCCTGTCCGGGCGGCTGTACGACGACGGTGTCATCGACCCGCGCGACACCCGCACCGTCCTCGGCCTGTGCCTGTCCGCCCTGCACACCGCCCCCTACGAGGGCGCGCGCGGCGGCTTCGGCGTCTTCCGGATGTGAGGGGACCAGTGACCGATACCGTGAGGGACCCTTCCGTGATCACTTCTCTGCTGGTCGCCAACCGGGGCGAGATCGCCTGCCGTGTCTTCCGCACCTGCCGCGAGCTGGGCATCCGCACCATCGCCGTCCACTCGGACGCGGACGAGGGCGCCCTCCACGCGCGCGTGGCCGACGCGAGCGTACGACTTCCGGGGGAGGCGCCCGCCGACACCTACCTGCGCGGCGACCTCATCGTGAAGGCCGCCGTCGCGGCCGGAGCGGACGCCGTGCACCCCGGATACGGCTTCCTCTCCGAGAACGCCGACTTCGCCCGGGCCGTCCAGGACGCGGGCCTGATCTGGATCGGCCCGCCCCCCGAGGCCATCGAGGCCATGGCGTCCAAGACCCGCGCCAAGCAGCTCATGGGCATCCAGCCCCTCTCCCACGTCACCGAAGCCGACCTGCCCGTGCTGGTGAAGGCGGCGGCGGGCGGCGGCGGACGCGGCATGCGCGTCGTACGGCACCTGGCGGACCTGGACGCCGAACTGGCCTCCGCACGCGCCGAAGCCGCGAGCGCGTTCGGAGACGGCGAGGTCTTCGTCGAGCCGTACGTGGAGAACGGCCGCCATGTCGAGGTCCAGATCCTCGCCGACACCCACGGCACGGTCCTGCCGCTCGGCACCCGCGACTGCTCCCTCCAGCGCCGCCACCAGAAGGTCGTCGAGGAGGCCCCGGCGCCCGGACTCCCCGAGGAACTCCAGGAGGAGCTGAGCACCCTCGCCGTACGGGCCGCCCGGGCCGTCGACTACGTGGGCGCCGGCACGGTCGAGTTCCTCGTGGCCGACGGCCGAGCCCACTTCCTGGAGATGAACACCCGCCTCCAGGTCGAACACCCCGTGACGGAGGCCGTGTTCGGCCTCGACCTGGTCGCCGAACAGCTCCGCGTCGCCGAAGGCCACCCCCTGGACAACGACCCTCCGCGCGCGCGTGGCCACGCCGTCGAGGCCCGCCTGTACGCCGAGGACCCGTCCCGCGACTGGGCCCCGCAGACCGGCCGGCTGCACCGTCTGTCCGTACCGGAGGGCGTCCGCCTGGACACCGGCTACACCGACGGCGACGACATCGGCGTCCACTACGACCCCATGCTCGCCAAGGTCGTGGCACACGCCCCCACGCGCGCGGAGGCCCTCCGCAAGCTCGCCTCCGCCCTGGAACGGGTGGTGATCCACGGCCCCGTCACCAACCGCGACCTCCTGGTCCGCTCCCTGCGCCACCCCGAGTTCACCGCGGCCCGCATGGACACCGGCTTCTACGACCGCCACCTGCCGGAACTGACCACCCCCGCCACCGACCCCCACGCCCCGCTCGCCGCAGCCCTCGCCGACGCCCACACCGGCTCCCGCTCCCGCTTCGGCGGCTGGCGCAACGTGCCTTCACAGCCGCAGGTCAAGCGTTATGCGATGGCGGGGGAGGAGCACGAGGTCCACTACCGGTACACGAGGCAGGGCCTGGAGGCGGAGGGGGTGCGGGTGGTGCACGCCGACTCGGGTCTGGTCGTACTCGAAGTGGCCGGAGTGCAGCGCCGGTTCACCGTGACGCGCTACGACGACCACTTCTACGTCAACAACACGGCCCTGACGGCCCTGCCCCGCTTCCCCGACCCGACCGCCCAGCACGCCCCGGGCTCCCTCCTCGCTCCCATGCCGGGCACGGTCGTCCGAGTCGCCGACGGACTGACAGTGGGAACAGCCGTAAAGGCCGGAGATCCCCTCCTGTGGCTGGAGGCGATGAAGATGCAGCACAAGATCACGGCCCCGGCCACGGGAACCCTGAGCGCCCTGCACGCCGTACCCGGACAACAGGTAGAGCCGGGCGCACTACTGGCGGTGGTGACAGAAGCCTCTTAGGGGCGCGGGGAACTGCGCGACAAGCCACGTACGGCCCGCACCCGAAAGGACTCCTCATGGACACCGAAGACCACAAGTCCCTACGAGAAGCAGTCTCCGCCCTGGGCAAACGCCACGGCCGAGGATCCGACCCCACACAACTCTGGTCAGAAGCAGGCAAACTCGGCTACCTGGGCGTCAACCTCCCCGAGGCCTACGGAGGAGGCGGCGGCGGCATCACCGAACTCTCCCTGGTCCTCGAAGAACTCGGCGCCGCAGGCTGCCCCCTCCTCATGATGGTCGTCTCACCAGCCATCTGCGGCACAGTCATCGCCCGCTTCGGCACAGCCGCCCAGAAACAAACGTGGCTCCCCGCCCTCGCAGACGGCTCCCGCCTCATGGCCTTCGGCATCACCGAACCCGACGCCGGCTCCAACAGCCACCGCATCACCACCACCGCCCGCCGCGACCAGGACACCGGAGACTGGATCCTCACCGGCCGCAAGGTGTTCATCTCCGGCGTGGACATCGCGGACGCGACCCTCATCGTCGGCCGCACCGAAGACGCCCGCACCGGCAGTCTCAAGCCCTGCCTGTTCATCGTCCCGCGCGACACCCCCGGGTTCGGCCGCCGCCCCATCGACATGGAACTCAACGCCGCCGAGAAGCAGTTCGAGCTGACCCTCGACGACGTACGGCTGCCCGCCGACGCCCTCGTCGGCGACGAGGACGCGGGCCTGCTGCAACTCTTCGCCGGTCTCAACCCCGAGCGCATCATGACGGCCGCCTTCGCGATCGGCATGGGCCGCTACGCGCTCGCCCGAGCCATCGAGTACGCCCGCGACCGACAGGTCTGGAAGACCCCCATCGGCGCCCACCAGGCCATCGCCCACCCCCTGGCCCAGGCGCACATCGACCTCGAACTCGCCCGCCTGATGATGCAGAAGGCCGCCCAGCTGTACGACGCGGGCGACGACACGGGCGCCGGAGAGGCCGCCAACATGGCCAAGTACGCGGCCGGGGAGGCCTGTGTGAAGGCCGTGGACCAGGCCGTGCACACCCTCGGCGGCAACGGCCTCACCCGCGAGTACGGCCTGGCGCAGCTGATAACGGCCGCGCGCGTGGCTCGTATCGCACCGGTGAGCCGGGAGATGATTCTCAACTACGTCTCCCACCAGACCCTGGGCCTGCCCAAGTCGTACTGAGACGGCCGGAGACGGCCCGCGCGAGGAGGAACCATGTTCCGCAGCGAGTACGCAGACGTCCCGCCCGTCGACCTGCCCATCCACGAGGCGGTCCTCGCCCGGGCCACGGAGTTCGGCGGCACCCCGGCACTGATCGACGGCACCGACGGCACCACCCTCTCCTACGAGCAGGTCGACCGCTTCCACCGGCGCGTCGCCGCCGGGCTCGCCGAGGCCGGGGTGCGCAAGGGCGACGTCCTCGCCCTGCACAGCCCCAACACCATCGCCTTCCCCACCGCCTTCTACGCCGCCACCCGCGCGGGCGCCACCGTCACCACCGTGCACCCGCTCGCCACCGCCCAGGAGTTCGCCAAGCAGCTGACGGACTCGGCGGCCCGCTGGATCGTCACCGTCTCACCGCTGCTCGGCGTCGCCCGCCGGGCCGCCGAACTCGCCGGCGGCGTACGAGAGATCTTCGTGTGCGACAGCGCCACCGGCCACCGGTCCCTGATCGACATGCTGGCCTCCGCCGCCCCCGAGCCGGTGATCGACATCGACCCCGCCGAGGACGTGGCGGCCCTCCCGTACTCCTCCGGGACCACCGGCACACCCAAGGGCGTGCTGCTCACCCACCGGCAGATCGCCACCAACCTCGCCCAGCTCGACGGGGCGATACCCGCGGGCCCCGGCGACCGCATCCTCGCCGTCCTGCCGTTCTTCCACATCTACGGCCTCACGGCCCTGATGAACGCGCCCCTCAGAAAGGGCGCCACCGTCGTCGTCCTGCCCCGCTTCGACCTGGAACAGTTCCTCGCGGCCGTCCAGAACCACCGCATCACCGGCCTCTACGTGGCCCCGCCCATCGTCCTGGCCCTCGCCAAGCACCCGGCCGTCGCCCAGTACGACCTGTCGTCCCTGAAGTACATCCTCAGCGCCGCCGCACCCCTGGACGCCCGCCTCGCCGCCGCCTGCTCCCAGCGGCTCGGCCTGCCGCCCGTCGGCCAGGCCTACGGCATGACGGAACTGTCGCCCGGCACCCACGTCGTCCCCCTGGACGCGATGCGCGACGCACCGCCCGGAACCGTCGGCAAGCTCATCGCCGGCACCGAGATGCGCATCGTCTCCCTGGACGACCCGGACTCGGACCTGCCCGCCGGCGAGTCCGGCGAGATCCTCATCCGCGGCCCCCAGGTCATGAAGGGCTACCTCGACCGCCCCGACGCCACCGCCGCGATGATCGACCCCGACGGCTGGCTGCACACCGGAGACGTCGGCCACGTGGACGACGACGGCTGGCTCTTCGTCGTCGACCGCGTCAAGGAACTCATCAAGTACAAGGGCTTCCAGGTGGCCCCCGCCGAACTGGAGGCCCTCCTCCTCACCCACCCGGGCATCGCCGACGCCGCCGTCATCGGCAGATACAACGACGACGGCAACGAGGTCCCGCACGCGTACGTGGTCCGCCAGCCGGACGCCGCCGGCCTCTCGGAGGCGGAGGTCATGATGTTCGTCGCCGAACGCGTCGCCCCCTACAAGCGGATCCGGCACGTCACCTTCATCGTCGGCGTCCCCCGCGCGGCCTCCGGCAAGATCCTCCGCCGACAGCTCAGGGAGCGCACATGAGCCTGGTCATTCGTACACGCGCGCGAGCCGTGGAAACCCTGTCCCTCGACTCACCGCACAACCGCAACGCCCTGTCGGCGGCCCTGGTCGCCGAAATGGCCGACGCCCTCACCGACGCCGGCAAGGACACCGGCGTCCGCGCGATCGTCCTCACCCACACCGGCAACACCTTCAGCGCCGGAGCCGACCTCAAGGACCCCCCGCCCCCGGACGCACTCGTCGCCCTGCTGCGACAGATCATCGAACTGCCCAAGCCGGTCGTCGCCCGCGTCACCGGCCACGTCCGCGCGGGCGGCCTCGGCCTGCTGGCCGCCTGCGACATCGCCGCCGCCTCCACCGAGGCCACCTTCGCCTTCACGGAGGTCCGCATCGGCGTCGCCCCCGCGGTCATCTCCCTGCCGCTGCTCCCGCGCACCGACCCGCGCGCCCTGGCCCGCTACTACCTCACCGGCGAACGCTTCGACACGGCGGAGGCACAGCGCACAGGCCTGCTCACCACACACGCCGACGACGTCGACGGGGCCCTCGCCCCCATCCTGGACGGCCTGCGCAAATCCGCCCCCGACGCCCTGGCCGAGACGAAACGGCTGCTCACGGCTAGGGTGCTGGAAGCCTTCGACCGGGACGCGGCCGACCTGACCGCACTCTCGGCCCGGCTGTTCTCCTCCCCGCAGGCCCGCGAGGGGATGACGGCCTTCCTCGAACGACGGGATGCGGCATGGGTGGTGTGAGCACGGCCGACCGTGCGGAGAGAGTCCCCAAGCAGGACCGCAGCCGGGCCACCCGGCAGCGGCTCCTGGAAGCCGCCGTGGCCTGCCTCGCGGAACACGGCTGGGCCGGCTCCACCGTCTCCGTCGTCGCCGAACGCGCCGGCGTCTCCCGCGGCGCCGCGCAGCACCACTTCCCGACCCGCGAGGACCTCTTCACCGCGGCCGTCGAGTACGTCGCCGAGGAACGCTCGACGGCCCTGCGCGCCCTCTTTCCCGAGGGCGCGTCCGGAGACCGCCACGCGGTCGTCGCCGCCCTCGTCGACCTCTACACCGGCCCCCTCTTCCGAGCCGCCCTCCACCTCTGGGTCGCCGCCTCCAACGAGGACCAGCTCCGCCCCCGCGTCACCGAACTCGAATCCCGCGTAGGCCGCGAGACCCACCGCATAGCGGTCGACCTCCTCGCCGCCGACGAATCCCTCCCCGGCGTCCGCGAAACGGTCCAGGGCCTCCTCGACATGGCCCGAGGCCTCGGCCTCGCCAACCTCCTCACCGACGACACCGCCCGCCGGGAACGGGTGGTGGAGCAGTGGGCGGGACTGCTGGAGGAGACGCTGGGCTGAGGGGTCAGGGACTGAGCCGCTCCACCCGCCAGCTCCCGTCCGCCTGCTCCACGTACCGCAACCGGTCGTGCAGCCGGTTCTCCCGGCCCTGCCAGAACTCCACCGCCTGCGGGGCCACCCGGAAACCGCCCCAGTTCGG
Organism: Streptomyces sp. NPDC057002; assembly: GCF_042673825.1. Lineage (NCBI taxonomy): Bacteria > Bacillati > Actinomycetota > Actinomycetes > Kitasatosporales > Streptomycetaceae > Streptomyces > Streptomyces sp. NPDC057002. Next base: position 230,895 of record NZ_JBHURZ010000006.1, read on the forward strand.
CGGTACGGGAACCTGCTCGCCCTCCGGATAGCGGGCGGCCAGCTCGGCGTACGAGCGGTCGAGGTCGGCACGGGTGGAGATCACGGAGGACTGGGCGCTGGCCCACGCGCCCAGCTGTGAGCCGTGCGGCCGGGTCCGGAAGTACGCCGCCGTCTCGTCCCGGCCGGTGCGCCGCGCGACACCGGTGACGAGGACCTGCCGGGCCATCGGATGCCAGGGGAAGAGCAGCGAGACGTACGGGTTCTCCGCCAGGTCGCGGGCCTTGCGGGAGTCGTAGTTCGTGTAGAAGACGAAGCCCTGCTCGTCGAAGTGCTTCAGCAGAACGGTACGGGCGCTGACCCGCCCCTCGGCGTCGGCCGTCGAGACGACCATGGCGTTCGGCTCGAACAGCCCGCCGTCGGTCGCGGCCTGCTTGAACCAGCGCGCGAACTGCTCGACGGGGGTGGCGGCCAGCTCGGTCTCGGAGAGCCCCTCGGCCCGGTACTGCTTGCGCATCGAGGCCAGATCGAAGGGGACGGCGTCGCGGTCGGTCACCCGGTCATCTTGCCGTATGGACGGTGTCCTTCGTCACTGAGTGGCACTGAGTGCCGTGAACCCTCCCCAACGGTGGCACTCGGGGATATCGTTCTGATGCCGTTCGGGTTGGGTGACCGCCAGCCGCACGGGGCATCACAGGGGAGACCGGCCAGGACCGCGAGTCGCCGCGACGACCGTGGATCCACCGGACGGCCGCCCGCTTCGCAAGCTGACTGACACATGGTTCACACGTCTCACCCCACCAGACACCATCTGTCACTTACATCACGAGGAGCCGCCTGATGTCCGACTTCGTACCCGGGCTCGAGGGAGTAGTCGCGTTCGAGACGGAGATCGCCGAACCGGATAAGGAGGGCGGCGCACTCCGGTACCGGGGCGTCGACATCGAGGACCTCGTCGGCCATGTCTCCTTCGGCAACGTCTGGGGCCTGCTCGTCGACGGCGCCTTCAATCCCGGCCTGCCGCCCGCCGAGCCGTTCCCCATCCCCGTCCACTCCGGTGACATCCGCGTCGACGTCCAGTCGGCCCTGGCCATGCTGGCCCCGGTCTGGGGCCTCAAGCCGCTCCTCGACATCGACGAGCAGCAGGCCCGCGCCGACCTGGCCCGCGCCGCCGTCATGGCCCTCTCCTACGTCGCCCAGTCGGCCCGCGGCCAGGGCCTGCCCATGGTCCCGCAGCGTGAGATCGACAAGGCGCAGTCCGTCGTAGAACGCTTCATGATCCGCTGGCGCGGTGAGCCGGACCCCAAGCACGTGGCGGCGGTGGACGCGTACTGGACGAGCGCGGCCGAGCACGGCATGAACGCGTCCACGTTCACGGCCCGTGTGATCGCCTCGACGGGCGCGGACGTCGCGGCCGCGCTCTCCGGCGCGGTGGGCGCGATGTCCGGCCCGCTGCACGGCGGCGCCCCCTCCCGCGTCCTCGGCATGATCGAGGAGATCGAGCGCACGGGCGACGCCGAGGCCTATGTGAAACAGGCCCTCGACAACGGCGAGCGCCTCATGGGCTTCGGGCACCGCGTCTACCGAGCCGAGGACCCCCGTGCCCGAGTCCTGCGCCGCACCGCTCGCGAACTGGGCGCCCCCCGCTTCGAGGTCGCCGAGGCCCTGGAGAAGGCGGCCCTCGCGGAACTCCACGCCCGCCGCCCCGACCGCGTCCTCGCGACGAACGTCGAGTTCTGGGCGGCCATCGTCCTGGACTTCGCCGAGGTCCCGGCGCACATGTTCACGTCCATGTTCACCTGCGCCCGCACGGCCGGCTGGTCCGCCCACATCCTCGAGCAGAAGCGCACGGGCCGCCTGGTCCGCCCCTCGGCCCGCTACGTCGGCCCGGGCACCCGCGACCCCCGCGAGATCGAGGGCTACGGGGATATCGCCCACTGAGCCCGTCACATCGACGGCCATCGCCCGGAGCCGAGCGCTCCGCGTGATGGCCGTTCGCCGTTCCGGCGTCTACTCTCCGAGCCGGTCCAGCTCTTCTCCGATCGCCTCCCGCAGCGGGGCATGCCTCGCCCCGAGCACATACCGCTCCTCGCTCCACCTCTCCCGCGGATAGAGCCACACGGGCAGCCGTACGAGATCCTCGGGCTCCCAGTCGTACCGCGGCCACACATGCGCGTGCAGAAACCCGTCGGCATTCCCGAGGATCTCCAGATTGACCCGCCGAAACCCCGACTCCACCCGCCGACAGGCCCGCTCGACGGCCTCCCCCAGCCGGTCCATGTCGGCCAGAAACGCCAGCCGCCTGCCCCGCGGCAGCTCGGACAGCCTCTGCACCCCGGGATCATCGGTCAGCAGCACCGAGTAGCCGGGCAGAAACTGCACGTCCCCGATCGCCGCGAACCCGGCGTCCAGCCTCCGCAGCACGGCCGGATTCGTACCCCGCAGCGCACTGCCGACCCGGTCCTCGCGCCATTCGCCTTCCACGACCACCCCCGAAAACGCAGACGACCCGCGAGCCTGGTCCTCCTCAAGGAGGGCCGGCCGGACGTACCGGCGGCTCGCGGGTCGGGTGACTGCTGGAGATTGGGCCGGCTGCGCGTTTCGCTCACGCGCTGGTCCGGCACCGCACTGTGTGTGGTGTCGGGCCGCTAGCCCGCAGCCACCTCACGCGTCCGGTTCTCATACATCTGCCGAACCACCTCCTCTCTCGTGTACCTGGAACCCTAAGAAACCGATCGGCCTCGGATCAACCGTTTTTCTGAGACCTTGACGCGGGGCCGCGCCGGAGGAGGCTGGGTGTTCGTTCGCGGATGACGTGGGGAATGCCCTCGTACAACGATTCTTTCAATGTTGTGGGAACCCGGTGTGCGCTGGGTCACGTTCCAGTTGAATGATTGCAAGTAGCGAACCGACGTGCGGTACGTGCGGACGCAGCCTGCAGGGGGTCCAGGTGAGTGCTTCCCGGCGTAGTGGGACCACCGACGAGCTGGGGCCAGACGAGCCCGAGCGGGACGGTTCGGATCTGCTTGCCGCGTTGCTGGACGGGATGGACGCGGCACTGTGTGCCTTCGACGCCGACGGTGTCCTGACGCACTGGAACCGTGAGGCCGAGCGGATTCTCGGATGGAGCGCGGACGAGGCGGTGGGGCGGCGGGGCCTGGCCGGGTGGGCCGTGCGCAGCGCGGACGCCGAGGAGGTCGAGAGCCGGCTGCTGTCCGCGATGCACGCCCCGGGCCGGCAGGTGAACGAGTTCGCGTTGCTGACGAAGGACGGCGGGCGGGTGCTCGTACGGACCCAGTCGGCGGCCGTGCGCGGGCCCGACGGAAAGCCGGCGGGTGTGTACTGCGCCTTCAGCGAGGTGCACGCGCAGATCGATCTGGAGCGGTCGATCGCGTTGAGCGAGGCGCTGTTCGAGGACGCCAGCTGGGGCGTCGTACTCGTGGATGTCGACCTGCGGCCGGCCGTGGTGAACGCACACGCGGCCAAGGCGCTGGGCACGGGTCGTACGTCGGTGCTCGGCCGCCCGCTCGGGGATCTGCTGTCGCAGGGCGTGGAGGAGCTGGAGAGCGCGCTGCAGCATGTGCTGGCGGAGGGTGCGCCGCCCGCGCCCGCCGAGGTGTGGGTGGGTGTGCGCATGCCGGAGGGGGAGCGGCGGCGGTGCTGGCGCAGCGGCTTCGTGCGGCTGGCCTCGCCGCTCGCGGAGGAGCCGGTTCCGCTGGGTGTGGGGTGGCTGTTCCAGGATGTGACGGAGGCCAAGCAGAGCGAGCAGGAGGCGTCGCTGCTGAGGTTCCGTACGCAGCAGCTGTACCGGGCCTCGCGGGCCGCGGCCGAGTGTGAGGACCCCGCGGAGGCGGCGACGGTCCACCTGGACTTCGCCCTGGCCGGGTTCGCCGACCACGCGTTGATCGACCGGGTGGCGGGCGGTGCGCTCGTCGATGCGCAGACCGAGGGGCCGGTACGGCTGGTGCGGGTCGCCGCGACGCCGTCCGGCGCCCCGGGGCCGAGCAAGCTCTCCGGCCAGGCGGGCCTGCCCGCGCGGTACGCGGAGGGGCATCCGGCTCTGCAGTGTGTGGAGCGGGTCGGCGCGCTGCGGGCGAGTGCGGGGGCCGCGGCGCCGGAGGAGGCGCGGCTGTGGGCAGAGGCCCGGCAGTGGCCGTCGGACGCGGTGCACGCCTTGTGCGCGGTGTTGCGCAGCCGGGGGCGGACGCTGGGTGTGGTGACGTTTCTGCGGGGGGCGGGGCGCAGCGCGTTCGAGCGGTCCGACGCGATGTACGCGGAGGATGTGGCGGTGCGGATCGCGGCGTCGCTGGATCTCGCGGGGTTGTCCGACGAGCGGCTGTGAGCCGGTGCGTGTCCCGCCGTCGTCTCAGTGCCGGTAGAAGATCCGGTCCCGGTACTGCTCCATGACGCGGCCGTTCCAGTCGTGCCCGCCGTCGACGTTCCCGGAGCGCAGGAGCGGGGGTTCCAGGCCGCGGTCGGCGAGGGTGGCGGCCGTGGTGGCCATGACGGCCTGGAGGAGGGCCGAGGTGACGACGGTGGAGGCGGGGGCGAAGGGGGCCGGGACGTTGTCGAGGGTGAGTTCGGCGTCGCCGACCGCGATCTTCGAGTCGAGGACGAGGTCGCAGTGGTCCTTCAGGTACGTCCCGGAGCTGTGCCTGGACCTGGTCTCGGTGGCGTAGGCGACGGAGGTGACGCCGATGACCCGTACGCCCCGGGCTTGGGCGTGCATGGCCATTTCCACGGGGAGGGCGTTGCGTCCCGACAGGGAGATGATCAGCAGGGCGTCGCCCGCGCGCAGCGGGGAGCTGTCCAGGACGGCGCTCGCGAGGCCGTCGACGCGTTCCAGGGCGGAGCCGAGCGGTGCGGGCCTGACGTCGACGCCGACGACGCCCGGCACGGCGAGCAGGTTCATGAGGGCGAGGCCGCCGGCGCGGTAGACGAGGTCCTGGGCGGCGAGGGAGGAGTGCCCGGCGCCGAAGGCGAAGAGGCGGCCTCCGCTCTCGACGGTGTCGGCGAGGAGCGTGCCGGCGGCCGTGACGCTGTCGGCCTCCTCGTCGCGGACCCGCCGCAGCAGGTCGATCGCGGCGTCGAGGAACTGGCCGGCCGGCGCGCGGTCGCTCATACGGGGTCCCTTCAGGATGGCCTCGGTGGGCGTGTGTCGCGCATCACGGTGCGGTCTGGACCAGTGTGGTGTCAATACGGTCGTGGCGGCCGGGGCAAGGGTGCTCGGCGGGGCTCCGGGGCCCGTGAAGGGGAACTCCGTACCCTTCCGCCGGGCCCCGCAATCCCCTGGTTTCCCTCCGGCGGCACGGTTGTCGGTGGTATCCGGCAGAATTGGGTGCAGGGCCAGCGCACGCGCCGGTGAGCCGTCCAGCCTCCGGCAGATCTCATCGAGGGGCACGTATGTCCGGACTGATCGACACCACGGAGATGTATCTCCGCACCATCCTCGAGCTGGAGGAAGAGGGTGTGGTCCCCATGCGCGCCCGTATCGCCGAGCGGCTGGACCAGAGCGGGCCGACCGTCAGCCAGACCGTGGCGCGGATGGAGCGCGACGGTCTGGTGTCCGTCGCCAGCGACCGGCACCTGGAGCTCACCGACGAGGGCCGCCGTCTCGCCACGCGTGTGATGCGCAAGCACCGGCTCGCCGAGTGTCTGCTCGTCGACGTGATCGGGCTGGAGTGGGAGCAGGTCCACGCCGAGGCGTGCCGCTGGGAGCACGTGATGAGCGAGGCCGTGGAGCGCCGTGTGCTGGAGCTGCTGCGGCACCCGACGGAGTCGCCGTACGGCAATCCGATCCCGGGTCTGGAGGAGCTCGGCGAGAAGGACGGCGCCGACCCGTTCCTGGACGAGGGGATGGTGTCGCTGGCCACTCTGGACCCGGGCGCCGAGGGCAAGACGGTCGTGGTGCGCCGGATCGGCGAGCCGATCCAGACGGACGCGCAGCTGATGTACACGCTGCGGCGGGCGGGCGTGCAGCCCGGCTCGGTGGTCAGTGTGACCGAGTCGGCGGGCGGTGTGCTGGTGGGCAGCGGGGGCGAGGCTGCCGAACTGGAGTCGGAGGTCGCCTCCCACGTGTTCGTCGCCAAGCCCTGAGCCCGGCCGGGGCGGCCGCGCCGGTGGTGTTGGCGTGATCCCGCCGTATCCGGGATTCAGTCCGTGGAATGGCAGCGCTCGTCCGCTTCCCGTGCGACGCTGTCGCGTGAGGCATATGACCTGAGGGCTCTTGGCCGTGGCTCGACAGCGATGTCGCCCGGCCGGGGAGGGGGCGGGAGGATGTGCCGTGGAGATGTGGAGGGCCCCGGCGCCTTGTGGCGCCGGGGCCTGTCCTCCCCTGTGCTGACCCGGAGCCCCGAGCTCTCAGGGTCATTCCCCTCGGACCGGTTTCCCCGAGCGGTCCGCCTCCCGCTGAAGATCTCCCCTCGGCAGCGGCTATCAATCCCTGAGGATGGTCACTCGAACGAGGGGTGTTGCCCGCGAGAACGGCATTCTCGAATGGGCATTCGATAGTGTGCGGGTGACGCACGGCACAGCACGGCACAGCAACAAGGCGCAGCAGGCAGAACACGGTTCACAGGACCGAACGGCCGGAGACGACCACGGTCCGCGCGAAGCTTGGGGGGTGCCAGGACATGGCGCGACGCATCGACGTGACCGGGACGGGCGGCGTACGCCTCGCGGCCTGGGAGTTCGGAGACCCGCCCAAGACCGACCCGGCGCACGACCCGCACGACTCCCAGAACCCGCATGACCCGCAGCACCCGCATGACCCGCGGCGCTCGCTCGACCCGCAGCGCACGCCCGGCGCGGGGACCGCGCCGAACGGCTCCCCGGGTGTGCTGTTACTGCACGGCCTCATGGGCCGCGCCTCGCACTGGGCGTCCACCGCCCGCTGGCTCTCCGGCCGGTACCGCGCCGTCGCTCTCGACCAGCGCGGCCACGGCCGCAGCGAGAAGCCCCCGCAGGGAGCCTTCTCCCGTGACGCCTACGTCGACGACGTCGAGGCCGCTCTGGAACAGCTCGGGCTCGACCCGGTCGTCCTCATCGGCCACGCCATGGGCGCCCTGACCGCCTGGCAGCTCGCCGCCAAGCGCCCGGACCTGGTCCGTGGGCTGATCATCTGCGATATGCGGGCCTCCGCGCTCGGCGCGGCCTCGCAGCGCGAGTGGGACCAGTGGTTCCGGTCCTGGCCGCTGCCCTTCGCCACGCTCGCCGACGTCCGCAAGTGGTTCGGCGAGGACGACCCCTGGGTGGAGCGGCCCAACCCGGCCCGCGGCGCGTTCTACGCCGAGGTGATGGCCGAGTCCCCGGACGGCTGGCGCCCCGTCTTCGAACCGGAACAGATGCTCCGTTCCCGCGAGACCTGGGTGTACGACGCGCACTGGGAGGAGCTGACCCAGGTCCGGTGCCCAGCCCTGGTCGTGCGAGGCCTCGACGGCGAGCTGGGCCGCGCCGAGGCCCAGGAGATGGTCCGCGTGCTGCCCCGCGGCCAGTACGCGGAGGTCGCCGACGCCGGCCACCTGGTGCACTACGACCAGCCGGAGGCCTGGCGCGCGGCGATCGAGCCGTTCCTGGACGCCCTCAGCGCGAACTGAGACGGACAGGTCATCCCGAACGGGCCGGACAGCTCACCCCTTGCTGACCGCCACCAGGATCTCCGGCAGCCGCCGGGCCGTCTGCGGAGCCGCCAGCCGCAGCCCCACCGCCGTGATCGCGGCCCCGTAGACCGTGCCCGCCGGCAGCAGCAGCCACGTCCAGTCGTCGCCCCCGGCGCTCACGTTCAGCCAGATCGTGAGCGCGATGACGGGCGCGCACAGCACGGCGGCGGCGATCATCCCGCCGAAGATGGAGATCCAGGCGAGCCCGGTCTGCCCGGGGGCGACGTTCTTGTAGCCCTCCTGCGGGATGGAGTAGGGGAAGCGGGCGGACGTCCACGCCCCGGTCGCGAGCATCGCGCCGAGCAGCGCGAAGGACAGCCCCAGCGCCTCGGGCAGCCGCCGCCAGTCGCCGAGCATCGCGGTCGTCACCACGGTGACGAGCGTGGCGTACGGCAGGGTGATCAGCAGCAGGGCCAGCGCCCGGGCGCGCAGCTCGACGTAGGCGTCCCGGCGCGAGGAGATCGTCATGGCCACCATCCAGAACGCGGAGGTGTCCTGCCCGAACTGGTTGTACATCTGGATGCCGAGCATCCCGGCGGCGAAGCACGCGAAGTACACCGACCCGGTGCCCTGCCAGGCGTTGAACACCGGCACGATCAGCCCGATGGCCAGCGAGGTCACCCAGGCGGCCTTGGTCTTGGGGTCGCGCCACACATAGCGCAGGCTGCGCTCCATGACCGTGCCGGTGCGGCCGGAGGGCAGCAGCCGCCCGAGCCCGGTCGAGGACCGCTCGCGGGCGGCCGACTCGGCGGTGGGCAGCGTGGATCCGTCGGGCGAGGTCATCAGCCGCGTCAGATGCCGGGACCACACCGCGAGCAGCACCACCAGCGCACCGGCGGTCAGCGCCAGTTGGACGGCGGCGAGACCGTACGACCCCTCGCTCACCGCGTGCACGGCGCCGAGCGCCGACGCCGGCGGCACCCACTGGAGCACCTCCGCGACCGGGTCCAGCTCGCCGAGCCCTGCCGAACCGAGCCGTTGCGCGCCGAAGTTGACGACCTGCGCCCCGACGGCGATGACGAGCCCGCTCAGCACCGCGAGGTCACGGCCCTTGCGGCTGGTCAGCAGTCGTACGTTGGCGGCGGCGACGGCCCGCGCGAACGCCACGCACACCAGCAGCGCCAGGGCGACCGCGACGACGCCCACCGCGAACGCCGCCCCGCCCCGCGCGACCGCGATCACGGAACCGACCAGCAGGCACAGCGTGAACAGCGGCCCGATGCCGACCAGCGACGCCGTGAGCAGCGCCCGCACCAGCGGCCGGGGCCGCAGCGGCAGCATCACCAGCCGGGTCGGGTCCAGTGTCTCGTCACCGCTGGGGAAGAACAGCGGCATCACCGCCCAGCCGAGGCCCAGTACGGCCACGGCCAGCACGACCAGGGACTCGACGTGCGCATGCCCGCGCAGGGCGATCAGGCCGAGCAGTTGCAGCGCGGCGAAGAGCAGGGCGAGGACGGCCGACGCGATGTAGGCGGCCTTGCGCCCGCCGGACTGCCGCAGCCCGTTGCGCAGCAGCGACAGCTTCAGCCGTACGACGACGGGGGTGAGGGCGGGCGCACTCACCGGGCCCCGCCGCCCAGCCAGTCGAGGTCGGACCCGGCGTCCCGGCTCTGCGCCCCGACGAGTTGGAGGAACGCCTGCTGCAGCGAGGGCGCGTCACCGCGCACCTCGGCGAGGGTCCCGGTGGCCCGGATCCGCCCGGCGGCCATGACGGCCACCCAGTCGCACAGCGACTCGACGAGCTCCATGACGTGGGAAGAGAACACGACCGTGGCGCCCGAGGCGGTGTACCGCTCCAGCACGCCCCTGATCGTCTGGGCGGAGACGGGGTCGACGCCCTCGAACGGCTCGTCCAGGAACAGCACTTCGGGATTGTGGAGGAGGGCGGCGGCGAGCCCGATCTTCTTGCGCATGCCGGTCGAGTAGTCGACGACGAGCTTGTGCTGGGACCCGGCCAGATCAAGAACGTCGAGGAGCTGTGTGACCCGCTTGTCGACCTCGGCACCGGGCAGCCCGCGCAACCGCCCGCTGTACGCCAGCAGTTCCCGCCCCGACAGCCGCTCGAACAGCCGCAGCCCTTCGGGCAGCACCCCGATCCGGGCCTTCACCTCGACGGGGTCGCGCCACACGTCGTGCCCGACCACCTCGACGGTCCCGTGATCGGGCCTGAGCAGCCCGGTCACCATCGACAAGGTGGTGGTCTTCCCGGCCCCGTTCGGCCCGACGAGCCCGATGAACTTGCCCGCGGGCAACTCAAGATCGACCCCGGCAACAGCGACCTGCTGCCCGAACCGCTTCCAGAGCCCCTGCACCCGTACAGCGCTGGATCCCACCGCGTCTCCCTCCGTCACGGAGAACCCTACGGTGGCGTCTTTCAGGGGCGCGGGGCCCTGCTGATTTGCGGCTCCGCCGCGTGGGCGCGATCAACCACAACCGGCCCGCAGCCGCCGATCAACGGCAACCACGCAGACGATCAGGCGCTACCGATCCCGACCGCACGCATAGGCCAACGGCGAGATCAACTCCTCCGCATCCGGCAACCACCGATTCGCCGGAGTCGGCCGGCAGGCCCACTGCACGGCCCCCCGGGACCCGAACCGCGTAGGCGGCGCAGCCACATACGCACCCTCGCCCAGCACGGTCAGATCCAGCGACGACACCGACCACCCCAGCTTGCGCACCAGATCGGGCACCTTCACACCGGCCCCCGGCAGCACGAAGAACTCCATCCGCCGATCCGGCGTGAGCGTCACCGGACCCAGCGTCAGCTCCATCCGCTCCATCCGCGCGAGCGCGAGGAACCCGGCCGTCTCCGGCACGGAGATCGCGTCGAACGTCCGCCCCGTCGGCAGCAGGATCGACGCCGTCGGCTGCTTCTGCCACATCCGTCGCGCCACGGTCGCACTGCCCGTCGCCTGAGTCGCCCAGTCCGGGCGCGCCGGGTGCGATCCGGGTGCCGGACACGCGGCGTCACCGCAGGAGCACTGCTGATTTCCTTCGACCGCTTCCAGCCAGGTCCCGGGGAACACGTCCCAGTGGCGCTCCTCGGCGTAGCGGACAGCGGTCTCCAGCAGCGATTCCCCGCGCTGCTTCGGGATCTGAGCGGCTTCGGTGCCGGCGATCGTCTCTTCCACGATGAACACAACTCTGGTCGTCACCAGGGGTTACGCCCGCCCGTGTGCGCGGGGAAGCGCACCGCCCCCGTCCTCGGGGCGCATGGGTGCATGTGCGGGGGCGCGCAGGAGGATCCGTGGCCGGAGCTGGGTAGCCACGAGTGGGGCCGGCAGCAGCCGTTACCCCGGCATTCCTCACATGCCTCGCATTTTCGCCTGGTCGGCGGGGCATTGATCTTCACGGCCGGATCTTTTCGCTGGGACGTGAGGGGTTCGGCCGCGGAAGACACGTCAACTCGGTGCGTGGGCAGGCACCGCAGCCACAGGGGGTACGCCATGGCCGCAAGGCCGCTCGTCGCTCGGCAGCCGAACGAACGGCTCCAGGCGCTCATCCAGGAAGCCGGATGCTCCAACGCCGGCCTCGCCCGCCGGGTCAACATGTGCGGTGCCGAGCACGGTCTCGACCTGCGCTACGACAAGACGTCGGTGGCGCGCTGGCTGCGCGGGCAGCAGCCGCGGGGCCGGGCCCCGGCGATCATCGCCGAGGCACTGGGCCGCAAACTCGGCCGTACGGTCACGATCGACGAGATCGGCATGGCCAACGGCAAGAACCTCGCCTCGGGCGTGGGTCTCCAGTTCTCGCCGACGGTACTGGGGGCCATCGAGCAGGTCTGCGAGCTGTGGCGCAGCGACGTGGGGCGGCGGGACTTCCTGTCCGGCTCCTCCGTCGCCGCGTCCGCGCTGGTCGAGCCAAGCCGTGACTGGCTGATCTCCGCACCGGACGGCCAGGTGTCGCGCTCGGCCGGACCGCGTGTGGGGCAGTCCGACGTACAGGCGGTCCTCGCCATGACGCAGGCGCTGGTGGATCTCGACCACCAGTACGGCAGCGGGCATGTGCGCCCGGTCGTCGTGCACTACCTCAACAGCGTGGTCTCGGGGCTGCTGGCGGGGTCGTACCGGGAGGCGGTGGGGCGGGACCTGTTCGCCGCGGTGGCCCGGCTGACGGAGCTCGCCGGATACATGGCCGTGGACACCGGGCAGCCCGGTCTGGCGCAGCGCTACTACATCCAGGCGCTGCGGCTGGCCCAGGCGGCCGGGGACCGCGGCTACGGCGGCTATGTGCTGGCCGCCTCCATGAGCCATCTCGCCGCGCAGCTCGGGAACCCGCGGGAGATCGCGCAGTTGGCGAGGGCGGCGCAGGAGGGGGCGCGGGGGCGCGTGTCACCGCGCGCGGAGTCGATGTTCTACGCGGCGGAGGCGCGCGGGCACGCCCTGATGGGCGATGTGCGCGCCACTCAGTCGGCGGCCGGGCGCGCGGTGAACGCCCTGGAGGCGGCCGACCCGGCCGCCGGGGACGACCCGGTGTGGATCGCGCACTTCGACGAGGCCTATCTCGCCGACGAGTTGGCCCACTGCCACCGGGACCTTGGGCAGGCCGACGCGGCGGCGCGGTGCGCGCAGGAGTCGCTGGCCGGGCATCCCGAGACGCGGGCGCGCCGCAGGGCCATCGGTTATGTGCTGTTGGCCACGGCACAGGTGCAGCAGCGCGAGGTCGAAGAGGCGTGCAGCACGGGCATGAAGGCCGTGGAACTGCTGGAGGGGCTGCGGTCCAACCGGGGCGCCGAGTATCTGGAGGACTTCCAGCAGCGGCTGGAGCCGTACCGGGACGAGGCGGTGGTCAGGGAGTTCGGGGCGAGGCTGGACCTGCAGGCGGCGGCGTGAACACAGGGTCTGCGGATGCGTGAACGTGTGGGAAACGGCCGCCGCGCGCGCAGGAGGTGACATGAACAGCGTGCCGTGATCCGGTTGTGTTACCGCGCTCACAGGGCTCGAGGCCGGGCCCTGTGCTGCGTGGCACGGGGCTCTGGGGACCCGGTAGCGTGACCCGACGATTCACAAGGTCCCCCATAAGTAGGAGTCCCGGTGACGCAGAGTGGACAGGGCGAGGAGCCCTCGGCGCGCCAAGCGCGCGAAGGCATCGTGCTGCCCTCCGACGGTGGCGAACCCCTGCTGCCGGGGATGACGGGCGGACCCGGTGACATCCCGGCGGGCCACCGGCCCGGCCCCGCCCCGAGCGGCCAGACCTCGGCCTCGGCCCCCGCCGGGGGCCAGACCTGGGGCCAGCCGTGGGGCCCCGACCAGCAGACCCCGCCCCCGCCGCAGGACAACAGCTGGCAGTCCCCGCCGTCCCAGCAGTCTCAGCAGTCTCAGCAGTGGACCACCCCGGAGCCTCCGGCGTGGGACGCGCAGCACCCCGCGCCGGGCGCGCTCCCCCAGGAGGGCACCCAGCCCCCCAACCCGTACGCCGGCTACGGCACTCAGCCCGACGCCTCCCAACTGCCCCCGGCCCCCGGCCCCTACGGCACGCCGCTGCCGCCGGCCACGGACGGATACGGCTCCCCCGCCGGGGGCGGGCAGCCGTCGGGCTCCGACCCGTACGGATCCGCCGCCGCGGGCGGTTCGCCTTCGCAGACCGCCGGCGGGTACGGCTCCCCGGCCGGTGGCGGCCCGCTGCCGCAAACGGGTGCCGGCGGACACGGGGCCGGGCCTGCCGGTGCCCCGCTGCCCCAGGCGACGGACGGCTACGGCGCCCCCGCCGGCGGAGGCCCGCTGCCGCAGGCGACGGACGGGTACGGGTCTCTTGCCGGGGGCGGGCTGCCGGCGCAGGCGACGGACGGGTACGGGTCTTCGGCCGGGGGCGGGCTGCCCGCGGGCTCCGATGTGTACGGGTTCGCTGCCGCGGGCGGTTCGCCGCAGTCGGCCGCCGGTGCCTACGGCGCTCCCGCCGGAGGCGCCCCGCTGCCGCCCGCGACGGACGGGTACGGGTCTCCCTCCTCGTCCCAGGGCGCCGGAGGCGGACCCCTGCCCGCGCCCGTCGACGAGGGCGCGACCCAGTACCTGCCGCCCGTCGCCGCGGCCGCCGACGAGGGAGCGACGCAGTACATACCCCCGGTGGGCCCGGGTGCGCTGCCGCCCGAGACGCCGACCGGTCACGACCCCGAGGCGACCACGTTCCTGGGGACCGCTCCCCGGGCCGGAGCCGGGCCGTTGCCGCCCGCCTCGAATCCGGACGCCGAGGCGACGCAGTACATCGCGCCGGTGCCCGGCGGGGACAAGCAGCCGCCCGCCGAGTTCGACAACCTCTTCCGCAGCGACCGGGGCGCCGAGAGCCCGGCCGGGGCCACGCAGCAGATGCCCCGCATCGAGCAGCCGCAGCCCCAGCCGCACTCCCCGCACAGCGCCCCCCAGCCCTCCTACGCCTCGCCCGGCCACTCCGGCGGCGGACGGGGCGGCCGTGGCGGCCGCACCGGCTCGCGCGTGCCGGTGATCGCGGCCGTCGGCATCGGGATCGCCGTCCTCGGCGTCGGCGCCGGCGCGCTGCTCGCCGCCGGAGGCGGTGAGGACGACGGCGGCGACAACAACAAGACCGTGGCCGCCTCGGCGCCCGCGACGGACGACTCCGCCTCGCCCTCCGCCGACCCGGCCCGGGCCCAGGCGGTCGAGCTGGACAAGCTGCTCGCCGACAGCGGCGACAGCCGCACCACCGTGATCACCTCCGTCGCCGACGTCAAGCGCTGCGACAACCTGCCCCAGGCGGCCAAGAACCTGCGCGACGCGGCCAAGCAGCGCACCGAGCTGGTCACCCGGCTCTCCGGCATCACGGTCGACCAACTGCCCGACCACGCCGCGCTGACCACCGCCCTCACCAAGGCGTGGCAGGCCTCGGCGTCGGCCGACAACCACTACGCGGCCTGGGCCGACCAGACCGCGGGCAAGAAGGGCTGCAGGAAGGGCCAGGCCCGTGCCACCGGCCAGACCCAGGCCGGCAACCGCGCCAGCGGCGTCGCGAGCGCCGAGAAGACCAAGGCGGCCGGGCTGTGGAACGCGATAGCCAAGACGTACGGCCTGACCGAGCGCCAGCCGACACAGCTGTGAGGTGAGGGGACGTGAGCGATCCGGGCGTGAACCGCTGAGCGGGGCTCAGTAGTTCACGTCGGCGTCCTGCAGCGTCTTCGTCGTGTCGACGAAGCCCTTCCGCGCCGACACCAGCCGCCCCTCCCGCACCACCTGAAGGGTCACGTTCGCATTGACCAGGCGCGGGAAGCCGACGGCGGCGAGCTTGTCCTGGAACTGCCACCGCAGCGTTGGCGTGAGCCCGCCGGTGTCGATCCTGAGGCCGTTGTCGAGGGCCTCCGTCACCGTGTCGGCGCTCACCTCGCCGTCGCCGAGCGACTCGACGATCTTCTTGAAGACGGTGTAGGCGATCCAGGTGGTCTGCACTCCGGCGTCCGCGGCGTCGATGCGGTTGTCGCCGAAGGCCTCCTCCTTGATCACCTGCTTCATCCCGTTCCAGCGGGCATCGCTCTCCACGGGGTACCAGCCGGTGATGTACGAGCCCTCGTACGGCCCCGAGGCCCCGCCGGTCGCGTCGATCACGGTCTGGTCGACGCTGCCGAGCACGGTGGCCGTCCGTACGTCGGGATAGTCCTCGCGGGACCGCCGGAAGGAGTCCATGAAGGTGCCGTTGCGGTCCCCGAGCGCGGGCACCACACACCCCTCGGTCCCGGGGACGGAGGTCGTCGTCTCCAGCGCCCGCTCGGCCTGGCCGTCGTACTCGGTGGCGTCCTCGGCCGCCCGCTGGTCCCGCGCGGCCCGGTGCCCGCCCGCCTTCAGGCCGGAGTCGAGCAGCGGCGGCAGCTGGTCGCCCGCGATGGTGTCGGGCCGCACCAGGGCGACCGGCCCGCAGCCGGCGAGGGATCTGCCGAGACCGGCGAGCAGCGCGGGCTGGCCGCCGTTGACGGGGTAGGACAGGGGGCTGGTGAACTCGGCGTTGGTGATGCCGTAGCCGCCTATGTACGGGATGCCCGCGCCCTCCAGGGACGGGAAGAAGGAGTCGGCGTACTGGCTGTAGGATCCTACGACCGCGACCACGTTCTCCTTGGCGGCCCGCCGGGCGCACTTGGCGGCGGCCACGCTGTCGTTGTGGTCGTTGCAGGTCAGCACGTTGAGCTTGCGGCCGTTGATCCCGCCCTTGGCGTTGATCCAGCGGGCGTAGGCGTGGGCGAAGGCGGGCATTCCGGGCTTGTTGGTGGCCTTGGTGTCCTGCGGCGCCCAGGTCATGACGGTGATCGGATCGTCCCCGGCATCCCCCGTGGTGCCGGGCACGACCCCGCAGCCGGCGAGGAACGACGCGCTCGCGACCGCCGCGCCCGCGGAGAGGACGCCTTTTCTGGCGTGACGGGTGAGGTGGCCGGGGAGGAATGTGCTGCGGGTGCGTCGCCTGCCGGTCATGGTTCCGCACGATTCCGCCACATGACCAACCCGGGAGTGATCTCGGCTCAACAATGGGTGACGCGCAGGTGAATTACGGGGGTCTGTGTGACCGATGTGGAGGGGAACGTACGATCGATGACCGTGCAAGCTTCGGAGAACTCTTCCCGTCGTGGCCGTCGCTCCTCCACCATGGGCGGCATGCCTGTCAACGACATGCCGTGGTGGCGCTGGCGCAGCAACGTGCGCTCGGCGCTGCACATGCTCTCCGATCCCGGGTTCCAGCGGGACGTCTGGCTGGCCGGCGTGGACGGCTACGGCGACGTGACCGACGCGGTGTACCGGTTGGTCGAGGACACCTGGCTGGATCACTGGTCCGCCGAGAAGTACGTCGGCACGATCTTCCGTGACTCGCAGGAGGCGGCCCTCGTGGACTCCGCCGTGCTGCGGGTGCTGCGGATCATGCACCAGGTCGGGCCGGACGCCCCGGTCGCCGCGTACCTCGAGAACCAGGCGTGGCCCGAGGCGATCCAGGCGGCCCGGGACGCGCATGTGCGGCTCGCCGCGAGCGACGGCGAGGAGCCGGACACGCCGCCGCGCAGCCTGGAGGTGCTGCGGATGATGACCAGGTCCGCCTAGCGGGACGATTGCGGGCGGTGCGGCCGCCTGTGGGAACCTGTCCTGCATGAACGAGCAGTCCACCACCGCCCCGACTCCGCCGGACCAGTACGTCCTCACCCTTTCCTGCCCGGACAGGAAGGGCATCGTGCACGCCGTGTCGAGCTATCTGTTCATGACCGGCTGCAACATCGAGGACAGCCAGCAGTTCGGCGACCACGACACGGGACTGTTCTTCATGCGCGTCCACTTCTCGGCGGACGCGCCGGTGTCCGTGGAGAAGCTGCGGGCCAGCTTCGCGGCGATCGGCGACTCCTTCCAGATGGAGTGGCAGATCAACCGGGGCGACCAGAAGATGCGCATCCTGCTGATGGTCAGCAAGTTCGGGCACTGCCTGAACGACCTGCTGTTCCGTGCCCGGACCGGGGCGCTGCCGGTGGAGATCGCCGGGGTGGTGTCCAACCACACGGACTTCGCCGAGCTGGTGGGCTCGTACGACATTCCCTTCCACCACATTCCGGTGACGAAGGACACGAAGGCCGAGGCGGAGGGGCGGCTGCTCGACATCGTGCGTGAGGAGGGTGTCGAGCTGGTCGTTCTCGCCCGGTACATGCAGGTGTTGTCGGACGATCTGTGCAAGGCGCTGTCCGGGCGGATCATCAATATCCACCACTCGTTCCTGCCGAGCTTCAAGGGGGCGAAGCCGTATCACCAGGCTCACGCCCGGGGTGTGAAGCTGATCGGGGCGACTGCTCATTATGTGACGGCTGATCTTGATGAAGGGCCGATCATTGAGCAGGAAGTTGAGCGGGTGGGGCATGACGTGACGCCGGAGGGGCTTGTTGCCATCGGGCGTGATGTGGAGTGCCAGGCGTTGGCGCGGGCTGTGAAGTGGCATGCGGAGCGGCGGATTCTGCTCAATGGGCGGCGGACTGTGATTTTCGCCTGAGAGCTCGGGGTGTCCCGTTTGGGGGCGGGTGCGGGTGGTTTGTGGTTGTTCGCGCAGTTCCCCGCGCCCCTGGGGGCGTGTTCCTGCTGTGAGTTCTACATCCTGCTCAGCGATGCTGCTGCGAACAGAACGTCTCTGATTGCTTCTCTGTCTCCTACCTGGCCCGCTGCCGCTTCCTGTGGGGGGACGTGGCCTGCTGCCAGGCGACAGAATTCGACGCCGTCCAGGGCTACGTGGGCCACCTCGTGTTCCGCGGAGCCCTTGGCCGCGGGGGAGTCGAGGGGGATCAGCCACTCGCCGCCGCCGTGGCCCTCGATCTCCAGGCGGAGGCTGCGGCCCGGTTCGCCGGCCGCCACGAGGTGGCGGTGGTGTGCGGGTGCCGCGAGGCCGGCGCGGCGGCGGTGCGCCAGGGCCGTCGGCAGCATGCGGGCCGCCAGGTCGATCATGCGGTGCAGATGGCGCGGCGAGGGCGGGTCGTAGGGGTAGTCGACCGCGTCCGCGATGTCCTCGGCGTGCACCCAGCACTCGAAGGCCCGGTCGAGCATCGCGTCGTGCAGGGGCAGGGTGAAGTCGCCGTACGGCACCGGCATCTTCCCGGCGCCGCCGCCCGTGAAGGACACCGTGCGGACGAGGTTGTGGCTCTGTTCCCGCCAGGGCGCCCGCACGGCCCGGGTGGGCGGGAAGTGGGAGGCACGCCAGTACGCCTCGGTGCGGGCCGCCGGAGTCGGGTGCCGGGACGTGACGTCGCCCAGCGGGTCGTCCAGGCCCAGCGCGAGGGCGACCAGACCGTCGACGCTGAGCAGATGCGCGATGACCCCGGCGACGGTCGTACGGCGGCTCGTCGACTCGTCGGCCCGGAACCAGCGCAGCCGTACCGGCGCGTGCCACTCTGCGTCGCCGAAGTCCTGGAGCAGGGCGTCCAGGCGCGCGGTCTCGGCGTCGTACGCGGCGGCCCAGTCCGGCACCGGGATGCGTGGCGGGCGCCGCTCCAGGCAGGTCTCCAGGACCCGGGTGCGCAGCGACGGGTCCAGGTCGAGGCTCTCGGGCCGTTGCAGCAGCCCGACCGCCTCGCGCAGCCGCCGCGCCTCGTCGGCGCACTGCCCGCACTCGCCGAGGTGCTCCTCGACGGCCACGGCCTCCTCGGCCGAGCAGGCGGCCAGCGCCCAGGCGCCGAGCAGGGCCTTCAGCACGGGGTGCTCCAGCACGGGCCGTACGGGAGGGGGTGCGGTGTCACCGAGGTCCTCCAGTGCGGGCAGCGGCTGCCCGCTGTCCTCGACGGAGGCCCGGGGCATGGGGATGCGCGGCGGTTTCCCCGGCTCCTGTCCTTCGTCGTACTCGGGCCCGTCCGGCTCGCCCGGGCCCGAGGGGATCTCCGAGCCGCTCACACCGCACCCCCGTCTCCGGGCGGTGCGCCGGGTGGCTCGGTCTCGTGGGCGGTGGACAGGAGCTGGAGGCCCAGGCGCAGCCGGCGGCGGGCCTCGTCCTCGGTGATGTCGAGGTCGGTGGCGGTCTGGCGGTAGTCGCGGCGCTGGAAGTAGGCCCGCTCCAGGGCCGAGCGCAGCGGGACCGGCATGGACTGGACGATGTAGTCGGCGCGGGCGGCGACCGAGGCGCGGCGCACCCGGTGCTCCAGTTCCTCCGCGGTGCCGGAGCCGTCGCGGGCGAGGGCGGCGGTCTCGGTGGCGCGCAGGCGCTGCACGGCCAGGCGGTGGGTCAGCGTGGCGACCCAGGTGCGCAGCGGGCCCTGTCTGGGGTCGTAGGCGTCCGGGTGTTCCCAGACGTGGGCGAAGACCTCGCGGGTGATGCCGTCGGCGGCGCGTTCGTCGCCGAGGACGCGGTGGGCGAGGCCGTGCACGAGGGAGGCGAACCGGTCGTAGAGCTCACCGAGGGCGGCGGCCTCCCCGCGGGCGAGCCGCTGCTGCATCTTGCGGTCCCAGCGGGGCGGTACGTCCTTTTTCGCCATGCGGCCCCCTCACCCCCTGCTCGTCTCCCGCGCCCGTGCCCTGTCCAGCGTGTGCCTGATCTCTCCTCGAATGTAGTCGGCACGTCCGGTAGCGCACGCCCCTTTGTGGCAATGTGCGCCCCCTGACCGGCCCCAGGTGGTAGAGGCGTCTACCCCTCCGCCGTCCGATCAGACCTGACTGAACAGGATCGAACAGGATCGAAGCCGACTAAAACAAGCCTGATTCGCGGGGGATCCGTTTTTCGGGTTGTGTTTCAGGGAACGGCCGCTGGGCAGCCGCGCTGCAAGGAAGCGTAGGCACTGCTTCCGTTTTGGCGATCGAAGGGCGTGTGGTGACCTTCAAAGTGACCGGCGGCGAGCAGGGCGAATGGGCCGTGCTCCAGGTGTCGGGCGAACTGGATCTGGTGACCTCGCCGGTGCTGCGTCAGCGTGTGCACGACGTAGTGGCCGAGGGGCATCACTGTCTTGTCCTCGACCTGTCCGATGTGTTCTTCTGCGATTCCAGCGGCGTCGGCGTGCTGATCGCCGCGCGCCGTCTGATCCGCTCCTGCCAGGGCCGGCTGCGGCTGGTGCTGCCCGCCCGGGGCGCGGCCGACGGGTCCCATGTCAACCGGGTCCTCGGCGCGCTGGGTGTTCGCAGGCTGTTCGACGTGTACGGCGATGTGGACGCCGCCCTGGGTGACGAGGGCGAACCCCTGTCCGCGTGACGGGCCGATGACGCACGGTAGGGCGAGTGTTGCCGTTCTGACACGCTGTTGTCCCGGAATTCCCCCGGTCTTGGCGCAAGTGACGTTTTCCCGCGCCCGAACGGCCCCCTCCGTCGTACGCTCCGAGCGAGACGCACCCCACCTGACGTAAGGCGGCCTGAAAGAGACATGGTCAGCAGCGAGTACGAGCGCAGGATCGCCGCCCGGTTCGCCACCTTCGACCAGGACGGCAACGGCTACATCGACCGCGAGGACTTCTACGGGGCGGCCAAGGCGCTGCTCGCGGAGTTCGCCGTAGCGGCCCGGTCCGACAAGGGACAGGCGCTGTACGGCGGCGCGGAGGCGTTCTGGCAGGGCATGGCGGGCATCGCGGACCGCGACGGCGACCAGCGCATCACGCGCGAGGAGTTCGTCAACGGCGCGCTCAAGCGCCTGCGCGACAACCCCGACCGGTTCGCCGAGATCGCCCGCCCCTTCCTGCACGCGGCACTGGACATCGCCGACACGGACGGTGACGGCGCGGCGACGATCGAGGAGGTGTCCCGCGTCCTCAGGTGCCTGGGCGCCCCCGAGGACGTCGCCCGCACGGCCGCCGGCGCGCTCGACGCGGACGAGGACGGCAAGGTCGGCGAGGCCGAGGTCGTACCGGCCTTCGCCCGCTACTTCACGGTGCCCGAATAGGTCTATTCGCCCGAGTAGCGCTCGCGCAGCTTGTACTTGAGCACCTTCCGCAGGGTCTCGCCCCGCGGAAGGGCGTCCACGACCTCGAGCCGTTCCGGCAGCTTGTGGACGGAGAGTCCCTCGGCGCGCAGGTGGGCGGTCGCCGTCGCCAGGGTCAAGGGCTCGGCGCCCGGCGGCTGTTCCACCACCGCGCACACCAGCTCGCCGCGCGCCGCGTCCGGCAGGCCGATCACCGCCACGTCCCCGACCGCCGGATGCCGGTGCAGAAGGTCCTCGATCTCCTGGGCCGAGATGTTCTCGCCCTTGCGGATGATCACGTCCTTGAGCCGGCCGGTGAGGACCAGGTGCCCGGTCTCCGTCACATGCCCGAGGTCGCCGGTGCGCAGGAAGCCGTCCGGGTCGAAGGCCTCCGCCGTCTGCCCGGGGTCCAGATACCCCTGGCACACCGCCTCTCCGCGCAACCGCACCTCCCCGTCCACGATCCGGATCTCCATGCCCTCCGGCGGCCGTCCCTCGGTCGTCGCCAGCAGCTCCGGGGTGTCGTCCGGCGCGCCCATGGTGATCATCGGCACCTCGGTCATGCCGTAGCCGTGGGTGAGCTGCACGCCCATCTCGCGCACCACGGCGTGGTACAGCTCGGGCGGCTTCGGCGCACCGCCGCCCGCGAGGAGCCGTAGCGTCGGGACCACCGGAGCCCCCGGCCGCTTCCGCTGCTCCGCCAGGAACATCGAGTAGAACGCCGTGGACCCGCCCGCCATGGTCACCCCGTGCCGGCGGTAGGACTCCAGCGCGTCCGGCAGCGCGAACTGCTCGAAGAGGACGGCGGGGAAGCCGTACAGCAGCAGCATGACCGTGTAGTCGGGCCCGCCGATATGGGCGTACGGGAAGGCGATCGACCCCACGTCGTCCCCGGTGGGCCGCAGGGCGTGCGCGAGGCAGGAGCCGCCCGCGATCAGGGAACGGTCCGTGTGCAGCACGCCCTTGGGGTCGGAGGTCGTGCCGGACGTCCAGTAGATCCAGCGGACCGCGGTGCCGTCGGCGGGCGGGGGAGGCAGTACGGAGGGGTCCCCGTCGGGCAGGTCGCCGTACGCCTCGAAGACGCCCTTCGCGCCCAGCCGCCGCGCCATCTCCGCGTGGTCGAAGCCGCGCCACTCGCCCGGCACCGCGAAGAACTCCGCCCTCGACTCGCGCAGCGCGAAGCCCACCTCGCGGTCCCGGTAGAAGGGGATGACCGGGGTCTGCACGGCGCCGAGGCGGGCCAGCGCGAAGGACAGCAGGGCCGTCTCGATCCGGGTGGGCAGCTGCCAGGCGACCACCGTGCCGGGGCGGACGCCCATGCCGTACAGCCCGGCCGCGACCCGCTCGGCCCGGGTGCGCAGAGCGCCGAACGTGAGCCTGCGGTCGCCTTCCAGGAAGAGCGGCCGGTCCGGGGTGAGGGCGGCACGGCGGGCGACCAGCTCCCACAGCGTGCGGGACGAACTCAGGGCGTGCGGGGTGTCGTTCACGGCTGCCCCCTTGACTCCTTGGCTGACGGGTCGTCAGGTGGGATGCTATCTGACGGTGTATCAGATAAGTACCGTCCGGCGGAGGGGACCCCATGGCGACCGAACTGCCCCGCATCATCAGCGTCGACGACCACGTGATCGAGCCCGCCCACCTCTTCGAGACGTGGCTGCCGGCCAAGTACCGCGACCGCGGGCCCAGGCCCCTGACCGCCGGCATCGGTGAACTCGCCTACGTCGGCGGCAAGTACCGGATCACGATGGACCCGGACGGCCCGCCCACCGACTGGTGGATCTACGAGGACCTGAAGTTCCCGTACAAGCGCAACATCGCCGCCGTCGGCTTCGACCGGGACGAGATGACCCTGGAGGGCATCACCCGGGAGGAGATGCGGCGCGGCTGCTGGGACCCGAAGGCCCGCCTGGAGGACATGGACCTCAACCATGTCGAGGCGTCCCTCTGCTTCCCGTCCTTCCCCCGCTTCTGCGGCCAGACCTTCGCCGAGGCGCACGACAAGGAGGTCGCCCTGGCCTGTGTGCGCGCCTACAACGACTGGATGGTCCAGGAGTGGTGCGGGGACAGCGGCGGGCGGCTCATCCCGCTCTGCCTGATCCCGCTGTGGGACGTCGGGCTGGCGGTCGCGGAGATCCGGCGCAACGCCGAGCGCGGGGTACGGGCGGTGACCTTCTCCGAGATCCCCACGCACCTCGGGCTGCCGTCCATCCACTCCGGCTACTGGGACCCGTTCTTCGCGGTCTGCCAGGAGACCGGGACGGTCGTCAACATGCACATCGGGTCCTCGTCCCAGATGCCCGCCGCCTCCCCGGACGCGCCGCCCGCCGTCCAGGCCTCGCTCAGCTTCAACAACGCGATGGCCTCGATGATGGACTTCCTCTTCAGCGGGGTGCTGGTGAGGTTCCCGCGCCTCAAACTCGCCTACTCCGAGGGCCAGATGGGCTGGGTCCCCTACGCCCTGGAGCGCGCCGACGACGTCTGGGAGGAGCACCGCGCCTGGGGCGGGGTGAGGGACACGATCCCGGAGCCGCCGTCCACCTACTACTACCGGCAGATCTTCTGCTGCTTCTTCCGCGACAAGCACGGCGTGGCCTCGCTCGACGTCGTCGGCCGCGACAACGCCACCTTCGAGACCGACTACCCGCACGTCGACTCGACCTTCCCGCACACCAAGGAAGTCGCCCTCGACCACGTCAAGGGCCTCGACGACGAGACCGTCTACAAGCTGATGCGCGGCAACGCCATCCGCATGCTCGACCTGGACCTCGACCGCTGATGGACCTGTCGTACACGCCCGAGGAGGAGGACTTCCGGGCCCGGTTGCGGGAGTGGCTCGCGCGGACGCTCCCCGGCCTCCCGCCCAAGCCGTCGCCCGACGACTGGCCGGGGCGGCGGGCCTACGACCTCGGCTGGCAGCGCAGGCTCCACGACGCCGGATACGCCGACGTCCACTGGGACGCCTCCCCGACCACCCGGCTGATCTTCCTGGAGGAGACCGAGAGGGCCGGCGCGCCCTATGTGGGGGCCAACTTCGTGGGGCTGCTGCACGCCGGGCCGACCATCGCCGCCGAGGGCACGGACGAGCAGCGGGCGCGCTGGCTGCCGCCGATCCTGCGCGGCGAGGACGTCTGGTGCCAGGGCTTCAGCGAACCGGAGGCCGGCTCCGACCTCGCGGCCCTGCGCACCCGCGCGTGGCGCGACGGCGACCACTACGTGGTGACCGGCTCCAAGATCTGGACCTCCCACGCGGAAGTCGCCGACTGGTGCGAACTGTTGGTCCGCACGGACCCCGCGGCGCCCAGGCACCGGGGCATCACCTGGCTCGCCATGCCCATGGACGCCCCCGGCATCACCGTACGGCCGCTGCGCACGCCGGCCGGGTCGGCCGAGTTCGCCGAGGTCTTCCTCGACGAGGTGCGGGTGCCGCTCGCGAACCGGGTCGGGGACGAGAACGACGGCTGGCGCGTGACCATGGTGACGCTGTCCTTCGAACGCGGCACGGCCTTCGCCGGCGAGGTCGTCGCCTGCCGCCGCGTCCTGGCCGAACTGGCCGTCGAGGCCCGCAAGAACGGCCGCTGGGACGACCCGGTGCTCCGGCGCCGGCTGGGCAGGCTCAACGCCGAGTTCCGGGCCCTGTGGCGGCTCACGCAGTGGAACGTGAGCGCGGCGGAGATCTCGGGCGGGGTGCCCGGGACCGGAGGCTCGGTCTTCAAGCTCCGGTACTCGCACGCCCGCCAGGAGCTCTACGACGCCGCGGCCGATGTACTGGGGCCCGACTGCCTCGACCTGGACCGGCCCTGGACCCTCGACCGCCTCTCGTCCCTCTCGTACACCATCGCGGCCGGTACCTCGCAGATCCAGCACAACATCGTCGCCGAGCGGATCCTCGGCCTGCCGAAGGGACGGTGACCGTGCGTTTCCGGTTGACGGACGACCAGCGGGCGTTGCGCGACGGGGTGCGGCAGCTGCTGGCCCGGCGCTTCGACACGGAGGCGCTACGGGCCGCCGCCCGGGGCCCGGCGCGCCTGGACCGGGCGCTGTGGCGGGCCCTGGGCGACGCCGGGTTCTTCGCGTTGCGGCTGCCGGAGGCGGACGGCGGGGTCGGACTGGGGCTCCCCGAGGCGGTGTTGGTGTTCGAGGAGGCGGGACGGGCGCTGCTGCCCGGGCCGCTGGCCGCCACCCACCTCGCGGCCGGTGCCGTACCGGGCGCGGCCACGGGCGAGACCGTCGTGACGACCGTCGGCGGCGGCCTCGCGGAGTGGCTGGCGGAGGCCGACGTCGTACGCGGCGACACGGCCGGAGCCGTGCCGCTGCGCTCCCTGGACCCGCTGACGCCGCTGCACCGAGTGCCCGGGGGCGCGGCGACCGCCCCGGACCCCGTCGCCGTCCTCCTCACCGCCGCCGAGCAGCTCGGCACGGCGAACCGCGTCTGCGAGCTGGCGGCGCAACACGCCCGGGCCCGCGAACAGTTCGGACGGCCCATAGGGGCCTTCCAGGCGGTGGCGCACCTGTGCGCGGGGATGCTGGTCCGGGCGGAGACGGCCCGCGCCGCGGTCTACGCGGCCGCCGTCACCGCCGACCCGGCCGACATCGCCGCCGCCCGTCTGCTCGCCGACGAGGCCGCCGTACGCGGCGCCCGCGACTGTCTCCAGGTGCACGGCGGCATGGGCTTCACCTGGGAGTCCGAGGTCCATCTGCATCTGAAACGTGCATGGGTTCGAACCCAACGTGCGGGAGGAGTCACGGAGAGTGAGGAACTCCTCGCGGCCGATCTGGCGTCCGGAACGGCCTGACAGGCCGTCTGGCTGCGACATTGCCGACGATGCCCGCAGAGATGTCGCGGATTGTGGCATGCCGGAATTACGGAGAGTTGATACCGGGTCGTATCCGATGCGTGACTCGTAACAGCCCGGAGTCGGCGGTCCGCTCCGGTACCTTGTGTGAGATGCGAGTGGTCCTGAACACGCGCCGCGCCGCAGTCGCCCCCGGGACGACTGCGGATCCGACGATGCGCGCCGCTGCTTGCCCCGCAGTGCGGCCCCGCTTCGCCGCCTGTTCGACTCCCCGCGGCGAGCGTCGCACAGTATCCCGCAGGGGTACTCCTTCGCGCTGGAATATGCCCGAAGCGCTTGTTGGGGTGACTGTACGTCAACCATGCTGTCCCACAAGGGATTCACGTTCCGTGATCCTTGTCCCGGCCGTTGTTCTGGCCATGCAGAAAATGGCTACGATCGTGGCCCTCGTGAGGCGCGAGCCTAAGTGTCCGCCGGTTCGGATGGTGTGAGCGGTGCAGGTGCTTCAAGTGCAGCTGGAGATCCGGCCCGACCCCGCAGAGGTGGGGCGTGCCAGGCGGTGGGCCCGCTCCCGCCTGGCCGGGTCCGGCATACAGGCCGATGAACCGCTCGCCGAGACGCTGATCCTGCTGGTCTCCGAGCTCGTCACCAACGCCGTGGTGCACACCGGCCGCCCCGCGGTACTGCTGCTGTCACTGCCGCACGCGGTGACGGACGAGGCCACGGTCCGTCTCGAGGTCGCCGACCGCAGCGGCCGGGCCCCCGTGCCCCGGTGCGCTGACGACGACGCGACCGGCGGCCGGGGTCTCGCCCTCGTCGACGGCCTCGCCGACCGCTGGGGCTGGAGCGTCGAGAGCACCGGCAAGCGCATCTGGTGCGAGCTGGACCGGTGCGCGAAGTCCGGTGAGGTCACGGCGTCGTGCGGAGGTGGCGTGGCGGCGTACGGCGGCGGGACGTCCTTCGAGGGGCTGGCGTACGAGGCGGTGTAGGGCTGACGAGACGGGCCGCGGCCCGGCCCTTCGGCGTGCCCGTTCTTGCCTGTCCGTGCCCGTCGGGCACGTGGAACGCGAGGCGTGGTGGATGACGGCACATGCCGCGGGGTCTTGCGGCGAAGGCCGGGGCGTGGATGCACGGCGGCCGGCCGCTTCCGTCGGGGCATGCGGTGATGCGCCGGGATGTGCTTCCGTGCGCGCCTGTGGCACATCCCGCATAAGCGACAAATCACCGAATCGGGTGTTGACGCGTCGTGACCGTTTGCTCACGCTGGTGGGCAGCGATTCGCCGTGAGGGGACGGCGAGGGCATCGGTGACGACAGCCCTCGGCGAGTGTGAGTCGTGATTCGGCGTCGGCTCCCTTCAGGGCCAGGGGAGCCGGGGCGGGAGCGCCGGAGTCGGGTGGCGGCGCGCGCTGCCGTGCTCGGGGCGAGCAGCGCGGCGCCGCCATCCTGCTCGGCCGGCCCCTGGGGGGCGGTGCCCTAGAGGACGGCGACCGGCGCCACCGGAGACCCGGTCGCCCCGGCGAACGGCTCGGGCGTCGCCGTCAGCAGGAAGGCGTAGCGCCCCGCTTCTCCACAGGCTGTGGACAACTTTTCGAGATTCCAGTTCTGGCCCTGCGGCATCCCCATCTCCACGAGGTCGAGGGCGTGCACCGGCAGCCATAGGCCGTCCACCTCGGGTGGGAACACCTCGAAGGTCAGGGTGTCGTTGGCGACGGCCGCGACATCGCGCGCGTGGAACCACTCCGGTGTCCGGATCGACAGCCCCGGTGACGGGAAGGCGTACGCGTGCCGGTCCCCGGCCAGGCAGACCTGGACCTGCCCGGTCCGTATGAGCACGATGTCGCCGGCCCGTACTCGCGTACCCGCCAGCTCCTCGGCGGCGTCCAGGTCCTCGGGCGTGACGGCGTACCCGCCGTCGAGCCGGTCCGTGCCCCGGGCCCGGGCGACGTCGAGCAGGACCCCGCGCGAGACGAGGTGCCGGACCTTGTCGATGCCGCTGAACCCGGCGCCGCCGTGTGCCGTGATGGAGTCGGCCGGGCGGCCGTTGTAGATCCGGCCCGAGTGCGAGACATGGGGCAGCGCGTCCCAGTGGGTGGCCGCCTGCAGCCCCATGGTCACGGCGTCGTCGCTGCACGCGACCGTGCCCGGGCCGAACAGCTCCTGGTTGATCTGCACCATGACGTGCAGCGGGTCGATACGGCCCGGGATCATCCCCGTCTGTACGCCGTTCTGTTCGAGGGGCAGCGCGAGAGGGACGCGGCGGCCGCTGCGGACGGTGGCCGCGGCCTCCCGTACGACCTCGTCGGTGATCAGGTTCAGTGTGCCGAGCTCGTCGTCGTTCCCCCAACGGCCCCAGTTGTTCACGCGCTTGGCGATGTCGTGGAACGCGTCCGGCAGCGACATGAGTCCTCCCCGGGGCTTGTCTTCCCATATCTGACGGGTCGTAGAATTCGGGAACCTGAAATCTAACGGTCCGTCAGAAGCCGTGGGACGGGAAGGGGCCGGGCGTGGGGAACTTCTTGGCAGGGAAGGTCGTCGCCGTCACCGGCGCCGGTCGGGGCATCGGCCGGGCGGTCGCGCTCGCGGCGGCGGCCGAGGGGGCGAAGGTCGTCGTCAACGACTACGGCGTCTCGGTCGACGGTGCCTCGCCCACCAGCGAGATCGCCGAGGCCGTGGTCAAGGAGATCGAGGCGGCGGGCGGGGCCGCGGTGGCGGTCGCCGACGACATCTCCACCATGGCCGGCGGACAGCGGGTCGTCGACGTGGCGCTGGCGTCGTACGGGCGGCTCGACGGGGTGGTCTGTGTGGCCGGGATCCTGCGCGAGCGGATGCTGTTCAACATGACCGAGGAGGAGTGGGACCCGGTCGTCGCGACCCATCTGAAGGGCACGTTCACGGTGTTCCGGGCGGCCTCGGCGGTGATGCGCAAGCAGCGGGCCGGGACGTTGATCGGGTTCACCAGCGGGAATCACCAGGGGTCGGTCTCGCAGGCGAACTACAGCGCCGCGAAGGGCGGGATCATCTCGCTGGTGCGGAGTGCGGCGCTGGGGCTGCACAAGTACGGGGTGACCGCGAACGCGGTGGCGCCGGTCGCGCGGACGCGGATGTCGGCGGGTGTGCCGATGGAGCTGGCGGAGATCGGGGAGCCGGAGGATGTCGCCGCGCTGGTGGTGTATCTGCTGTCCGACGCGGCGGCCCGGGAGGGGATCACGGGGCAGGTCTACACCGTCGCCGGGGCGAAGATCGCGGTGTGGGCGCAGCCGAGGGAGTTGCGGGCGGTGTTTGCCTCCGGCGGTTGGACCGTGGAGGGGATCGCGGAGGTTTTGCCGGGGTCGGTGGGGGTGGATCCGATGCCGTTGTTGGAGCGGGTGCGGGAGATGGAGAGGGCGGCTCGGGAAGGGGAGCGGCCCAACGCCCAGTAGCTCGGGGGCGTGTGTTGTGTGGCGGCTGCGGGTGGGTTGTGGCTGGTCGCGCAGTTCCCCGCGCCCCTTGAGGGCGTCACTCCACCGCACATTGACAGCGAGGCGGCGATTGTGGACTTTGGGTTCGCGCGTGAAGACGAGGGCTTTCGTGCCGAGGTTCGTGAATGGCTCGCGGCGCATGCCACGGGTGCGAGCGACCGACGTGTATGGGAACGCACCCTGGGAGCAGCCGGGTGGATCGGGCTCGGGTGGGGGGTGGAGGGGTACGGGAATCGGCGGGCCGGTCTCACTCAGCAGGTCGTCTGGGCCGAGGAGTACGCGCGGTCGGGGGCGCCTCCGCGTTCCGGGCACATCGGGGAGAACCTGCTCGCGCCCACGCTCATAGCGCACGGCACCGAGGAGCAGAAGGCCCGCTTCCTGCCTCCGATCGCCGCCGGTGACGAACTCTGGTGCCAGGGCTACAGCGAACCCGGTGCCGGTTCGGACCTGGCCGGGGTCCGTACCGCGGCCGTACGCGAGGAGGGCGGCCGTGGGTATCGCGTCACGGGGCAGAAGATCTGGACGTCGCTCGCGCACGAGGCCGACTGGTGTTTCGTGCTCGCCCGTACCGAGGCCGGGTCCCGGAGGCACCACGGGCTGACCTTCCTTCTCGTCCCCATGGACCAGCCGGGCCGTATCGAGGTCCGTCCCATCCGGCAGCTGACCGGCACCAGCGACTTCAACGAGGTGTTCTTCGACGGCGCGCACGCGGAGCAGGTCGTCGGGGGCGAGGGCGACGGCTGGCGCGTCGCCATGAGCCTGCTCGGCTTCGAGCGGGGGGTGTCCACGCTGGCCCAGCAGATCGGGTTCGCCCAGGAGTTGGAGGGTGTCGTGCGGGCGGCCGAGGAGTCGGGGGCGGTGCGGGATCCCGTCGTACGGGAGCGGCTCGTGCGGCAGTGGGCCGAACTGCGCACCATGCGCTGGAACGCCCTGCGCACACTGGGCGGTTCGGGCGACGCGGGGGTGCCGAGCGTGGCGAAGCTGCTGTGGGCCGGCTGGCATCAGCGGCTGGGGGAGCTGGCGGTGCTGGTGCGGGGTGCGGCGGCGGGGGTGGGTCCCGCCGACTGGTCTGCCTCGGCGCCGTACGAACTGGACGCGGCACAGCACCTGTTCCTGTTCTCCCGGGCCGACACCATCTACGGCGGCTCGGACCAGATCCAGCGCACGATCATCGCCGAGCGTGTGCTCGGCCTGCCCAGGGAGCCCAAGGGAGCCGTGTGATGCGAGGCGTGATCTTCGACGGGAAGCAGGTCCGGGTCGTGACGGATCTGGAGGTGCGGGAGCCGGGGCCGGGGGAGGTGCGGGTCGCGATCCGGGCGGCCGGGCTGTGCCACAGCGATCTGTCGGTGGTGGACGGGACCATACCCTTCCCGGTTCCTGTGGTGCTGGGCCATGAGGGGGCCGGGGTCGTGGAGGCGGTGGGTGTGGGCGTCACCCATGTGGCGCCCGGTGACCATGTCGCGCTGTCCACCCTGGCCAGCTGCGGGACGTGCGCGGAGTGCGACCGGGGGCGGCCCACGATGTGCCGGGGGGCGATCGGGCGCCCTGGCCGGCCGTTCCGCCACGACGGCCTGCCGGTGTACCAGTTCGCGTCGAACTCGGCCTTCGCGGAGCGCACGGTGGTGAAGGCCGTGCAGGCCGTCCGCATCCCCGAGGACATTCCCATGGCGTCGGCGGCGCTGATCGGCTGCGGGGTGCTGACGGGGGTGGGCGCCGTGCTGAACCGGGCGCGGGTGGACCGGGGCGACAGCGTGCTGGTGATCGGGACGGGCGGCATCGGGCTGAACGTGTTGCAGGGGGCGCGGCTCGCGGGCGCCCTGCGGATCGTGGCCGTCGACGCCAACCCGGCGAAGGAGGAGGTGGCGCGGCGTTTCGGAGCGACCGACTTCCTCACCTCGACCGAGGGCGTGCGGAGTGTCCTGCCCACCGGCGCGGACCACGCCTTCGAGTGCGTCGGCCGGGTGGAGCTGATCCGCCAGGCGATCGACGCGCTGGACCGGCACGGCCAGGCGATCCTCCTCGGCGTGCCCCCGGCCACCGCCGAGGCGTCCTTCCGCGTCTCGTCGATGTACCTCGACAAGTCCGTCCTGGGCTGCCGCTACGGCTCCTCCCGCCCGCAGCGCGACATCGCCCTGTACGCCGGCCTGTATCGCGAGGGCCGGCTGCTGCTCGACGAACTCGTCACCCGGACCTATCCGGTCGAGGAGTTCGAGAGGGCGGCGGCGGATGCGGAGGCGGGGCGGGTGGCGCGGGGGGTGCTCACGTTCTGATCGCCCTCGGGCTCACGTTCTGAGGTGCCCTGAGGGACTTCAGGCGTCTTGCCTTCCCCGGCCCGGAAGGTCCGCCGGTAGGCGGTGGGTGTGACGCCGAGTGCCGTCTGGAGGTGCTGGCGCATCGACTGTGCCGTGCCGAACCCGGCGTCGTGGGCCACCTGGTCGACGGAGCGGTCGGTGGACTCCAGCAGATGCCGGGCCCGTTCCACGCGCTGCTGGGTGAGCCACTGGCCCGGGCTGACGCCGGTCTCCTCGCGGAAGCGGCGGGTGAAGGTGCGGACCGACATGGACTCCTGGGCGGCCATGTCGCGCAGCTGGATCGGCTCGTGGAGGCGGCCCAGGGCCCAGGCGCGGGCGGCGGTGGTGGAGGCCTGCTGCGGATCGGGCACCGGCCGCTCGATGTACTGCGCCTGCCCGCCGTCGCGGTGGGGCGGTACGACCGTACGGCGGGCCACTTCGTTGGCGACGGCGGCGCCGTGGTCGCGGCGCACCATGTGCAGGCACAGGTCGATTCCGGCCGCGACGCCCGCGGAGGTCAGCACGTCGCCGTCGTCGATGAACAGCACGTCCGGGTCGACGTCGACCTGTGGGAAGAGCCGCTGGAGGCGTTCGGAGTCGGCCCAGTGGGTGGTGGCGGGGCGGCCGTCGAGCAGGCCGGCGGCGGCGAGGACGTAGACGCCGGTGCAGATGGAGGCCAGCCGGGTGCCGGGCCGGAGGTGGGCGAGGGCGGCGGCGAGTTCGGCGGTCAGCACGCCCTCCTCGTAGACCGGGCCGAGTTCGTACGACGCCGGGACGATCACCGTGTCCGCGGTGGCCAGGGCCTCGGGGCCATGGGCGACGTGGATGTCGAAGTCGGCGTCCGTCACGACCGGGCCGGGCGGCCGGACCGAGCAGGTCACGACCTCGTACAGGTGCCGGCCCTTCGAGTCCTTGGGGCGGCCGAAGATGCGGTGCGGGATGCCCAGTTCGAAGGGGAGCAGTCCGTCCAGGGCGAGGACGACGACGCGGTGGGGGCGGAAGCCGGGGTGTGCTGCGCTCGCTGCCATGGCCCGATCCTAGCGAATACTGTCTTTCGGGCCACTCGCTGCGTCCCGGGCGCGGATCGGAAGCTCTATGACGTGACACAGACAAGCCAAGCCCCCGCAGTCGTGGAGCAGCCGTCGAAACCGAACCGCGGGCGTGTGCACCGCGCCTGGTTCGTCGCCGCTGTCACCTTCGTGACGATCATCGGCGCCGCGGCCTTCCGTTCCGTACCGGGTCTGCTCATCGACCCCCTGCACAGCGAGTTCGACTGGTCGCGCGGCACGATCGGCGCCGCGGTCTCCGTCAATCTCGCGCTGTACGGTCTGACGGCCCCGTTCGCCGCGGCCCTGATGGACCGCTTCGGCATCCGCCGGGTGGTCGCGGTCGCCCTGACGGTGATCGCGCTCGGTTCGGGCCTGACGGTGTGGATGACGGCGGCCTGGCAGCTGATGCTGTGCTGGGGCCTGCTGGTCGGCCTCGGCTCCGGCTCCATGGCGCTGGCCTTCGCGGCGACCGTCACCAACCGCTGGTTCACCGAGCGGCGCGGCCTGGTCAGCGGCATCCTCACCGCCGCGTCGGCCTCGGGCCAGCTGATCTTCCTGCCGTTGCTGTCCTGGATCATCGACCGGTACGACTGGCGTCCGGCGGCCGTGACGGTCGCGCTCGCGGCGCTCGCGGTCGTGCCGTTCGTGTGGCTCCTGTTGCACGACCACCCGGCCGACGTCGGCCAGAAGCCGTACGGCGCGACCGAGTTCGTGCCGAAGCCGGCCCCGGTGACCGGGGCCGCGCGCCGCGCCGTGTCCATCCTGTTCTCGGCCGCCCGCACCGGCCCGTTCTGGCTGCTCGCCGGCACCTTCGCGATCTGCGGCGCCTCCACCAACGGCCTGATCCAGACCCACTTCGTGCCCGCGTCCCACGACCACGGCATGCCCATCACGGCCGCGGCCTCGCTGCTCGCCGTCATCGGGATCTTCGACGTCGTCGGCACGATCGCCTCCGGCTGGTTCACGGACCGCTTCGACGCGCGCCGCCTGCTCGCGGTCTATTACGCCCTGCGGGGCGTCTCGCTCCTGTTCCTCCCCCTGCTGCTGGCGCCCTCGGTCCACCCGCCGATGATCTTCTTCATCGTCTTCTACGGCCTCGACTGGGTCGCCACCGTCCCGCCCACCCTCGCCCTGTGCCGCGAGCAGTACGGCGAGGACAGCGCGATCGTCTTCGGCTGGGTCCTCGCCTCCCACCAGGTGGGCGCCGCCCTGGTCGCCTTCCTCGGCGGAGTCGCCCGCGACACGTTCGGCTCGTACGACGTGGTCTGGTACGCGTCGGGGGCGCTGTGCGCGGTGGCGGCGCTGATGGCGCTGGTGATCCGGCGGCGGTCGGAGGGCCTGGCGGCGACGGTGTGAGGCCTCATTCCAGAGGGCCCGAAAAAAAGTCGGACGGGGATGTCGAGAACCCGCGTCCGGCTCCGTCCCCGGTGTGAACGCGACCACAATGGGTCGCACGAGCACCGAGGAGAACCATCATGGCCAAGTACCTGCTGCTGAAGCACTACCGAGGCGCCCCGGCTCCGGTCAACAACGTGCCGATGGACCAGTGGAGCCCCGAGGAGATCTCGGCACACATGCAGTACATGAACGACTT
This sequence comes from Streptomyces sp. NPDC057002, assembly GCF_042673825.1. Lineage (NCBI taxonomy): Bacteria > Bacillati > Actinomycetota > Actinomycetes > Kitasatosporales > Streptomycetaceae > Streptomyces > Streptomyces sp. NPDC057002. Next base: position 265,038 of record NZ_JBHURZ010000006.1, read on the forward strand.
CGCGGCCCGCCTGGAGAAGACCGGCGAGTTCGTCGACGGCCAGGCGCTCGCCCCCGAGGGAGCGTGGGTCCGCTACGACGGTGAGGGGCGCCCGCCGGTCACCGACGGACCGTTCGCCGAGACCAAGGACCTCATCGCCGGCTGGATGATCATCGACGTCGACAGCTACGAGCGCGCGGTCGAGCTGGCCGGGGAGTTGTCCGCCGCCCCCGGTGCGGGCGGCAAGCCCATCCACGAGTGGCTTGAGGTGCGCCCGTTCTACGGCGTGCAGCCCACCATCACGGAATGACGCCACCGATGGACGAGGCCCTGCTCAGGAGCCTCACGCCGAGGGTGCTCACCGTCCTCGTCCGCCGCGGAGCCGACTTCGCGGCGGCCGAGGACGCCGTGCAGGACGCCCTGGTCGAGGCGCTCCGCGTCTGGCCGGCCGACCCGCCGCGAGATGCCAAGGGCTGGCTGGTCACCGTGGCCTGGCGCAAGTTCCTCGACGCGACACGCGCCGACAGCGCACGCCGCCGGCGTGAGGACCGCGTCGAGGAGGAACCGGCGCCCGGGCCGGCGCCCGCGGCGGACGACACCCTCCAGCTGTACTTCCTGTGCGCCCACCCGTCACTGACCCCGGCATCGGCGGTCGCGCTCACACTGCGCGCCGTCGGCGGCCTCACCACCCGGCAGATCGCCGAGGCCTACCTCGTACCCGAGGCGACCATGGCGCAGCGCATCAGCCGGGGCAAGCGCACGGTCTCCGGTGTGCGGTTCGACCAGCCCGGGGACGTGGCCACCGTCCTGCGCGTCCTCTACCTCGTCTTCAACGAGGGCTACTCCGGCGACGTCGACCTCGCCGCGGAGGCCATCCGGCTCACCCGGCAGCTCGCGGCCGTGATCGACCACCCCGAGGTGGCCGGGCTGCTCGCCCTCATGCTGCTCCACCACGCCCGGCGTGCCGCCCGGACCGCGTCCGACGGCAGCCTGGTGCCGCTCGCCGAGCAGGACCGGGGCCGGTGGGACACCGCGGCGATCGCCGAGGGCGTCGGGATCCTCCAGGCGGCCCTCGCCCGCGACCGGCTGGGCGAGTTCCAGGCCCAGGCCGCCATCGCGGCCCTGCACGCCGACGCGCCCACCGCCGAGGAGACCGACTGGGTGCAGATCGTCGAGTGGTACGACGAGCTCGCCCGCCTCACCGACAGCCCGGTCGTCCGGCTCAACCGTGCGGTCGCCGTAGGGGAGGCCGACGGACCGCGCGCCGGGCTGGCCGCCCTCGCGGCGGTCGACTCTTCGCTTCCGCGCCATGCCGCGGTGGCGGCGTACCTCCACGAGCGTGACGGCGACCTGGCCACGGCGGCACGGCTGTACGCCGAGGCGGCCCGGCTGGCGCCCAACCTCGCCGAACGCGACCATCTGACGCGGCAGGCGGCGCGGCTCAACGCCGGTCGGGGGCGCTGACGTGTGCCGTCCCGCATCCGCGGCAGGAGCTTCGACAGTCCGGCGGCCCCTTCGGTGTTTTTCCTTCCCCGTCACCCGGTGCGTGTCGCGGTCACGATGATGCGTTGTGTGGTCGGCAGCAGGGCAGGCGTCTCCGTGGCCTCGTCGAACAGAACCGCCGCGGCCGCATCGCCGAGTTCCTCGGCCAGAGTGTCGCGTCTCCGCAGGATCTCCTCGTAGACGGCGATCTGCCGCTCCCGCCAGCCCTCCACGTGCAGCCGGTTCACCTCGGTAAGGCCGGCGGCTTCCAGGAACCAGCCGTAGTCCAGGTACTCCGGCTGCCAGGTGCTGAAGACGAGCCGGCCGCCGGGGCGCAGAACGCGGGCGATCTCGTGGAACGCGGCCACCTTGTCCGTGATCATCCACAGGACGTCGATGCTGACGGCGGCGTCGAACGTGTCGTCGGCCTCGCCGGTCCCGGTGAGGCTCGCCGCCGTGAAGCGGGCCCGGTCCCGCAGGCCGAACTCGGCCACCCGGGAGCGGGCCTCGGCCACACCCTCGGGAGCGATGTCGATGCCGACCAGTTCGGATCCCGCTTCCCGGGCCAGCCACATGCCCGGACCGCCGCGTCCGCACCCCAGGTCGACGAGCCTGCCCCCGGGTGCCAGCTCCAACTGGGCTGATATGTATCGGAGTTCGGTGCGAGTCACGAAGCCGAAGGGGTCGATGTCCTGCGGGTGGTCGGCGCCGTAGGCCTGCTGGTAGATGTCCCTCAGCGTGGGACTCTTGGACTGGTTCTCCAGGACGGGCCGGTAGCGGGCCTCTGCGGCGAGGGTGTCGGTGGCCTGGGTCATGTCGGGACTCCCGTTCCGGTGAGCAGGGCGAAGGGCGGTTCGTGCGCGAGGTAGAAGTGGTCGCCCGGCACGGTCAGGTGCCGGAACGGACCGTCCGTCACCTCGTGCCAGGCCTCGGACTGGACGGTGCTCACCTGCGGGTCCGCGTCTCCCACGATCGCGGTGACGGGGCAGGTCAGCCGTGGCTCCGGGCAGTACTGGTAGGCGTCGAACATGCGGAAGTCGCCCAGGACGTACGGCAGGACGAGGTCCCGGAAGTCCGGGTCGGCCAGGAGTTCGGCATCCGTGCCGCCGAGGGCCAGCAGCTCCGCGGTGACCGCGTCCGGATCGTCGTACACGTCGGCTGAGCCTTCCGGCCCCACGCGGCTCAGGCGCGGGCCGCGGGAGCCGGAGGCGTACAGGTGCGACGGTCCGGCTCCCCGTGCCTGGAGCAGCCGCGCGGTCTCCAACGCGACGACCGACCCCATGCTGTGGCCGAAGAGCGCCACCGGCAGATCGTCGCCCGTCAGCGGCTCGACGGCCGCGGCGATCTCCTCGGCCATCGCCGTCAGGTCGGTCGGTGGCGGATCGCCGATGCGCGCGGCACGACCCGGGTAGCAGACCGTATGGACCTCCACCGAGGGCAGCGCGGGCCCCCAGCCGCGGAAGAAGGAGGCGGAGCCGCCGGCGTGCGGGAAGCAGACCAGGCGCTGCCGGGCGTACGGGCGGGGGCGCGGGCAGTGCAGCCAGGTCATCGGGGCTCCTCCTGGCCGGCAGGGCCCGCGGCCCGCACGAGGGCCGCCACCAGCTGGGTCTGCCCTGCCAGGGTGCGGGCCGCCATCAGGTCGCGAGGGGAGGCCTGGACGCCGAGATCCTGCGCGATGCGGCGGGCCAGCCGCGTGATCAGCAGCGAGTCACCGCCCCAGTCGAAGAAGTCGGCGTCCAGGGGGAGGTCCGGGTGGCCCAGGTACTCCTGCCAGAGGGCGGCCACGAGGAGGTGGGGGGCCGGCGGGACGGACTGCCGCACGGGGGTCGCCTTGGCCGTCCCGGCGGTGGCCGACGCCTCCGGTGCGATCAGGGCCGGGCCATGGAACGGGTAGGACGGCAGTCGCGTCAGCCGGCCGGACGCGCACAGCGGTGTCACGTCGACCGCCGCGCCGGCCGACCACAGGTCACCGAGAGCTCCCAGCATCTCCTCGACCGGGTGCCGTCCGCGTCCCGGCGACAAGGGTACGGCCGTCAGTCCGGCCGTCTCGGCGGCAGGCGACAGGGCCCGTCCGGGACCGACCTCGAGAGCGATCGCCTGCGGGAACCGTTCGGCCAGCTCGTCCAGGCCGGGGCCGAACAGCACCCTGGCACGCATCTGCGCCACCAGCGACGCGGGATCGATGCGGCTTCCGGGCATGATGAGTTGTCCCGTGACGTTGGAGACATACGGAATCCTGGCGGGGCCCGTGCGCAGGTTCCCGGCCGCCCTGCTGACCTCGTCCACTGCGGGGGCGAGCAGGGAGGTGTGGAAGGCGTGGCTGGTGTGCAGGCGGCGCGTCGGGACGCGGTCGGCGAGCCAGGTGCGGAACGCCTCGACCCGGGCCGTCTGGCCCGCGACGACGCAGCTGTCGGGTGTGTTGACCGCCGCGATCTCCAGCTCGCCCCCGATGTGCGGTGCGGCCTGCGCCAGCAGGGCCTCGGCCTGCCGTTCGCTCACTGCCACGGCGAGCATGGCACCCGGCGGGCAGCTCTGCATCGCGCGCCCGCGGGCCGCGACGAAGGCCGCTGCGGAGGGCAGGTCCAGGGCACCGGCCAGGCATGCGGCGGTGATCTCGCCGAGGCTGTGACCCGCCAGGGCCACGGGTTCAACACCCAGTTCCCGCAGGGCCTGTGCCGCCGCGTACTCGACCGCGAACAGCATGGGCTGGGCGAGTTCGGTCCGGGTCGTCGCGGTCACCGGGTGATCCGGGTCGTGGAGCGCCGGCCTCAGCCGTCGCTCCAGGTCCGGGCCGAACGCCCGCAGGCATTCCTCCAGTACGGCGGCGAAGCCCGGAAGCACCTGGGCGAACGGACGGGCCATGCCCGGGTACTGGCTGCCCTGGCCCGGCAGCAGGAAGACGACCGGAACCGGCCCCGAAGCCCGTCGGCCGGACGGCGCCGCCTTGTCGAGGACGCGATCGGCCGCTTCCGTCAGCCGCCTGGCCACCTCCGCCGGCTCGCGACCGGTGACCGCGAGCCGGTGCGGGAGCGTCGCCCGCCCGGCCGCGAGGGTATGGGCGGTGTCGACGACCGACGCGCCGTCCTCGACCCGGGTGAGCGCGGCGGCCAGACGGCGGGCCGAGTCGCGCAGGGCGCGGGGGCTCGCGGCGGACAGCACCAGGAGACGGTCGGCCGGAGGTGTCGGCCCCTGGGGCGCCGGACGCGCCGGGGGCTGTTCGAGGACCACATGGGCGTTCGTGCCGCCGATGCCGAAGGAGCTGACCCCGGCGCGGCGCGGCTCGGGGCCGTCCCAGTCGCGGGCGGCCGTCGGCACGGTCAGCGGTGACCCGTCGTCCAGCAGGGGGTTACGGCTGTGGAAGCCGGCCACCGGTGGCACCTTGCCCTCTCTGAGGACGAGCAGCGCTTTCACCAGGGAGACCAGTCCGGAAGCGGCGTCCAGGTGCCCGATGTTGGCCTTGACCGCGCCCACCGCGATCTGCCCCGGGCAGGCACCGATCCCGCGGTATGCGGCGGTCGCGGCCGACCACTCGATGGGGTCGCCGATTCGGGTCCCGGTGGCGTGCGCCTCCAGGTAGCCCACCGAGTCGCCCGGCACGTCCGCGGCGGACATCGCCGCCCGGATCACCGCTTCCTGGCCCTCGGCGGACGGGGCCTGGTAACCCGCCTTGGCCGCACCGTCGTTGTTCACCGCGGAGCCGAGAATCACGCCGTGCACCGGTGCGCCGTCCTTGAGCGCGTCCTCGTAGCGGCGCAGTACGACGGCGGCGACGCCCGAGCCGCCCAGCGTGCCGTCGGCTTCGGCGTCGAACGGCCGGCAGCTGCCGTGGGCCGAGAGGATGCCACCGGGCACGTGGAGGTAGCCGGCCTGTGGGTGGCCGACCGCGGCGGCGACCACGACGGCCTGGTCGCACTCGCCCTGGAGCAGCGACTGCACCGCCAGGTGCACCGCCACCAGGGACGACGAACAGGCCGTCAGCACGCTGAGCGCGGGGCCGGTCAGACCGAGCCGGTAGGCGATGCGGGTGGCCATGTAGTCGGGCTCGTTGGCGCGCAGCGCCTGCTCGACACCGGCGTGGTCCAGCGTGCCGGAGGTGAGCATGGCGCGCAGATAGCCGCTGCTGCTCGCGGAGGCGTACACGCCCGTGGTCGGGCCGGGGGCGTTCGGCGCGCAGCCGGCGTCCTCCAGCGCGGCCCAGGCGGCCTCCAGCATCAGCCTGTGTTGTGGGTCCATCAGCTCGGCTTCCCGCGGGCTGATGCCGAACAGCTCGTGCTCGAAACGGTAGGGGTCGGCGAGCGCCCCGTGGACGGGCACGTAGTCGGGGGCGGCGGAGAGCTGGTGCGGCACGCCGGCCGCCGCCAGCTCCTCGGTGCCGAACCGGGTGGTCAGCACCTCGCCGCCCAGTACGGAAGCCCACAGGGACGCGATGTCGGTCGCCCCGGGGAACCGCCCCGTCATCCCGGTGACGGCGATGTCCAGCGAGCGGTCGCGTGTCATGGTCCGCTGCGCCGCGGTCACCTGGCCTCCTCCAGACGGGACGCGCGCTTCCTGCGGGCCTCGAGGGCCAGGCTGCGCCGGTCCCGGCCACGCGGCTGCGGGACGACGGAGCCGTCGGTGCCGCCGCTGTCACGGACCAGGCCGGCCTGGGCGGTGACCGTGGTGTGCCGGAACAGGTCGACGGGGGAGGGGCGTACGCCCGTATGCGCCTCCAGGGCGTCCTGGAGCCTGAACATCAGCAGCGAATGCCCGCCGAGGTCGAAGAAGTTGACTGCCGGGGGCACGTCCGAAATACCCAGCACCTCGGCCCAGGCGGCGGCGACGCGCGCCGTCAGGTCCGCGGCGGCGGGGGTGACCGTGGCGGGGGGCGGCTGCGCGGCCGTGGCGGCGAGTGCCGCCCGGTCGGCCTTGCCGTTGACGGTGCGCGGGAAGGAGTCGAGGATCCGGAACCGCGAGGGGAGCAGGGCGGGCGGCAGCGTCCCCGCCAGCGCCGCGCGGAGGCGCTCCGGCTCGGTGCCGGGCGGCGCGAGGACGAAGGCGACGAGTGAGGTGCGGGTGCCGTCCGGGACGACGACGGCGTCGCGGACCTCGGCGACACGGCCCAACGCCGCCTCCACCGAGCCGAGTTCGACCCGGTGCCCGCGGATCTTGACCTGGTGGTCCCGACGGCCCAGGAACTCCAGCGTCCCCTCGGCGCTCCAGCGGACGAAGTCGCCCGTGCGGTACATGCGCGCCCCGGTGCCGGCGAAGGTGTCGGGGACGAAGGCGCGTTCCGTGGCGTCGTGCCTGCCGAAGTAGCCGCGGGCGACTCCGGCGCCGCCGATGACGAGTTCGCCGGTCACTCCCCGGGGCAGCAGGCGCTGCCGGTCGTCCAGGACGTAGAGCGCGGCTCCCGGCACCGGTCCTCCGATGTCCGGGCGCGCGATGCGGCTGACGCGCCGGTAGCTGGCCCAGACCGTCGTCTCGGTCGGCCCGTACTCGTTGACGAGCGAGACCTCGTCGCCGAGCACGCCGAAGTGCCGTCCGGGCAGGCTCTCCGGCATCGGCTCACCCGCCACCGTCACGGTGGTCAGCGAGCGCAGCCGATGGGCGCCCAGACGTTGGGCCGCGTCCAGCAGCACACCGTGCAAGGAGGGCACACACAGCAGGTGGGTCACGCCGTGCTCCTCCACGAGGGCCACCAGCCGTTCCGGGTCGCGTACCTCGTCGGGCCGCGCGACCACCAGCCGGCCGCCCGCTGTGAGCGTGCCCCACAGCCCCGCCACGGAGGAGTCGAAGGCGAGCGGGGACACCAGCAGGAACACCGGCCTGCCCGGGTAGACGGTGCGCCTGGCCAGGGTCGAGGCAGCCAGCTGACCGTGTTCGACGACCACGCCCTTCGGCTCGCCCGTGGTGCCGGAGGTGTAGATCAGGTAGGCCGCGTCGTGTGCCGCGCGGGCCATGGGTCCGGGCTGGGATCGTGCCGGGTGTGCCGTGTTCGCCTCGGCGTCTGCGGCGTCCTCGGCGTCTTCGGCGTCCACGGTCCGCAGGCCGAGGGTCGCGGCGCGCGGCTGAAGTCCGCCGGTGGTGACCACGGCGGCCACCGAGGCGTCGGAGAACACCGCCGCCACCCGCTCGTCGGGATGGGAGGGATCCACCGGCACGTAGGCGGCGCCCGTGCGCAGGATGCCCAGCACGCCCGCGACCATCGCGACGGAGGGTTCCGCGAGTACGCCGACCCGGTCGCCCGGGACGACTCCGAGGTCCTGGAGCCGCCCGCTCACGGCCCCCGCCCACGCGTCGAGCCCGGCGTAGTCGATCCGGCCCGTGCCGGACACGACCGCCACGTCTCCCGGGATCTCGGCGGCGAGCCGCCGCACCGACACGTCCACCGGCTCCGGCTCCGCTTCGGTGAGGAGGGCGCCGCGGCCCAGGGCGAGCAGCTCTTCCCGCTCGGCGCCGACGACCAGGGGGATGTCGTCCAGCAGACGGTCCTCGGCGGCGGTCAGCGCGCTCAGCACCGTACGCACCTCTGTGAGGAAGCGCCGGATGTCCGCCTCGGCGTACCGGGAGCCGTCGTACTCGGCCGTGAGCTCGGCGGCGCCGTCGTGCTCCCTGAGGCCGGTCGTCAGCTCGTGTCCGATGCCGGAAGGGACCGCCGCCGGGGGCGAGCCGGCGGCCGTGTGGCGGAACAGCACGCGCCGGGCAGGCAGGTCCGGTCGCCCGGAGCGCCGCGCCGCGCTCTCCTCGCAGGAGCGCCGGATCTCGGTGAGCAGGGCGGAGCGGGTGGCTCCGGCCGGTATCCGCGCCAGCACCGGGACGGCCTCGGCGGAGTCCTCGGTGCAGGTGTCGATCACGGCCGGGGCGGTGCCGTCGCGGCGGGCCAGGACCACGGCGAGCGCGGCGAGTCCCACCGTGTGCGGCGTGGTGGCGTGCCGACGGGCGGTGTCGCGCACGGCGTCGGTCAGGCTCTCCTCGAGCGGCAGCGTCGTCGAGCGCACCGTACCCGCGTCTCCAGGAGCCGAAGGACCGGCGTCGGGGAGACCGAGCGGATGCCGGGCACAGGCGGCGCGCACCTGGTCCGCCCACCGGTCGTGCGTCTGCTCCTGGGGTGCCGTGGTCGGTGACCCGCTCGGGCCGGTGGGGGACGTGCGCCCTTGGGACGCGAGAGAAGGCCATGCCATGGGAACTCCTTGGATGCGGTCGGTGGCGGGCAGCGGAGAGAAGGCTCCTGGCGTGGGGCTGCGGCCGGTCGGGCGGCAGGGCCGAGGTGGTCCGCCCTGCGGAACGCTAGCCGTCAGATCCGTCTCTGGCAATAAAGTTTCCAGAAGTTGGCAAGCGACTTGCCAGGGTGATCGCCGGTGACTAGCGTTGTCGCCAGTGACCACCGTGTCGCTGAGCCTTGCCGCCTGTCCGGGTACATCCGCCGGACAGCAACGGGGGGACACACACCACTCATCCGATCAGGGGCGAAGTGTGTCCCTGTGGGGGGCGGCCATCCCTATACAACTGGTGGAATGAGCATGGTGGAACAGCCTGCTTTCGGGCGCCGCCTGAAAAAGCTGCGCAAGGAACGGGGCCTGTCACAGGTCTCCGTCGCCGGTGACGGCATGTCGACCGGCTATCTGTCCCGGCTGGAGTCGGGAGCGCGCCAACCGACGGCACGAGCCGTCGCCTACCTCGCCGAACGCCTGCGGGTAAACCCGTCCGAGTTCGACGAACCGAGCGACGGACCCGTGGTCCGGGCGCTGACGCTGGCCATCTCGGCCGAGGACGACGAGGCCCTGCAGGAGGTGGCCGCCGCGCTCGAACGGTCGCCCTCGGTCGATCCGGCGCTCCGTTGGCAGGCGTTGTGGCTTCTCTCCGGTGCCGCCGCCCGCCGTGGCGCGCGAGCGGAGGAGGTCACGCTCCTGGAGCAACTGGAGTCGATCGCCGAGGAGATGATGCTCCCCGAGCTCCGGAGCCGGGCCCGCACACGGCTCGCTCGTGGCCTGCGCTCGCTCGGTGAGATGCCCAGGGCCCTGGAGGCCGCACAGGAGGGCTATCGGCTGGCCCGCGACCACCGGTTGTCGGTCCGGGACACGGGCCTGGCGCTGCTGGCGCTGGTGTCGGTGGAAGCGGAGGCCGGCCGGCTCGCCTCCGCCAGGGCGCACGCCGACGAGCTCGTGGCTCTCGCGGAGGGCCGTACCGACACGCTGCGGGCCGAAGCCCTGTGGGCGGCCGCGACGGTGAGCTTCCGTCAAGGCGACCCGGAGGCCGCTCGCCTGCTGCTCGAACAGGCCCTGAAGGAGTTCGACAGTCATGTCGACCTGGTGCTGTGGATGAGGCTGCGCATGGCCGCCGCCTCGCTCCACCTCCAGCTCTCACCCCCGTGGCTGGCGGAGTGCCGCAGGCGCCTGGACGAGGCCGAGCCCGCACTCGGTCTGGTCGGCACTCCGGTGCTGCGTCAGGAGGTGCTGACGTTGCGGGTGCACCTTGCCTTCGCAGAGGGCCGGTACGCGGAAGCCCGGGCGGCACACGACGAACTCGTGGTCGACGAGCTGGGGCTCACCTACCGCGATCGCATCCGGCTCGACATCCTGCACAACCGGCTGCTGATCCTGGAGAACCAGCATCAGCTCGGCATCCGGCAGTTGTGGCGACTCGGCGAGCAGGTGCGGCGGACGTCGAACGTCGATCTGGCCGCCGAGATCTGGAGGGTCCTGGCGGAGACCCTCGCGGCGGCGCACGGAGACGACGCCGAGACTCACCCCTGAGGTCAAGTGGCAGCTGCCGCGGCACAGGTGAAGGGCGGCCGTGCCGCCCGGTGAACCACCGGGCGGCACGGCCGCCCCTGTCCCGTCTCAGTGCCTGGCGGCCGCGGAGTGGACCGCGAGGCGGCCGCCGGCCACCGCGAGAAAGGCGGCGCAGCCCAGGACGGTCCAGGTCCAGCCGCCCGCGTTGTACAGCCGGACGCCGGCCAGTGAGCCGGCTGCTCCGCCGCTGAAGGCGAAGAGCATGTAGAGCGTGTTGAGCCGGGCCCGCACCGTCTCGTCGAGCCGGAAGATCCTCGCCTGGTTGGCGATCTGGGCACAGCTGGTGCCGTAGACAAGGAGATTGGTGCCCAGTGCGAGCGCGACCAGGGAGGTCGTGCCCAGGGTCGCGAACATGACGAGGGCGAGGCCCAGACAGGCCACGGCCAGGGCGTTGACGCGAGTCGTGCCGAAGGCGTCGCTGAGCTTCCCGGCCGAGTAGGACAGGATCGCCGCGGGCAGGCTCAGCAGGCCGAACAGGCCGGCCCAGCCGGCCCCCTTGTCGAACGGCGGGTGCGCGAGGTGGAAGGGGAGGGTGGCCCAGAAGGCCGCGAAGACCGCGTAGGTCGCGGCGCCGAGGAAGGCCGACAGCCGTAGCTCGCGGTGGGTCCGCAGCAGCCCGGGCATCGACGCGATCAGCTTGCGGTAGCCGATCGTGGCCCGGCCGTCCGCCGTGGGCATGTGCCGTGGCAGTACGAGGATCAGCGCCGCGGTCAGCGCCGCGGCGAGGGCGTAGGCGCCGCGCCAGCTGCCGCTGAGGTCCGCGACGGCACCGGACAGGGTCCGGGACAAGGTTGAGCCGAGGGTCAGGCCGATGCCGACGGAGGCGACCACGCGGCCTCGCCCGGCCGGGCCCGCCATGGAGGCGGCGGCGGGCAGGATGATCTGGGGCAGCACGGTGGTCGTGGAGGCCGCCGCGGTGGCGATGGTCAGCACCACGAGGCTGGGGGCCAGGGCCCCGGCCAGCAGCGCGCCGGAGGTCAGCGCCAGGAGCACCGTGGTGAGCCGGCGCAGGTTGCGGCCGTCGGCCAGCGGCACCAGCAGGGAGATGCCCAGGGCGTAACCGACCTGCCCCGCCGTGGCGATGAGACCGGCGGTCGGCTCGGAGACGCTCATCCCGCGTGCCACGGCTTCCAGCAGGGGCTGCGGGAAGTAGATGTTGGAGACGGTGATGCTCCCGGCGACCGCCAGGACCACCACGACGCCGCGCCGGACGCCGAGGCCGGGGGCGGCGGGTATGGCCACGCTGGTCAAAGTCTCTTCTCCTTCGCGCGTCGTCCCCGGCCGTCGGCCCGGGGTCCCGCAGCCGGTGGCTGAGGTTCCGCACCGTCCACGCGGTTCATGTGATCCATGCGGTCAAACAATGTTGCCACCGATGGCATCTTTGAGGCAAGGTATTTGTCAAACCAGGAACACCCCTCCGCAGAAGGGACTGTCCGTGCAGATGGAACCAGTCGAGGCCCCGGCGCGTCCGTCGCGCCGGCCGGCCTCGGGCATCCATGAGGTGGTGGCCGGCATCGCACGGCTGCGCCCCACGGCGGTCGCCCTCGTCCAGGGCGACCGCACCAGGACCTACCGGCAGCTGGACGCGGCGGCCGACGCGTGGGCCGCCCGGCTGGCCGGGGCCGGGGTCGCGCGGGGGCACCTGGTGCCGATCCTGATGCCGCGCGGCATCGAACTCGTCACCTCGATCCTGGCCGTGCTCAAGCTCGGCGCGGCGTACGCGCTCTGCGACCCCGCCTGGCCGGACCGGCGGCTGGAGGAGGTGGCCGGCCAGCTCGGCGCGCGCGTGCTGGTGACGGACCCGGACGGGGCCGGGCGGACCGCTCTCGCCACCTGGCTCCCCCCGCAAGGGGAGGAGAGCGCTCCGGACGGCTTCCGGGCCGCGACCGTCACCGGCACCGACCCGGCCTGCGTGTTCTTCACCTCCGGCACCACCGGCCGGCCCAAGGGGGTGCTGTCGCCGCACCGCGCCACCACGCGGCTCTTCCACCCGGAAGGCTCTCTCCCGTTCGGCCCCGACACGGTGATGCCGCTGGCCGCCGCGCTGCCCTGGGACGCCTTCTCCCTGGAGCTGTGGGCGGCGCTGCTCAACGGCGGCACCTCCGTGATCGTCGACGAGCCGTACCTGTCGGCCCAGACCTTGCGGGACGGCATCTCCCGGCACGGGGTGCAGACCGTGTGGCTCACCAGCAGTCTCCTCAACATGATCGTCGACGAGGACCCGGGGGCCTTCGGCGGTCTGCGGACCGTGATCACCGGTGGGGAACGGCTGTCCGTCTCCCATGTGCGCGCCTTCCTGCACCGGCACCCGGGCGTACGCCTGGTCAACGGGTACGGCCCCGTGGAGAGCACCGTCTTCGTCGCCACCCATGACCTCTCACCGGCCGACTGCGAATTGCCCGACGGCGTTCCGGTCGGCCGGCCGGTGCCCGGGACCGGCATCCACGTCCTCCAGGGGGAGCGGCCCTGTGCCGTGGGCGAGACCGGCGAGATCTGCGTCACCGGCGAGGGACTGGCCCTGGGGTACCTGGAGCACGGCGAGCCGAGCGGGACCGCCTTCCCGTCCCTGACCCTCGGCGGAACGATCGAACGGGTCTACCGCACCGGCGACCTGGGGTACTGGGACGAGCGGGGCGTGCTGCACTACCGAGGCCGGGCCGACCGTCAGCTGAAGGTCAGGGGGCACCGCGTCGAGCCCGCCGAACTCGAGCGGCAGATAGAGGAGTTGCTGCCCTCCGTCCGGGCCTGCCGGGTGGTGGCACGCCGTGACGCCACGGGTGCGGCTCAGGGACTGCTGGCCTTCTGTGTGCCGGCCACCCCGGGTGATCCCCTGGCGGGGGCGTCGGCCGCGCTGCGCTCGGCCCTCGTGCCGTACCAATGGCCGGAGCTGGTGATCGGCGTCGACGCGTTTCCGCTCACGCCGATGGGCAAGCTCGACGAGCGCCGCCTGCTGGCCGGTGTTCCCCGTCCCGGTGACGCCCGGCCTGCGGCCCCGTCCCGAAGCGGGCCGGGGGAAGACGGCGGGGGCGAGACGGTCCGGCTGGTCCGCGAGGCGTTCGCCGCGGTCCTGGACACCGACGACGTACCAGGGGACGTGCCGTTCGCCGAACTCGGCGGCACCTCCCTCGCCGCCGGACGGGTGTGCGCCCGGCTCACGGCCCGTCTGGGATTCCCGCTGCCGCTGTCGCGCTTCTTCCGGGACCCGACCGTGACCGGAGTGGCCGAATGGCTCGCCGGGGAACGCCGGGCGACGGACGCCGCTCCTACCCGGCCCGGCACGTCGCTGCCCGGCGAGACGCTCTCCGATTCGGCGATCTCCGGAACGCTCCCGCGGGCCGCGTCCGTGGACGGCTTCCCGGAGGTGCCCCTGACGCCCATGCAGACGGTTCATCTCACCCGTCACCTGCTCGATCCCACCGACCGGACCGCGTACTGCATGGTGTTCTGGACGGTCACCGGACCGCTGGACCGTGCCGCGCTGGCCGCGGCCGTCGCGCGGGTGCACCGCCGTCATGAGCCGCTGCGCAGCGCCTACGTCATCGACCCCACGCCCACTGCCCTGATCACGGACATCGAGGCGCCGGAGCTGGAGGCGCTGCCCGCGCGGCCCTCGGTCGAGGAGGCGGTCGAGACGCTGCGGACCGAGCTGTCCGACCTGCTGGAGATCACCGAGGGGGAGATCTGGCGTGCCGCTGTCGTGCCCGTCGACGCGGCGGACACGGCGGACACGGCGGTCTTCGGGTGCGTGGTGCACCACATCGCATTCGACGGCTGGTCGGAGTCGGTCCTCGCGCGGGAACTGGCGGCTGCCTACAACGCGGTGCCGGGAAGCGGTGAGCACACCGCCCCGCCTCCCCCGTCCCTCGCCGAAGCCTGGCACCGCCGGACCGCGCGGCGCGAGCGGGCCGATCTGCCGGCCCAACGCGCCATCGCGGCGGAGGAGTTGGCGCACACCCCCGAGCTGCGCTGGCCCGTCCCCGGGGAAGCCGGCGGGCCCCGTACGCCGCGGATCGCCGAAGTCCTGCTCAGCCCCGCCGAGTTGGCCGCGATCGATGCCCGGGCCGCCGACGCCGGCGTCACCCGTTTCGTGGTGCTGCTCGCCGCCTACGCGCAGACGCTCGCCGCCATCACCGGGCAGCGGGACTTCGCGGTGGGCGTCCCGGTGGCCCAGCGCGCGGACGACGGTCTCGGCCGGGCCATCGGCTGCCACGTGGAGACCGTGTGCGTGAGACTGCGTGGCTCCGTTTTCACCGGCGACGACTCCCTTCCGGCTGTCCGCCGGTCCGTCGAGCGGGCCTTCTCCGCCCAGGACCTGTCGCTGCCTGAGGTTCTGGAGATCGTCCGGCCGCGCAGGAGCGCCCGGCCGCCCCTCTTCCAGACGCTCTTCGTCCTCCAGGACAACGCCTCGGCCGACCTCCGGCTCGCCGGCCTGCGCACCCGTTTCGTGCGCCCTCCCTACCTGGACCTGCCGCTGGAGGCGCACACGGAGGTCTGGCCCCTTCCCGACGGCGGAGCCCGTCTCGTGCTCTCGTCCCGGCCGGACGCGCTCGCCGACCGGACCGCGCACGAACTGCTCAAGCGCTTCGCCGACCGTCTGCGCACCGCGAACCGAGGAGACCACGATGACCTTGGCAGTCCCCGCTCCTGAAGTGCTGATCGACCCCGAACTGCACGCCACCGGAGACCCGCACGCCCTCTGGCGCTGGATGCGGGCCCATCAGCCGGTGTACTGGCACGACCCCGGCGCCCTGCCCGGCTTCTGGTCGCTCACCCGTTACGAGGACGTACGGGCCGTCTGCCGGGACCCCCGGACGTTCAGTTCTGAACAGGGCATCGTGCTGCGGCCCGAGAGTCATGGAAAGGACCCCGGCGGCGGCCGGACGCTCGCGCTGACGGACCCGCCGCGCCACCGGCAACTGCGCGCCGTGGTCGCTGACTGGTTCACCACCCGGTCGGTCCGCTCCTTGGAGGACTCGATGCGAGCGGTGGTCCGTTCGGTGATCGCGAGAGCCGTCGAGGCGGGCGGCTGCGACTTCGTCACCGACATCGCCGCTCGGCTGCCCCTCTACGTGATCTGCCACCTCATGGGGGTCCCCGAGGAGGACCGCGAGAAGCTGTTCCAGCTGGCGAGCGTGGCGTTCGGGACCGCCGACCCCGTCGCGCAGAGCGCTGCGCACCAGGAGATCATGCAGTACTTCGTCGAGCTCATGTACCAACGGATGGAGGAGCCCGCCGACGATCTGGTGAGCGCTCTGGTGAACAGTCCGGTCGACGGTGAACTCCTGCCCGAGGACGACATCCTCCTCAACTGCGACAACCTGCTGGTCGGCGGCACCGAGAACGTCCGGCTCGCGACCTCGGGCGGCATGCTCGCGCTGCTGGAGCGGCCCGAGCAGTGGCAGCGCCTGGCGGCCGACCCGGGACTCCTGCCGACGGCGGTCGAGGAGATCCTGCGCTGGACGTCCAGCGCGAACGTCGTCATGCGGGTGGCCACCGCGCCCACGATGATCGAGGGGCAGCGGATCGAGGCGGGAGACCGGCTCATGCTGTGGATCCCCTCGGCCAACCGCGACGAGAGGGTCTTCACGGACCCCGACCGCTTCGACCCCGCCCGCCGGCCCAACCGCCACCTCGCGCTCGGCGCGGGCGAGCACTTCTGCATCGGCTCGCTGCTGGCCCGGACGGAGATGCGGGTGCTGTTCCGCGAACTGCTCGACATGGCCGTACGGGTGGAACAGACGGGGCCCGCGGTGCCCGTGCGCTCGATCGTGGTCAACGGGCTGGAGAGCCTGCCGGTGCGGATCGTGCCGCGCTGAGTGCCGGGGACGGGACCTTCGGCTCTCGTACGACCCGTGCGCGGAGCCCGGCGTACCGCCCAGCGGGGCGCCGGGCCGGTCGTCGTGCCTGAGCACCGCCGTGGCGGACCGGGAGGACGGCGGTGGACCGGCGGCCGTCATGAGCCGACGCTCCCCACCGGCCCCCGGAGCCGGCCGGGCGGTCAGCCGGTGGGGAACTGCGACCGGCCGGTGTTCTCCAGGGTCTCCGCCAGCACCCGCCAGATCTCGGCGGCCAGATCCAGGTACGACGTGCGACGGGCCTCGTCGCCCAACCGCTTGAGCTGGGCGAGACCCTGGGCCTGATGCCCCTCGACGATCATGAGCAGGCTGTCGAGGGTCTGCAGCCGGATCCGGTCCCGGTAGGTCAGGACGAGTTTGTCGAGGTCCAGCCGGTCGTGGGCCGCCCTGGCGTCCTCGTACCGGCCCTCCTCGAACGCGAGGTGCGCCTGGAGCACCAGCAACTCCTGCTGCTGGACGGGCGTACCGACGAGGGCCAGCGCTGTCTCAGCCTCCGTCAGGCACCTCCGGGCCGGCTCGGTGAGGGCGGGCCTGTGCTGCAGATACAGGGATGCCGCGGCGAGGCGCAGCCGCGCCCACAGGACGGGATCGACGCGGCTGTCCAGCGCCTGCATCGCCTGCGTCAGGTACGCGTGGGCCGACTCGTCGTCTCCGTAGCGCGAGCTGACCGTGGCCGCCGACCACAGGGCCTCCACACGCAGCGTGTCGGTCCTGTCCGCCACGAGTTCGACGAGCTCCTGCGCGTGCGCCCGGGCGTCCGGCAGCCGGCCGGCCTCCGCCTCGACCGAGACGAGTGCCAGCAGGGCGGTCCCGGTGTCGGACGTGGACAGCTCGGCCTTCCGTGCCTCGTGGTAGGCCTGCACGGCGAGTTCGAGCGCCCGGGCGACCTGGCCCGTCGACCGCAGGCACCGGGCGAGCTGAGTCCTGGACCTGCACTGCAGTGCCGGGAGCTCGAGCTTGTCCGCCACCTTGGCCAGCTCCTCGAGGCATGCCTGTTCCTCGGTGCGCTCACCGCGCCGCTGCCAGTACCGGGCGATCAGCCACAGGGCTTGCCAGCGCAGCAGGGGATCCTCGTCCTGGGCCGTGGCGAGCACGTCGATCAGGTCCTCGACGGCCTCGTCGGTGTCCGAGGAGGTGGCGATGCTCAGTCCTTGCGCGAGCGAGCTGCCGCCGGGCAGGGCGTCGAAGGCCGAGCGATCCACTTCCAGTCTCTTGGCAAGGTAGGTGATCACTCGGTCAGTGGGTTGCCGGGCACCCGACTCCAGGCGTGACAAGTACCCCGTCGAGATTTCCTCGCCGACCAGTGCGGCCTGGGAAAGTCCGCGCTGCAGCCGCAAGGCCTTGAGACGTGCCCCGAAGGACGACTCTTCTGTCATGTGGGTCCCGCAATCAACTCTCGCGTACGGCCATGGTCGATCCCCCGACCCCCCAAATGCACTGTCCGCATCCTACCCGTGTCCGGCACAAGCTGACACACCAGTTGCCGAGGCGATGACAGCCAGTGGGGCACGGTTCACTCCGAAGTTGCCTGAATCTGCGAAGGAGATTGGCAATGCTTGGCAAGAAAGTCTTGCCAAGCGATCGTGAGACGCCCTAGGTTGATGCATGTCCAGCCGCACCAAGTGCCTGTACAGCCAGCCCTCATCCCTCTCTGTATCCCTTGCCAGGGATCTTCTGTCTGGAGACGTTCATGCGCACACGCGTCCTCACCACCTCTGCGGCGCTCCTGTTCTCCCTTGCCGCGACCCTCCTGGTCGGTGGTGGGTCCGGTATCGACTGGCCGGCGGATGGCGAGACCGCCGTCGTCCAGGCCCGGGCCGAGGTCGGCGACATCGACTGGCCGTGACGCGGCGCGGGGTTACCAGGATCGACAAGGGACATTGTCAAACCGAGGCAAGTCAGTTGTCAGGACATGTCATGATCGCTTCAGGTCGAGCCGCTCGATCGAGCCCAACCCGTCCGGGCCTCCGCCCACCCCATCAGGGCCTCCGCCCACCTCATCGACGAAGAACGGAGCTTTAACCAGTGTCCGTGCAGACGATCTACGCCCCCACGCAAGCGCCCGAACTGACCGAGGAACAGATCGCGCAGTTCGAGCGGTCCGGTTTCCTCGTGCTTCCGGGCTTCCTCCCCGACGACCTGGTGGCCCGGGTCAAGCCGGAAGTCGACCGCTGGGTCGACCAGGGCCTGCGCGCCCAGGCGATCGCGGCCGTGGTGGACCCCGAGAACAACGGCACCCCGGCGGTCATGGAACTCGACATGCCCGCACACGGCGAACTCCTCACCCACGAGCCACTTCTGCGGGTGATCGGACAGTTGCTGGGGCCGCGGTTCGTGTTCCACCACATGCACAGCGACCGCCACGCCCCCGACCTCCCCGGGAAGGCCTGGCACCACGACTACGAGCAGCGCGTCCAGTCACACCGCACCCACACCATGGTGCACGCGCTGCACTACCTCGACGGCATAGACCCGCAGATGGCCGGCCTCGCCGTACTCCCCGGCTCGCACCGCGAGGTGGCCGAGAAGACCGCCCGCGTCCACCTGGGCACCGAGGTGCTGCCCGGCGAGCTGTTCATCGAGGACCTGCTGCCCGGATCGACCGTGCTGTTGCACTCCGCCCTGTTCCACGCCCGCCGGGCGAAGCCGGAATACCCGGGCCGCCCGCGCTACTTCGTCGACGCCTCCTACTGCCAGGCCGGGACACTGTGGCCGCCGGTGAAGCCGTACTGGCGGGAGATGCTGAGCCGGGCGCGCGAGCTCAGGCTCGCGGGCACCGACTGGCCGGACCTGTTCGCCGAGCGACACTTCGGCGACTACTCGAAGCCCGAGTAGTGGGCGGCCACATGCTGTACGCCGGAGTCTCATGGCACACGGGCGGCTACCAGCTCGCGGTGATCGGCCAAGACGGCCGGCGCCTCCCCGTGCCCGACGCCTACCCGTCACACCGCGCGGATGAACTGATAGCGGAACTGGGGAAGCTGGGCGACGCGCTCACCGTCGTGGTGGAGAGCACCAACGGCACCTTGGACGGGCGCATGATGGCGGCGGGTCTGCGCGTCCACCGCGCCGACCCCTGGATGCTGCCCGACCGGCCGCTGATCGGCTCCGTCCCGGCGGAGGAACTGGCCCGCGCGAGCCTGCGCCGGGCGAACGGCCTGATGCCACTGGAGGCCCACCGGGGCACCCAGACCGGTCGCGAGGGCGAACTGGCCGCCTGGATCGAGTCGTCGGCCGAAGCCGAGCACGCACTCACGGCCGCGGGACGCTTCTTCAGCCATGGAAGCCGCGACCACCGCCAGGTCGCGCTCACCTTCGACGACGGCCCGCTGCCGCCGTACACCGGCCGGATCCTCGACATCCTGGAGCGCTACGGGATCCCGGCGACCTTCTTCTGCGTCGGGATCAACGCCGGCGGCTTCGCCGAGGACCTGACGCGGATGCGCGAGCAGGGGCATGGCATCGGCAACCACACCTGGTCGCACCCGTTTCTCCCCGAGTTGTCGCGGCCGCAGCTGGCCGAGCAGATCAACCGCACCGCCGAGGCGATCGCCGAGGCGAGCGGGGGCGGGGCACCCCGGCTGTTCCGGCCGCCGTACGGGTCGCGGACGCCAGAGGTGATGGGCTGGCTCACGGAGTTCGACGCCACCACGGTGCTGTGGGACGTGGCGCCGGACGACTGGGCCCTGCGGCGGGCAGAGGCCATCGCGCACGACGTGCTGGCCGACGTCAGGCCCGGCTCCGTCGTCCTGCTGCACGACGGCGGCGGCGACCGCACGCCCACCGTGGAGTCACTCCCGCTGATCATCGAGGGACTGCTCGAGCGCGGGTACGAGTTCGTCCGCGTCGACGACATGCTCGCGCACACCGGATCCGGCCTTGCGGGTGCCGCATGAGGAACTGGGCGGGCAACATCACCTTCGGGACGGCGCGGGTGTCGCGGCCCGAGTCGGTCGACGAACTGCGCCGGATCGTCGCGGGCAGCGAACGGGTCCGGGCGCTCGGCGCCGGGCACTCCTTCAGCGGGATCCTCGCCACGGCGGGCAGCTTCGTACGGCTCGA
This sequence comes from Streptomyces sp. NPDC057002, assembly GCF_042673825.1. Taxonomy (NCBI): domain Bacteria; kingdom Bacillati; phylum Actinomycetota; class Actinomycetes; order Kitasatosporales; family Streptomycetaceae; genus Streptomyces; species Streptomyces sp. NPDC057002. Next base: position 285,187 of record NZ_JBHURZ010000006.1, read on the forward strand.
CGGGTTGCCGCCGGCCGTCGACATCGACGCGGAGGCCGGTACGGCCACGGTGACCGCGGGCATGCGGTACGCCGACGTGGCCACCGAACTGCACCGGGCGGGCTACGCGCTGACGAATCTGGCGTCGCTCCCGGACATCACGGTCGCCGGGGCGTGCGCCACCGGCACCCACGGGTCCGGCGACACCCAGCGCGGCCTCGCGGCCGCGGTGACCGGGCTGGAGATGGTCGGCCCGGAAGGCGATCTGGTCGAGCTTCGCCGCGACGTCGACCACGACACCTTCGCCGGGTCCGTGGTCGCCCTCGGCGCCTTGGGCGTCGTCACCCGGGTGACCCTGGAAATCGAGCCGTCCTTCGAGGTCACCCAGTCGGTACGCGTGGCGGTGCCGGTCGATGAGGTCCAGGGCCGCTTCGACGAGGTGTTCGGCTCCGCTTACAGCGTCAGCGTGTTCACCAAGTGGGACGACGACGCAACCGTGTGGCTCAAGCGACGTACCGACCGACCCGTGACCGGCCTGGACCTCGGCACGCCGGCGCAGCACCCGCTGAACCCGGTGCCCGGGGCCGACCCGGCACCGTGCACGGCTCAGCTGGCCGTGCCCGGCCCGTGGCACGAGCGGCTGCCGCACATCCGCACCGGAGCCGCCCCGCGGATCGGCGACGAATTGCAGTCCGAGTACTTCCTGCCACGCTCGGCCGCTCCGGCCGCGTTCGCCGCTCTGCGCGAACTGGGCGGGCTCCTGGGCCCGGTCCTGCATGTCGCCGAGGTACGGACCGTTCGCGGCGACCACCTGTGGCTGAGCCCGGCGTTCGAACGGGACTCGGTGACGTTCCACTTCACCTGGATCAAGGACATCGCCCGTGTGCCACCGGTGATCGCCGCCGTGGAGAAGCGGCTGGTGCCGCTCGGAGCGCGTACGCACTGGGCGAAGCTCACGGCTATGACCGGGTCCGAGATCCGGTCCGGCTACCGCCGCGCGCCCGACTTCCAGGAGCTGATGCGGAAGTCCGACCCGGACGGCAAGTTCGGCAACGACTTCACGGACGAGTTGTTCCCCGCCCCCGATCCAAACCCCTTGCCCCAGCTGATCTGGAGACCCACGCGTGGAAAAGCGACCTCTGAGCAGGACCGAGCGGAAGGTCTCCGTCGTCGGTCTCGGCACATGGCAGTTCGGCGACGGATGGAACGAGGTGGCGGAGCGTGACGTGCGCGCCATCCTCGACACGGCCGTCGCGGGCGGTGTCGACTTCATCGACACCGCCGACGTCTACGGCGACGGCCGCAGTGAGCGGCTGATCGGACGGTTCCTTCGGGAGTTCCGTACGTCGCCGGGCGAGCAGCCCACCGTGGCGACCAAGATCGGGCGCCGCGGCCCGCAGGAACTCGGGGCGTTCACCCTCGACAACTTCCGCGAGTGGACCGACCGTTCGCGGGCCAACCTCGGTGTCGACACCCTCGACCTGGTGCAGCTGCACACCCCGCCGGACGCCGTGTTCGCGTCCGACGCGGTCTACGACGCGCTCGACGTGCTGGTCGACGAAGGCCGGATCGCGGCGTACGGCGTCAGCGCGGAGACCTGCGACCAGGCCATGGCCGCCCTCGCCCGGCCCAACGTCGCGTCGGTGCAGATCATCCTGAACGTGTTCCGGCGCAAGCCGCTGGAGCGCGTCCTGCCCGCCGCCCGCGCCGCCGGCGTGGGCATCATCGCCCGGGTACCGCTGGCGTCCGGTCTGCTGTCCGCGAAGTTTCGGCGGGACACCGTCTTCGCCGCGACCGACCACCGTGCCTACAACCGGCACGGCGAGCAGTTCGACGTGGGCGAGACCTTCTCCGGCGTCGACTACGAGACCGGCCTGGAAGCCGCGGCCGAGTTCGCCGGACTGGTGCCCGACGGCGTCACGCCCGCGCAGCTCGCCCTGCGCTGGGTCACTCAGCAGGACGGCGTCACCACGGTGATCCCGGGCGCCACTTCGATCGCCCAGGCACGGGCCAACGCGGCGGTCGGATCCATGGCGCCGCTGCCCGAGCAGACCCTCGACCGGCTGCGCGAGCTGTACGACCGCCGGATCCGGGCCCAGGTGCACCACCTCTGGTGACCGACGGCCGCGGCCGGGGCCACACCCTGACCGCAGGCCGACCTTCCCTACCCAGGAGCCACAGGATGAAGATCGCCGGAGAGACCGTTCTCCTCACCGGAGCGACCGGCGGCATCGGCCGGGTGCTCGCCGAGCGCCTGACCGAGGCGGGCGCCGACCTGATCGTGACCGGCCGTGACGCCGACGCGCTGCGCGAGCTCGCCACCGAGGTCGGTGCCCGGTGGGTCCCCGCCGACCTCGCCGACCCGCGCGACGTCACCGAACTCGCCGAACGCTGCGCCGGCACCGGCATTCTGGTGGCGAACGCGGCGCTGCCCGCCAGCGGGGACCTGCTCGAGTACACGCCCGAGCAGGTCGACCGGGCCCTGACGGTGAACTTGGGCTCGGTGGCCGTACTCGCCCGGCTCCTCGCCCCGGCGATGGTCGGCGCGGGCCGGGGGCACCTCGCCTTCGTCGGATCGATGTCGGGGAAGGCCGCCACCCCGTACTCCTCGCTGTACACCGCGTCGAAGTTCGGGCTGCGCGGCTTCGCCCACGCCCTGCGGCTGGACCTGCGCGAGGCGGGCGTCGGGGTCTCACTGATCCAGCCGGGCTTCGTCGGTGAGGCCGGCATGTTCGCCAGGACCGGGGCGCCCCTGCCGCGCGGCGCGCGCACCGTCACCCCGGACCAGGTCGCGGCGGCGGTGATCCGGGCCGTCGAACGCGACCGAGGCGAGATCAACATCGCGCCGGTCAAGCTCCGGCTGCTCTGCGCCCTCGCGGTGCAGTTCCCCGCCGCCGCGGCCTGGATCCAGCGGCTGGGCGCCCCGGACGACACCGCCCGGCGGATCGTCGACGCGCAACGGGCCCACCGGTGAGCGCCGGTGGCCGACGGCCGAACCCCACCCTCACAAGGAGCAGGCACATGAAGGACAGCGTTCTCGTCATCGGCACGGGGTTCCAGCACTTCAGGGAGTACGCGCTGCGAGGGCTGGCACAGCGGTACCGCGTCGTCCTCGTCGGGCAGTCCCCGCTGGAGTGGGAGCTGCCGTACGTGGCCGAGTACCGCGAGGCCGACCTCCAGGAGGAGGCGGCGATCCTCGCCGCCGCCGAGGAGCTGGCGGCTCGTAACCGGATCGTGGGCGTCGTCACCTGGGACGAGTGGCTCGTGGAGCAGGCCGCCGAGATCGGCGCGCTGCTGGGCGTGCGGTCCATGCCGACCGGGGCGGCGCGGTCGTGCCGCGACAAGGCGACGCAGCGCGCGCGGTTCCAGGAGGAGGGCGTCCCGTCGGCGCGGTTCCACCTCGCGGCCTCCGTGGCCGAAGCGGTCGCCGCCGCCGACGAGCTCGGCTATCCCGTGGTGGTGAAACCCCGTGGCCAGGCCGCGAGCATCGCGGTCACGATCGTCCACGGTGAGGCCGAGCTGCGCGAGGCCTTCGAGGTCGTCCGCGGCGCGGAGAGCCCGTCCATCGGCGACGGGCTCGTCCTCGTCGAGGAGTTCCTGTCCGGCCCGGAGATCGCGGTGGACAGCTGGGTGCTCGACGGCCGGGTCGAGCCCTTCTCGATCTCGGCGAAACGCACCGACTACCCGCCGTTCTTCGAAGAGGTGGCGCACGTCGTCGGCAAGGTCCTCGACAGCGGGACCGAGGCCGCGGTCCGCGACGTGGTGATCGCCGCGAACCAGGCCCTCGGCGTCGACCGCACGGTCACCCACACCGAACTGATGCTCACCGCCGACGGCCCCAAGGTGGTCGAGGTCAACGGCAGGCTCGGCGGCGACCTCATCCCGCGCCTGGCCGAGATCGCGATTCCCGGGCTGTCCATCGGCGGCGTCCTCGGCGCGGTCGCCACCGGCCGCGAACCCGACCCGATCCCGGAGCCGGACCGCCTGGTCGGCATCCGCTTCCTGTACCCGGGCGCGGACCTGACGTTCGACGGCATCGAGGTGCCGGCCGCGCTCGCGGACGAGCCCTGGGTGCACGAAGTGCGGCGGGTCAGCGAACCGGGGACCGAACTCCGGCTGCCGCCAAGGCAGTTCCTCGGCCGGGCGGGCTATGTCATCGCCACCGGCGCCGACATCGCCGAGATCGACGCGCGGCTGCTGGCGCTGGCCGACAGCACCACCGTGGTCGGCGAACCCCTGGGCGTCTGAGCCCTCGTCCCGGCACCCGCCGAGTCCTCCCGCGACTTCCGTCTCCACCACCCTTTTCGCACCACGAACGGAGAGAAAAATGAAGAAAGCCCTGATCTTCGGCGAGTACAAGATCGCCCGCTTCCTGCCCGTCCTGCGCGACCGCGGCTACACGGACTTCGTCGTCTACTCGGCCATCGAGTTCGACTCGGCCGTCGAGTTCGACGACGAGGGCGTGCAGGTCAAGCTGCTGAGCCTCGACTGGACCGCGGACGACGTGGTCCGCGTGCTGGAGGCCGAGCGGCCCGAGGTCGCCATCGCCAACCCGTACGCCCACGGCCAGGAGCAGCTCCCCATCGTCTACGGACAGGCCGCCGCCCGCTGGGACGGCCGGTTCGTCGCGCATTCCGCCGCGTTCGCCGAGGTGGCCTGCGACAAGGTCAAGCTGCACGAAACCGGCGTGGAGCGCGGCTGGCCCGTCCCGGCGGGCGCGGTCTGCGCGGACGCCGACGCGGTCGCCGCCGCCGCCTGGGAGCTGGGCTTCCCCCTCGTCATCAAGGAGGCCCAGGCACAGGCGGGCGACGGCCGGTTCTACGCGGCGTCGGCCGAGGAACTCGAGGCGGTACTCGCGGCGGGCCTGGCGTTCCCCGCGATCGTGCAGACCTTCAACGAGGGCGTCGAGACCGGCATCGAGCTGATCAGCGCGGGCGGTGAGCTCATGCGCTGGCCGGTGGTGTCCATGGGCCCCCTGGACGCGGGCCTCGACCCGTCGCTGCGGGCGCGCGTCGCTCCGTACACCCTCCCGGAGGGCGCCGCCGCGCGGCTGGAGGCGTTCCTCACCGACATCCAGGAGAACTTCGCCCCTTACGGACCGTGGCAGATCGACTTCGCCGTGGTCGGGGACGACATCGTCGTCCTGGAGATCAACCCGCGTCTGGGCGGCCTGTCCGACCTGGGGCTCACCGGCACCGGCACCGACCCGCACGCGGTGTTCACCGGGGCCGCGCTCGGCGAGCCGCTGCCCGAGGTCCGCACGCGCGCGGTGGCGATAGAACTGCCGTCGACCGAGATCCCCGGCGTCGAGGTGCCCGCGCACCCCGAGGGCGCCGACGTCATGCGGGTGACCGCGCGCAAGCCGACCAACCGGTGCTTCATCAACACCGACCGCATGCAGCTGGTCACCACGATCGGCGACTTGGAGGCGGGCCGGCGCTGGGTCAAGGAGCTGGACGCCGTGGGCCTGTTGCGCTGCTCGCCGGAATCGGCCTACCGGCAGCTGGAGCAGGGTTTCGAGATCTTCGGCGGAAAGGCGGGGTCGTGATGAGGGTGCTGATCGCCGGTCTGGGCGAGAACAAGGAGTTCGGTCTCAAGTCGCTGCGGGACGCCGGGCACTTCGTCGGTGTCATCGACCTGCCGCACCGCGTCCCGATCAACCAGTGCGACTGGTGGCGCGCGGGCGACCGGTTCTCGGTCGACTCGATGCTCGAGGCGGCGAGCTCGGCCGACTTCGAGTGGGACGCGATCCTGTGCTGGGAGGAGCTGTCCACCGACATCGCCCGGGAGGTCGCCCGCAAACTCGGCGTCGCGGCGCCCCGGATGCCGGCGGGTGTCTTCCGCGACAAGGGCCTCATGCACGGCCGCCTGCGTGAGCAGGGCGTTCCCTCGCCCCAGCTCGGTGTGGCCCGCGCCGTCGAGGAGGGCGAGCGACTGGCCGAGGGCCGGTTCCCGGTCGTGGTCAAGCCGACGGACTACGGCGGCAGCGGCGGCGTCAAGGTGGTCGACGATCCGCGGGACTTCGCCGACGCCTTCCGGGCCGCCGCCGCGCTGTCGGCGAGCGGGCGGGTGGCGGTGGACCGCTACGTCGTCGGCACGGAGTACAGCGTCGAGGCCGTGACCTGGGCGCCCGGGGACACGCAGATCATCGCGATCACCGAGAAGCACCTGACCAGGCCGCCGTTCTGCGTCGAGGTCGGCCATGTGTCGCCGGCGACGGTGCCGGACGCGGACCGTGAGCTGCTGTCGGCCGCGACGGTCCGTGCGCTGGAGGCCCTCGGCATGGAGGCGGGCGTGTGCCATGCCGAGTTCCGCATGAGCGACACGGGCCCGATCCTCATGGAGGTCGCCGGACGCCCCGCCGGCGACCAGATCCCCCGGTTGGTGGAGCTGGCCACCGGGTGGAACCTGAACACCGCGGAACTCGCGGCGGTGGTGGGGGAGCGCACGGCTCCGGGGACGCCGGCCGCGGAGTGCTCGGCCATCCGGTTCTTCGTCGGCGACGGCGAGACACCGTTCCGCCACCGGGTGACGCTGGACGGCGCGAGCAGGCCGCCGCTGCTGGGAACCCTGCGCGAACTGCGCTTCTTCGCGGCTGAGGGCACGGTGCCGCGGGTGCCGCGCGGCCCGGAGGACCGGGTGGGCTACGCGCTGTTCGCGGGCACCCGGGCCGAGGTCCTCGCGGCCCTGGCCGAGCTCGACCAGGGCGCGGAGGTCTACCGAGGTGACTAGCACCCACGTCGAGCCGCGCGGTACGAGCGGCCCCGAAGGCCGGACGCAGCCGTCGAGCGGGCCCCCCGCACCGGGCCGGAGCCTGTGGCACAACCGCGACTTCCTGAAGCTGTGGTCGGGGGAGACGGTCGCCGCGTTCGGCGCCCAGGTGACCCAGCTGGCGCTCCCGCTGCTGGTGCTGGGCCTGGGCGCGAGCGCGACGCAGGTCGGTGTCGTCTCGGCGATGCAGTATCTGCCCGCGCTGTGCGTGACGCCGTTCGCCGGCCTGCTGATCGACATGATCGACCGCCGGCTCATCCTGCTGGTGGCGAACCTCGTGCGCGCCGCGGCGCTGGCCATGGTGCCGGTGCTCCACCTCGTCGACGCCCTGTCCGTCCCGGCGCTGTGCGTGATCGCGTTCTTGGTCGGTTCGGGCACCGCGGTGTTCGACGTCGCCTACCTGGCCTATCTCCCGGCGCTGGTGCCGCAGCGGCACCTCGTGGACGCCAACAGCAAGCTCCAGGGCTCCTACTCCGTGGCCCAGATCGGCGGCCCCGGTGTCGGCGGCCTGCTGATCAGGGCGCTCGGCGCGTGGTTCGCGATCCTGGCGAACGTCGTGGCCTATCTGGCGGCGTTCGTGACCATGTTCCTGATCCGCCACCGGGAGCCGCCGCGCACCCCGGCGGACGAGACCGCCAGACCCCGTCTGGCCGACATCCTCACCAGCTTCGGACTGCTGTGGCGCCATCGGATCCTGCGGGTGCTGACCTTCCAGGCGGGCTGGTTCAACCTGTGCGAGCAGGCGATCCTGACGTTGTTCCTGGTCTACTCGGTCAAGGAACTGGGGATGGACGCGGGCGGGGTCGGCTTTGTCCTGGCCCTCGGCAGCGTCGCCTCGCTCGCCGGGGCGGTGGTGGCCAAGCGGGCCGGAAACCGCTTCGGGTTCCCCAGGGTCCTGATCCTGGCCATGGGCTTCGCGTCGGTGGCGCCGGCTCTGCTGCTGCCGACCGGTGGGAGCACGCCCTGGAACTTCGTGCTGGCGACACTGACCTTCGCGGTCTACGGGTTCGGTCTGACCATCTACAACGTCCACGTCGTCGCGTTCCGGCAGTCGGTGATCCCGTCCGAGGTCCTGGGCCGGGCGACGGCGGCGTACCGGATGCTCACCTACGGGCCGTTCCCGCTGGGCGCGTTCCTCGGGGGCCTGATGGGCGAGCGGTTCGGCCTGTGGAACTCGATCCTCGTCTTCGCGATCGCCTCGGTCGCGGGCTGGTCGCTGTTCGCTTCGGCTTGCTGGAGGCTGCCCGCTCCGGCGGCCGAGAAGACACCGACGGCATAGTTCGGGAAGGTACGGAAAATGACCTGGCTGGTCACAGGCGGTGCGGGTTACATAGGGGCGCACGTGGTCGCGGCGCTGCGGGAAGCCGGTATGGGCGCGGTGGTGCTCGACGACCTGTCGTCGGGCTTCGCGGACCGGCTTCCGGCGGGCGTGCCGTGCGTGGTCGGGTCGGTGCTCGACGGCCGCCTCGTGGAGGGGGTGCTGCGCGACCACCGGGTCGACGGAGTCATCCACCTCGCCGCGAAGAAGCGGGTCCCCGAGTCGGTCGGTGATCCGCTGTTCTACTACCGGGAGAACGTGGAGGGCCTGCGCGTACTCCTCGAGGCCGCGAGCAGGGCGGACGTGAAGCGGTTCGTCTTCTCGTCCAGCGCCGCGGTGTACGGCAGCCCGCCCACCGAGTACATCACCGAGGAGACGCCCTGCCACCCGGTGAACCCGTACGGCGAGACGAAGCTGGCGGGGGAGTGGCTGGTGCGGGCGGTAGCGCACGCGAGGGGGCCGGGCTACGTCAGCCTGCGCTACTTCAACGTGGCCGGGGCGGGCACCCCCGAGCTCGCCGACCGGCAGGCGGCCAACCTCATCCCGATGGTGTTCGAACAGCTCGCGCTCGGCAGGCGGCCGGTCGTGTTCGGGGCGGACTACCCGACTCCGGACGGGACCTGCGTACGGGACTTCATCCACGTGTCCGACCTCGCCGCGGCGCACGTGGCGGCGGCGAGGCGGCTGACCGCGGACGCCGGCGCGCGGCTGACCCTCAACGTAGGGCGCGGCCGCGGGGTGTCGGTGCGGGAGATCATCACACTGATCGGTGAGGTGACCGGGCGCCCGGTCGAGCCCACGGTCATGGAGCGCCGTGCCGGCGACCCGGCGCGGGTGGTGGCCTCGGTCGACTCCGTCCTACGCGAATTGGGCTGGAGCGCGCGATTCGGGGTGCGGGAGATGATCTCGTCGGCCTGGACGGGTTGGCAGCGCCAGTACGGCGAGGGCTCCACGCCGTCGGCTCCACGGCAGCGTGTAATTCGGTTTTCGAGGGGGTGCGGGGCGCCTACGGTGAGGCCCATATGACTCTCCTACATGCGCATGACTACGGGGGCGATGGCCCGCAACTGGTTCTTCTGCACGGGTTCGGGCGGTCTTTGACCGACTGGACTGCCTCGGCTGCTCAGCTCAGCGACGGGTATCGGGTGCTCGGCATCGATCTGCCCGGGCACGGTCGCTCTCCCGATATCTCCCCCTGGAGCATCCCCGCCGTGGTGCGGGACATCGCTGAGACGCTGGACGCGCACGGTGTGCCCGAGGCCGTCGTGGTGGGGCATTCTCTCGGGGGAATGGTTGCCGTCGAGTACGCCCGGGCGTATCCGGACCGTGCTCGTGCCGCCGTGAATCTCGACGGGTTCTGGTGGCGGCGGGAGTACCCCGGTGCCGAGCAGGTGACCGAGGGGCTGCTGGCGTCGGTCGGGGCCGTCGCGCCGGCCGAGTACATCGAGCAGCAGGTCATCAACTCCGCCCGGTTCGGGGTTCCCGCCGGGCGTGCGGAGGCCGCTGCTCGTGCGGCGGCGCGTCCGTTGCCCGACGGAACGTGGCAGACGCTGCCGGAGCGCGCGGCTGCGCTGGAGATCGTCGACGAACTTCACCGGATCGGCGCGCAGGGTGTCGCCGCGTGGCTGGACCAGGTGGAGCGGCCGCTGCTCATCGTGCAGGCCGGGCGGCGGCTGCCGCCCGCGCCCGGCATGGAGTGGTTCGACGAGTTCAGCACCCGGTCGCGCGGGAGGTGTCCGACGAGCTGACAGTGGTCTCCCGCGCCCGGCCGTCGATCAGCGTTCAGCGCATCGACGCCACCCATCCCATGATCCTTGAGGCTCCGGAGGCGGTGGCCGGGCTGGTCGCCGGGTTCGTTCGCGCCCTGCCCGGCTGAGGAATCCGGCACACTCGGCACAGCTGCTTCGAAAGGTTCGTTGATGACACTCGGCATGGTCCTCGGAGACGCGGACGTCGTGACCCCGCACGCTCGTTCACGCTCGATCTTCCGAGGAGTTTGCCGTGTCCACGATCCACTGGATCGAGACTGACCCCCGTTCCGCCCGCTGGCATTCTGAGTCCGGGCTGCCCCTGCCCAGCAGGGTGGTCGTCGCCGACGACCGTATGCGGGCCGCCGTTGCCTATCGGCTGGCCTGCGAGGGAACCGCGTTGTTGTGGCGCGGGGATTTTCACCAGGCGCGGCAGTTGCTGCGCGCCTTGGACCGTCGTGTCGGGCGTGCCGCGCCCGGCGGGGACGGCACCCCGGCCGAGGTGTTTCACCTTCAGCGCCGGTTCCGCGCCCACCGCGCCCGTGTGCTCGGCAAGGTGCTCGTCGTGCTGGAGCAGGATCACGTCCTGGCGCTGCGCCGGGCGCCTGATGTGCGCCGGGCGTGCGACGAGGCCTACGGGCCGTCCGAAGGACCCGTCGCCGTCGCCCTCACGGAGCTTTTGGGGGTGATCAGCGCCCGGCAGTGGCGGGAGAGGGGCGTCCACGTCCCGGCGCTGGGGGCACGGGTGCACCCGCATTACGGGGTGTTCGCGCCGACCAGGAGCGAGTACGTCGATCTCGTCGCGCGGGCGCCCTTGCCGGCGGCGGGCACACGGACCGCGTTCGACCTGGGCACCGGAACCGGCGTGCTCGCCGCCGTGCTGGCCCGGCGGGGCGTCGGACAGGTCGTGGCGACCGACGTCAGTGCGCGGGCCCGGGCGTGTGCGCGGGACAACGTGGGGCGGCTGGGGCTCACGGGGGTGGTCCGGGTGACCGGGCCCGAGCTGTATCCCGAGGGGCGCGCCGACCTGGTCGTGTGCAACCCGCCCTGGATTCCCGGCCGTCCCGCCTCCGACCTCGACCTCGGTGTGTACGACGCGGGCGGCGGCATGCTTCAGGGCTTCCTGAGCGGGCTCGCCGGGCGGCTCGAACCCGGCGGTGAGGGCTGGCTCGTGCTGTCCGACCTGGCCGAGCGGCTCGGGCTGCGCAGCCGGGAGCAGCTGATGACCGCCGTGGAGAGTGCCGGGCTGCGGGTGGCCGGCCGGCTGGACACGCGTCCGCGTCACGCGCGCGTGCGGGACACGGACGATCCGCTGCACGCCGTACGGGCCGCCGAGGTCACCTCGCTGTGGCGGCTGACGGCCGGCTAGCCCTCCGTCAACCGCGCGAAGCGCCCTCGGTGGAACAGCAGCGGTCCGCCCGGATCGCCCGCGCCCGTGCCGAGGGCGTTCACCCGGCCGACCACGATCAGGTGGTCGCCGCCGGTGTGGACGGCGTGGATCGCGCAGTCGATCCAGGCGACCGCGCCGGAGAGGCGCGGTGAGCCGGAGACGGGAGCCGCGTCGTACGCCACCCCCGTGAACTTGTCCGCGCCGCTCACCGCGAAGGAACGGCACAACTCGCCCTGGCCGGCGCCCAGGACGTTCACGCAGAACACGCCGGCGCGGGCGATCCGGGGCCACGTCGTGGATGTGCGGCCGACCATGAAGGCGACAAGAGGCGGGTCGAGGGAGAGTGAGGTGAAGGACTGGCAGGCGAAGCCCGCGGGGGCGGGGGTGTCGGTGGTGTCGGGGGTGGTGACCGGGGGTGCCGTCACGATCGTCACGCCCGTCGCGAAGAGACCCAGAACGCTGCGGAACACGGCCTGGTCCAGGGGAGCGCGCTCGTCCTCGCCCACGCAGCGCAACTCCGGGCGCGGCAGCGCTTCCACGGGCCGTGGGGCCGGGGCGCGGGTCGACCTGAGGTAGCGGACGGCGGCTTCCGCCATTCCTGCTTGTCCCATCACGCCTACGATTGAAGCTGACGGAGTGTCAGATTGGAAGTCTTTCAACAGCCCCCGTACACCGCGTTCCGCCGCTCCACGAAGCTCCGTACCCCCTCCCGCGCGTCCGCCGTCGTCATGTTGATCTCCTGGGCCGCGGCCTCGGCGGCGAAGGCGGTCGCCCGGTCGGTGTCCAGGGAGGCGTTCACGAGCTGCTTGGTCAGGGCGAGGGCACGGGTCGGGCCGGAGGCGAGGCGTTCGGCCCAGGATCGGGTCGTATGGGCCAAGTCGCCGTCCGGAACGACCCGGTTGACCAGGCCCAAGTGCTCCGCTTCCGTCGCCGTGAGCGCGTCGCCGAAGAACATCAGCTCCTTCGCGCGCTGCGGGCCGATGAGGCGGGGGAGCAGGTACGCGCCGCCGCCGTCGGGGACCAGCCCTCGCCGTACGAACACCTCGATGAACCTGGCCGACTCGGCGGCCAGGACGAGATCGCAGGCGAGCGCCAGATGGGCTCCGAGGCCGGCCGCCGTGCCGTTGACCGCCGCGATCACCGGCTTCTCGCAGTCGAGGACGGCGGCGATCAGGCGCTGGGCGCCGGTGCGGAGGGTGCGGGCGACATCGCCGACGCCGCGTTCGAGCGTCGGCGGGGTGCCTCGGAGGTCCGCGCCCGCGCAGAAGCCTCGGCCCGTTCCCGTGATCACCACCGCTCTGATGCCGGCCGTCTCGGACGCCTTGGACAGGAGACCGACGATCTCGTCCCGCTGGTCCGGTGTGAGGGCGTTGAGCGTCTCGGGCCGGTTCAGGGTGATGGAGAGGACCTGGCCGGCCGTCGCGTGCAGCACGGCCGGCATCAGCGGCACACCGCCAGCGCGTCCAGCGCCACCGCGCCCTGCCCCTGCGGCAGCACCATCAGCGGGTTGATGTCCAACTCCGCCAGCTCGTGGCCGAGTTCCAGAGCCATGCGCTGTACGCGCAGGACGACCTCGACCAGGGCGTCCAGGTCGGCCGGCGGGCGGCCCCGGACCCCGTCGAGCAGGGCCCGGCCGCGCAGCCCGGCGAGCATGTCCCGCGCCTGCTCCTCCCCGAAGGGCGGTACCCCTACGGCGGTGTCGCGCAGCACCTCGACGAGCACCCCGCCGAGTCCGACGGTCACCGTCGGGCCGAACAGGTCGTCGTGGGTGACACCGACGACCATCTCGACGCCCTGCTCGACCATCTGGCAGACCAGTACGCCGTCCAGGGAGACATCCTCGTAGCGGGCGATGTCGGTCAGCTCCCGGTAGGCGTCGCGGACCTGGCTCGCCGAGGTCAGGCCGATCTTCACCAGGCCCAGTTCCGTCTTGTGGGCGATCCGGGCGCCCGAGGCCTTCATCACCACCGGGTAGCCCACCAGCCCGGCGGCCCGGACGGCTGCCGCGGCGCTGGTCACCAGTTGCTCGCGCGGTACGCGGATGCCGTACGCCCGCAGCAGTTGCTTCGCGGCGTGTTCGCTGAGCTGTTCGCCGGGGCGCATCAGGGCCTGGGCCTTGCGGTAGGACGGCGAGGGGGTGCGCGGTGCCTCGTCGAAGGGGGAGCGGTAGGCGGTCGTGAAGCGGTGGTGGGCGAGGTAGGCGCGGACGGCGGTGAGGCAGTTGCCGACCGTGCGGAAGGTGGCCACGCGGGAGGAACCGAGCAGGACCTCGCGGTAGGCCGGTTCGGTGCCGACCGGCGATCCCCATACGACGCACACCAGCTTGTCCGTCTGCTCGGCCGCGTCGACCAAGTCCCGTACCAGCCGGTCGCTGAGCGGTGGGAAGGGGCCGGTGACCGGGCAGATCAGCACGCCGACCTCGGGGTCGGCGAGGATCGCGTCGATGATCTTCCGGCCGCGTGCGTCTCCGACCGGATGCCCGCCGTTGTCGACGGGGTTGGCGACGCTCAGGTACTCGGGTATCCACTGGTGCAGCTCGGCCTGCCTGGCCCCGGACAGGACCGGCAGTCGCAGGCCCGCCTCGGTGGCCAGGTCGGCGACGTGCGCGCCCGTGCCGCCCGAGATCGAGTAGACGACGACGCCGTCCGCGTGGGGCGGCCGGGCCCGGGCCAGCAGGGCTGCCGTGTCCTGGAGTTCGTCGAGGCCGTCGACGCGGATCACGCCGTACTGGCGCAGTGCCGCGTCCACCACCGCGTCCGCGCCGGTCAGTTTGCCGGTGTGGGAGGCGGCCGTGCGGGCGCCGGTCTCGGTGCGGCCCACCTTGACGGCGACGACCGGGACTCCGCTCCGGGCGGCCCGGTCGGCGGCGAGGAGGAAGGAGCGGCCGTCCTTCAGCCCTTCCAGGTAGCAGGCGATGGCGCCGATCCCGGGCTGCTCGGCGAAGTAGGAGAGGAAGTCCGCGGTCTCCAGGTCGGCCTCGTTGCCGGTGGGCGCCCAGTGGGAGAGGCGGATGCCGAGTTCCTGGAGGGCGAAGACGGGGCGGCCCTGGTGGCCGGACTGGGTGATCAGGGCGATCGCGGGCCCTTCGAGGTCGTCGCGGAAGTGCTCGAAGGCGTTGAGGTTGGTGTTGGGGCCCAGCAGCCGTAGCCCGGAACCCTCGACGGCGGCGGCGAGTCGCCGCTGGGCGGTCTCGCCCTCGGGGCCGGTCTCCGCGAACCCGGAGGCGAAGACGACCGCGAACCGCGCCTTGGACTCGGCCAGTTGCTCCAGCACGGGAAGGGGGTCGCCGACGAGGACCACCGCCAGGTCGACCTGCTCGGGCAGGTCGGCGACGGAAGGGGAGCAGCGGAGGCCGAAGACGGACGGCCTGCTCGGATGTACCGGGTACAGCCGGGCCCCGACGCGATCGGCCCAGTCGGCCAGTTGGCGGGTCACGCCGGTGTTGGGGCGCCCCTCCGCGTCCGAGGCGCCGATCACGGCGACGGACCGGGGCCGGAAGAAGTGGTCGAGATCGGGTACGTCGGCATGCAGCGGGCGTCCGCTGACGTCGAAGTCGCCCTCCTGGGCCGGCCTGCCGTGCACGGCGGGCCCCGGCCGCTCGCCACAGGCGATGGCCCGGGCCCGGCGGGAGTCGGTGGTGAGGGTGCCGTGGGTCGATCCAAGCATCGTTTCCGCCCGCTCCCTGTGAGACAGCCGCTAACTGACGCTCTGTCAGATTACTGAACTGATGCGACGTCAGGAATGGCCGTGCAGGCAAAGCCGTCGAGCGGGGGTGCCTGGAGGTGAGGGCGGGTGGTTCCTCGGCGTGCCGGTCCGCGGGCGGGCCGGGTGAGGCGCCGAGGTCGAGTGTCGCCTACACCGAACTGTCCCGCGCGATGGCCTTCGCGATGGCCTTCGCGATGCTCACCGCGTCGAGCGCCAGCTCGCGCAGGTTGCCGCTGATCGGGTTGGTGAAGCCGGTGAAGTACAGGCCGGGGGCCGTCTTCGGGCTGTGGGCGCCGTGGACGACCGGCTTGCCATGGGCGTCGAGGACATCGAGGTGGCCGACCAGGCCCTCCAGGGCGCGGACATACCCCGTGGCCGCTATCACCGCGTCCGGGGAGAGCCGCGTGCCGTCGGCCAGCACGATCTTGCCGTCGCCCTCGAAGGTCTCCACAGCGGCCACGATCTCGACCTTGCCCTTGCGCACGGCGTCGATCAGGCCCACGTCCTGCACCGGGATCGCGCCCTGCTTCACCCGGGTGTACAGCCCGCTGTCGGGGCGCGGCAGCCCGTGCGCCGACAGGTCGGGAACCGCCACCTTGGCCTGCGCGCGGCTGATCCGGTCGACGAGGCCGACCGGCAGCCGGCGTACCAGGACACCGCTGTACTGGGCGGCCCAGCCGGCCGTCGATCGGCGCACGATGTGCGGGACGGTGCGCACGGCCAGCCGGACCCGGGAGGCGCCGCTCTCCACCAGGTCCACGGCGATCTCGGCGCCGGTGTTCCCGATGCCGACGACGAGGACGTCCCGGCCGGCGTAGGGCTCGCCGTTGCGGTACTCCGCGGCGTGCAGGAACTCGCCGGTGAAGTCGTCGCGGCCGGGCCAGTCCGGCAGGCGCGGGGTGTGGTTGTAGCCGGTCGCGATCACGACCGCCGAGCCGGTCAGTTCCCTGCCCCCGGTGGCGTGCAGCAGCCAGCCCGTGCCGTCGGGCGCGCGCTCGATCCGGGAGACCTCGACGCCGGTGACGATCTCCAGGCGGTGGTGCTCGGCGTACTTCTCCAGGTACCGCACCACGTTGTCCCGGGACACCCACCGCCCGAACCGGCGCGGCATCGGCAGTCCGGGCAGGGCCGACAGACGGCGGGTGGTGTGCAGACGCAGCCGGTCGTAGTGGCGGCGCCAGGACGCCCCGACGCGGTCGGACTTCTCCAGGACGACGGCCCGTATGCCCCGGGCACGCAGCGCGTACGCGGCGGCGAGTCCGCCGGGGCCGCCGCCGATGACGTAGACGGGGCGATCCGGTGTGGGGTGCCCGGAGGAATGTGGGGAGGGCGTGGAGTCGGCCATGAGCGGGAGCGTAACCACGAGCCCGCTTGATGGGTCTCGGTCAAGACCGGAATTGGTTGCGGATTGATCACGGCTGTAGGAGGAGGGGGTGGGGCTCGTGGCGTAGAGGGCCTGGTTGTGGCGGGATCGTGATCGTTCGTGACGGGTGCGGGAGGCCGCGGTCCTGAGGGGCTGCCTGGCCCGGTGGCCGGTCACCTTCGCGATCTGCCTTGCTTTCGTGCAGGGTGCCCGGTTCTTCAGGGCCGGGGGAGCCGAATCGCCGTCAGGGCGATTCGGCGTCCCTTCACCCCGAGGTCTTGCGGATCCAGCGATCTGACGTACCGTCAGGTCGCATGGACACGATCTGGCTCGGCGGAGCGGAGTGGCTGGCCGTACTGCGGATCGGGCTCGGGCTGTGGTGGCTGGAGAGCTGGCGGCACAAGGACCGCAAGGCCTGGTTCGAACGGGGCACCGGCATCAAGTGGGCGGCCGGGATAGCCGCCGAGCACCGCTGGAACGCCGTCCGTTCGGGCTTCGCCACGATCGTCGCACCCCACCCGCGCGTGATGGCGTACGTCGTCGTCTACGCGGAACTCGCCCTGGGGCTGGGCCTGATCACCGGCTTCCTCACCCCGGTCGCCCTGATCGGCGGGTTCCTCCTCAACGCCCTCTACCTCACGCTCATGATCCACGACGTGGCCGAGCAGGGGCAGAACTCGATGATGGCGCTGATGTCCGTGGTCGGGCTGTTCGGGATGTCCTGGCAGACGTGGTCGCTGGACAGTGCGCTGGGACTGTTCTGATGGCCGGGCGCTTCGACCTGCCCGAGCCCGACGCCTTCACCCGGACGTACTGGGACGCGGCAGCCGAGGGCCGGTTGCTGATCCGTCGCTGCCTGGAGTGCGGACGGGCCCACCACTACCCGCGCGAGTTCTGTCCCCGCTGCTGGAGCGAGGACGTCGTCTGGGAGGCCGCGAGCGGCCGGGCCACCCTCTACACCTGGTCCGTCGTCCACCGCAACGACCTGCCGCCCTTCGCCGAACGCACGCCGTACGTCGCCGCCGTGGTCGATCTGGCCGAGGGGCCGCGGATGATGACGGAGGTGGTGGGGGAGAGCGGACTACCCGAGAGGGGGCTGCCCGCGAGGGGACTGCCCGAGAGGGGACTGTCCGAGAGGGGACTGTCCGCCGGCGCGGACCTGGAGGTGGCGTTCCGGGAGGGGATCCCGGTGTTCCGGATCGCGCCCGGCGCTGGACCAGACAAGTGAGGTGACCCCTCCCTCCCCACCGGCTTGAATGTCCCCATGGCCCCCATACGCGACCAGTCCCCGACTGCTCACCCCGAACTCCACGGCCACGGCCTCCGTCTTCGCCCCTGGGACGCCACGTCCGGCGCCGATGTCGAGACGTGGCTGTGCGGCATGCGGGACCCGGAGTTCCGGCGCTGGAACACCCCGCTGAGGCTGGTCACGGACCGGGCGAGCGCCCGGGAGTCGCTGCTCGCACGGGCGCAGAGTGCCGTGGAGGGCACGTCGGTGTCGTTCCGGGTCGCGGACGCGCGCAGCGATACGCCCCTGGGGCACATCGGCGTCAACGAGATCAAGTACCACATGAAGGTCGCCCGCGTCGGCTACTGGGTGCTCCCCGAGGCCCGCGGCCAGGGTGTCGCCACCCGGGCCCTGCTGCTCGCCACCCGCTGGGCCTTCGGTGAACTCGGCCTGCACCGGGTGGAGCTGGATCACGCGGTCGGTCACGACGTGTCGTGCCGGATAGCCGAGCGCTGCGGTTTCGCGTACGAGGGGACCCTGCGCGGGGCGATTTTCCAGGAGGGCCGGCACGACGCGTTCCGGGACGCCCATCTGCACGCGCGGCTGGCGACGGATCCGGAACCGGAGGCGGGCGTAGACACCCGGACGTAATTCGGAGGTACCGGCGGGGGACGGGCGGCACCATGGAGCATGCGCACCGACGACTGGCACCTCACCCAGGACCTCGACGACTTCCTCGCCCGCGCGGGATCCTTCCTCCGCTCCCAACCGGCTCTGCACACCGTCCCGTTGGCCGTCACCGAGGCCCTGCGCACCCGTGGACGGCACGTCTACGGCGACGGGGCGCCGGAGTTCGGCGTACTGGAGCGGGACGGGGCCGTCCGGGCCTCGTTCTTCCGCACTCCGCCCCACTGGCTGAACCTCACCGCCCTCACCCCCGAGGAGGCCGGCACCCTCGCGGCGCGGCTGGCCGCTCTCGGGCAGCGACTGCCCGGTGTGAACGCCGACCGCGACACCGCCGCCGCCTTCACCGAGGCCTGGCGGAGGCACACGGGAGCCACGGCCACGCTCCGTCAGCGCCAGCGGCTCTACCGGCTCGGCACCCTGACCGTGCCCGACCCCGCACCGCCCGGCGTTCCCCGGACCGCCGTCGAGGCGGACCGCGCCCTGCTCGTCCGCTGGCACGCGGAGTTCAGCGCCGCGATCGGCATGGGCACCCTCCGCGACGCCGAGGAGTGGGTGGATTCCCGCATCGAACAGGGCGCCATCACCTTCTGGGAGGACCCGGACGGCACGCCCGTCGCCATGGCCGGCAGGACCCCTCTGATCGCCGGCCAGATCCGCGTCGCCCCGGTCTACACCCCATCCCACCTCCGCGGCCGCGGCTACGCGGGCGCGGCCACGGCCGAGATCAGCCGCACCGCCCTCGCCTCCGGCGCACAGGAAGTGCTGCTCTTCACGGACCTGGCGAACTCGACCAGCAACGGGCTGTACCAGCGGATCGGGTACCGGCCGGTGGCGGATTTCGAGGTGTACGACTTCGCGTAGCGCGACGGGCCCGTCGAGGGGGCACGGATCGAGATATCGTGGTGTGTCGGACTGTCTGACGAGAGAGGTGGCCCCATGGCCGCGCCGGCGGGACTGGATTCGGGTGATCTGATCGAGGTGTTCAAGGCCCTCGGCAATCCTGCCCGTCTGCAGATCATGCAGTGGCTGAAGGACCCCGATGCGCACTTCGGCGAGTACGAGCCGATCGCGGACCGTCGTTCCGTCGGTGTGTGCGTCACGCACATCCAGGCGAAGGCGGGACTGGCTCAGTCGACGGTCTCCAGCTATATGAGCACGCTCGAGCGCGCGGGACTCGTGGTGTCCACCCGGGTGGGCAAGTGGACCCACTACCGGCGCAGTGAGGAGCGGCTGGCGCACCTGGAGCGGGCGATCGGCACCACCATCTGATTGACGTATCGCAATACGTCGATATGATCTCGTCATGTCGAGCTTCGCTGTCGCGCCCACCGCCCTGATCGTTCACGCTCACCCCGAGCCCCGGTCGTTCAGCACCGCCCAGATGGCCACCGCGGCCCAGGCCCTGCGCGACGCCGGGTACCGGGTCGACGTCCTCGACCTCTACGCCGACCCATGGGCCCCGGTCCTCGCCCGCGAGGAGTTCGCGCCGGTGGAGGGCGCCTTCAAGCCGCAGGCCGAGCAGATGCGCGCGGTCCGGGACGGGACACTCGACGCGACCGTCAGGGCCCACCTCGATCGGCTGCTCGCCGCCGATCTGCTCGTCCTGTCGTTCCCGCTGTGGTGGTTCTCGCTGCCCGCCGTCCTCAAGGGATGGGTGGACCGGGTCTTCGTGATGGGCGGGGTCTTCGGCGGGGACCACGGACTCTTCGGCGACGCGGCGCTCGCGGGCAGGCGCGCGATGCTGCTGTTCACGACCGGCGGCCCCGGCGAGTCGTTCAGGCCCGGCGGCGCCTTCGGCCCGATGGACGACTTCCTGTTCCACATCCACCGCGGAATGCTGGAGTTCGTCGGCTTCCAGGTCCTCGCCCCCGTGATCACCTACGGCCCGGCCCGCATGACCGACCAGGAACGAACGGCCGCGCTGACCAGGGCCGGCGAGTCCGTCGTGCGCCACGCGACGGAGGTCCGTACGGCCGTCCGCTGACGCCGACCGAGGAGCCGGACACGGGTCCCTCAAGGCCACAGCAGCTCCCGCACCCACCCCTCCCCGTCCCCGCGCCGGTAGCGCAGCCGTACGTGTCGTCGCTGCCTGTCGCCCTGGAAGAACTCGACCTCCTCCGGCCGCAGCCGGTACAGGGTCCAGGACGGTACGGGTGACTCCGGCTCGCTGCGGGCCCGTTCCCAGGCCGCCTCGGATGCCCGGGTCAGGTCCTCCACCGAGTCCAGGAGCTCGCTCTGGCGGCCGGTCAGCGCGGCTGCCAGGGCGCCCGTCGAGCGGGCGTGGAGGTCGCCCTGGGCGTCGGCGGAGGGGGCCGCCGTCACCGGGCCGCGGACCCGGACCTGGCGGCCCAGCGCCGGCCAGTAGAAGGCGAGAGCGGCGTACGGGCGGGCGGCGAGGTGCCGGCCCTTGCGGCTGCCGGCGTGGGAGGCGAAGGACCAGCCGGTCTCGTCCGCGCCGTGCAGCATGACGATCCGTACGTCGGGCAGGCCGGACTCGTCCGAGGTTGCCAGGGACATGGTGTGCGGCTCGGTCTGCCCGGCCGCCACCGCCGCCGCGAACCACTCGGTGAAGAGCGGCAGCGGGGTCGCGGGGGCGGCCGTCGGGTCGAAGGGGGGCAGGTGCGTGGACTGCGGGTCCCAGACGCGCAGTGACCTCAGCAGCTCGTGAAGATCGGGTGCCATGGGCCGATTGTCACCCGGGGGTGTGCGTCACACCTGTCCCAGGTCCGACGACACCCACCGCTCCGGCCGCATCCGCAGCACCAGCTGTTCTCCGTGGTTCTTCCAGGCGAAGTCGACATAGCCGTCGACCTTGTCGGACGGCAGATAGCGGGCCGAGAGCTCCCGGAGCCGCTCGAGGGTCGCGGGGGCCGTGTCGACGACCGGGCCCTCGACGGACACGTAGCGGATCGTGGGTTCCAGCCGGTCCACCATCAGCGAGAACCGTCCCGCCTTGCTGATCAGCTCGTTCTTGCGGGAGTCGAGGCCGGTCATGATCCAGATGTCGCCGCCGGGCTCGTACTGGTACCAGATCGGCACCGTGAGCGGGGCACGGCCCGCCCCCGCGTCGACCGCGAGTGCGGCGATGTGCGGCTCGGACAGGAACTGTTCGCGTTCTTCGCGGGTCAGGGCCATTCCGGGTCTCCTCCAGCGGCTCGCTCAGATCCTTTGACGAACCCAACACCGGCCCCGGCGCCTGTGTTCCCTCACCCCGCCCCCAGCACCACGGTCCCCGACGAGCAGAACCAGCCCCCCGTCCCCGACGCCACCGTCAGCTGCGGCAGGGAGCCGTCGGCGCGCCGAACCTGTCGGTCGCCGCATTCGCCCCGCAACTGCCGTACCGCCTCCACCAGCAGGAACAGACCTCGCATCCCGGGGTGCTGGGCCGACAGGCCGCCCCCGTCGGTGTTCACCGGCAGCTCGCCGCCCTCGACCCGCAGCCGGCCCTTCTCCACGAACGCCCCGCCCTCGCCCTTCGCGCAGAACCCGAGGTCCTCCAGCGTCACCAGGGTCATATAGGTGAACGCGTCATAGATCTCGGCGAAGTCGATCTCCGAGGGCCGTACGCCCGCCCGATCGAAGGCCAGTCGTCCGCTCACCGCCGCCGGCGACACCGTGAAGTCCGGCCACTCGGACATCGCGGAGTGGCTGATGTGCTCCCCGCTGCCCAGCACCCACACCGGTGCCGTACGGCAGTCCGGTACGTACTCCTCCGCCGCCAGCAGCACCGCCGCCCCGCCGTCGGAACGGACACAGCAGTGCAGCTTGGTGAAGGGGTCCGCGATCATCGGGCCGGAGGCGACCTCGTCCAGAGTGACCGGGGCGCGGAACATCGCCTCCGGGTTCAGGGCTGCGTTGGCCCGGGCCTGGACCGCCACCTCCGCGAGCTGCTCGATCGTCGTGCCGTACTCGATCATGTGGCGGCGGGCCGCCATGGCGTACTTGGCGATCAGGGTGTGGCCGTAGGGGGCCTCGAACTGCAGGGGGCCGCGGGTGCCGAAGGACAGCGTCCCGGTGCGGCGGCCCGCCTTCACGTCCGCGCGGGCCGTCGAGCCGTAGGCGAGCAGCACCACGCGCGCGTGCCCGGCCGCGATCGCGTCCGCCGCGTGGGCCGCCATGACCTCCCAGGCGGAGCCGCCGACGGAGGTGGAGTCGACCCAGGTGGGGCGCAGCCCCAGGTACTCGGCGACCTCGACGGGGGCCAGTGTGCCCAGGCCCGCCGAGGCGAAGCCGTCGACCAGCGAGCGGTCCAGGCCCGCGTCGGCCAGGGCGCGACGGGCCGCCTGGGCGTGCAGGGCGTACGGGGTCGCGTCGTCCACGCGGCCGCAGTCCGAGAGGGCCACGCCGACGACGGCCACTTTCCTCCGGGCAACCATGAATCTGACGGTACATCAGATAAGGCCCTGGGAGGGAGCGCCGGGACTCTGGGCATCCCCGCCCCGGCGCCCTAATATGACGCACCGTCAGATGCGGAGGTACCCCCATGGACGCCCGCCTCACCGCCGAACAGGAAGAGATCCGCCGCACGCTGCGCGAGCTCCTCCACAAGCGGTGCGGACCCGTGGAACTGCGGGCCGCCCTCGACACCCCGGCCGGACACGACCCGGCCCTGTGGACCGCCCTCGCCGAGCAGCTCGGCCTCCCCGGGCTGGCCCTCCCCGAGACCTACGGCGGTGTCGGCTGCTCCGTCACCGAGCTGGCCCTGGCCTGCGAGGAGACGGGCCGGGCCCTCGCCCCCTCGCCCCTGCTCGCCACGGCCGTCCTCACGGCCCCGCTGCTCCTCGCCCTCGGCACCGACGCCCAGCGGGCCGACCTCCTCCCGCGCATCGCCTCCGGCGCCCTAACCGCCGCCCTCGCCGTACCGGGGACCGCCCTCACCACCGCCCTCGCGCTCACCGGGCACGACCCGCAAGGGGCGTGGGCCGGTGGCGGCCGGGCCGGGGGAGTGCAGGCCCGGCGGACGGACGGCGGCTGGCGGCTGTACGGGGAGGCCGGGCAGGTCCTCGACGGGCACAGCGCCGGGCTGCTCCTGGTCGCCGCGCACACCGGGGGGTTCGCCTGTTCCCGCGTCCTGCTCTTCCTCGTACGGGCGGACGCCGCCGGGCTCACCCGAACCCGGCAGACCGCGCTGGACGCGACCCGCCCGCAAGCGCGCGTTCAACTCCGTGACGTGGAAGCCGAGTTGCTGGGACGCGAGGGCGACGACGTCCTCGCCGCCCTCGCCCGGCTCGGCGACACCGCCGCCGTCTGTCTCGCCGCCGAGGCCGTGGGGGCCGCCGACCGGGTGCTGGAGCGGACCGTGGAGTACGTGGGGCGGCGTGAGCAGTTCGGGCGGCCGGTCGGCTCCTTCCAGGCGGTCAAGCACCGGCTTGCCGACGCGTACGTCCAGGTGCGGGCGGCCCGCTCGGCGGCGTACTACGCGGCCTGGGCCGGTGTCGCCGGCGAAGGCGAGAAGGCCGGCGGCCTCGCCCTCGCCCAGGCGCTGGGGGCCCTGCGCTGGGCCGCCGCCGAGGGGATCCAGCTGCACGGCGGAATCGGGTTCACCTGGGAGCACGACACACAGCTGTACTTCAAGCGTGCCGCGGGGGACGAGCTGCTGTTCGGGCCGGTGCACCGGCTGCGGGCGCGGGCCGCCGACGCGGCGCATGTCTTCGAGGAGGCCGGCCGATGAGGGGCGTGCGGTTCGTGCAGAAGGTGTCCTCCACCCCGGGGTTCGCGCGGGTGGCACCCCATGTGTTCCCGGCCCTGGACCGGGCAGTGCACCGGCTCACCCGTGGAAAGGTGCTGCTCAGTGCGCAGATGCTGCCCGGTGTGGTGCTGACCTCCACCGGGGCGCGCAGCGGGCTGGCCCGCCGGACGCCGCTGGCCTGTATGCCGGAGGGCGACGGTGAGCGCGGCTGGATCCTGGTCGGGTCCAACTTCGGGCGCCCGGGGCACCCCGCCTGGAGCCACAATCTGCTGGCCCACCCGAGAGCCGAGATCAGCTGGAAGGGCCAGGACATCCCGGTCACGGCCCGGCTGCTGGAGGGGGAGGAGCGGGCGGCGGCGTGGAAGGCGGTGCTGGAGTTCTGGCCGCCGTACGCCGCGTACCAGGCGCGGGTGGCGCGCGAGATACGGCTCTTCAGGATCGCACGAAGGTAGAAGCCATAGAGAAGGCAGAAGCACACGACGGCGGAAAGCGCGACAGGCGGCGGTCCACCCGGGTGGACCGCCGCCTGCCAGACAGGACTTGGGAAGGGAAAAGGGCCGAAGGCGCATGGGCGCCGACGGCTACTTCGTCGGCTTTCTGCCGGTGACGCCCAGGTGCACCAACAGCGCCAGGTTCGGCTTCAGTTCGGCCTGCTTCACGCCCCAGGAGGTGAAACCCTTCTGGTGCGAGGCCACGGCCGCGAGCATCGCGACCAGCGAGCCCGCGACGGCCGCCGGGTTGACGTCCTTGTCGACCCTGCCCTTGGCCTGGAGCTCGGCGACGGCGTCCGCGAGGGAGTTGTTCACCGAGTTGAGGATCTTCATACGGAGTTTGTAGAAGCGCTTGTCGCCCTCGGCGGCGCCGAGATCGACGACCCGGAGGATCGCGTCGTTCTTGCGCCAGAACTCCAGGAACCCGTCGACGAGTTCCTGCGCCGTCTGCCAGCCGGCCTTGCCGGCCCAGGAGCGGCCCTCCAGGAGCTCGGTCAACGCGGCGCCCTCGGTCGCCATTTGCTCGGCGATCTCCAGGACGGCGCCCTCGACGTCCGGGAAGTACTGATAGAAGGTCGCGGGCGAAGTGCCCGCCTTCCGGGCGACATCGATGACTTTGACATCCCGGTACGGGGAGGAGCTGAGCATCTCGCTGAGGCAGTCGAGCAGCTTCTGCCGGGTCGCCTGCCCACGCCGGCCGGCCACACGGCCGTCGACGGTACGCACTTGTCCTGTCATGACGTCAGCTTACCGAGGCGGGATCGAGGCGCGATTCGGCCGACTGCAAATGGGGTGTGAGGGAGCGCGGAGGCCGGTGTGCCTGGTCTGCGGGCTGCGGTCGTCGCGGTTACGTTGGCCGCATGGCCGAAAACAGGGCATCGGTGTACGCAGAGGGCGTCCCCTGCTGGGTGGACGCGCAGCTTCGCGACGTCGAGGCGGGCAAGCGGTTCTACGGTGAACTTTTCGGGTGGACCTTCGAGGACGAGTGGTTCGGCTCCTTCACCGAGGCGCTGAAGGACGGCGAACCCGTGGCCGCCCTGGTCCGCAAGGTGGACGGCCGGCTGCCCACCGTATGGACCGTGTACTTCGCGACCCCGGACGCCGTGGCCCTGGTGAGGCGCGTCCGGTCGGCCGGCGGGCAGGTCGTCTCGGCGCCGGTGCAGGCCGGCGACCTGGGCGTCACCGCCCTGGTCACCGACTCGGAGGGGGCCGTCTTCGCCCTGTGGCAGCCGGACGAGCACCCCGGCTTCGGCACACGGCGCGAGCCGGGCACCTTCGCCTGGGCCGAGCTGTACACGCGGGACACCGAGGCGGCCAACGACTTCTACGGCGATCTCTTCCAAGAGGCCCTGTTCGGGCCGGACGCCGAGCCCGACTTCGGCCGCGCCCCCGTCACCGACCGTTTCCCGGCCGAGATGCCGCCCCACTTCCTCGTCCACTTCGCCGTCGAGGACGTACCGGCCGCGCTGGAGGACGTCACCCGGCTCGGCGGCCGCGTCCAGATCCCGCCGTTCGAGACCTCGTACGGCACGGTGGCCGTCGTCACGGACGATCAGGGGGCGTCCTTCGCGCTGCTGCGCCGCTGACCAGGAACCCTATGGTCATCTTTTGCCCCTGTGTGTACTGAGACACCCTATTCGTCGCCGGGTTCGCCACCACGGCTCCGGCCAGGAAGAATCGGGGTGCGTGCCGCCATGGCGGTGCGGTGGTGAGACGCTGCACGGGGTCGCGTGGAACATGTGGCTTGGCGCGGCTCGTACGGGGAGGTGGCAGGCAGAGTGGTGGATCAGCTGACGCAGCACGATCCGCGGCGGATCGGGCCGTTCGAGGTGCTGGGACGGCTGGGTGCCGGCGGCATGGGGCTGGTCTATCTCGCGCGCTCGGCGTCGGGCCGGCGCGTGGCGATCAAGACCGTCCGCACGGAGCTGGCCGAGGACCAGCTGTTCCGGGTCCGCTTCACGCGTGAGGTGGAGGCGGCCCGCGCGGTCTCCGGCTTCTACACGGCCGCGGTCGTGGACGCCGACCCGCGCGCCGCCGTGCCCTGGCTGGCCACCGCCTACGTCCCCGCGCCCTCCCTCGAGGAGATAGTGAACGACTGCGGGCCGCTCCCGGCCCAGGCGGTGCGCTGGCTCGCGGCGGGTGTGGCCGAGGCGCTCCAGTCCATCCACGGTGCGGGGCTCGTCCACCGCGACCTCAAGCCCTCCAACGTCCTCGTCGTCGAGGACGGCCCCCGGGTGATCGACTTCGGTATCGCCTCCGGCGTATCGAACACACGTCTGACGATGACGAACGTCGCCGTCGGCACGCCCGCCTACATGTCCCCCGAGCAGGCCAAGGACTCCCGCAGCGTCACGGGTGCCTCCGACGTCTTCTCCCTCGGCTCCATGCTGGTCTTCGCCGCCACCGGACACCCGCCCTTCCACGGCGCCAACCCGGTCGAGACGGTCTTCATGCTGCTGCGCGAGGGCCCGGACCTGGAGGGCCTCCCGGAGGAGCTGCGTCCGCTCATCGAGTCCTGTATGCAGATGGAGGCGACAGGCCGCCCCAACCCGGCCGACCTCCAGGCCCAGCTCGCTCCCCACCTCTTCGGCTCCGGCTCCGACGACAGCGGCACCGCCTCCGCGTGGCTGCCCGAGCGTGCCGTGGGCCTGATCGAGTCCCGCCGCAACGGCCGCCCGGCCGGCAAGCCCGCCCCCGGCGCCGGCCGCAGCGGCGGCGGACGCCCCGCCCCGGCCCCGGCCCCCGGCCCGGCGCCCATCCCGCCCCCGCCCTCGCACGACCCCGTCGTCCCGGCGCCCGCTTCCGTCGCCGCTTCCGTGGCCGCTCCCGCGGGCGGCGGCCCCGACACCGGCCCCGTCCGGCTGGCCGGCGCCCAAGTGCCCATCGGCCCGGGCCCGCGCGTCGCCGACGTCCGTGCCGCCGCCGTCAAGGCACCCCCTCCGGAGGCCGCCCTCGCCGCCTCCTGGTCCAAGCCCCGCCCCGGCGTCAACGGCACGGACCCCGCCGTGGGCCCTGCCGTCGCGCCCCCGGCCCCGGTCGCGCCGCCCGAGGCGAGCGGCTGGCGGCCCTGGCGCTTCCGTATGTCCAACGACGTCTGGGGCACCCCCTCCGTCGCCGACGACCTCGTCTACGTCACCTCCTTCGAGGTGCACGCCCTGGACGTGGGCACCGGCCGCCGCCGCTTCAAGACCCGGGACGTCGCCTGGTCCATGGCGGTCGCGGACGGCCGTATCCACGCCTCCGACGGGCCCACGCTGTTCGCCCTGGACGCCAGGGAGGGCGCCGACCTGTGGCGCCTGCAGACGGACGCCTGGGTCTACGCGCTCCAGGCCGGCCGCGGCACCGTCGTCACCGGCACCCGGGGCGGCGGCGTCCAGGGCTGGGAGGCCTCGGCCGGACAGAAGCTCTGGGAGATCACCGGCTGCCAGACCGACTTCGAGTCCCCCGAGGCCGGACCCGCCCTGCACGACGGCACGGTCTACGTGTGGCAGGACGCCCGGCTGCGCGCCCTGGACGCCCGCACCGGCGACGAGCGCTGGTCGTACCCGATCGGCGACGCGGCCTCCTGCGGCGGCGTACCGGTCCGCATCACCCCGGCGACCGACGGATACGTGTACGTCTGCGCCGGCACCCGCGTCATGGCCCTCGACGTGGCCGCCGGGCATGTGAAGTGGCACTTCGAGGCCCCGGCGGTCTTCCTCTCCCCGCCCACCTTCGTCCCCGGCCCGGCCGTCACCGGCGGCGGCGTCTACCTCGCCGACTACCTCGGCACGGTCTACGCCCTCGACGCCACCGACGGCCGCGACCGCTGGCGCATCGCCACCGAGTCCCGCGCCTCCGTCGAACCGGTCCTGGTCGCCGCCGGCCATGTCCATGTGGGCAGCGGCAAGGGCCTCTACACCCTCGACGCGGTCACCGGCACGCCCAAGTGGCGCTTCCAGGCGGGCGGCGACATCGTCGGCGCCCCCTCGGTGGCCGAGGGCCGCATCCACTTCGGCTCCACCGACCATCTCCTCTACACCCTCAAGGCCGATGACGGCCGGCTGCGCTGGAAGCTCGCCACCGGCGGCGAGATCACCGGCTCCCCGGTCGTCCGGGACGGGGTGGTGTACGCGTGCAGCAAGGACCGCTGTGTGTACGCGCTGGACGCGGAGAAGGGCACGGGCACGGCGCGCACCGCGTGACGAGTCCGGGACGGCCGTCGTACCGGCGCACGGAAGGGTTCCAGACGGCGGCCGTCGCTTCGGGGAGCGGTCCGATCACCGCTCTCACCCAAGACGCTACGCCGGGTACGCGCCGGTCGCCACGCGGTGGCCGGCCGTGACGGACGGTCCGGGCCCGGCGGCCGGCGGCGGTGAGGCCGGCCGCGCGACCCCGCGTCTCAGGGGTTCTCAGCCCCGCAGTTCCGTCAGGAAGTCGATCAGCACCTCGTTCACCTCGGCGGGCCGCTCCTGCTGCGTCCAGTGGCCGCACCCCGGCAGCACGACCGGCTTGCGCCGCAGATTCGGCATCAACTCCGGCAGCGCCTCGATCAGTTCGGGCGTCCCGGGGAAGGCCGGGACCAAGTCGCGGTCGCCGTACACGTACAGCGCCGGCGAGGACACCACCGCGCCCTGCCAGGGGGCGGTCAGCTCCCAGTTGCGGTCCAGGTTGCGGTACCAGTTGAGCGCGCCGGTGAAGCCCGGCTCGAAGCTCTCGGTGAGGGTGTCGAGGTCCGCCTCGGTGAGCCAGTCGGGCAGCACCTCGGGGTTCGGGGCGTCCGCGAGCCAGCCGCGCCCCAGGTCCTCGACCAGGGCCTGCTCCGGGCGCCCGGCGTTCGGCGCGTCACCGGAGGCGGAGTACAGCAGCTTGCGCAGGGCGGTGCGGGTGTCGGCGCCGAACTCGGCGTCCGCGACGCCCGGCTCCTC
Organism: Streptomyces sp. NPDC057002; assembly: GCF_042673825.1. Lineage (NCBI taxonomy): Bacteria > Bacillati > Actinomycetota > Actinomycetes > Kitasatosporales > Streptomycetaceae > Streptomyces > Streptomyces sp. NPDC057002. Next base: position 314,463 of record NZ_JBHURZ010000006.1, read on the forward strand.
GAAGTAGTTCCAGTAGAAGTGCCCGCCGAACCGCTCCCGCATGGTCTTCAGCGGCGGCTGCCCGCCACGGAAGGGCGGCGGCACACTCAGCCCGGCCACCCCGCGCACCACGTCGGGCCGCAGCAGCGCGGTGTGCCAGGCCACCGGCGCCCCCCAGTCGTGCCCGACCACGAACGCCTGCTCCTCGCCCAGCGCGTGGATCAGCCCGACCACATCGCCCACCAGATGGAAGATGCTGTACGCGGACACGTCCTCGGGCCGGTCACTGCCGCCGTACCCGCGCTGGTCGGGCGCGACCACCCGGAAACCGGCCTCGGCCAGCGGCCCGAACTGGTGCCGCCAGGAGTGCCAGGACTCCGGAAAACCGTGCAGCAGCACCACGAGCGGGCCCTCGCCCTGCTCCGCGATGTGCAGTTGTATGCCGTTCACGTCGATCATCCGATGCTCAACCACGGGTCGAGCATACGCGTGTAGGAGTAAACGATTTTTACTCACGCAACCGGTACGCCCGCCCCCGCCCAGCGAACAGCCGGGCCTGCCGCTCACCCGCCGCGTTCCCGAGTGCGATGAGATGCGGCGCCTGCGCGACCCCTTGAGCCCGCCCCGCCTCGGTCGCGGCCCACAACGCCCGTACGGTCCCCTGCACGGCCTCCGTCGGATGCCCGGCGATGACGGCGGCACAGGCGATCGCCGCCGCCGGCGCTCCGCCCTCCGGCGCGAGTTCGGAAACCAGCCCGACCTCGTACGCCCGCCGCGCGGAGATCCGCTCCGCCGTCCCCGTCAACGCCATCCGCGCGACCTCCCCGTACGGCATGCGCTGCGCCATGAGGACGGACTCGTAGGCGCTGACCATGCCGTACGTGGTGTGCGGGTCGAAGAAGGTGGCGGTGGTGTCGGCGACGATGAACTCCGCCTCGCCCAGCAGATAGAAGGCGCCCCCGCAGGCCATCCCGCGCACGGCGGCGACGACCGGCTTCCACAGGTCGTTCGCCTTCGGCCCGACCCCGAGCAGCGGATCGTCCTGCGCGTAGGGCGAGTTCGGCTGCGGCACCACGGCGTCCCGGTCGATGCCGGTGCAGAAGGCACGCTCCCCGGCGCCCGTGAGCACGACAGCCCGTACGGTGTCGTCGAACCGCAACTCCCGCCAGACATCGGCGAGTCGCCCGGCCATCTCCAGGTCGATCGCGTTGAGCCGGCCGGGCCGGTTCAGGGTGACGACGGCGACCCCGCTGTCCTTGTCGGCGCTGACGAGCACGCTGCTCATGACCGCTCCAGGACCCACCGCGGCAGGCCCTCGTCGAAGACGACCCGCACACGGGCCCCGATGCGAATGCTTTTCACCGGCAACGAGCCGATCGGCTCACCGGGCCCGACGACCAGATTGCCGACGAGCCGGATGCGCGGCGCCTCGTCCAGCTCGACGACGACCACGTTGTAGGGCGCCAGCTCCGCATAGCCCGGCAGCAGCGGCGGATGCGGCACGACGTACGACCAGACCCGGCCGCCGCCGGAGACCGGGCGCCACTCGGCCTCGAAGGACTGGCAGTGGGGACAGCACGGCCGGGGCGGGAAGCGGAGTTCGCCGCAGCCCGCGCAGGCCTGGACACGGAGCTCGCCCCGGGCGGCGTACTCCCAGAAGGGGGCGCCGTCGGGGTCGGTGACCGGACGCAGCATCTCAACTCCTCAGCAGAAGGGCGGAGGTCGGCACCCCTTCACCCGCCGTGACCAGACAGACGGAGGCGTCCGGCACCTGAGCGGTACTGGTCCCGCGCAGCTGCTTCACCCCTTCGTTGATGAGGTTGAAGCCGTGCACATAGGCCTCGGACAGGCCGCCCCCGCCGGTGTTCACGGGCAGCAGCCCTCCGGTCTCCAGCGCGCCGCCCTCGGTGAACGCCCCGCCCTCGCCGCGCCCGCAGAAGCCGTAGCCCTCCAGGGAGAGCAGCACCAGGGGAGTGAAGGCGTCGTAGATCTGGGCGACGTCCACGTCCTCGGGGGCCAGGTCGGAGTGCTTCCACAGATGCCGGGCGGCACTCCAGGCGGGGCCGGTGAGGGGGTCGTCGTTCCAGTAGTTGACCATGCCGTGGTGCTGGGCGGGGAGCGACTGGGCGGCGGAGTGGACGTAGACGGGTCTCCGGCGGCAGTCCCGGGCCCGCTCGGCGGAGACGACCACACAGGCCAGCGCCCCGTCCGTCTCCAGGCAGTTGTCGAAGAGGCAGAGCGGCTCGCTGACCCAGCGGGACGTCATGTACATCTCGCGGGTGAGGGGGCGGTCGTACATGATCGCGGCGGGGTTCTGGTTGGCGCGGTTGCGGCAGGCCAGGGCGACGTTGAACAGGTGGTCGCGGGTGGCCCCGTACTCGTGCATATAGCGCCGGGCGAGCATGGCGATCTCGTCGACGGGCCTGAGCAGCCCGTACGGCCGGGTCCACTGGGCCGGAGTCGGGAGCTGGACGGTGGTGTCGGTCCACGGCCGGGGCCCGCTGCCCCGCTTGCGCGACCTCCAGGCGACCCCGACGCTCGCCTGCCCGGCCGCGATCGCGGTGGCGAGATGGGCGACCGTGGCGCACGAACCGCCGCCCCCGAACCCGACCTTGCTGAAGAACGTGAGGTCCCCGAAGCCGCAGGCCTTGGCCAGCTCGACCTCGTCCGTCTCCTCCATGGTGTAGGAGGCGAGGGCGTCGACCTCGCCGGGCGCGATCCCGGCGTCGTCGAGTGCGGCCAGCACGGCCCGGCAGGCCAGGGTGCGTTCGTCTTCGGGGAGTCGCTTGGCGAAGGGGGTCTGGCCTATCCCGACGATGGCGGTGGCGTCCTTGAGGCTCCCCGATCCAGCTGGCATGGTGCGCGCACCTCCGGGCCCGAACGACGGACGGTCGCTGACAGGCCGTCAGATTACAGCTAATCTGACGACCAGTCAGCTATGGGGTCAGCTGCGAAGTCAGCTGTAAGTGCCGGCTACTGCTGGAGGCGTGCGGTGCGAGCGGATACGGCATGGGAGAGCGTCCCGGACCTGGTCCGGGCGGCGGCCGAGCGGTACGCGGACGTCGAGGCGGTCGTCGAGGGCCGCACCCGGATCACCTACGCGGAACTGGGCGCACGCGTGGAGCGCGCCGCGGCGGCCTGCCTGGCGAACGGGGTCGGTCCGGGCGACCGGGTCGGCATCTGGGCGCCCAACACCCTCGACTGGATCGTCGCGGCACTGGGCGCGGTGTCGGCTGGAGGCGTACTGGTCCCCCTCAACACCCGCTTCAAGGGCGCCGAGGCGGCGGACGTCCTGCGGCGCAGCGGGGCGCGGCTGCTGTTCGTGACGGGCACGTTCCTCGGCACGTCGTACGTGGCGTCGCTGCGGCGAGCGGCGGGGGAGGGCCCGGGCGCCGGACCGCTGCCCGGCCTGCCGGCCCTGGAGCGCGCGGTCGTGCTCTCCGAGGACGCTCCGGCCGGCTTCCTCACCTGGAAGGACTTCCTGGCGAGCGGAGAGGGCGTGGGCCAGGGGGATGTCCGGGACCGGGCAAGGGCGATACAGGCCTCCTGGCCCTCGGACATCATCTTCACCTCGGGCACGACGGGCCGCCCCAAGGGAGCGGTCATCACCCACGCCCAGACGCTGCGGGCGTACGACATCTGGAGCGAGCTGGCGGGCCTGACGGAAGGCGACCGGTACCTCATCGTCAACCCCTTCTTCCACACCTTCGGCTACAAGGCAGGGGTGATCGCCTGTCTGATGCGGGGCGCGACGATGATCCCCCAGCCGGTGTTCGGCGTGAACACGGTCCTGGCCAACATCGCCGCCGAACGGGTGTCGGTGCTGCCCGGCCCTCCGACCCTCCTCCAGTCCCTCCTGGACCACCCGGCACGCGACGCGCACGACCTGTCGGCCCTGCGCCTGGTGGTGACGGGAGCGGCCGTGGTGCCGCTGCGACTCGTCGAGCGCCTGCGCGCCGAACTCGGCGTCGGCACGGTCCTGACCGCGTACGGCCTCTCCGAAGCGGGCGGCGTCGTCACGATGTGCCGGCGCGGCGACGACCCGACGGTGATCGCGTCGACGTCGGGCCGGGCGATCCCCGGCACGGAGGTACGGGTCGTGGACCCCGAGGGCGGGTTGCCGGGCCCCGGGGCGCCGGGCGAGGTCCTGGTCCGCGGCTTCAACGTCATGACCGGCTACTACGAGGACGCCCCGGCCACCGCCGAGGTGCTCTCGGAGGACGGCTGGCTGCGCACGGGCGACATCGGCGTCCTGGACATCGAGGGCAACCTGCGCATCACCGACCGCCTCAAGGACATGTTCATCGTCGGCGGCTTCAACGCCTACCCCGCCGAGATAGAGCAGCTCCTGGGCCTCCACCCGGACGTGGCCGACGTGGCCGTGATCGGCGTACCGGACGCCCGGCTCGGGGAGGTCGGCAGGGCGTACGTCGTACGGCGGCCGGGGGCGTTGGTCACCGGGGACGACCTGATCGCCTGGTCACGCCGGGAGATGGCGAACTACAAGGTCCCGCGGGCGGTGGAGTTCGTGGCGGAACTGCCGAGGAACGCGAGCGGGAAGGTCCTGAAGGGGGCGCTGCGGGCTCAGGGGCGGGCCGGCGGCAGGGGAGGGGTCCCGGTGACGGACATGACGAGGGAGTAGAGGGTGGTGTCGGCGGCGATGAACATCCGGTTCCGCCGGGCGCCGCCGAACCGGATGTTGGCGACGGTGCCGGGGACCAGGACGCGGCCGAGGAGGGTGCCGTCGGGGTCGTAGCAGTGCACGCCCCCGTGCATGGCCCCGGCCCAGAGCCGCCCCGCGTCGTCGAACCGGATGTTGTCGAAGCTGCCGTTCGCGCACTCGGCGAAGACCTCGCCGCCGGTCAGGGTGCCGTCGCCCTGGACGTCGAAGACGCGGATGTGGTTGGCGAGGCTGTCCGACACGTACAGCCGGTGCTCGCCGGGGTCGAACACGAGCCCGTTGGGGCCCTGGAACCCGTCGGCCACCAGCCGCACCTCACCGCTGCCGGGGTCGACGCGGTAGACGTTCCGGGCGCCGATCTCGCTCTCGCCCCGATGGCCCTCGTAGTCGCTGGAGATCCCGAACTCGGGGTCGGAGAACCACACCGACCCGTCGGACCTCACGACGGCGTCGTTCGGGCTGTTGAGCCGCTTCCCCCGGAACCGCTCGGCGATCACGGTGACCGACCCGTCGTGCTCGGTCCGGGTCACCCGCCGATTGCCCTGCTCACAGGTGATGAGCCGGCCCTGCCCGTCCAGGGTGTTGCCGTTCGGATACCCGGCCGGGGAGCGGAAGACGCCGACGGCCCCGGTGGTCTCGTCCCACCGCAGCAGCCGGTCGTTGGGAATGTCGCTCCAGAGCAGATACCGCCCGGCGGGCACGTACACCGGCCCCTCGGCCCACCGGCACCCCTCGTACAACACCTCCAGCCGCGAGTCCCCGGCCTGACACCGACCGCTCCGGAACCGCTCGTCGAGGGTCTCGTACAACTGGGGCTGCTCGCCGGGCATGCGGCCACCTTCACGTCTGAGCGGACGGGTGCTGATCTGCGGGACCCACTATCGCGCGCGGCGGCGGTCCATGTCCGCACTGACACCCGACGGCCGAAGCCGTACGGGCCGCCGCCAGGACGGGGGTGCCCAGGAGCGGTATGGTACGTGGTATGGCAACGAAGAAGTACACCGTCACGCTGCCGGAGGAGCTCGCCGAGGAGATCCGGCAGGACGTCGGGTCCGGTGGCTTCAGTGCCTATGTCACACGGGCCATAGAGCGTCAGCGTGAGCAGGACCGGCTCGGTGAGCTGGTGGCCTGGCTGGAGGAGGAATACGGCCCCGTCACCGACGACGACCTGGCGGCGGCAGAGGCTGAGCGCAGAGAGTTCGAGCGCTACTTCACGGAGCAGGGTGCTCCGGCCGGGCAGCCGCGTCGGAAGGCGAGCTGATGGTGCCGTCCTGCTACGTGCTGGACTGCGAGGCGTTGTCACGAGCCGTACTGGGTGATCAGGCGATGCTCGCGCGACTCAAGAACGCCCACCGTTCCGGCATCCGCGTCGTCACCAGTTCCATGACGCTGATCGAGGCCTACCACGGCCGCGTGCAGCGTGCTGCCTGGGCGTGGGCCATGTCGCGTGTCGTGGTGGAACCCGTGACGCGAGAGGTCGCCGACGCCGCCGTCACGCTGCTCCAGGACACGGGGCTGCACGGCCACAAGTACGCGATCGACGCCGCCCTGGCGGTGATCGCGGTGCGGCAGCCCGGGGGCGTGGTGCTCTTCACGTCCGATGAGGACGACATGGGCAAGCTGTGCGGGGCGAGCGTGCGGGTCGTCGCCTTGTGACGGGACCTCGTTCGCGCCACCCGCGCGTCCACCGGACATGCATCGGCCGCGACGGCTCCCCCTCCGCGCCGCCGCGGCCGAACCCCGTGTGGGAGTGGCTTACTTCGTCGGCTTGAAGGGCTCCGACGTGGCGTGCAGGTCCTTCGTCTCGAGCGGCTCGTCGGTGGCGTGCAGGTCCTGCTTCTTCACGGCACCCTCGTCCGTGGCGTGCAGGTCCTCCGTCGACACCTCGCCGGCCTTCGCGTCCGTCGCGTGCAGGTCCTGCGGCTTGAGCTCGTCGCCCATGATCGTCAACTCTCCTTGGCGTGGGTCGAGTACTGAGGTCCGCGGGCCCGCCCGGTCACTCCCCCGAGGGTGACCGGGCGGGCCCGCCCGGGCCGTTCACCCTAGTGCTGAGGTGCGCGGCCCGGTGCGGTGACCCGTCTGCCCCCCGACGCGACGGATCGACTACGTCAAGCATGGCGTGGGGCGATAAACGAACGATGAACGCGGCCGGCCGGCCCCGGGAGCCGTCGTCAGGCCGCCTGCACCGGGGACAGCAGCGCGCGCACCTCGGCGGCCTCGGGCGAGCCCAGCTCCTCGTAGATCACGGCCGCTTCCTGCCAGCAGACCTGGGCCCTGCCCGTCTGCCCGATACCGCTGAGCGCACGGCCGAGGACGGTGAGGACGTTGCCGCGCCGCCACTCCCCGCCGATGCCGCGGAGCACGGTGAGCGCCATCTCGGCGTTCGCGGCGGCCTGGGCGGGACGCCGGGCGGCGAGGTCCAGCTCGGCCAGCCGGAACAGGCTCATGCCCTCCCAGAGGCGCTGCCTGCTGTCGCGGAACACCTCCAGCGCTTCCTGGAGCCGGTCGGCCGCGTCGCCCAGCTCGCCGCTCTGGGTGAGGGCCAGGCCGAGGGCGTAGCGGGCGTTGGCCCCGCGCATGGAGTTGCCCATGGCGTCGTAGATGGCGATGCCCTCCTGGGCCAGCGCGACCGCGCTCTGGGTCCGCCCGGTCGCGAGATGGATCCGGGACAGGTTGCACAGCGCGGCGGCCTCGCCGGGCCGGTCGCCCAGGGCCCGGAAGTGCTCGATGGCCCGGGAGAGGTGCTCCTCGCCGTCCTCGTGCCGGTTCTGGTACAGCGCGATGATGCCGCGCGCGTTGCGCGCCCAGCAGACGGGCAGCAGGTCGTCGGCCTCCTGGGCGAGGAGGATGGCCCGCTCCGCCTCCTGGTCGGCCCGCTCGAAACGGCCGCTCACGTGGTGGACGTTGACGAGGGTCGTCAGAGCCCTGGCCTCGGCCCGCCCCAGCCCGTGCAGCCGGGCCGCGTCCAGGAGCGCCGTGGCCGTCGCCTCGTACTCCCTGGAGTTGGCGCCCGACTCGGAGAGGTCGTGGGCCGCCCACAGCAGATCGATCGCCCGGGGGAGTGTCTCCGGCTGCCCCGCGGACTGCCGTACGCAGGCGAGGACGCAGATGGCCTCCGCGTACAGCCAGTCCTGCGCCGCGTGCCGGTTGTCGAAGCGCAGCCCCGGATAGGCGGTCGGCTCCAGATGGTCCACCAGCCGGTCACCGGGCCGCTCGATCGCGTAGACCCCGGCCGCCGACGAGAGATAGAAGTCCAGCAGCCGCGACACCGCCGCCGTCCGCTCGCTGGGCGGCCACTCGTCGCGTTCGGCGCAGGCACGCGCGTAGAGCCGTACAAGATCGTGGAAGCGGTAGCGGCCGGGGGCCGCCGACTCCAGCAGGGACGTGTCGACGAGGGACTCCAGGAGGTCCTCGGTGTCCTCGACGGGCAGGTCCAGGACCGCGGCCGCCGCCGGGAGGGACATGTCCGGGCCGTCGGCCAGGCCCAGCAGGCGGAAGGCGCGGGCCTGGGCGGGCTCCAGCTGGCCGTAGCCCAGCTCGAAGGTGGCCTTCACGGCCAGGTCGCCGGCCTGGAGTTCGTCCAGCCGGCGGCGTTCGTCGGCGAGCTTCGCCGCGAGGACCGACACCGTCCAGGTACGGCGGGCCGCCAGCCGGGACGCCGCGATACGGATCGCCAGCGGCAGGAAACCGCAGGCCGCGACCACGTCCAGGGCGGCCTTCCGCTCGGACGCCACCCGCTCCTCGCCGACGATCTTCGTGAACAGCGCCAGCGCCTCGTCCGGGGACATCACGTCCAGGTCGATCAGGTGGGCGCCCGCCAGGTCCACCATCCGCACCCGGGAGGTGACCAGTGCGGCGCAGCCGTCCGTGCCGGGCAGCAGGGGGCGTATCTGGGCGGCGTCGCGGGCGTTGTCCAGCAGCACCAGGACACGGCGGCCGGCCAGCACCGAGCGGTACAGCGCCGCCCGCTCCTCCAGGGAGTCGGGGATCGCCGAGTCGGCCGTGCCGAGCGCGCGCAGGAACGAGCCGAGGACCGTCTCCGGCTCCGCGGACCGGGCACCCGCGCCCTGGAGGTCGACGTACAGCTGCCCGTCCGGGAACGCCGTGCGCGCCTGGTGGGCCACGTGCACGGCGAGGGTCGTCTTGCCCACGCCGCCGATCCCGGCCAGGGCCGAGACCGCCATGACACGGCCCTCGGCGGCGGTCAGGATGTCGCCCAGTTCGCGGACGAAGCCGGAGCGGCCGGTGAAGTCCGGCACTGTCGCCGGAAGCTGCGCCGGGCGCACCGGGACCGAGGCGGGCTCGACGGCCGGGGAGGAGGGCTCAGCGAGGCCCGGGTCCGCCTGGAGGATCCGCTGCTGCAGCTCGCTCAGGCCGGGGCGCGGGTCCACGCCCAGTTCGTCGGCGAGCAGGCGGCGCGTGTCGGCGTACACCGCGAGGGCCTCCGCCTGACGGCCGCTGCGGTACAGCGCCAGCATCAGCAGCTCGCGGAGCCGCTCGCGCAGGGGATGGTCGGCGGTGAGGGCCGTGAGCTCCGAGACGGCCTCCGCGTGGCAGCCCTGCTCCAGGTCCATGTCCAGGCGCGATTCGAGGAGCTGGAGCCGCCATTCCTCCAGGCGGACGCGCTGTGCCTCGGCGTACGGGCCCGGTACGCCGGCCAGGGTCTCCCCGTCCCACAGGGCGAGGGCGCGCCGCAGGGTGTCGCGGGCGTGGCAGAGGTCGCCCGCCGACCTGGCCTTCTCCGCCTCGGTCGCGAGGTCCTGGGCGACGGCCAGGTCGAGGGCGCCCTCGGCGAGGCCGCGTACCGCGTAGCCGCCGGACTCGCTGACCAGGACGCCCGGCTCCAGCACCTTGCGCAGGCGGGAGGCGTACGTCCGCAGCGCCGCCAGGGCCTGCGAGGGCGGTTCCTCGCCCCACAGGGCGTCGATCAGCTCCGCGGCCGTGGCCGTACGGCCCTCGCGCAGCAGCAGGGCGGCGAGCAGGGCGCGTTGCTGGGGGGAGCCGGTGGTGATCGGCTCGTCGCCGCGCGAGGCGCGCACCGGTCCGAGCACGCTGAAGCGCAGCGTCGTCGAGGCCACCGGTTCCGCCGACTCCGGTGACTTCGGTGATTTCGGCGAGGAGTCGGGACGCCGCTGCTCCGGTACGCGCGGCACACCGTCCGGTACACCGTCCATGCAGTCCCCCTAGACATCCTGAGCAACCACGCCAGTTTGCCTTGTGCGCGGCGGATACGTCAGCCGTGGGAGACACCGATCACAGGGCGACGCACGGGAGTCCACAAGGTCCGCACACTCTCTCCGCACGTATCGGTTCTCAGCGCGCGGATCCCGCCATCGGGGCCGGAACCAACCCCTGCTCGTGTAGCTGACGATCCGTCAGATCAGCGCTACCGTGAGCGCCATGGACACCCACGACAGCTCGTTTCCGCTGATCATCTCCGTGGACGACCACACCGTGGAGCCCGCGACCGTCTGGCAGGACCGGCTTCCGGAGAAGTACCGGGGCGTCGGGCCCCGGATCGTCCGTGCGCCCGTGAAGGAGATGACCTTCCTCGGCGGGCGCTTCAGGCCCGTGATGGGACAGCCCGGCGACGACGGCCCGGTCGGTGACTGGTGGGTCTACGAGGACCTCCGCCGCCCCCTGACCCGCCTCGACACCGCCGTGGGGTACGACAGGGACGAGATACGCCTCGAGGTCATCACGTACGAGCAGATGCGGCCCGGTTCCTACGACGTCCCGGCCCGGCTCGCCGACATGGACGTCAACCACGTCCAGTCCGCCCTGTGCTTCCCGACCTTCCCGCGTTTCTGCGGCCAGACCTTCACCGAGGCCAAGGACCACGAACTGGGCCTGCTCTGCGTCCGCGCCTACAACGACTGGATGCTGGAGGAATGGTGCGGCCCGGACGCGCAGGGGCGGCTCATCCCCCTGCCCCTCATACCGCTGTGGGACGCCGAGCTCGCGGCGGCCGAGGTCCGGCGCAACGCCGCGCGCGGCGCCCGTGCCGTCGCCTTCTCCGAGATACCGCCCTACCTCGGGCTCCCCTCCATCCACACCGACGGCTGGGACCCCTTCCTCGCCGCGTGCGCCGAGACCGGCACCGTCGTCGCGATGCACATCGGCTCCTCCAGCCGTATGCCCTCCACCTCCGCCGACGCCCCGCCCGCCGTGGGCTCCACCATCACCTACGCCAACTGCTGCTTCTCGATGGTCGACTGGCTGATGAGCGGCAAGTTCGAACAGTTCCCGGGCCTCAAGGTCATGTACGCCGAGGGTCAGATCGGCTGGATCCCCTACATCCTGGAGCGGGCGGATGTGGTGTGGGAGGAGAACCGGGGCTGGGGCGGCGTCGCCGACAAGGTGCACCGGCCGCCGTCCGAGCTGTTCGCCGAGCACGTCTACGGCTGCTTCTTCGACGACGCCTTCGGGCTGCGCAACCTCGACTCCATCGGCGTCGGGAACGTGCTCTACGAGACCGACTACCCGCACTCCGACAGCACCTGGCCCAAGTCCCGCGAGGTCGGCGAGGCGCAGATGGGGCATCTGGCGCCGGAGGTCGTGGAGCGGATCGTGCGGGGGAACGCCATCGAGCTGCTCGGGCTCACGGACGAGGGCCTGTGGCCGGGCCCGGGCGGCGGTGGTGCGCGGTGAGCCTGCGGTACGGGATGCAGCTTCCCGTCCAGTCGCAGAGCACCCTCTACGCGGAGGGCTGGGAGGCGGAGGCCGGACCGGAGGACCTGCTGGAGATCGCCCGCGCCGCCGACCGGTCCGGGTTCGACTACCTCGCGAGCTGCGACCACGTCGGCATCCCGCGCGGGCTGGCCGCCGCGATGAGCACCATCTGGTACGACCCCGTCGCCACGCTCTCCTTCCTGGCCGCCGCCACCGAACGCGTCCGGCTGCTCAGCCATGTCGCGATCGTCGGGCTGCGGCACCCCCTGCTCACCGCCAAGCAGTACGCCACTCTCGACCACCTCAGCGGAGGCCGGCTGGTCCTCGGGGTCGGAGCCGGGCACGTCCAGGAGGAGTTCGAGGCTCTGGGCGTGGACTTCCGGCAGCGCGGGGCCGTGCTCGACGAGTGCCTCGACGCCCTGCGCGCCGCCCTCGGACCCGAGGAGTTCCCCGAGCACCACGGCAAGCTGTACGCCTTCGAGGGACTCGGCCAGCGGCCCCGCCCGGCGCAGGACCACGTCCCCCTGTGGGTCGGCGGCTCCTCGCCCGCCGCCCTACGACGGGCCGCGCTCAAGGGCGACGGCTGGCTGCCGCAGGGGGATCCGAGGGACCGGCTGCCCGCGCAGATCGCAAGGATCCGTGAGCTGCGCGAACAGGCAGGCGTCCAGGGCGCGTTCACCGTCGGCGCCATCACCGAGCCGCTGTACGTCGGCACGCCCGGCTGGGACGTGGGCCGCAGGACCCTCTCCGGCGGTCCGCAGGAGCTCGCCGAGTCGCTGCGGGCCTACCGGGCGATGGGCGTCCACCAGATCCAGGTGCGGTTCCGCAGCCGTAGCCGTACCGAACTCACCGACCAGATCGCGGCGTTCGGCGCCGAGGTCGCCCCCCACCTGTGAGGAGAGCCATGGGCAAGCTCGACGGACGGGTCGTCATCGTCACCGGCGCCGCGCGCGGCCAGGGCGAGCAGGAGGCCCGGCTGTTCACGGCCGAGGGGGCGCGCGTGGTCGTCGCCGACGTACTGGACGACCAGGGCGAGGCACTCGCGAAGGAGATCGGCGCCCGGTACGTCCATCTCGACGTGGGCCGGGAGGACGACTGGCAGGCCGCCGTCACCGCCGCCAAGGACGCCTACGGCCGGGTCGACGGGCTCGTCAACAACGCCGGCATCCTGCGCTTCAACTCCCTCCTCGATACGCCCCTCGAGGAGTTCATGCAGGTCGTCCAGGTGAACCAGGTGGGCTGCTTCCTCGGCATCAGGGCGGTCGCCCCCGAGATGGCCGACGGGGGCACGATCGTCAACACCTCCTCCTACACCGGCCTGACCGGCATGGCAGGGGTGGGCGCGTACGCGGCGAGCAAGCACGCCGTGGTCGGGCTGACCCGGGTTGCCGCGCTGGAGCTGGCCGGGCGGGGGATACGCGTCAACGCGGTCTGTCCGGGCGCCATCGACACGGCGATGTCCAACCCGGCCCGGCTGGATCCGGACGCCGATCTGAAGGAGACGGCGAAGGGCGTCGACCGGCTCTACCGCAAGCTCGTGCCGCTGGGGCGGGTCGGGCAGCCGGAGGAGGTGGCCAGGCTCGCCCTGTTCCTCACCTCGGAGGACTCGTCGTACATCACGGGACAGCCGTTCGTGATCGACGGTGGGTGGCTGGCCGGGGTGACCGTTATCTGACGCCCCGTCAGCTATTGACGCTCCCGGGGGCCGGTGGAACAGTCGGAGTCACACATCTGACGGTCCGTCAGAATTAGTCCTGGGGCGGTGAACCTCCTTGGAATTCGGCATCTTCGTACAGGGATACGTCGGCAAACGGGCCGAGACCGACCCGCTGGCCGAGCACAAGGCGCTGATGGAGGAGACCGAGTACGTCATCCAGGCGGACAAGTCGGGCTTCAAGTACGCCTGGGCCTCCGAGCACCACTTCCTGGAGGAGTACTCGCACCTCTCCGCCAACGACGTCTTCCTCGGGTACCTGGCGCACGCGACCGAGCGGATCCATCTCGGCTCGGGGATCTTCAACCCGCTCGCCCCCGTCAACCATCCGGTGAAGGTCGCCGAGAAGGTCGCCATGCTCGACCATCTCAGCGAGGGGCGGTTCGAGTTCGGCAGCGGGCGGGGTGCCGGATCGCACGAGATCCTCGGGTTCCTGCCGGGGATCACCGACATGAACCACACCAAGGAACTCTGGGAAGAGACCATCGCCGAGTTCCCGAAGATGTGGCTCCAGGACGAGTACGCCGGCTTCCAGGGCAAGCACTGGTCGCTGCCGCCGAGGAAGATCCTGCCGAAGCCGTACGGGAAGTCCCACCCGGCGATGTGGTACGCGGCCGGGTCGCCGCCGTCGTACGCCATGGCCGCGAAGAAGGGGCTCGGCGTGCTCGGCTTCAGCGTGCAGAAGGTCTCCGACATGGAGTGGGTGCTGGAGCAGTACAAGACGGCGATCGTGGACGCGGAGCCGGTGGGTGACTTCGTCAACGACAACGTGATGGTCACGACGACGGCGATCTGTGCGCCGACCCATGCGGAGGCTGTGCGGATCGCGGCGAGCGGGGGGCTGCACTATCTGCCCTCGCTGGTGTTCCGGTACCACGACACGTTTCCGCGGCCCGAGGGGTTTCCGGTGTGGCCCGAGACGCTGCCGGAGTACACCGAGGAGTTCGTGGAGGTGCTCATCGAGGAGGAGTTGCTGATCTGCGGGGATCCGGACGAGGTGGTGCGGCAGTGTGAGCGGTGGGAGCGGGCCGGGGCGGATCAGTTGAGTTTCGGGTTGCCGGTGGGGGTGCCGAAGGAGGAGACGTTGCAGACGATCCGGTTGGTCGGGGAGTACGTGATTCCGAAGATCGATACGGATCCTGTGCATCGGACTTCGCGGTTCCGGCAGGGGGTTTGAGCGTTCGTTGGCGGGTGCGGCGTTCGTTGTGGCTTGTCGCGCAGTTCCCCGCGCCCCTAGGTGACCCGCACCACCCCACATCGAGAGGTGAGCCCAATGCTCGATCACGTCATCCAGGGTGTGACCGTCGTGGACGGGACGGGCGCCCCGGCGTACACCGCCGACGTCGGCATGCGTGACGGTCGTATCGCCGTCCTCGGTCGGGTCACCGAAGAAGCCCGCACCACCGAGGACGCCGCCGGTCTCGTCCTCGCGCCCGGCTTCGTCGATCCGCACACCCACTACGACGCCCAGCTCTTCTGGGACCCGTATGCCACGCCCTCTCTCAACCACGGTGTCACCACCGTCGCGGGCGGGAACTGCGGATTCACGCTCGCGCCGCTGAACCCTGCCCGCCCCCAGGACGCCGACTACACACGCCGCATGATGTCGAAGGTCGAGGGCATGGCGCTGGTGGCGTTGGAGGAGGGGGCGCCGTGGAGCTGGCATTCCTTCGGGGAGTATCTCGATGCCCTGGAGGGGCGGATCGCGGTCAACGCCGGGTTCATGGTGGGGCACTGTGCGCTGCGGCGGTATGTGATGGGGCCGGAGGCGGTGGGCGGGCAGCCGAGTGCGGAGCAGCTCGCCGACATGGTGCGGTTGCTGCGTGAGGCCATGGACGCCGGGGCGTGGGGGTTCTCCACCACCCAGTCGACCAGCCACTCCGACGGGGACGGGCAGCCGGTGGCCTCCCGGCATGCCGGGCCGGCCGAACTGCTCGCGCTGTCGCGGGCCGTCGGTGAGCACGAGGGCACGCAGATCGAGGCGATCGTCGCGGGCTGCCTGGATCAGTTCAGCGACGCCGAGATCGATCTGTTCGTGGAGATGAGCGCGGTGGCGGGGCGGCCGCTGAACTGGAACGTGCTGACGGTCGACGCGGCCGTTCCCGAGCGCGTGCCCCGGCAGCTCCTCGCGAGTGAGCAGGCCCGTAAGGCGGGCGGCAGGGTCGTGGCGCTGACCATGCCGATCCTCACGCCGATGAACATGTCGCTCGGTACCTTCTGCGCGCTGAACCTGATCCCCGGATGGGGTCCGGTGCTCGCACTGCCGGTGCCCGAGCGGATCGAGAAGCTGCGCGATCCGGCCGTACGGGCGGAGCTGCTGCGCCGCGCCACCTCCAAGGAGGCGGGTGTCTTCCGGCGGCTCTCGAACTTCGGGCGGTACGTCATCGGAGACACCTACAGCGACGCGAACGCCGGGCTGACCGGGCGCGTGGTGAAGGACATCGCCGAGGAGCGCGGCCAGGAGCCCTTCGAGTGCCTGGTGGAGATCTGCGCCGCCGACGGACTGCGTACGGTGCTGTGGCCGATGCCGACCGACAACGACCCGGCGTCCTGGGCGCTGCGCGCGGAGACCTGGCAGCACGAGGACGTGCTGCTCGGCGGGTCCGACGCGGGCGCCCATCTGGACCGGATGTGCGGGGCGCCGTACACGACCCGGTTCCTCGGGGACTGTCTGCGGGGCAGGCGGCTGGTCGGTCTGGAGCAGGCGGTGAGGATGCTGACCGACGACCCGGCCCGGCTCTTCGGCCTGCGGGGGCGGGGGCAGGTGCGGGAGGGCTGGCACGCTGACCTCGTCCTGTTCGACCCGGACCGGATCGACGCGGGTCCGGCCACCCTGGTGCACGACCTGCCGGGTGACAGCCCCAGGCTGGACTCCCGGGCGCTCGGCGTACGGGCCGTGTGGGTCAACGGCGTCGAGGCGATCCGGGACGACGTGGTGACGGGTGCCGTGCCGGGGCGTGTGCTGCGCTCGGGCCGGGACACGGAGACGGTGAGCACCAGGTGAAGGGGCGACAGGCGTTGTTCGTCGGCGGCTCCTGGGCGGAGCCGGACGGTGGGCACTACGAGGTGATCGACCCGGCGACCGAGGAGACCGTCGGGTGGGCGCCGGAGGCCTCGCGGGATCAGGTGCTCGCGGCCTGTGCCGCGGCCCGCGAGGCCTTCGGGCCGTGGTCACGGACCTCGCCGGAGGAACGGGCGGCGGTCCTAGGCCGGGCGGCGGACATCATCCGGGAACGTCTCGTGCCGTACGCGGAGCTGGCCCGGGCGGAGACCGGTGCGACCACGGCCACCGCACGCGCCATGCAGGTCGGGGTCGCCGCCGCCCGCTTCCGGCGCTACACACGTGTGGAGCCCGCAGAGTGGGCCGTCCCGCCCCAGATCAACGAGGCCGGACCCATGGGCCGGGCGGGTGTGATGGGCGCGCTGGCGGTCCGCCAGCCCGTCGGGGTCGTCACCTGCGTCACCTCGTACAACAACCCCTGGGCCAACGCGGCCGGCAAGGTCGCCCCGGCCCTGGCCATGGGTAACACGGTGGTGGTGAAGCCCGCCCCGCAGGACCCGCTGTCGGTCTACCGGATGGCGGAGGCCCTGGAGGCGGCGGGCGTGCCGCCGGGCGTGGTGAACGTGGTCAGCGGATCGCGGACCGAGGTCGGCGAGGCGGCCGTGGAGTCGCCGGACGTCGACATGGTCAGCTTCACCGGCTCCACGGCGGTCGGGCAGCGCATCGCCGAGGTGTGCGGGCGCGGTATGAAGCGGCAGTTGATGGAGCTGGGCGGGAAGGGGGCGGCGGTCGTCTTCGATGACGCGGACCTCGGCTCGGCCGTGGCCGGGATCGGGACCACCTTCTCCTTCTACAGCGGCCAGATCTGCACGGCACCGACGCGGGTACTGGCGCAGCGCGGGGTGTACGAGCGTCTCGTCGAGCAACTGGCCGTGTACGCGGGCCGGTTGAAGGTCGGGGACCCGAGGGAGCGGGACACGGTGGTCGGGCCGGTCATCTCGGCGGCGCACCGGGACCGTGTGGAGTCGTACGTCGAACTGGGCCGCAAGGAGGGCGCGGTGGTGAGGGCGGGCGGCGAACGACCGGCCCTTTCACAGGGCTTCTACGTCTCCCCGACCCTCCTCGCCGACTGCACCAACGACATGCGCGTGGCCCGCGAGGAGATCTTCGGGCCGGTGGTGGTCGTCATCCCCTTCGACGACGAGGAGGAGGGTGTGGAACTGGCCAACGACACCGACTTCGGCCTCATCGACTACGTCTGGTCGGGGGACGTGGCCCGCGCCTTCCGGGTGGCGCGGCGGCTGCGGGCCGGCGGGGTCGGGGTCAACACCGTCGGCCGCAACATGGAGGCACCCTTCGGCGGCTTCAAGAAGAGCGGGGTCGGCAGGGACGTGGGTTCCTACGCCCTGCACGCGTACAGCGAGGTGCAGGCGATCGTCTGGCCGGGCTGACGGGCGGCTCGCGCTGCGGATCGACATCACCCTGTGTCAGCTCAGCAGCCCTGCGACCGTGGTGACCAGGACCGCGATCAAGGTGAGGGTGGCTCCGAAGGCAACGCCCGCGCGGATGAGGGCGCCGGCCGCCGTCGCGCCGTCCGCACGAGCGAGAAAGGCGGTCACCGCGCCGATCAGGGCGGCGGTGATCACGGCCGTGATCACGGCCAGGATCGTCAGCGTGGTCAGGAACGCGAGAGGCATCAGGGTCTCCTTGGTCGGCGTGCTTGTGCCTGTGCCGCAGACTCTGGCGATTCCTGTGTTCGCCGTGGTTCACCTGGACAAGAATGAACATCGCTGCACGGTGGGAGGGCTGTCCGAGGTGGGGGACCAGGAGTGGAAGACGAGGCGGCGTACTCCGACGGCTTGGCGAAGGTGCGGGAGCGGCTGAGGGACCTGCGCGGGCGGGCCGGGCTGACGAGGGACCAGCTCCGAGCACGTACCGGGCTCGGACACACCACGATCAGCCAGGCCTTCAACGACGGTCCGACATGCCCCACATGGATCACCGTCGCCAAGCTGGCCCAAGCCCTGGGAGTCGTTCCCACCGGTATGGACGAGCTTTACAAACTCTGGAAGTCGGCCCAGCCTCCGGCACCCTCCGTCGGACGGCGCACGGATCAGGTGGGCGGGAGAACCGACGTGTGTACCGACGAGCCGTGCATCGCCGATGTGGGCCCGCAGGCTCTCGAAGTGCACCGTGCCGTACTGGCGGCTCCCGACGCCGGCGGTTACCCCTTCCTCACCCCCTACATGCTCCGAGCGCACGATGACGAACTGCGCGCGTACCTCACGCCGGCTCTGGCAGGCGGGGAGTCGGTGCTGTTGATGCTGACGGGGGACTCGGCCACCGGTAAGACCCGTGCGTTGTACGAGGCGTTGGGCGACCTTGCTCCCCAGCACCGACTCCTCCGCCCGTCAAGCACAGGTGAGCTGCTGCGCTTGGTACTGGAGGGGCACTTCGAGCCCCGGACGGTTCTCTGGCTCAACGAGGCGCAGCGCTTTTTCTACGGTCGCGGTGCCGAGCAGGCGGCGGCCGAGCTGCGCCGGTTACTGGTCTCGACTCCCGGACTCACAGCCGTAGGCACCCTGTGGACCGACCCGTACTGGGAGGAACTGACGCGCCCCGGCCGTGCCGGGGATCCGCACGGGCAGGTCCGTGGACTGCTCGACTGCGCCGCGTGTCGCCGGGTCATGGTGCCCGACCACTTCTCGGCTGCCGAACTGCGGACATGGGGCACTGTGGCACGGACCGCCGAAGCCGGTGGGGACCGGCGGCCCGCCGACGCGCTGCGGGCAGGGGTGGCGGACGGCCGCGTCGTGCAACACCTCAGCGGAGGCCCTGCCCTGCTCGCCGCTTACCGGTGCGGACCCGGGAGCCACTTCAGCCACGTGGAACACGCCGTGCTGACAGCGGCCCTCGACGCACGGCACCTCGGTCACCGACGTCCCCTTCCCGCCGGACTCCTCGCGGACGCCGCCGACGGCGCGTTGCACCCGCGGCGCCGACCCGACGGTGCGGCCTGGGCCGACGCGGTACTGAAGGCCCTGAGCACGGGCGAACGTGATGACGGCCGGCGCACCGACATTCGGCACACCCTGACCGCGATGCACACCCCACTCACCCGGTCCGGCAGCGACGCGGTGTACGAACCGGCCGACTACCTCGTCCAGCACGTCCGCGGCGAGTCCCCGGCACGGCCCGCGACGCCCGCCCTCTGGCGCGCCCTGCTCGACCACACCACGGACGCGGACGACCTCATGAGCCTCGGCTGGTCCGCCCTCCATCACGGATACCTGAGGCACACAGCACGCCTGTGGCACAAGGCCGTTGTCGTCGGTCATCCCGCGTGCGCCCATGCCCTGGCCGACCTGCTGGACGACGACACCGACCCGCAGGGGAAGGGCCGCCTGTGGGCCGCCGGTCACGCCCCTTTGTACGACCCGGACGGTGTACGGCTCCTCCTCGATGTGCTCCATGGGGAAGGACAGCCCGCGGCGGTCGACGCGCTGATGCGGCGAGAGCCCGAGATCCACGTCGACTGCGATGACGCCGAGGCGGTCGCCTACCTGCTGGAGAGGCTGCGCACAGCAGGACTTCAGGATGCCGCCGTCATGCTGGCCGCACGCGCGGTGGAAGCGTCGGACGCCACCGATGCCGGTCCTGGCAGCGACCTGTTGGTGTCCCTGCGCACCCTGGGGCTCGACGACGCCTACCGAGTATTCGCCGCCCGCGCCGCTCGTGAAGTCGATGCGACGGACGTGGCCTTCCTTCCGTTCCTGCTGGCGGAACTGAACACCCACAGCCCGGCGCACGCCGCTGTTCTGGCCGCGCGTGCGGCGGCGGAGATCGACATCAGCGACGCCAACAACGTGGCGACGCTTCTCGACGCGTTGCGAGAGCAGGATCTGTGCGATGCGATCACCGCACTGCTCGGCCGCGCTCCGGAGGCGCATGCCGGCCTTGACGACCCCGAGGCTGTTTCCTTGCTCATCCAGGCCCTGGACGAACTCGGGCAGATGGAAGCCGTGCACGCTCTCCTCGCCCGAGACCCGGGTGCGTTCGCTGATGTCTCCGATCCGGATGCCGTTTTCTGGCTGCTGCGTACCCTGCTGGTCCACGACCGGTCCGCGCAGGCCCTCGCGGTGGCCGCTCGCGCGGCCGGTGAGACCGACATCCTCGACCCCTCGCCCGTCGCGGAGCTGCTGGAGTTCCTCCATGAACTCGGTATGGGAACCGAGGTTGCCACTTTGCTCGACCGCGGAGTGGCTGCCCTTGCGGACGTCGACGATTCCGAAGGGATCGGGGAGCTCCTCGTCGCGCTCCACCGTCTGGAAGAGGGCAAGGCATTGGCATCGCTCGCGTGCCGGGTCGCGTCCGAGACCGACGTCTCGGACCCGGATGCGGTCGATGAGCTGCTGATGCGCTTGGAGGAGGTCGGGCAGGACGAGGCCGCCAGGAAACTGCTCAGCCGTGTCCCGGACCTCGAAGAGGACGACAAAGTGCAGCAGCCCGAGGAATTGGCCCTTCCATGGGGCATCGATCTCGACGGCACCCCTGTCGGCCGCTGGACCTGGGACGACATGAACCTGTCCTGAGAAAAGGCCTCAGACGTCCGCCAGATCCACCCGCACCGTCAGCAGATTCGTCCCGAACGCCCGCACCCCCAGGCCGTTGAAGCGGGGCAGCCGCCGGAGTCGCGCCACCGGATCGTCGTCCGGCACCAGTTGGGCGGTTCCCGTGTGCCACCGCCCCCGGATCCGCACCCGCACCCGCGGATCGGCCTGGATGTTGCGGACGTACTGCGACCGTTCGCCGAACTCCGACACCAGCCAGAAGGAGTCACCGACGCGGCGGCCGCCCACCGGCGTCTGACGGGGCAGCCCGGACACGCGGCCCTTCGTCTCGATGACCGTCTGGAGGGGGAGGCGGCGCAGCAGCGGATTGATGCGGCGCTGGAAAGCCGTGGCGCCACGGAACCTGATGTCGGCGAAGCGGGACATCGTCAGGGGACTCCTTCGTACGTGGCTGAGGGGGGGTGTCCATCTGATCACCGCTCCCGGCTGGCCACCAGCAGCGCACGGGTCCATGCCGTCAGCCGGCCGACCATCGTGAGCGCGTGCGCCGTACGCGACCGGAGGAAGGGCAGGAGGATCAGGGCAGGCACGAACGCCAGGGTCACGACGAGCACGGGCACGAGCGCGAACAGGACGAGCAGGACACGCTGTGCCCAGCGGGCGCCGACGAGGAGACCGGTCCAGCGGGTAGGCATGTGGGGGTTCCCTTCGAGTCGCGGCCTTGAGCCGACGAGTGATCGATGCCGGAACCCTCCGTCCCGTCGGGTACGTTGCGAAAGGCGCACCATGGTGCCAGGACCGAGTCAACACTTCGGGGGGGACGCCTTGACCGTCGTGGCCCGCAATTCCGGGAATTCGTCGGAGATCGAACGCGGTGAGTTGCCCGAACTTGCCGAGCTCGGCACCATGTTGAAAGACCTGTTCAACACCCTGGGCATCAGCCAGCGGCAGTACGCGAAGCGGGTAAGTCTCGATCCGTCGGTGGTCTCGCGCGCCTTCGGCGGCCGGCGGATGCCCACCAAGCACTTCATCGAGCAGCTGATCTCCGAGGTCGAGACCGAACGCGGTGGTTCCGTCACGCCGGCGGCCAGGGACGCGATCCACGCCAAGTGGCTCACGGCGCTGAAGGAGACCGACCCCTCCGAGTTTCAACTGGAAAGTCTGCGCCTGGAGTTGGCGAGGTCCCGGCGTGATGCCGAGCGGGCGAACCGCAATGTCGAGGCCCTGCACCTTCTGTTGCAGCAGCGGGAGGCGCAGGCCCATGACGCCGCCAGGGATCTGGCCCAGCTCCAGCTGGACTGGAGTGCCGAGCGGTCCGATGGCGCCGGTGCGCGGGGCGCGTCGAGCAGGGAGCAGGCATCCCTGTCCGCCTCGCGTGAGGTGCTGTTGCGCGAGATCGAGCAGCTGAAGAGGGACCTTCAAGAGGCTGAGCGACTCCGTTCCGAGGCGGAGGAGCACAGCCGCGAGTTGCGGGAGCGTGTCCTGCGCCTGGAGGCGGAACTGTCGGAGCGCGGGTCGGCGGGTGAGATCCCGCTGGAGGTGTTCAAGTGCCAGTTGTTGCGGTTGTGGGAAGAGGAGCACTTTCCCGAGGCGTCGCGGGATCTGACGGAGGCGGCTTGGTCGCGGCCGCTGGAGGAGGTGCTGGACCTCATGGCGTGGCTGGCGCAGAGGAAGGACCGGGAGCATGTGAGCGCTCTTGTCTCCGACGTCGGCCGCCTGCGCCCGGCCCGGGACGTCCTGCGGATCGCCGCGGAGCTGCTGGCCGGGGCCTCGGGCCCGCCGGGAGCGGTGCTGGGTGACACGACGGTCCACGACGCGTGGGTGACGGCGGTGGCGTCTCGCGTCACGGAGGGCAATGTCGCCGGTTACTTCCGGGAGCTGTTGGCCCTCGAGCGGCGCAGCGGCCTGCTGAGCGACCGGATGCTGGCCGCCTCTGTGCGGCGCGCGACCACGCCGGCCGAAGCCCTGGGCCTGATCACCGCGGCCCTGACGGGCGGGGAGCCGCCCGGTGCCCTGCTCGTCTTCACCACCAGCGCTGTGGCGGCGCCTCATCGCATCGCCGTCGACCCGGGCTTCCCTTTCCATGTGATGGCGGGGCTGCTCGGCGCGGGTATGGGCGACATGGCCGGGCGCATCATGGTGCGGGTCAGCCGCCAGGACAGCCCGAAGGTCAGGCCCGCGACCCCTGTGGCCCAGCGGTTCCACCTGGGCCTGCGAGAACTGGACGAACGGGCACTCCGCGACCTGTTCGTGTTCCTCGTCGAGGAGGCGGACGACAAGTTGGTGGGAGCGGTCGCCGTGATGATGTACTTCGGGGCCGACGGCGACCTCTCCCTGTTCGACCGGCTGCTGAAGGAGCTGGGAGCCAGAGTCGAAGACCTGCTCGAGGCGATGATGAGCCGCTGGAGCCCCGACTTGTTCGAGTACGTGGTGCGCCGTGGTTAACGCCCCAAGAACACCGGGTTCGTGAACGCCGCCAGCGGCCCGGGGATCGGCCCCGCCGCCGCCTCGTGCCGCACCTCGGCCCGTACGTACGCCGCGTACGACGGCGTCGTGCGCCACTCCACGACCCCCGCACCCGCCACCGGCAGCGGCGCGCTCGTGTGCAGCACGCCCTGGTCGGTGACGAAGCGGACCGTGCAGCGCGGGGCGCCCGTGACCTCCAGGCGGACGGTGACCGGGGTGTCGCGGCCGACCGCGAGCCGCTCGCCGATGCCGGCGTGTTCGCCGCGGCCCCCGGACACCCGGAACGACAGCGCGAGCTTGGCGGACTCGGCGATGTACGACCGCCCGGCCCGGATGCCCTCCTGGATGGCCCGGCGGGTCAGGTCGTCGGCCAGGACGACCGTCTGGGGGCTGCCGACGGGGTCCGGGTCGCGGTGGGCGTCGCTGCTGCCCATCGCCGGGATCCAGCCGCGTTCGCCCCGCACCGACGCCACGAGCATGCTGTCCCAGTCGGCCAGCGTCACCTCGTCGTCGGGCGTGTAGGGGCCGTTCCACACCTCCACCGCGTCGGCCTCGCCGAAGCCGAACTTCCAGTTGCAGCCGACGCAGGTGGCGTGCGGATGGGCCGGGACCACCAGCCCGCCGGCGCGGCGGATCTGGCGGGCGAACCGGCCGAAGCGGTTGTCGCGGGCACGGTAGCGCCAGTCGACGAAGGTGCCCGGGTCGGTGCCGAGCGCCACCACGTGCCCGTTCCGGGTGGTGATCTCCTCGCCCAGCATGACCAGCAGATCGTCCCCGGCCACATCCGCCCAGTGGGCGTGCGCCGAGTGCGTGTTGTGCTCGGAGGAGTTGATGAAGTCCAGCCCCGCGGCCCGCGCCAGAGCCCCGATCTCGGCGGGGGTGCGGCGCCCGTCGGAGTACCAGGAGTGCAGATGGCAGTCGCCCCGGTACCAGGCACGCCCCCGCCCCTTGGCCCGCTCGGGCGGATACACCGGCTCGAGCGCCTCGCCCGGCTCGCCGTACGTCAGCGTGATCGTGATCTCGTACGACAGGCCCTGCGGGGCGACCGTGTACGGGCCGAGCGCGATGTGCCAGGTGCCCTCGCGCACCGGGCCCGGGAGGTAGCCGGGCGTCGCGTCGTCGGCGCGGAGGAAGAACTCGGTGCGCGCCCCGCCCGACCAGCCCCGGAAGCCCCGGCCGCCGAGATCGGTGCCCCGGTCGTCGAAGACGCCGATGTCGAGGGCGTTGCCGGTGGTGCCGGCCGGGACGGACGGCCGGTCGTAGGTGTAGGAGACCTTGATCTCCCGGACCCCGGCCGGGACCTCTACGGGCACGTACACGAAGTCGGGGGAGCCGGGCGGCAGGGTGCCCCGTACCGTTCTGGTCGCCTGGTCCCCGTCGGCCGCTGCAGCGAAGCTCACGCTTCCCAACGTAAGCGCGGCGGCCGCTCCCGTCACGAACAGAGCCCGCCGGGCGAGCCCGCCGTGGCCGTCCTCCTGATGGTCCTCGCACATGCTGCTGCTCCCAAGGTGTCGTCGGTGACAAGGCATGGGTGGTGCAGGGGTGGTGCGTGCCACCGTTGTATTCAGCCGTGAACTCGCGGGCAAGGGAAGGGGATCCGGCGGCGGGCGGCAGTGGAACAGGCCGCGTGGCCCGGGGACTTCAGACGGTGAGGCCGGCGTCGCGGGCCAGCAGGGCCGCCTGCACCCGGTTGGTGACCTCCAGCGCGGTGAGGATGCGGCTGACGTGGGCCTTGACGGTGCTCTCGCGCATGCCGAGCCGGGCGGCGATGTCGGCGTTGGTCTCGCCCTGGGCGAGCAGGGCCAGTACGTCGCGTTCCCGGGGCGTGAGCCGGTCGAGCCCGGCCCGGGCGGCGGTCGCCTGCGGCCCGCCCGACCGGTGGTAGCGGTCGATGAGTCGGCGTGCGGCGCTGGGGTGGAGCATCGCCGAGCCGGCGGCGACGAGGTGGACGGCGCGCAGGATCTCGGCCGGGTCGGTGTCCTTCAGCAGGAAGCCGTCGGCCCCGGCCGCGAGGGCGTCGTAGACGTACTCGTCGAGATCGAAGGTCGTCAGCGTGATCACCCTCGGCGGCTGGGGCAGGGCACGCAGCCGGGCGGTGGCCGTGATGCCGTCCATGCGGGGCATGCGTACGTCGACCAGGGCGACGTCGACGCGATGCGCGGCGGCCTGCTCGACGGTGTGCAGCCCGTCGGACGCCTGGGCGACGACCTCGATGCCCGGGTCCCCGTCGAGCAGGTCGGTCAGGCCCAGGCGGACCAGGGCGTCGTCGTCGGCGATCAGGACGCGGATCATGCGGGGGTGCCGTTCTGGTCGGGGGCCTCGGGGGCCTCGGGGGACTCGGGGGACTTGGGGGTCTCGGGGGTCTTGGGGGTCTTGGAGGGCGCGGGGGGCTTGGAGGCCTCGGGCGCCGCGGAGGGCGCGGAGCGCTTGGGCGCCTCGGGGGGCTTGGAGGGCGCGGAGGGCTTGGGGGCCTCGGGGGTCTTGGAGAGCTTGGGAGGCTTGGAGGGCCTGGAGGCCGCGGAGGGCTTGGGGGCCTCGGAGGGCTTGGAGGCCTCGGGGGCCTCGGAGGGCGCGGAGGGCTTGCGGGCCTTGGGGGCCTCGGGGGTCTTGGAGGACGCGGAGGTCTCGGAGGACTTGGTGGACTCGGCGAGGGCGGGCGAGGGGTGGGGGATGCGGGCCGCCAGGCGCCAGCTGCCGGCCCCGCCCGGGCCCGCGTGCAGATGGCCGCCGAGGGCGGTGACGCGTTCGCGCAGGCCGACCAGCCCGAAACCGGAGGCGACGGCGTGCGCGGCCGGGCTGCCGGGCGCGTTGGTGACGTCCACGGTGGTGGCCGGCGGCAGGTAGCCGAGGTGGATGCGCACCGGGGCACCCCCGGCGTGCTTACGGGCGTTGGTCAGCGCCTCCTGGACGAGGCGGTAGACGGCCAGCCGGTGTGCGGCCGGAGCCTGCTCGGGCCGGCCCTCGACCCGCAGCTCGGCCCGTTGTCCCGCTGTCCGCGCCTGCTCGACCAGCTCGTCCACGTCGCGCAGGACGGGGACGGGAGCGGCTTCGGCGCGCTCGGCCCCGGTATCGCGCAGGGCCCCGAGGATGTCGCGGAGATCGGCCAGGGCCTCGGTGGAGGCGGTGCGCAGCAGGGTCAGACGGGCCGCGACCGGCTCGGGCAACTCCTCGTTCCTGGTCGTCAGGACGCCGGTGTGCAGGGCGATCAGGCTCAGCCGGTGCGCCAGTACGTCGTGCATCTCCGCCGCGATCCGGGACCGTTCGGCGGACCGGGCCGCCTCCTCGCGCAACTCCCGCTCGATCCGCAGATGCTTGACCTGGTCGCCCAGTGCCTCCAGCAGCCGCCGGCGATTGCCCGCCCACATCCCGCCCACCAGGGCCAGCAGCACGAACAGGGTGGAGCCGTACTGCTGCGGGGTCCACAGCGAGATCGCCGGAGGGATGAGCAGGTTGGCGCTCAGCGCGGCCGCGGCGCAGCACACGGCCACCCGGGCACGCCGGTGCGTCGACAGGTCGAACAGCGCGACGAGCAGCAGCGGCAGCAGCGGCCACCCCCACAGCCCGGTCGCCACGGTGGCCGGTACGGCCGAGGCGTACCAGGGCGACCGGCGCACCAGCAGGGCCAGTCCGGACAGCACGGCCAGGACGGTGGACGGCGTCACATACCGGCCGCCGGCGGTGGAGGCGCTGTTCAGCACGGCGAGGGCGGTCAGCAGCACGACCAGGCACCAGCGCCCGCAGGTGCCCCACCGGAAGCTCTCTCTCCGTATCACTCCCGGGATCCTAGGCGGGCCCGGCAGGCCGGTCGTCCGACCCCGGTCTCATGTGACCCCCTACTTTCGTAGGGGAGGACGGCC
Organism: Streptomyces sp. NPDC057002; assembly: GCF_042673825.1. NCBI lineage: Bacteria > Bacillati > Actinomycetota > Actinomycetes > Kitasatosporales > Streptomycetaceae > Streptomyces > Streptomyces sp. NPDC057002. The sequence goes on from NZ_JBHURZ010000006.1 coordinate 341,404, forward strand.
GCACAACGAGTGATCTCCGGGCGTGGCCTCGTTCCTAGCCTCGAAACCATGGATCTACGCACCATGGACTGGACGTTCCTCACCGAAGCGGCACGCGATCCGCGCACCACCGGCGCCGTCGCCCCCAGCGGGCGGGCCCTGGCCCGGGCGCTGACCGAACCGGTGCGCACCCTGGCCCCGCGGCCGCTGACCGTTCTGGAGGTGGGGGCCGGGACCGGCGCGGTCACCCGCGCCCTCATCCACCGACTGTCCCCGGGCAGCCGTCTGGACGTCGTCGAGGCCAACCCGCGCTTCGCCGACCGGCTGCGCCGGCTCGTCGACACCCACCCCCGGCTGGCGGGCGAGCCCGAGCGGGTCCGGGTCCACCGCTCCTACGTCGAGGACCTGCCCGGCGCGGGCCGCTACGACGTGATCGTCGCCGGCCTGCCCCTGACCAACTTCACCCCCGACCGGACCGACGCGATCATGGCCCGCTGTCTGGAGCTGCTGCACCCGGGCGGCACCCTGACCTACTTCGCCTACCTGGGCACCGGGCAGGCCCGCACCCTGCTCTCCTCCCGTGCCGAGGCCCGCCGGCACCATGCCGTCCAGGAGGTCATGGCCGGCTACCAGCACCGCTACGCCACCGGCCGCTGGTCGGTGTGGGCGAACCTTCCTCCGGCCAGGGTCTGGCAGCTGCGGAGCCCGCTCCGTGACGCGCAGGACGTACGAGACGAGCCGTATGCCGTCACCGGAGCCGGCCGGTGACCGTCCCGTGGGACCTCCCGGACCTCCTCGGCCGGGTCCCCGCCAACGCCGCCTACGCCGTGCTGGCGGCCGCGGTCCTGGCCGAGTCCGTCCTGCTGGTCGGCGCCTTCGTGCCCACGCTCGGCCTGCTGCTGGCGGCCGGGGCGCTGGCCCGCACCGGACACCTGAGCCTGCCCCTGGTCATCGGTGCCGCCGCCGTCGCGGCGGTGGCCGGTGACTTCCTCGCCCACCGCACCGGGGGCCTGCTCGGCGACCGCCTGCGCACGGGGCGCCTGGGCAGCCGGGTCCCGGCCGCCGCCTGGCGGAACGCCGAGGACCTGATGGACCGCCGCGGCGGCCGGGCCGTGTTCCTGGCCCGCTTCGTCCCGGTGCTCCGCACCCTCGCCCCGCACCTCGCGGGCGCCACCCGCCTTCCCTACCACCGCATGGCGCCCTACAGCACCGTCGCCGCGGCCCTGTGGGCCACCGCCGAGGCCGGAAGCGGCTTCGCGGCGCTCGCGGCGCTCGTGTGAGTGCCGACGGATGAAGCCCGACCGGTTGGTATGGACGCCCGGGTCCCCCTCGGGTAGAGATAGGCCATGCGTATCGCCGTAACGATCTTCCTCACCGACGAGACGATCACCCCGACCCGGCTCGCCCGGGAGCTGGAGGGACGCGGTTTCGCCGGGCTGTATCTGCCCGAGCACACGCACATTCCCGTCGAGCGGACCACTCCGTACCCGGCGGGCGGCGAGCTGCCGCGCGAGTACGGCCGTACCCTCGACCCGTTCGTGGCGCTCGGTCAGGCCGCCGCCGTCACCGAGCGGCTCGGTCTCGGCACGGGCATCACGCTCGTCGCCCAGCACGATCCGATCGACCTGGCCAAGCAGGTCGCGACCCTGGACCACCTGTCCGGAGGCCGGTTCACCCTCGGGGTCGGCTTCGGATGGAACGTCGAGGAGGCCGCGGACCACGGTGTGCGGTGGCGCACCCGGCGCGAGCTGGGCCGGGACCGGATGGCGCTGATGCGGGCGCTGTGGTCGGAGGAACCGGTCGCGTACGAGGGGGAGTTCGGTGGTGTCCGGGCCAGTCACGCGCACCCCAAGCCCGTGCGGAAGCCGCGTGGCCCGGTCGTGGGGCCGCGCACGCTGCTCGGCGGGGCCGCCGGGCCCAAGCTGTTCGCCCACATCTGTGAGTACGCCGACGGCTGGCTGCCCATCGGCGGCCGCGGCCTCTCCGAATCCCTGCCCCGGCTGCGCACCGCCTGGACCGAGGCGGGCCGCGACCCCGAGGCTCTCCAGGTCGTCCCGTACGCCGTCCACCCGACCCCGGGCAAGCTCGCCCACTACGCCGGCCTCGGCATCGAGGAGGTCGTGGTGCAGCTGCCTCCGGCGGGGGAGGCGGAGGTGCTGAAGGCGCTGGACGCGTACCAGGAGTACCTCTGACAACTCCCCTTCCGGGGAGGAGAGTTCGCCGCTTGTGGAACAGCTGTACAGGTGTGTCCGCTCCGGCCTCGCCGAGGCCGCGGCTGGGTAGCCCCTGGGCGGAACTCACCGACCGGAGGGGGAATCGTGTTTCTGACCAGACTGGCCGCCGTGGGAGCGGTCGTCGGGCTCGCCTTGGGCCTGAGCAGCGCGCCGGCGAGCGCGGCACCGAGGACCAGCGCCTTCGAGAACCAGGCGCCGGCAGGGGCGTGCCTTGACTTCCGGGCCGACTACGGCCCGTACGTCTTCAACTGCAACGGCACCGACTACCAGAAGTGGCACTGGAACGACGAGGTCCGGCTCACCGCGCTCCGGCAGGTGGCCACGAGGCTGTGCCTCACCCTGCGCAACGGCGAGCTGACCATGAAGCCCTGTGCCGCCGCCGACGAGGCCGCGCTGTGGTCCGTCGACACGCAGTCCCCCGGGGGTGCGCTGATCCAGAACAACGTGAACCACAAGTGCCTCGCGCGCGGGGCGAACGACCGTGTCTCCACGGCGCTGTGCACCGGCGGCCCTTCCCAGCGCTGGCTCGTCTGGGCCGCCTAGCCGCGGGCCCGGAACGATCATTAGGCTCCGGGTGAAAACCGGGTGGAGCACCGGTGCGCGACTGACCATCGCGGCCGGCAGGTGTGACCCACCCGGTTCGGAGTCGCCCACGGGGGAGCATAGTGAGATTCGCCTGGTTGTCCTGGCTTGTCCGTAATTTTAATGAATACGGCTACAGTCAGGGACTGTTGCGTGCCGCTATCGGCACGCTGGCCGTGCTGGTGACCGCCGCGCTGGTCTGGTTCGCGCTGCACCGCAACAGGCCGGCCGCCGTTGTCGCGGCGGGGCTCACATCCGCTCTGGGCATAGGCTGGCTGGCCTTCCACTGACGGGGCTCACCCGGGTTGATCAGCGCACTCGTATGCTCGAAGGATGACGACTTCCGCGACCTCCGGAACGGGCCCCACCGAGAACTCCATGCGTCGCGCCCTGAAACGGGCCAGGGACGGCGTCTCCCTCGATGTCGCCGAGGCGGCGGTGCTGCTCCAGGCCCGGGGCGGGCAGCTGGAGGACCTGTCGGCCTCGGCCGCCCGGGTCCGGGACGCCGGTCTGGAGGCGGCCGGCCGGCCCGGTGTCATCACGTACTCGAAGAGCGTCTTCATCCCTCTGACCCGGCTGTGCCGGGACAAGTGCCACTACTGCACGTTCGTCACCGTCCCCGGCAAGCTGCGCCGCGAGGGCCACGGGATGTTCATGTCCCCGGACGAGGTCCTGGACATCGCCCGCAAGGGCGCCGCCCTCGGCTGCAAGGAAGCCCTCATCACCCTCGGCGACAAGCCCGAGGACCGCTGGCCCGAGGCGCGTGAGTGGCTCGACGCGCACGGCTATGACGACACCCTCGCCTACGTACGGGCCATCTCCATCCGGATCCTGGAGGAGACGGGCCTGCTGCCCCACCTCAACCCGGGCGTCATGAGCTGGACCGACTTCCAGCGTCTGAAGCCGGTCGCGCCCAGCATGGGCATGATGCTGGAGACGACCGCGACCCGCCTCTGGTCGGAGCTGGGCGGCCCCCACCACGGCTCTCCCGACAAGGAGCCCGCCGTACGCCTGCGCGTCCTGGAGGACGCCGGCCGCTCCTCCGTCCCCTTCACCTCGGGCGTCCTCATAGGTATCGGGGAGAACTACGAGGAGCGCGCCGAATCGCTGTTCGCGCTGCGGAAGGTGACCCGGGCCTACCACGGCGTGCAGGAGCTGATCATCCAGAACTTCCGCGCCAAGCCGGACACCGCGATGCGCGGCATGCCGGACGCGGAACTGGACGAACTGGTCGCCACGGTGGCCGTCGCCCGGCTGCTCATGGGCCCGTCGGGCTGCATCCAGGCCCCGCCCAACCTCGTCGACGACGAGTACGAGCGGCTGATCGCGGCCGGCATCGACGACTGGGGCGGGGTGTCCCCGCTGACCATCGACCACGTCAACCCCGAGCGCCCCTGGCCGCAGATCGAGCAGCTCGCCGAGAAGTCCCGGGCCGCCGGATTCGAGCTGCGGGAACGCCTCTGCGTGTACCCGGAGTTCGTACGGCGCGGCGAGCCCTGGCTGGACCCGCGGCTGCGCCCGCACGTGGCGGCGCTGGCCGACCCGGAGACCGGGCTGGCCCGCCCCGACGCCCTTCCCCAGGGCCTGCCGTGGCAGGAGCCGGAGGAGGTCTTCACGGCGTCCGGCCGCACCGACCTGCACTCCGCGATCGACACCGAGGGCCGTACCTCCGACCGGCGGGACGACTTCGACGAGGTGTACGGCGACTGGGGCGCCCTGCGCGAGGCCGCCGCCCCCGGCATGGCACCGCAGCGCATCGACACCGACGTACGCGAGGCCCTGCGCACCGCCGCCGACGACCCCACGAAGCTCACCGACGACGAGGCGCTGGCCCTGCTGCACGCGGACGGACCGGCGCTGGACGCGCTCGCCCGGGTCGCCGACGATGTACGCAAGTCGGCCGTCGGCGACGACGTCACCTACATCGTCACCCGCAACATCAACTTCACCAACGTCTGCTACACCGGCTGCCGCTTCTGCGCCTTCGCCCAGCGCCGCACGGACGCCGACGCCTACACCCTCTCCCTCGACCAGGTCGCCGACCGGGCCCAGCAGGCCTGGGACGTCGGCGCGGTGGAGGTCTGCATGCAGGGCGGCATCCACCCGGACCTGCCCGGCACGGCGTACTTCGACATCGCGCGGGCGGTGAAGGAACGCGTCCCGGGCATGCATGTGCACGCCTTCTCGCCGATGGAGGTCGTCAACGGCGCGACCCGTACCGGCATGTCCATCCGCGAGTGGCTGACGGCAGCCAAGGAAGCGGGCCTGGACACCATCCCGGGCACGGCCGCCGAGATCCTCGACGACGAGGTCCGCTGGATCCTGACCAAGGGCAAGCTGCCCGCGGCGGACTGGATCGAGGTCGTGACCACGGCCCACGAGCTGGGCATCCGCTCGTCCTCGACGATGATGTACGGCCATGTCGACCAGCCCCGCCACTGGCTCGGGCACCTGCGCACCCTCGCGGGCATCCAGCAGCGCACGGGCGGCTTCACCGAGTTCGTGACACTGCCGTTCGTGCACACCAACGCGCCGGTGTACCTGGCCGGGATCGCCCGCCCGGGCCCGACCATGCGGGACAACCGCGCGGTCACCGCCATGGCCCGGCTGCTGCTGCACCCGCACATCCCCAACATCCAGACCAGCTGGGTGAAGCTCGGCACCGAGGGCGCGGCCGAGATGCTCCGCTCCGGCGCGAACGACCTCGGCGGCACGCTCATGGAGGAGACGATCTCTCGTATGGCGGGCTCGTCGTACGGCTCGTACAAGTCGGTCAAGGACCTCATCGCGGTGGCCGACGCCGCGGGCCGCCCGGCGAAGCCGCGGAACACCCTCTACGGGGACATCCCCCAGGAGCGGCAACAGGCGGCCCAGGCATCGGACGGCCATCTGCCGGAGCTGCTGCCGGTACTGGACTGAGGGTCTGCCGGGCTGGCTGCTCGGCCTGGCGGCCTGTTCGGCCTGGCGGCCTGTTCGGCCTGGCGGCCTGGCGGCCTGTTCGGTCTGCTCGGTCTGCTCGGCCTGGCGGCCTGACGGCCTGCTCGGTCTGCTCGGTCTGCTCGGTCTGCTCGGCCTGGCGGCCTGGCGGCCTGGCGGCCTGGCGGCCTGCTCGGTCTGCTCGGTCTGCTCGGTCTGCTCGGTCTGCTCGGCCTGGCGGCCTGCTCGGCCTGGCGGCCTGACGGTCTGTCGTACTGATGGGCTGCCGGGGCTGGCGGTCTGGGGGCTTGGCGGCCGCCGGTCTGTCGTACTGACGGCTGCCGGGGCTGGTGGTTTGGGGCCTGAGGTCTGCAGGGGCTGGCGGTCTGAGGGCTTGGCGGGTTGCCGGGTTGCCGGGCTGTCGTACCGACGGCCTGCCCGGGTTGCCGGTCTGTCATGCCGACGGGCTGCCCGGGCTGCCGGGCCGACGGGCTGCCCGGTTCTGGCGGCCTGAGGGCCGCGCGGTCTGGTGGTCTGAGGGCCTCGCGGTCTGGTGGTCTGGCGCCCTGCCAGGCCTGAGGGCCTGTCGGTCTGCCGGACCGACAGCCTGCCGACCGACGATCTACTGACCCCCGGCATCCGCCGGCTGATGTGCCGTCAAGGCGCGGTCGGTCCGGGTGCCGGGGCTCTTCGGTGGTGGGGGCGTCGCGTCCCGGCCCAGCCAGAGCAGCGGCAGGCCCAGGGAGCAGGCGATCGCCGGCCAGTAGACGTAGCGGTAGTCCGTCGCGGGCATGATCGGCAGATAGCCCAGGATGTAGGCCGCCGAGCTGATGCCCAGTGCCCGGACCGGCATCGAGAACACGCCCTTGCCCGGGCGGACGGCCAGCACCAGTGCCACGGCGAGCCAGAACCAGCCCCGGAACAGCCAGCGCAGGTCCCCGGCCATGCCGTCGACGTATGTGCCGAGCATGTCCTCCAGACGGGGGTGCGCCACCTCGATGCCCAGGTCGTTGCGGGTGATCCCCGCCTTGTAGTGATAGCCGGTCTCGAACAGCAGACTGGCGAAGAGCCGCAGCCGGTATTGGAGATACCCCGGCACATGCCCGCTCATCTCGTCCAGCCACAGGGACGTGATCTCGCCCGAGTCCCCGCGCAGTCCGTCCGCCGGGCGGGCGTAGCAGGCCCAGTAGGCATCCGACAGGGCGCCGACGCGTCGGCACTCCTCGGCGGCGGACACCAGCCGGTCCCTGAGACCGGGTGACACGTCCGCCGACCGGAGTTCGTCCACCCTCAGGACGTGGACCAGGTCGTCGATCATGATCTGCGCGCCCTGTTTCGTCTCCAGGGGCCGGGCGAAGAGGGAGATGGCGGCGGCCGGCACGACCAGGGCGGCCACGAGTGCCGCCGTGCACATCACCCACGTACGGCGTCCGGGAGCGCGCCACAGCGCGAGGACCAGCATGACGAAGACGGGGATCGCGGCGAAGAAGGCGTTCTTGCGCACCAGCATGGCGTACGCGAGGAACAGCACGCCCAGCCCGAGCAGCCCCCACCGCAGGGCGGGACGGCGAAGGTCCCGGTCCCGCAGCCGCAGCCCGGTGAACGCGACCGCGCACGCGGCGAGCAGCGCGAACGCCGCGTGGACGTCCTTCCACACCACCCCGACGAACGTCAGTACGAAAGGGGTCAGTCCGAGCCCCAGCACGGCGAGTGAACCGGCGCGCCTCCCGGTCAGCTTGTAGACGCACCAGGCCAGCGTCCAGAGCGCGCCCCAGAAGAGCAGTGACTGGACAACGGCCATGGACGCGAACGACCCGGTCACGGCGATGAGCGCACGCCACGCCAGGCTCAGCACGGGAGGGTGCCAGTCCGTCAGGGGCAGCTTCCCCTGGGCCTGGCGGAGCTGATCGAGGCTGTCGGGACTCAGGTAGCCCGGGGCGAAGACGAGGATCGTGCCCAGACAGCAGGCCGCGGCGACGGCGGCCAGTACCCAGACCCAGCGCCGCACCCGCGGCATCCATCCCATTTGTCCCATAAGTCGGATGCTAACGGCTCAGGGAGCGACGAAGACGTAGCGCCGATAGGCGTAGAAGCGGAACAGGGTCGCGAGCACCCAGCCGAAGATCCGGGCGGTGTTGTCGCTGAGCGCAGAGTCGAGCCCGAGCAGCTGCCGGGAGGCGAAGACCGTGCCCGCGGTGATGGCGAGCCCGACGCCGTTCGCCACCAGGAACAGGACGAGTTCGTGGGTCACCTTCTCGCGGTGCTGGTCGCGATAGGTCCAGTAGCGGTTCCCGCCCCAGCTGAAGAGCGCGGCCGCCGCCGTCGCGACGACGGACGCCTGCACCGGGGAGGTCCGCATCGGCCCGCCCTCCGCGCCGCCGGGCAGGCCGAAGACGAGCAGGTTGTAGCCGCCGTTGTCCACGACGAAGGCCAAGGCGCCGACGACTCCGAACTTGGCGGCCTCGCGCCAGATGCCCTTGACGGCGTCACGCGCACGCAGCGCGACAGTTGCGAGGACCGGCACACGGTGACACTAACGGCCCGGCGCGCCCCCACCGACCAGACCCGCCCATATCGCATTATTTTCGTCGTATTCGGTACCGGTTCGAGAGGAGCAGCCGTGCAACCGACGATCGCGTGTGTCGTGCCGTGTCACAACGAGGAGGCGGCCATCGGCAAGGTGGTCCGCGACCTGCGGGCGGCCCTCCCCGAGGCCGTCGTCTACGTGTACGACAACGCCTCCACCGACCGCACGGTGGAGATCGCCCGGGGAGCGGGCGCGATCGTCCGGGAGGAGCCCCGCAAGGGCAAGGGCAATGTCATCCGGCGTGCCTTCGCCGACGTCGACGCCGACGCGCTGCTCCTGATCGACGGCGACGACACCTACGACGCCACACGCGCCCGGGACCTGGTGGACCTGCTCTTCGAAGGGCCCTACGACCAGGTCGTCGGCGCCCGCCGGGTGACGGCCGACGGGGCATACCGGGCGGGACACGCGGCAGGCAACAAGCTGCTCACCGGGGCCGTGCGTTCCCTGTTCGGCAACGACGTGACCGACATGCTCAGCGGCTACCGGGTCTTCTCGCGGCGCTTCGTGAAGTCCTTCCCGGCGCTGGCGAGGGAGTTCGAGACGGAAACCGAGATGACGATCCACGCCCTGCATCTCCGCCTCCCCACCGCGGAGGTCGTCACGGACTACCGGGTCCGGCCCGCCGGCGGCGAGAGCAAACTGCGCACCTACCGGGACGGCTGGCGCATCCTGCGGGTCATCCTCGACCTGGCACGGCGCGAGCGCCCCTCGCTCGTCCACACCGTGATCGCGGGCGTGCTGGCCCTGGTCTCGGTCATCCTCGGCATCCCCGTCATCGCCGACTTCATCGAGACGGGCACCGTGCCCCGGGTCCCCACGGCCGTCCTCGCCGCCGCCATCATGACCATCGCGGCGCTCGTCCTGCTCGTGGGCTACATCCTCGAGTCCCTCATGCACATGCGGCAGGAGCAGTCCCGGCTCGTGCACCTCTCCTACCCGGCCCCCGCCCGCGCGCCGCTCCACACCGCCCATGGCGCCGGCACCGGCCCGGTACCGGTCCGCAAAGCCCCCTGAGGCCCCCTGAGGCCGCCAGGGGAGGAGCGGGCGCGCAGTACGATGATCCGAGCCCCGATGTCCGTGCGGGGTCCGGTGACTGAGGAGATGCGTGCCCGTGCCTGCCCGACTTCCTTCGTGGGCCTGGACGACCGGGCTGACCGTGGGAGCGATAGCCGCGGTGACGGTCCTGGCCGTGCAGGCGGACCGGGGCCCGCACCCCACCGCCTCCTCGGCCAAGCCGAGCAGCGCGGCGTCGGCGGGCGTGCGGCCCACCCCCTCCGCGTCCGCCCCGACCCGGGTGCCCGACGGCTCCGGCACCGGCCGGCGCGTCGTCTACTCCCTCGGCGAGAAGCGGGTGTGGCTGGTCGACGCGAGCGAGGGAAGCCGCCGTACGTTCACCGTGTGGCCGGGCACGGTCAGCCCCGACCCCGGCTCGTACACGGTGTCGTCGCGCACCGAGGGCACGACCGGCTCGGACGGCGTCCAGATCGAGCACATCATCTACTTCGCCGCGAAGTCCGGCGTCTCCGTCGCCTTCTCCAACGCGGTCGACGGCGCCTCACCGCCGCCCGCCGCCTCCGGCACGAAGACGGGCGGGGTCCGGATGCGGAAGGCGGACGGCACGGCACTGTGGGCGTTCGGCACGGTCGGCACGACGGTGACCGTGGTCAAGTGACTTGCGCCTCGGGCTGAGGCCCGAGGATTCCGGCCTTCTTGATCGCTGCTCTGCCTCCCCCAAACTCTCAACTGCGTTCGAGCAGGCCCGTCGGCGTGGGCGGTTGTCAGTCGACGGAGGCCATGAAGTCCAGCATCCTGCGGTTGACCTCATCCGCGTGGTCGATCTGCGGCCCGTGGCCCGTGTCGGAGATGATCTCGGCGCGGGCGCCGGGGATCAGGCGCGGCACACGCTCCACCTGCCGCTGTGGGTGCACGAGGAGACTTCGCTTGCCGAGCACCAGGTAGAGCGGAGTCCGGATGGTGGACAGCTCCTCCTTGGAGAGGGGAAGCGGCGACGGGCGGCGGATGCGATAGGCGCGAACCGCTGTTCTGATCATCGTGCGCAGTTCCGGAACGACGAGAACCGGTTGTTCCAGCCAGGCCGCCAGTCGCGGGCGGAACGCCTTGGGTGCGAACATCGCGAAGAGGCCGGCGAAGATCCAGACGAAGAAGCGCAGCCCCACTTTCTCCAGGCCGCCGGGGTCGAGCGGCGTGACCGAGGCGAGGCGATCGGGCCTGCGGTGCGCCTGGTTCAGGACGAGCCATCCGCCGTAGGAGCTGCCGACGAGGTGTACGCGATCGAGGCCGAGCCCGGCCAGTGTCTCGTCCAGCCACTGTGCGGCGCGTTCGGGGTCGTGGATCGGCGCGCGTTGCACGCTGCGACCGGGGTCACCCGGGGTGTCGATCGCGTAGACCGGGCGCTCCGAGCTGAGGGCGGGCGTGTTCGGGTACCACATGGCGGAGCAGGAGCCCGCCCCGTGCACCAGGACGACGGGGGTGCGGGATCGGGCGGCCTCGTCCGTGGGGCCGTAGCGGTAGACGTGCGTGGTGCCGAAGGACGTCTCCACGTCCTCTTCCGCGAACGCGGACGCTCCCAGTGCGTAGACCGCGTCGCAGGCCGCGAAGTGGCGCTCCCGCCAGGCATCGCTCACGTAGCGGCCGACATCGGCCTGGGGTCGGGCAGCGGTCTCGGGCATGGCCACCTCCGGCGTCTCAGTTTCGTGATACGAACGTATCACGATGTTGGTACGGTCGTATCATCAAAAGGCCCCACGGAAGCCACAGCAGGAACGACGAGCGGAGAACCGGCAGATGCCCAAGCGCGTAGACCACGCAGAACGGCGCACCGAGATCGCCGAGGCCCTCGTCCGGGTCGCCGGCCGACGCGGGCTGCATGCCGTCGGGATGCGCGATGTGGCAGCGGAAGCGGGCGTATCGCTGCGGCTGGTGCAGTACTACTTCCAGACCAAGGAGAAGTTGTTGCTCTTCGGGCTCGAGCTTCTGGCGGAGAGATTCGGGGAGCGGGTCTCTGCCCGTGTACGGGCCGCCGGGGACAGTCCAGGTCCGCGCGCGATGGTCGAGGCGCTGCTGATGGCGGCGCTGCCGACGGACGACGAGAGCCGCACCTTCCACCACCTCTACACTTCGTACGCGGTTCTGGCCGTGAACGACCCGGCGCTCGCAGCCCAGCCCTTCATCAAAAACCCTGACGCCGCCGAAGATGCCCTGACCGAACTCCTTCGGCAGGCGCAGGAAGCGGCACTGCTCGAGCCCGGTGTGGACGCACGGTTGGAGGCGGCCGGCCTGCTTGCCATGTCTGCGGGGCTCGGCACCAGCGTCCTTGTCGGCCAGCGCAGCCCGGAGTCCGCGACCACAGTCCTGGGCCACCACCTGAACCGAATCTTCCGCACCGGTGATGCGGTCTCGACATGAGGGGCCGGAGCCCGGCAGCCGTGGAGCTGAAGACAGATCGGCTGTTGCTGAGACGCCCAACCACAGCCGATGTCGACGCGATCTTCGCCGTCCACAGTGATCCTGAGACCTGTACCCACAACCCGTCCGATGCGCTCGCCCGGCTTGAGGAAGCGGAGGCACTCTACCGGCGTTGGGACGACCAGTGGCAGCAGTACGGATATGGGTACTGGGTTGTCCGGCACCACGGCTCCGCTCAGCAGCTCGGATTCTGCGGAATCAAGCCCATGGAACTGCACGGGGCCCCGGTCCTGAACCTCTTCTACCGTTTCGCCACCTCAGCCTGGGGCCAAGGCTTCGCCGGCGAGGCGGCAGGCGCGGTTGCCACCTGGGCATCCCGTCACCTGCCCGACCTCCCGCTGATCGCCCGCGTTCGACCAGCCAACGTCGCGTCTCAGCGCGTGGCGACACGCGCCGGGCTCAGCCGAGCACAGCATCTCGACGCCGAGGGATATGACGGCTTCGACTGGATCTACGTTGCCCAACCGCGAACAGGGCGACAGTAACGGCAGCGCTCAGGAAGCGGGCGTCTCCGTCCGCGCGACCGGCAGCTGGTTGACGATCAGCACGACACCGCTGAACAGGAAGACACGGGTCGCCGCGTCCAGCCCGTTCCAGCTCTTCGACTGCCACATCGAGAACCACTCGCCGCCGATCCCGATGAATCCGGCCCCGAACAGCAGCATCACCATCAGCAGCCCGTAGGTCGACAACTGCCGGGCACGCCGCTGATCACGTCTGCCCCACAGCCAGCTCCCGGCTATGAGGACGAACGCGGCGACGGTCTCCCACGCGATGATCGCGATGTAGGCGGCGTCCTGTAGCGCCTCGCTGGTGATGGCCCGCCACATCAGGTCCTCGTCCTTGAACGTGGTGTCCATGGCCAGCACATGCCGGACGAACTGCTGGTTGGTGCCGAAGTCGGTGATGTTCCCGAAGGCGACGAGCGCCATGTAGAGGGCGATGGTGGCGGTGAGCAGCATGGCGGCAAGAGGCAGCGTGCCGCGTGAAGTTGGGGAGGTGGCCATGCCGATCATTCTCCCCGGACGCCGGGGCGAGCGCGAGACACTGATGACGTAAGCCGACCGGGCGAGACGAGGGGAACGTACGGATGGCGCAGACGGGACCGTCGATGCAGGACCTGATACGGCAACGCACCCGGGCCGGCTTCGTCGGCCGGAGCGCCGAACGGGCCCTGTTCCGTGCGAACTTCGCCACCGCCCCGCACGACGAACGCCACCGCTTCCGCTTCCATGTGCACGGCAACGCGGGCGTCGGAAAGACCTTCCTGCTGCGGGAGCTGGAGCAGATCGCCCGTGAACAGGGCGCGCTGACCGCGTACGTGGACGACAGCGCCGGCAGCGTGCCGGAGGTGATGGCGGAGATCAGCCGGCAGTTCGCCACCCAGGGGCGGCGGTTGAAGGAACTGGACCGACTGCTCGCCGCCCACGAGGAGCGCCGCCACGAGGCGACCGTGGCCGCGCTCGCCGCACTGGACGGGCAGACGGAGGACACCGGCCCGTCGACGGGCGGGAGAGTGGTGGCCCGGGGCGGCATGGTCGCGCTGGGGATGGTCCCGGTGGTCGGCCCCCTCGCGGGCATGCTCGACGCGGAGCAGTTCGCGGGCGGGGTGGACCGGCTCCGGGAGAGCGTGATGGCCCGCTTCCGCAACCACGAGGACGTGCAACTGGTCTTCGCCCCGGAGCAGGTGCTGACACCCGTGCTGCTCCGTGAACTCACGGACGCGGCGGCCTCGGCCCCCTGGAGCGCCCTGTTCTTCGACACGTACGAGCGGACGGCTCCGTACCTGGACCAGTGGCTGCACGAGACGATGACGACCGACCGCCACGGTGCCGTGCCGGCCACGGCCGTCGTGGTCACGGCGGGCCAACGCCCCTTGGGCGCGACCCGTTGGGGCGGTGTGCGGGACTTCGTGGCGGAGGTGCCCCTGGCCCCCTTCACCGAGGCCGAGGCCCGCGGTCTGCTGGCCGGCAAGGGAGTGACCGACGAACCGGTCGTCGAGGAGGTGCTGCGCCTCACGGGCGGCCTCCCCGTCCTGGTCTCCACCCTCGCCGAGTCCCGCCCCACGGACGCGGAGGACGTCGGCGACCCGAGTGCCACGGCGGTCGACCGCTTCCTGAAGTGGGAGCAGGACCCGGCCCGTCGGGACGCCGCGCTGTCCTGCGCGCTGCCGAGGTGGCTGGACGGGGATGTGTTCCGGGCGGCGGCCGACTGCCCGGAGGAGGAACTGACGCCTCTCTACGCGTGGTTGCGGGGCATGCCGTTCGTCGTCGAGCGCGGCGGGGGGCGGCTGCGCTACCACGACGTCGTACGGGCGCCGATGCTGCGCGCCGAACGGCGACGGTCGCCACGCGGATGGGCCGAGCGGCAGCGACGGCTGGCGCGGACGTTCCGGGAATGGCGGGAGGAGACCGAACGGGGGGATACCGGACGAGGGCTGGAAGATCTCTGGGCGGACGACACCTGGCGGGACCTGCGCCAGGCCGAGTCGTACCACCTCCTCTGCGCGGGTGAGCGGGACGCACTGCCGCAGGCGCTGAGGGACTTCGTCCACGCCTGTGACGCCGGTGAGGTCATGGCCGTGCGATGGGCACGTGTCCTGGTGGACGCCGGACAGGACGCCGACGTGGAGACGGTGGCCGAGTGGGGGACGAAGCTGACGGACGCACTCGACGCGGAGGGGATCGGCGCGGCGCTCGGCCTGCTCCTGAGCCGTGCGGTACTCGACGCGCCGGCCCAGGCCCGCGCCCGAGTCGTCCGGGGCGACGAACTGCGCGGCGAGGGCGCGTACGCGGCGGCCCTCGCCGAGTACGACCGGGCCGTCGCCCTCGATCCGGGACTCGCGGTCGCCTACCGCTACCGGGCCGGAGTCCGCGGGGACCTGGGCGACCACGACGCGGCGATCGCCGACCTGGACCGGGCCGTGGCGCTGGAACCGGGCCGCGCCTGGTACGTCGCCCTGCGCGGCGAACACCACCGCATCGCCCGGCACGACCCGGAGGCGATCCGGGACCTGAGCGAAGCGATCCGCCTCGACCCGGCCAACGAGTTCGCCTGGGCGTCCCGGGGCGCCACGCACGAACGCCGCGGGGACCTGGACGCCGCTCTCGCCGACCTGGGCCGGTCACTGGACCTCAAGCCGGACTACGCCTGGGCGCTCGCCCGCCGCGCCCGGGTGTGGCGGGGCCTGGGCGACTCCGGCCGTCAACTGGCCGACCTCGACCGTGCCCTCACCCTGACCCCCGACTGGCCGTGGGCCCGCTGCGAACGCGGTGACGCCCTACGTGCGGCCGGCCGCGACGAGGAGGCCGTCGCCGACCTCGACCACGCGCTCGCCCTGGACCCCGCCTACACCTCGGCCTACGCCAGCCGGGGCGCGTCCCTGGCCCACCTCGGCCGCCACGCCGAGGCCCTGGATGACCTGAACCGGGCCGTGGAACTCCGGCCGGGCTACGTCTGGGCGCTGTGCCGCCGGGCCGCGCTCCACGCGACCATGTCCCGGCCCGAGAAGGCCCGGGCCGATGTGGAACGCGTACGCGAACTGGATTCCGGCGCATGGGAACGTCTTTCGGATACCGACCGCGCGGTACTGGAGCCGTTCCTCGCCGGATGAACAACGTGCGAATTACCTGTGTGCGACGGTAATCGGGCCGTGACCCGGAGAGTGGTCGTCGGGTATTCTTCAGGCCAAGAGGCTTGTGATCCGGTCGAGTTATCCCTGACGTTCCCGGACCACAGTCGTATTTCTTCTCCCCTCTCCTTTTTCACCCTCACCACCCCGAAACCCCCGTATTCAAAGGAGGCACCGGTGTTCGACGAGCGCAAAGAAGCGGAAATGAGGCTGTACTCGGAAAGGCTGGCCAAGGAACTCGCCTCGAAGAAGAAGCACGAAGAGGAGTCCACGGCTGACACTGACCCCATTCCCGATGGTGTACATGAGTCCACCCCTGAGACGGAGGACAGCCGGAGCGAGAAGCCTCAGCCCTCCCCGTAGCGTCCTGAGCCATGAAGATCCCTGCCTTACTCCTGGCCCTTCTCGCGGGCGTGGCCGTCGCCGCACCTCACCCCACCGCTCATGCGGCCACGCGGGACTGCGAGGCCCCTCCGGGACTGCAACACGCACTGGATGAGCTCACAGGGAGACACCAACTCGCCGGAGCGGCGGTCGAGGTGGTCGACCCGGCCTGCGGCCCGTGGGCCTCCGCCGCAGGCAAGGCCGATCTGCGCACCGGACGGCCGATGAACGCCGAGGACCGTCTCCGTATCGGCAGCATCACCAAGACCTTCACCGCCGCCACCGTCGTGCAACTCGCGGACAGGGGACGCCTTTCTCTCGACGCGACCGTGGAGGACTATCTCCCCGGACTCGTCCAGGGCAACGGCTACGACGGCCGCGACATCACCGTGCGGCAGCTCCTCCAGCACACCAGCGGACTGCCCGACCACGGTGACTCGCTCGCCGACGCCGACATCGACTGGCTGCGCCATCACCAGTCCACGCCGAGGGAACTGGTGAAACGAGCACTGAAACTGCCGCCGCCCAAGGGCACATGGCACTACTCGACCACGAACTACATCCTGGCCGGCATGGTCATCGAAAAGGTCACGGGCCGCCCGGCGGAGAAGGAGATCTCACGGCGGATCATCAAGCCGTTGAAACTGCGCGACACCTACTGGCCCGGCAACTCCGAGCACATCCGCGGCCGCCACTCCCGCAGCTACTTCACGACCGAGCGCGTGGACGGCACCGAGTGGAACACCTCGGCGGGGGGTGTGGGCGGCGCGCTGATCTCCACGCCCAGGGACGTGAATAAATTCTTCGCGGCGCTGCTGAACGGCCGTCTGTTGTCCGGGCGCGGGCTGGCCGAGATGCGGAACACGATCCCGGGCGACCCGGACCGACTGGGCCCGGACGGCCGCTACGGTCTCGGCCTGGTCACCTCGCCCCTGTCCTGCGGAGGCCACTGGACCGGCCACACCGGCTCCGTGCGGGGCGGCCACAACAACCTGGCAGCGGTCGCCCCCGACGGCCGACAAGTCACCCTCGTCATCAACGAAGCCCCACCGACCGACGCGAGCACCACGGCGTTCCTGGCCGCGGTCGACACCGCGCTCTGCGCGGACTGAGGATCAGCGTCCCGCCGCGAACTCCAGGAACTCGGACCAGGCGCCGCCGGTGAATGCCAGACGGGCGCCTTCCTTGTTCTTGGAGTCGCGGATGTGGATGGTGGGGTGGGATATGGCGACCTCGACGCAATCAGGACCGTCATTGCTGCTGTAGCTGCTCTTGAACCAGTCGAGTTCGATGGTCACGTCTCTTCTCCCAGAACTTTCTCAATGAAGGCCAGGGACTCCCGGGGCGAGAGGGCCTGGGCCCGGATCATTCCATAGCGCATGTCGAGGATCTGGGCCTCCCGCGGGTCGCTGATCACCCGGTTGTGCAGCTGAGCCTCGAAGTGCCCCAGTGTCTTGCCCTCCTGGAGCTTCAGCACCCGGAACGGCCCCGCCATACCCGCGTGGTCCTCCCGGTCCGTCGGCATGACCTGGATCGACACATGCCGCAACTTAGCGACCTCCAACAGGTGTTCGAGCTGTTGACGCAGCACCATTCTGCCCCCGATCGGCCTCCGTAGCGTCGACTCTTCCTGGACAAAGGTGATGAGCGCTCGCGGCACGCGATCGAAGACGGCCTTCCGTGCCATGCGTGCGGCGACGTGCCGCTCGATCTCGTCCTCCGTGAACGCGGGCCGCCGCATGCCGTACAACGCCTGGGCGTACTCCGGTGTCTGGAGCAGTCCGTGGATCTGGTGGTTGTCGTAGGCCCCGAGTTCGACGGCCTCCTCCTCCAGCTTGGCCAGGTCCCTCACCTTCTTGGGATACCGGGCCTTCTCCACGTCCTCCTTCATCGCGGCGAGTTTGCCGCCCGCACCCAGCACCTCATCCGCCTTGTCCAGGAAGTCCGGCTTGGGAACGCGCCGTGCGCGCTCCACCGACGAGACCATCTCCTCCCCGTACCCGATGGCGGAGCCCAGCTCCGCCTGCCGCATCCCCGCTGTCTCGCGCCACATCTTGATCTGCCGGCCGACCGTCCTGAGTACGGCCGCCGCTTCCTCGTCCTCCACGCTTCCCCTCCACTGACGTACGAGCCGTACGACCTCGTGATACGCCCGGACAGTCACGCTCCGTACTGAGGTCGTTGCTGTTCAGAGTAGGAACGAGCGACCACGCTGGGTGACATGAGTCAGAAATCCCTCGCGGAAATCACCACCCCCGTACGCCACTTCGCGATCCAGTTGTCCGCCACTCGAAGAGGTGCTCGACTGGCACGGCTGCTCACCGAACGCCAACTCGACGAGTGGGGCGAGCCGTACGACGCGGCCGCGCAGGTGGTGGCGGAGCTGGCGTCCAACGCCGTGCTGCACGGACACGTCCGGGGCAGGGACTTCCGGCTCGGCCTGAAGCTGCGCCCCGACCGCATGCTCCGCATCGAGGTGACGGACGCCCGGGGTGACCGGATCCCGCGCATCCCCGACCCGGTGGAGAAGGACGCAGCGGGCGGCAGGGGCTTGCGCATCGTCGAGGCGTACACGGATCGCTGGGGCGTGACGGAGGCACCGGCGAACACGAAGACGGTATGGGCTGAACTGGCGTTGGGAAACGGCGACTTGTCAGCCTGCTCGACCTAGGGTGATCGGATGGACGTGGGGTCGGTCTTGATAGCCGTGGCCGGTGTGGCGGGAACTCTCGGGGGCGCGCTGCTCACCCAGCGGGGCGCCGAGAAGGCCAAGCGGCGCGAACTGGAGATGACGCAGACCATCCAGGAGGCCGTGAGAATCGTGACCTGCGACGCCGCTGCTACACGGAACTCCACCGCGACGCCCGCCAGTTCTGCACAGCGCTCAGCCGTCATCTGTACGTCCTACGAGACCGCATTCGCCCGCTGTGGCGCAGCACGGCATCTGGTCTCTGATCGCCGCCGCGAGGGAAGCGATGCGGCGTGATCTGGACGTGACGGGCTCCGGGGTGCGACTGCGCTCACCCGACGACCCAGAGGCCGTCATCCGCGACTTCGAGGAGCCGGATCGCGGCCCCTCATGACCCGGCCGGTCCCGACGCCAAAGACCAAAGAACCGGGGAAAGAACCAACCCGCCCCCGCCGCCCCCGCGGCTCACCCGCAGGGGTGAACATCGCCAACTCGGCTGGCGTGGAGGGCAGTCGATGGTGCAGCGTCAGCGCAGACAACCCCACAAACGAATACGGCCCCCGCCGGGACTGCCATCCCACTGCGAGGGCCTGATCACCTAGGAAGCAAGGACCTTCCCGATGACTGACCAGCACCCTAGCGCGCCCGCACGCGCACAGTCCGGCACTTCCGGCGTCCAGCACGTGACGGAACGCCACGACGACCACTTCACCGTCGTCGGAAACCACCTCGCCCAGCACCCGGACCTGTCCCTGACGGCGATCGGCCTGGCGGTCCACATCCAGTCGCTGCCCGCCGGAACACCGGTCGGCATCAAGGCGCTGGCGGCCAAGTTCCAGGAGGGTGAGATCCGGATCGCTGCGGCCCTGCGCGAGCTGGAGGCACATGGTTACCTCGCACGCCCCAGGGAGCGTCTTCAATCGGGGCGAGTCGTAACCCGCACGATCTCGTACAACAGGCCTCGGACGACGGCCCCTGACCGCCCCCGCCCCGCTGCTGCCCCTGCGCCCAGGACGGAAGCTCCCCCGACCTCACCCCACCGCACGGCCACCGACCTCCTCGCCGGACTGCGGGCGCTGGACTCCCGCCTCCTCCTCACCGAACGCGACGTACACCGCCTGGCGCCGGAAGTCACGGCCTGGCTGGAGCGTGGCGTCCCCGCGGCGGCCGTAGCGCGCACGCTGGCGTCCGGCCTCCCGCAGGACGCGATCAATCACCCGGCGGCCTTCCTCGCCCACCGCTTGACCACCCTCCTCCCTCCGCCTCTCCCCGCGGCACCGACACACTCCGAGCCCGCCCTCCGCCCGGACCCGTTCCAGACCTGCGACGGCTGCGAACGAGCCTTCCGCGCCCCTCACCCCGGCTCCTGCCGAGATTGCCGGAAGGCGGCTTAGGCGTGCCGGGGTCGAGTCATGGCCTACCGCTGATCCCCATGCCTCAGCTGACCCCGGACGCGCTGCGTGATGCCGTCGCCCGGATCGCCCCGAGTCGGCTGCCCGCACTCACGCAGCACCTCTTCGAGGCCACCACCAACGCCCAGCAGACCCAGAGCCTCGCCCCCTTGCGCGCCTTCGTGCACTCCTGGGCGGTCTTCGTCGCGATCGAACGACATCCCGCGCGGGCCGAGCGTCTGCGGGAGCTGGAGCGGACCGTCGAGGCAGGCGAAGTGGACCCCACCAACGCCATCACCGAGATCCGCACCATCCGAGAGACCGCAGAGGCAGGACTGCCACGGCCGGGGACTACACCCCGAGTTCCTTCTCCAGCAGCGTGAAGGACTTGGGCGTGCCGCCCGGCTGGGGCTTGCCCTCCTTGTGGCCCGCTATTCGGTAGCCCGCGTCGCGGTAGTACGCGGTGAGCTGCGTGTTGTCGGCCAGGCAGTCCAGGCGTACGTGGGTTCGGCCCGCGGCGGCCACGCGGTGTTCGGCGGCCTCCAGTAGCAGCCGCCCCGTTCCGGGAGCGGACTCCGTCCGGTCCACCATGAGCCGGTGGACATAACCCGCCACGGGCGGCTGCGGCCCCCAGGCGGCCTCGTCCTCCCACCACAGTTCCCAGGCGCCGGCGACGCGTCCGCCGGCCTCTGCGAGCCAGACCTCGCCCTGGGTCATGACCCGGCGGAAGTGGGACTCGTCGAGCTCTCCCGGCTGCCACTGCCCGGTGATGCCCCGGGCCAGCATCCAGCGGGCCGCGTCGTCGCGGAGGCGGACGAGGGTGGACAGATCGGCCTCGGTGGCCGGGCGGGTGTGGAGATCATTCACCCCGGGATCCTCGCACACCTGTCCGAGACGTCGAGTGCTGAGAGCGACGGTCCGTAAGCCTGCCGTGAAGACGGTATTCCGCCCACTGAACCCACGGTCCCCGTTCGATTACAGTGCTGAGCTGTCGTACGTATGGACGGTCCCTGGGAGGTCAAGGTGGGTGCGACTGCCGGCGCCGTCTGGGGCCGTACGGAGCAGCAGGACTTCCGCAGCCGGGTGCGCGGGACGCTGCTCGGCGTGGCCGTGGGGGACGCGCTGGGCACGCCCGTGGACGGGCTGGGGATCGACGGGATCAGGGAGGCGCACGGGGCCGAGGGGCTGGTCGATCTGGCCCCCGCCTACGGCAGACGTGGTGCTGTCACGCACATCACGCAGCTCACCCTGTTCTCCGTGGACGGACTGATCCGGGCCCAGGTGCGCCGCGACACCGGAGCCTGGCATCCGCCGACCGATGTGCACCGGGCGTATCTGCGCTGGGCCGCCACCCAGCGGGACTGGGGACCCGACGAGCGCCGCAAGGACGACGGCTGGCTCGCGCGGGAGGAGTGGCTGTACGCGCGGCGGGATCCCGACCGCTCCCTGCTGCTGGGGCTCGGCGACGAGATCATGGGCACCCCGGAGGCGCCCAAGAACCCCGGTGAGGCCGGGCCCGAGGCCGCCACCCGGTCCGCCCCGTTCGGACTGCTCGTCGGATGGGAGCCGCAGCTGGTCGCGCAGCTCGCCGTCGAGTGCGCGGCGCAGACCCATGGACACCCCACGGCCTCGCTCGCGGCGGGCGCGTACGCCGTGATCGTGCATGCCCTCGCCGTCGGCGAGAGCCTCGACGGTGCCGTGCAGCGCGCCTTCGCGATGCTGGCCGCGCGGCCCGGGCACCAGCCCGTGTCGGACGCCCTCCAGCACGCGCTGGGCGCCGTACGGCAGGGGATGCCAGGCCCGGAGCGCGTGAGCGAGCTGTGCGGGGCCGGTACGGCGGAGAGCCTCGTCGGCGCCGCCGTGTACTGCGCCCTCGTCGCCGCCGACGTCCGGCACGGGCTGTGTCTCGCGGTCAACCACGACGGCCCGTCCGCAGCCACCGGCGCGCTGACCGGCGGCCTGCTCGGCGCCCTGCACGGGGAAACGGCCCTCCCCCCGGCCTGGCTGGCCGAGCTGGAGGGCCGTCCCACCGTCCTGGAGCTGGCCGACGACTTCGCCATGGAGATGACCCAGGGGCCCGCCCTGCACGGGCCCGGGGGGTCGTCGCCGGGCTGGCTCGCCCGCTATCCCCGCGCCTGACCCGGAGAGCAGGCTCACTCCCTCATCGGGCTCACTCCCTCATCGGGCTTACTCCCTGGTCGTCGTCCGTACGACCTCGTCCGCCGGTCCGGCCGGCGCCGGGACCGCCGCGGCCGCCGTCCCGTCCCCGTCCGTGTTGATCTTCTCGATCAGCGCCAGCCGCTCCGGGGTGTCCTCCGGCTTGATGAAGCCGATGAGGATGTAGAGGACCAGGGACACCGCCAGCGGTATCGAGACCTGGTACTGGAGCGGGACGCCGCCCTCGACGTTCCAGTGGATCGGGTAGTTCACCAGCCAGAACGCCAGCAGGCCCATCGACCAGCTGGTGAGCGCCGCCGTCGGGCCGGAGCGGCGGAACGCCCGCAGCAGGCCCAGCATCATCGGGATGGCCATCGGGCCCATCAGACCGGCCACCCACTTGATGACGACCGTGATGATGTCCTTGAACGCGGGGGAGTTGACCTGGGTCGCCGCCGCCATGGACAGACCGAGGAAGACGACCGTCGCGATCCGGGCGACCCGCAGGCCCTGGCTCTGGTTCCACGTCCGTGCCCTGGCCCAGATCACCGGCGCGCAGTCCCGGGTGAACACCGCCGCGATGGCGTTGGCGTCCGAGGAGCACATGGCCATCGTGTGCGAGAAGAAGCCGACGATGACCAGGCCCAGCAGGCCGTGCGGCAGGAGCTGTTCGGTCATCAGGGCGTAGGAGTCGGAGCCGTCCTGCTTCTGCGACTCGACCAGCAGCGGCGACATCCACATCGGGAAGAACAGCACCAGTGGCCAGACCAGCCACAGGATCGCCGAGAGCCGCGCCGACCGCTCGGCCTCCTTCGCGTTCGGCGTGGCCATGTAGCGCTGGGCCTGGTTGAGCATGCCGCCGTTGTACTCGAAGAGCTTGATGAAGAGGAACGCCAGCAGGAAGACCGTGCCGTACGGGCCGACCAGCGGCTTCTCGTGGCCCTGGAGTTCGGGGGAGTCCCAGACCCCGAAGAAGCCCCCGTGGTCGTCGAGCCGAACGAAAACCGCGACGAACATCGCGACGCCGGCCAGCAACTGGATGATGAACTGGCCCAGTTCGGTCAGCGCGTCGGCCCACAGGCCGCCGATCGTGCAGTAGATCGCCGTGATGGCACCGGTGATGAGGATGCCCTGGTTCAGGGAGATCCCCGTGAAGACCGACAGCAGCGTCGCGATCGCCGCCCACTTCGCGCCCACGTCCACGATCTTCAGCAGCATGCCGGACCAGGCCAGCGCCTGCTGGGTCTTCAGGTCGTAACGGTTCTTCAGATACTCCAGCGGGGAGGCCACATGCAGGCGCGAGCGCAGTCGGTTGATGCGCGGCGCGAACAGCTTCGACCCGATGGCGATGCCGAGGGCGATCGGGAAGGACCAGGTGACGAAGGAGGTGACGCCGTAGGTGTAGGCGATGCCCGCGTACCCGGTGAACATCACCGCGCTGTAGCCCGACATGTGGTGGGAGATGCCGGAGAGCCACCACGGCATCTTGCCGCCGGCGGTGAAGAAGTCGCTGACGTTGTCCACGCGTTTGTGCGACCAGACGCCGATCGCGACCATCACGGCGAAGTAGCCGATGAGCACGGCCCAGTCGAGACCGTTCATGTGCGCCCTCCCAGGGGTCAGCCCGGCGCTCATCGTGGGCGCTACCGCGTGAACACGACAAGTGACGGTAAGGTCAAGGAGGGGTAAAAATGTTCGGCGTGATGGCCTTGGTTCATCTACATGAACTCATCGCATCAACTCCCCTGCGTTGACCAGCAATGACTGTCCGGTGATCGCCCGGGCCCGGTCCGACGCCAGGAACACCGCCGCGTCGGCCACATCCGAGTCGGCCGCCAGCTCGGGCAGCGCCATCCGCCCGGTCAGCCGCTCCAGGACCGTCGCCTCGGACACGCCCTCCGTCTGTGCCGTGAACCGCACGTACGCCTGCACCGGCGGCCCCCACATCCAGCCCGGCAGCACGGTGTTGACCCGGATCCGGTGCGGGCCCAGCTCCCGTGCCAGCGAGTACATAGCGCTGGTCAGCGCCCCCTTCGAGGCCGCGTACGCCGCCTGCCGCACCTGGGACGGAGCCGCCACCGCCGACTGCGTCCCGATGAACACCACCGACCCGCCGCCGCCCTTCTTCAGTGCGGGCAAACAGGCCCGGGTCATCCGCAGTGTGCCCAGCAGGTTCACGTCCAGCACGGAGCGCCAGCTCTCGAAGTCCGCGTCCTCGACACCGCCGAAGTAGCTGTCCAGCGCGGCCACATGCACCACCGCGTCGATCCGCCCGAACCGCTCCGCCGCCAGCCCCGCCAGCGCCTCGCACTGCGCCTCGTCGGCGATGTCGGTCGCCCGGTACGCCGTGCGCGCCCCGTCCGGATCGAGCTCGGCGGCCGTCTTCGCCAGGTTCGCCTCCGTCCGGGCGCCGAGCACGGCCCGCCCGCCGTCCCGTACGACGGCCGCCGCGACCTGCCGCCCAAGACCGGCCCCGACCCCCGACACCACGACCGTCTTCCCCGCGAGCAGTGACATGACAGAACCTCCCGAAGCCGGACCGGACCCCTGGCGCTTTATCTGACGGAGCGTCAGAGTATGGGCCTGTCACCGACGAAGGGGAAGGGCATGAGCGACGACACCCGCAGCGAGCTGTACGCCGAACTGGCCGCCGTCGGCCCCTACGGCACCCACCCCGGCCACGCCCTGATCACCATGGTCGAACCGCACCCGGGCCACGAGTACGCCTACAACCGCTGGTACGAGGACGACCACTACTACGCCGGCGCGATGGCCATGCCCTGGATGTACGCGGGCCGCCGCTGGGTGGCGACCCGGGACCTGCAACTCCTGCGCTACCCCGAGAAGTCGGCGATCGCCCAGCCCGTCACGACGGGCTGCTACCTCTCCACGTACTGGATCACCGACGGCCGCTACGACGACCACATGCGCTGGACGGTCTCCATCAACAAGCGCCTCAACCGCGACGGCCGCGTCTACCAGGACCGCACCCATGTCCTCACCGCGTTCCAGGACCACGAGGCGACCGTGTACCGGGACGGCGCGGCGGGCCCGAGGGACCAGCACGCCCTCGACCACCCCTACGCCGGCCTGGTCCTCCAGGTCGTCGAGGCCGACACCCCCGAGCAGCGCGCCGAACTGCTGGAGTGGCTGCGCTCCCGCCACCTCCCCAAGCGCCTCGCGGGCTCCCCGGCGGCCATGGTGACGGCCTTCCGCCCGACCCCGCTCCCCGGCGACCGCATGACCTACGTCAAGCAGGTCGAGGGAGTGGACACCCGCCTGACCCTGCTGTGGTTCCTCCAGACGGACCCGAGGGAATGCTGGGAGGCCCACTTCACGGGCCTCGACGCGGCGGTGGCGGAGTCGGGGCTCGGCAGGGTGGAACTGGTGGCACCGTTCGTCCCTACGGTGCCGGGTACCGACACCTACGTGGACCGGCTCCGCTGAGAACCCAGCGGGTCAGCGCAGTTCCTTCGGGCAGGGAAGCCCCCGGGGGAACTGGTACGGCGCCGCCAGCCGGTACGTCCCGGCCTTCGGGGCGAGGAGTTCCGTCCACCGCACGCCCTGGGCGTCCTCCTCCGTGTCCATCAGGCAGCCGTTGACGTTGACGTACGTCTTCGGCTCGCCCTCGGGACGGTTCCTGGACTCCTCCGTCTCCCGCGGCGGCTTCAGGCTCTTGCCCTCGGAGTCGACGACGCTCAGCCACGGCGTGTACGGGATGCGGATCAGGATCCGGCCCGGCTTCTTCACCCGGAGCACCATCTCGCCCTGCTCGGCCCGCTCGACGACCGTGTTCGGCTCGGCCAGCGGGGTGGGGTCGGTGACCTTGAACAGCTGCCAGTTGGCGTCGCCCCAGACCTGGGTCAGATACGGCAGCCCGCGCTGCACCAGCGCCCGCTCCCGCACCCCGCCGTCGCCGTCCGGCTCGCCCTTCGGCAGCACGACGTAGTGCACGCCCCAGCGTTGCAGCCACTCGCGGTAGTTCGCGGAGTTGAGCGTGTCGTCGTAGAAGAGGGGGTTGCGCTCCATGTCGGCCTGGCGGTTCCAGCCGCGGGCCAGGTTGACGTACGGCGCGAGCGCTGCGGCCTCCCGGTGGGAGCGGGCGGGGACGACCTCCACCCGGCTCTTCTCGGCGCCGACCTCCTGCAACTCGTTGAGCAGCGGCGCCAGCTCGCGCGACCAGGACGCCGCCGGGGCCATGTGCACGACGTCGTCGACCGTCTTGAAGCCGATCCACCCGGCGAAGGCGACCATCGCGACCACGGCGGCGTACCACCTGCGGCCGCGCGGCACCGTGTACGGCAGCGCGGCCACCAGCGCGACGCCGGCGAACAGCATCGCGAGCCGCGTGATGTTGGACCCGATCTGGGAGCTGATCAGCCACACCAGCACCACGCCCAGCCCGTACACCGCCGCCGTCAGCCGGACTGTCTTCCAGTCGTTCGGCACCAGGACGTAGGCGAGGACCGAGAACGCGACCGGCAGGATCACCGAGCCGAATATCATCGGCTGCGTCCCCGAGAAGGGGAACAGCAGCGCGGACACGCCCACCACCGCACTCGGCGCCAGCCCCAGAGCCCACGCGCCCGGCCGCCGCTTCTGCAGGAACAGCGCGACCGCCACCAGGCCCACGAACAGACCCGCGACCGGCGACGCCATGGTGGCCAGCGCGGCCAGCGGCGCCGCGCACAGGGCCTTCGCCCAGCGCTTGTAACGCCACCGGTACGGCCAGCAGAACACGACCGAGACCGCGCCGAGCGCGAACATCATGCCGAGGCCGAACGTCACCCGTCCGGACACCGCGTTGCAGAACAGCCCGAACACGCCCGCCAGCGACGCCCACAGGGGATTGCGGACGGACCTGCTGCGCAGCAGGAGCAGCGTCAGCAGCCCGGCCGACACCGTCCCCGCGATCATCATCGTCGTCCGCACGCCGAGCACCGACATCAGATACGGCGACACGACGCTGTACGACACCGGGTGCATCCCGCCGTACCAGGCGAGGTTGTACGCCGAGTCCGGGTGCCGGCCGACGAACTCGGCCCACGCGTCCTGCGCGGCGAGGTCACCGCCACTGTTCGCGAACGTGAAGAACCAGACGACGTGGAGCACTCCGGCGAGGCCGGTGACGGACAGGACGGGGTGGCGCAGCATGCGCTCACGCAGCGTCAGTACGGCGGTCCGCAGCCGGGCGTCGCGCTCACGGCCGGTCGTGCCGTCAGCGTCCCGCTCGCCGGTCTCCCGCGTCGTGGGCACGCCTATTCGCGGGCCGGATCCCGGGCCCGGATCGGCGTTCTCGGTGCGTGTCGGCTCCGCAGTGGCCACTGAAAGGCACTCCCCGTGTCCCGTCTTCTGTTCTCAGCTTCTGCTTCCCGGCCGCGTACCGTTCACCCTCGGTTCGCGGCCGCGCCGCCGCGGACGGCGACCTGCCCCGATTCGGGACGCTAGCACGCACCCCGCCGGGCGGAGCCCGGACGGGCCGCCACCGGCGGGGTGCCGTGGTGCTGGTGGGCGTCCCGGCTCAGCCGATGCGCGTGAGCTTGTCGGCGAAGCCCGGCTCCACGAGGTCCTCCTGGAGGGCGACGGGAACCTTGACCGCGCTCGTGCTGCCGTCACCGACGGTGAGCGTGCCCACCTTCTGGCCGGCCTTGGCCGTGTGCGGCAGCTCGTCCGCGGCGAACGTCAGCTTGACGGACAGGCCCGCCCAGCCGACGGCCGTGACGTCCTCGGTGACGGCGACCGGAGTACGGCCGCCGAGACCGTCGTCGGCGTACCCGACGATGTCGCCCTTCTTCAGGATCGTCGCCGACTCCAGCGCGCCCTGCGCGGCCCGGATCAGCTTGTCGCCCTCGTGCAGCGCGGCGCCCAGGATCGTGTTGTCCGGACCGCCGGCCGGCTGGCGCACCACGGCTCCGATGACCCGGTGGGTCTCGCCGTCGACGTCCTTCTTCGCGGCGAAGACGAGGTTGCCGAGCGCCGAGGTGGTGGTGCCGGTCTTGATGCCGGTGACGTTGTTGGAGCCGACCAGGCGGTTCCAGTTGTCGTGCTTGGTGCCCTTGTAGTCGACGTACGACATCATCGCCGCGACCTCGCGGAAGGCGGGCTGCTCCATGGCGGCCCGGGCGAGCTTCACCTGGTCCACGGCCGTGGACACGGTCGTGTTGTTCAGGCCCGAGGGGTCGGTGTACGTCGAGTTCTTCATGCCGAGGTCCTTGGCGGCGTCGTTCATCTTCTGCACGAACGCCTTCTCGGACCCCGCGTCCCAGCGGGCGAGCAGTCGCGCCACATTGTTCGCGGACGCGATCAGGATGCTCTCCAGAGCCTCCCGCTGGGTGATCTTGTCGCCCTTCGTGACATCGACGGTGGACTCCTGGCCGGCGTCGGACTGGTCCTCGGCCGCCTGGTCGATCCCGATCTTCGGCCCGTCCTCACCGCTCTTCAGCGGGTGCTCACGCAGGATCACATAGGCGGTCATGACCTTGGCGACACTCGCGATCGGCACGGGCTTCTGCTCGCCGGACGAGCCGAACGTCCCGATGCCCTGCACGTCCAGCGCGGCCTGGCCGTCGGCCGGCCAGGGGATGTCGACCTTGCCGCCCTCGAAGGTGTAGCTGTCCTTCGCGGTGAGCTCGAGCGTGGGCGTCGGCAGCGGGCGCACGCTCTGCACGACCGCGAAGACGATCACGAGCAGCAGCGCCAGCGGCGTCCAGATCTTCACCCGCCGGACGGCCGTCCGCAGCGGGGTGTCCGGGGGCGGCGGGGTGTTCGTCAGCTCGGCCAGCATGTCGAGCGGCGGCCGCGGCGGCAGCGGCTGCTGCGTGGTCCGCTCGGGGCTGACGGTGGGGACGGGGGCGGTGGCTTCGGCGGGGGCCGGGGCGGGTGCGGCCGGCTTCCTTGTCGCCGGGTCGTCCAGCGGCTTGAGCGCGACGAACTTACTGGTCCGCTCGGCGTCCCTCTCGGGAGCGTCCTTGCCCTTGGCCGCGCCCCCGATCTTCAGCATCGTGGTCGGCTGATCGACCGCCGGCCGCGGCGCCTTGAAGACGGCGGTGGGCTGATCGACGCCGGGCTTGGCAGGACTGTCCCCGTCGTCCGACTTCTGATCCTTCTCCTGCCCCTTGCCGGTGCCTTCGCCTTCGGCATCGTCGGGCTCGGCATCGGGGGAGCCGCCCTCGGCACCGCCGTCCGCGTCGCCCTTGGGGGCGGCTTCGGCGTCGTCGGAGGTGCGGGGGTCCTTGGGCGTGGCGGTCTTGTCGCCGGTGTCCGCCGTGTCGTCGGCCTTCGGGGCGGCCTGGGCGTCATCGGCCGCGCGCGGGTCCTTGGGCTTGGTGGCCTCGTCGTCGGTGTCCGCCGTGCTGTCGGCCTTCGTGGTGCTGTCGGCGTCGCTCGCCGTGCCGTCGGTCTTGTCGGTCTTCGGGGCGGTCTCGGCGTCGTCGGAGGCGCGGGGGTCCTCGGGCTCGGCGGTCTCGTCGCCGGTGTCCGCCGCCGTGTCGTCGGCCGTGCGCGGGTCCTTGGGCTTGGTGGCCTCGTCGTCGGTGTCCGCCGTGCTGTCGGCGTCGCTCGCCGTGCCGTCCGCCTCGTCGGGCTTCGTTCCGGCCTCGGGCGCGGCGGTGTCCGGCTCGCTGTCGGTGTCGGACTCGGGGGTGTCCGCGTCCGTGCCGCCGACGGTGGCGGAACGGTCCGCCTCGGGCTCGTCGTCCTCGTCCTGGCTCGCCTCGGCGCCCTCGGACGCCTCCTCTGCGGCTTCCTGGGCCCCAGAGGCGTCCGCAGCCCCGTCAGGGCCCTCGTCCGCGCTCTCGGCGGCCTCCTGGCCGTCCCGGGCGTCCGCGTCGGCCTCAGCGGGCTCGTCCGCGCCCTCGGCCTCCTGGTCGTCCGTCTCGGCCTTCGTGGGCTCGTCGGTGCTCTCGGCGGCCTCCTGGTCGTCCCCGGAGTCCTTGCCGGCGCTCTCGGCGCGCTCGTCCCGATCCTCGGCGGCGACGGGCTCCTTGTCCTCGTCCGCGTCCGCCGACGCGACCCACGCGGCCACCGCGTCCCTCAGCCGCCCGTCACTGCCGGCGCCGCTCTCGGCGTCACCCGCCGCGCCCGCGCCGCCGTCGCCCTGCTCGGCGTCAGGCGTCGCGTCCGTGGGCTTCTTGGGGTCGGGGGACTCGGGCGGGGTGTCCGTCGGCTCGTCCGGGGCGCGTACGGAGAACACGCGGGTCGCCGTATCGACGCCACCGCGTGCGGAGGACTTCTCCGCGTCCCGGGCCACCGCGAGGCGCGGGTCGCGGGCCTCCGCGCCCGCCTCGCTCCTGGCCTCCGGAACCGGACTCGCGCTCCCCGACGTCTCTTGTGCCGACGACTCGCGCTGCTTCGACCTGTCGGGGGACTCGCCCGCCACCGATGCCTCCTCCTCGCGCCGCACTCCCCGCGTACGCGTAACGAACCGTGAACCGCCGCCGTGACACCGCTCCCCGGCGCTGTCCGAACCATGTACCAGTGTCCTGTGTACGGGTCGAACCGAACCGGTAGACGAGAACGACATACCTACTGGTTCCACTACGAACCGGTCACGCACCCTCGACAGACCAATGTGAGAGGGGTCACCCTGTCTTTCATCCACGCGGGGAGGCATGGATGGGCAGGAGCCGCAGAACACTTCCGGAGGAGCTTCTGCTGCTGGCATTGGACCCGACCACGGGTACCACTGCACAGCCGCAGTCGCTCGACCTCGGTCTGGCCGGAGCACAGCTAGTAGAGCTGGCGCTGGCCGGACGGATAGCCCCAGACGGGGATCGTATCGCCGTGGTAGCCCCACGGCCGACTGGAGATCCAACACTGGACTGCGCATTGGAGTTGCTGCGAAGGCGTGGCGCCCCCGTGCGGGCCGTCCACTGGATCGGCGGGCCGCGACTGGGGCTCCGCCAGACCTACCTCTCGCATCTGGAGCGGTGCGGCATGGTGCATGCCGTGGCCGGCCAGATGTGCGGAGTGCTGCCGACGACTCGCTACCAGGCGACGGACACCGAAATCAGCCGGGAGATCAGGGCCAGGCTGGATTCCGCGATCCGCACCGGCGTACCGCCGGACCCGCGGACCGCCGCGCTCGCCGCCCTGGCACACGCGGTCGGCCTCGGCAAGCACCTGTATCCGGGGAACGAGGGACGCTCGTCCCGGTCCCGGCTGCGGGACCTGATCAGGCACGACCCCATGGGCGGTCTCGTCGCGCACGCCGTGATGGACGTCCAGAACGGCGCGGCCGCGCAGCCGCGCCGCAACCCGGCACCGCCCGGCCGCCAGGCCGCCGGCGGAGCCAGGTCCGCAGCGGAACCCGCCCGCGGTGTTCCGATGCAGCCGCACCGCGGAAGCATGGCCCGCGTCCCGGCCCACTGAGCCGCGCCGCACCACCGGCACGCCGCCACACCACAGGCACGCCGCCGCACCCAAGACCCGGTCACGGGAGCCGCTGTCCGAGCGGGGCGGGGAGAGCACACACTCTCCCCGCCCCGCTCGGCGTGCCTGTCCGAACTGGCGTGTACCCGTCGCATATCCACCGTTTCCCAGCGGTAGTAAGCACCTTGGTGGCAGTCTGCTCAACAGCAGATACGCAAAGTAGAGGCACGCAGCCGGAGGTGCACGTCCCGTGGCGTCCAATGTCAATCCCACCGTCAGGCGGCGCCGGCTGGGCCAGGAGCTCCGCAGGCTCCGCGAGCTCAAGGGCATGACGGCCGAAGAGGTCGCCGAGCGGCTGCTGGTGTCACAGTCGAAGATCAGCAGGCTGGAGAACGGCCGGCGCAGCATCAGCCAGCGTGACGTGCGCGATCTGTGCGGGGTCTACGAGGTCGAGGACCAGCGCATCGTCGACTCGCTGATGCAGATGGCCAAGGACTCGCGGCAGCAGGGCTGGTGGCACGCGTTCGGGGACATCCCCTACAGCGTCTACATCGGTCTGGAGACGGACGCCGAGTCGCTCAGAGTCTACGAACCCCAGATCATCACCGGCCTGTTGCAGACGCGCGCGTACGCCGACGCCATCATCCGGGGCGGCTCGCCCGAGGCGTCGGAGGCGGACAACGACAAGCGCGTCGAGGTCCGGCTGCGCCGCCAGGGCCGTATCACCGCCGAGACGGACCCGCTGCGGCTGTGGGTGGTCCTGGACGAGGCGTCCCTGCACCGGATCGTCGGGAGCCGCCCGGTGATGCGCGAGCAGCTGGAGCACCTCGTCGAGATGTCGCAGCTGCCCCACATCACCGTGCAGGTCCTGCCGTTCGAGGTGGGTGCGCACGCCGGCATCAACGGCCAGTACTCGATCCTGGAGTTCGCCGACGCGGCCGACTCGAGCGTGGTGTACATCGAGGGCGTCACCAGCGACCTGTATCTGGAGAAGCCGCTCGACGTGCAGAAGTACACGGTGATGTACGAGCATCTGCGCGCCCAGTCGCTGAACGTGGACCAGTCGCGGCAGCTCATCGAGCGGGTGGCGAAGGAGTACGCGCGGGGCTGGACCGGGGAGAAGTGACCTTCCGTCAGGCAAAGCGCGGGATGCTACACCCCTGACACGCCTGACTGGAAGTCTCCCCTGGAATATGCCATCCGGTCGAGTGAATGACTGCTCCGAACGAGGATGTTGGCGAGTAGCGTCGATCACGCCAACCACCAGCACGGGTTGGCGTAAACGCAACTGGCTACGGAGCGAACATGGCAATTCGTCTGGGCGCCACGGAAACGTGGACGACGTCCTCCTACACCAACAACAACGGCGCGTGTGTGATGGTCAGGTCGACCGTCGAGGCGGCCCTGGAGCTCGGGGACACCAAGATCCCCGAGGGCCCCAAGCTGGCTTTTCCCGCCGACGCGTGGAACGCCTTCGTGACCTCGGTCAAGGCCTGACCGCGCGCTCGACAACCGCACAAGCACCACCGACAGAGCCCTCTCGACCAGCATCGCCGTCCTTGCCGAGAGGGCTCCGCTCGTGCCCGGACCCCAGAGGCCTCAGCTCACCGGGAACGCCACGTCACACACCGGGTCCTGGGCCCCTGCACCGTCCCAGTCCTCCACGAAGTACACCTCGCGGCACGGGCCCGCCTGCTCCAGACCCTCCCGGGCGATCCACTCCTCCACGGCCTCGAAGGCGGCGAGGATCTGCGGATGCGCCACCTGGGCCTTGGTGATCCGGGTGTAGGCAAGACGCCGGGCCGGCTCCACCCGTACCTTCGCCTCCCAGGTACGGCCGTGCTGCTCGGCCCACGCCCGGGCCGCCGCCTCGTCGGCCACGGGCACACAGGACTCGGCGGGGCCGTCGCTCTCCATCGACACCTCGGAGTGATAGACGACGAACGGCGGCGCGGTGACGCCACCGCACTCCCGGGCCGCCGACTCCAGCCGTCCCAGCGAGCCCCCGATCCACGCCGGCAGCTCGCCCGCCAGCACATGCCGTGCCTCGCTGATCACCACCTGCGCCGGCACGTCCACCGTCTCGACCACGAACTTCCCGTACATCTCGGAGCTCCTCCCCGACAGTCGTCCACGGAGGTACTCGGCGAGCGTCCGCTGCCCCGCGACCCGTGCCTCGACGTCCGCCCAGTACGCGTCGAGCAGCGCGGCCGCCGCGGCCCCGTCCGGGGCCTCGACGATCTCCGCGATCCGTGCGAGCGGCATGTCCAGCTGGCGCAGCAGCGCCACCAGACGGGCCCGTTCGACCTGGTCGGCGCGGTAGTAGCGGTAGCCGCTGACCTCGTCGACGTGCGCCGGGGCCAGCAGTGCGAGGCGGTCGTACAGCCGCAGGGCCTTGGCCGACAGCCTGGCCCGCGCGGCGAACGCGCCGATGGTGAGCAGTTCGTCGTCCACGGCCTCATCCTCCGTCACCGGGCGGACGGTTCCGCCCGGTGACCAGGACGCTCGGCTCTGCCCCAGGGGCAAGGTCAAGGGGCCGCGTCAGCCGATCGCCGACTCCACCGCGGCCACGACCTCGGCCGACTCCGGCTCGGTCTGCGGCGAGAAGCGGGCGACCACCTGGCCGTCCCGGCCGATGAGGAACTTCTCGAAGTTCCAGCGGATGTCGCCGCTGTGCCCCTCGGCGTCGGCGAAGCCGGTCAGGCGGTCGTACAGCGGGTGCCGGTTGTCGCCGTTGACCTCGGCCTTCTCGGTCAGCGGGAAGGTCACGCCGTACGTCGCCGAGCAGAACTCGGCGATCTCCTCGGCGCTGCCGGGCTCCTGCCCGAGGAACTGGTTGCAGGGCACGCCGAGGACGGTGAAGCCGCGCTCCGCGTACTGCTCCTGGAGCTTCTCGAGCCCCGTGTACTGCGGGGTCAGGCCGCACTTGGAGGCGACGTTCACCACGAGCACGGCCTTGCCCGCGTACTGGGACAGGTCGGCGGAACCGCCCTGCAGTGCACCGATCTCGACGTCGAGGGGAGAGGAACCGTTGGAAGTCGTCATGCCCGGAGCCTAGCTCCGGCGGGCGCCGGCCCGGTTCCCGGCCTCCACCGCGTCCACCAGGACCTGCCCCGCCGCCGTCCGCGAATACAGCACCGCCCTGCCCGCCCGCCGCCGCTCCACCAGGCCGGCGTCCAGCAGCACCCGCAGATGCCGCCCCACCGAGCCGAGCCCCTGCCCGGTCACGGCGACCAGCTGGCTGGTGCTCAAGGGGGAGCCGAGCCGGACCAGCACACCGGCGCGGGCGGTACCGAGCAGCGCGCCGAGGCTCGCGGGCACGGGTGTGCCACCGGGGTCGGCGAGCGCGCCCGCGCACGCGTAGACCACCGCGTACCGGTCGGGCTCCTCCCAGGACACCCAGCCGGTCTTGGGCGTGACCGGCACGAACAGCAGCTCGGCGCCCGAGATCTCGCGGGGCGGGTACTCGTGCAGATTCACCTGGAGCCGGTTGTCGCCCAGCCACCGGGTCCGGCCCGGTCGCAGCGTGTCCAGCGCCGCCGCCCAGCCGCCCCGGCTCACCTGCGCGGTCCGGGCGACCACGTCCGCCTCCAGCACCCGCCGGCGCCGGTCCCAGTCCGGTCGTACGGTCTCGGTCCAGACGTACGACAGCAGGCCGGCCGCCCGCTCGGGGAGGTCGTCCCGGTCCAGGTCTGCCGGGAGCGGGCCGGCGAGGGAGATCCGCAGGTTGGCTCGGGACTCGCCGGGACGGGCCGCCCGCACCCGTGCCACCCCTTCCTCGAAGGTCTCCCCGCTCCTCGGGGTGGGCGTGAGGAAGTCGGCGATCCAGGACCGGCCCAGTCCGGCGCGGACGAGCAGCGCGGTCACGGGGTCGGCGGCCAGGCGGGCCCGGTAGCCGGGCAGATGGTCGCGCAGCCAGGCCTGTTCGCCGGGGTGCGCGGGTGTGCCCCGGTGCAGCAACTGGAGGCAGGCGAAGGTCTCGGCGAGCGGGGAGAGCACGAACCGGCTCCCGGCCAGGGTGTCGGCGTTGATCTGCCACCAGCCCACCGCGCACCCCCGATGTTTCGCCCCTGCGCGAAACAATAACCGCGCCGTTCGGGCCGTCGGAGACTCCGCGCATGCGCAGCTACCGCGATCTCTTCCGCACCTCCGAGTTCACCCCGTTCTTCCTGGCCGCGTCCGCCCAGACGGTGGCCCAGACGATGGGCGGCCTGGCCCTGGGCACCCTGGTGTACCGGGCGACCGAGTCGCCGCTGCTGTCCGCGGTGAGCATGTTCGGCTCGTCGCTGGTGCAGGTGCTGGGCGCGACGTTCCTGCTCTCGGCGGCCGACCGCCTGCCCCCGCGCGCGGCCCTGACGGCCCTGCCCCTGCTCTTCGCGGCGGCCACGGCCGCCCTGGCCCTGCCCGGACTGCCGGTCTGGGCGCTCTTCGTGATCGTCCTGGCCAAGGGGCTGGCGGAGTCGGTGGGCGGGGGAGTGCGCTGGGGCCTGCTGAACGAGATCCTCTCCAAGGACGGCTATCTGCTCGGCCGCTCGGTCTTCAACATGATGAGCGGCCTGATGCAGATCGCCGGCTACGCGACCGGTGGCGCCCTGGTCGCGCTGCTGTCCCCACGGGTGTCCCTGCTGACGGCCGCTGCCCTCTACCTCATGGCGTCCGCGGTCGTCCGGCTGGGCCTGACCCGCCGCCCGCCCCGTACGACGGGCCGCCCCTCGGTCGCGGCGACCTGGCGCGCCAACGCCCTGCTGTGGTCGTCCGCGCCCCGCCGCCAGGTCTATCTGGCCCTCTGGATCCCCAACGGCCTGATCGTCGGCTGCGAATCCCTCTACGTCTCCTACGCCCCCGAGTCCGCGGGCACCCTGTTCGCCTGTGCCGCGCTGGGCATGCTGGCCGGGGACGTGCTGGTGGGCCGCCTGGTCCCCGCGCGGCTGCGCCCCCGCCTCGGTTTCCCGCTCCTGCTGCTCCTGGCCGTCCCGTACGTGCCCTTCCTCCTGCACCCTCGGCTCCCGCTCGCGGCCGCCGCGGTCACGCTGGCCTCCGTCGGCTTCGGCGCGAGCCTCGTGCAGCAGGAGCGCCTGGTGGCCCTGACCCCCGACGCTCTGACGGGCCACGCCCTGGGCCTGCACTCGGCGGGCATGCTCACGATGCAGGGCGTGGCCGCCGCGCTCGCGGGCTCGGTGGCCCAACTGACCTCTCCGGCGGTGGCGATGACGGCGATGGCCACGGTGTCGACGGCGGTGACGCTGTCCCTGATGGCGGCGGGCAGGCGCGAGGAACGGGCGGTCGCACCCCTGGCACGGCAGGCATGACCCCGGGGGATCTCGGCTACTCGACGCCGAGGTTCCTCTCCGCCTCCACGAACACCTCGGGAACCTCGTTGTCGACGACGACCCGCGACAGCAGCACGGCCAGCCGCTCCCGCTCGACGCCGTTGAGCCCGGCCGGCAGGGCTTCCATCCGGCGTACGGTCTCGGCGTAGAACCTCCCGGCGAGCGAGGCCCCTTCCTCCGTCAGCCCCACCCGCACGGCCCGGCCGTCCCGGGGGTCGGCCTCCCGCCGTACCAGCCCCCGCCGCACAGTCCGGTCCACCAGCCCGGTCAGGCTCGACTTCGCCAGCCCGAGCGTGTCCCCGAGCTCCCCCATCCCGTACGGCTGCGGCATCAGCACGCACAGCAGCTGTCCCTGCTGGGGCGTCAGCCCGTACGCCCGGCTGGCCTCCGCGTAGACACCGTCCACCAGGAACGCCGCCCGCACCAGCGCGGCGACGACACCCACCTGCCCGCCTGCCCCGTTCCCCATCGGGTCAGGGTACCGAGCGGTCGAACAGCCCTCCGCCCGTTCGGTGGCGTACCGGTCACTCCTCGTCCGGGGCCTCTCCTTCGATGAGCCGTTCCGCGATGTCGTCGGCCCACTCCTGCGCCCAGCGGCGCAGTCCGGCGACGGCGGAGACCTCGAGACCATGGACGGTGAACGCCCGGTCGTCGATCCAGTCCGTGCCGGTCAGCCGGGCCTGGAGATCGGTGAGGTCGAAGGGGTCGGGTGCGTGGCGGCGCCCGAGTTCCTCGAGCTCGGGGTGGCTCCAGCGGGCCGCGGCGGCGTGTACGTCGACCAGGTCGCGGGCGAGTCCGCGGTCGGCCAGGTCCCGCACCCGGGTGCCGACGAGGTCGTCGAGGGCGAGCGCGGGCCCGAGCTCCGTGAGCACCGGCGGGCGCCACAGCACCTCTTTGTGGACGCCGACGTCGTACTCCTGCTCGGTCGCCGCGTCCGTGACGAGGAACTGGGCCGACAGCGGCTCGGTCTCCCGGGTCTGCACGAGCCAGCCGCGCGCCACGAGCCCGGCCCGGACGGCATCGGCGATGGCCTCCATCCCGGCGGGGTCCTCGGTGGCCACGTCCACATCCGGCCCGGCCCGCTCCACCAGCCCGTGCGCGAGCATCGCGTACCCGCCCGAGAGGACGAGTGAGTATGCCTCACCGACCGCGAGAAGATCCCCGACCAGACGGCTGCGCGGCTCGGGGGCGGGGGGAGGGGTGATCATTCCCTGATTATCGTCCGGGGTCTGTGGGTGGCTGAGGTGAAAGACCTCGTATGGGCGAACGCCCTCTGTCTTCAGGGGCGCGGGGAACTGCGCGACCAGCCCTCACGGCGCGCCACTGGACCACGCACCGGCTACACCTTGCGCCCAACGCCGCAGTACGCATCCACAGCCGTGTCGGGATCGGACCGCTCGGGCCGCCACTCCGAAACCCGCACCACCCCCGGCCTCACCAGCTCCAGCCCGTCGAAGAACCCGGCGATCTCGGCAACAGGACGGACGTAATACGGCACCGCCCCACTCGAGTTGTACGCCTCCGACGCCGCGATCATGCCCTCACTCGTGGCCGTACTGTCACTGATCACCAGATGGCTGCCGGAAGGCAACCCCGCCATCAGCCGCCGCACCAGCTCCCGCGCCCGCTCGTACTCGGCGACATGCCCCAGTGTGTTGAGGATCATCAGCCCGACCGGCCGTGACAGATCGAGCGTGCCCGCCGCGGCCTCCAGGACGGCCTCGGGGTCGTACAGATCGGCGTCCAGATACGCGGTCCTGCCCTCGGGCGTGCTGGTGAGCAGCGCGTTGGCGTGGGCCAGCACGATGGGGTCGTTGTCGACGTACACGATCCGGGCGTCCGGTGCGACGCGCTGGGCGACCTCGTGCGTGTTGTCGGCGGTCGGCAACCCGGTGCCTATGTCCAGGAACTGCCGGATGCCCTGCTCCTCGGCCAGATGCCGGACGGCCCGCCCCAGGAAGCGGCGGCTCGTGACCGCCACGTCGACCAGGCCCGGAAAGATCGACTTGATCTGGTCGCCGATCTCGCGGTCGACCTCGTAGTTGTCCTTGCCGCCGACGAAGTAGTTCCAGAAGCGCGCCGAGTGCGGCTTGGAGGTGTCGATACGGGCACGCAGGCTGTCGTCGAGCACGGCAGGGCCTCCTGGGGGTGGGGAAGGGGGACCGGTTCACCAACCTAGGCGAACCTCCTGGCCGGACAGTGAAGTTGTCCGCCCCCGCCGTTCACCACCGTGGCGTTTCGGCCACCCGCCCGGCCGTCACACGCCGCGCGGTGAGAACCCGCCCAGACGCCCGGCCCCGCCGCCCCCGTGGCCCCGGGTCGCCAGCCACACGCCCCGTCCCACGGCCCACAGCAGCAGCCCGGCCGCGACCGGCGTACCGAAGATGATCAGCATCCCGGCTCCGATGTTGGCGCCGATCACGCCCGCGGTCAGGATCCGCCAGCCCACACCGGCCAGCAGCCCGACGACCATGAGCGGCCCGAGCACCCCCCACCAGCGCCGGTCCAGCGCCCCACTCCGCGCCGCCCGCACGAGCACCGCGGCACCGGCCCCCGCCAGCACCAGGGCGAGACCGCCGACGACCGCCGCGACACCGTCCCCGATGTCCCACGGCTGGTAGGCGTAGTCGAGCTCACTCGCCGGCAGCCCGTCGTAGTTCTGCTGCCCCATCAGCCCCCAAGCGGCAACAGGCACCCCGAGAGCGAGCGCGACCCCTGCGGAAAGCATTCCCCGATTCTTCATACGGCCATGGTCGCGAGGGCGGGGCGGGCCCGTCATGAGCACGCGTACTCAAGTACGTGCGCCTACCGCCAGGGTGGCGCGATGGCCCGGACCCGCCATCGCGCCGTTCCTGAAGGCTCCTCAGCCGGGCGCCACCGCGCGCCCCGTCTGCGGGGAGATCATCCCCGCGCACAGGCCCCGGGCCGCCAGGTTCTGGGCGATGCGGGGGACGGCCGCGAGGGTGTTGGCGGACCAGTCGTGCATGAGGATGATCTGGCCGTTGGTGAGGCGCCCCGCGGCCTGGACGATCGCGTCGGTGCTCGCGCCGTTCCAGTCCTGTGAGTCGACGTGCCAGATGATCTCGGTGAGGCCGTGCCGGGCCGCGACGGACTTCACCGTCGCGTTGGTCTCGCCGTACGGCGGGCGGAACAGCTTCGGGGTGCCGCCTCCCGCGCCCGCGACGGCCTGCTGGGTGCGGGAGATCTCCGAGTCGATCTGCGCCTGGCCGAGCCGGGTCAGATGCGGGTGGGTGTAGCTGTGATTGCCGACCCACATGCCGGCGGCGACCTGGGCCCGGACCAGGGACGGGTTGGCGGCCGCGTACTGGCCCTGGTTGAACATGGTGGCCCGCAGCCCGTTCCGCCGGAGCGCGTCGATCAGTCTCGTCGTGTTGCCGGAGGGGCCGTCGTCGAAGGTGAGGCCGACGTATCCGTTGCACGCGGCGGCCTGCGCCGGGCCGGTGGTGACGGTGAACGCGGCTGCTGCCGTCAGGAGGGCGGTGAGCAGCGCGACCCGCGCTGTGGCGGCCATCGTCAGCGCACCGTGATGCTGGAGCTGCCGCTGCTCTGATAGCCCTCGGTCGCCATGATCATGTAGTACTTGAAGTTGCCCAGGGGCATCCCGGCCCGGGCCCAGGCGTCGAAGTGGTTGCCCGCGGTGATCGTGCCGCCCGTCCGCTTCGACTGCCGCACGCTCCAGTACTGGTCGAAGGTCTTCGTGCCCTCGACGGACGGGGCGTTGTAGCGCGTGGTCTTGTAGATGTCGTACGTGCCGCCGTCGCTGGTGACGGTGCCCTTGTACGTTCCCGTGGGCCGGTACGTGCCCCAGTTGTCGACGATGTAGTACTCGATGAGCGGGTTCGCCGTCCAGCCGTAGAGGGTCAGGTAGGAGTTGCCGGACGGGTTGAAGGTGCCGGAGTAGGTCACGCTGCGGCGGGCGCCGGTGGCCCAGCCCTTGCCGGCGACGAAGTTCCCGGTGTTCCGCCATGAGGTGCTGTAACTGCCGCCGGCGGACAGGTTCATGGAGACCGTGCCCTGGCTGTCGGTCCAGAACGAGTAGTAGTAGCCGTTGTGGGTGCCGGTCTGGTTCCTGTTGACGACCGTGTCGGCGTGGGCGGTGCCCGGCAGGGCCAGGACGGCGAGTGCGACCAGCAGCATCGTGCAGATACTGCTGATGAGCAGCCGTAAGCGGCTGATTGCGTTGCTCATGGGTGTGCTTCCTCCATCGTCCTCGTGGGGGGTGGACGGGGGTGCTCTGTCACCCGGGAGTGTTGGCTTGGCCCTGTCAACTGTCAATAGTTTCGGTGGTTGTTGCGAAAGATTCGTCGGCCGGTTCGGCGGGGCCGGGGGGTATTTCCGCTGGTTGGTGGCCAGTTGGGGCTGGGATGCGTCAGGTGTGGTGAGGGGTTGGGTGGCATCCCAGCCGGATTGGCGGATTCCGCTACTCGAATCTTTCGAACCGTTTCCGGATCAAGCAGGCCTCACGCCCCTCACACCCCGCGCGCCCGCATGATCCGCCCCATCCTCGCCTCCAGCTCCGCCCGTTCCTGGGCCGCCCGCTCGGCCTGGGCCCGCTGGTGCTCCTGTTCCAGGCGGCGCATGCGGTCGTTCGTGTCCCACTCGACCCGGTGGCGCTGGACCTCGTGTTCCATGCGGGCGCAGGTGTGCTGGACCTGGAGTTCCTCGGCGTACAGCTTGCGGCTCGCCCGGTGGCGGGCGCCGAGGAGGGTGTCGTAGGTCGTGGCGCCGCTGAGGACCTTGGCCAGGACGGGCATGGCGTCCAGGCAGAGCAGAAGCAGATGCAGCACGATCGTCAGGAAGAGGGCGAAGCCGTCCGACTCGGCGACCTGCTTGAGGCCGGCCGCCCGGGTGAGGATGCCGTCGGTGTCCAGATCGGCGGCCCGCTGCCGGGTCTTGTCGTCGACGGCCTTCTGGAGCAGCGGCTGGTAGCCGTCGGCGGCCCCGTCCTTCCGGGCGGCGAGCTTCTGGCCCTGGGCGACCAGGCCCTCCAGCTGCTTCTCGTACGTCTTGACCTTGCTGTTCTTCTCGTACTCCGAGGTCGCCTTCCGGGCCCGCTCGCAGGTGATGGTGACGTCCCGGACGCCGCCCCGCCAGATCCAGTACTTCGGGCCGCACAGGCGCTGTTCGGTGGACTGCTTGGCGCTGAGGGTCTTGTTGATGGCGGCGACCTGGGTGCTCAGGGTCTTTACACGGTCGCCGTTGCTCTTGATCTGGCGGGCCAGCTCGGCGGGGGAGCCCGCCACCTTCAGCTGGTAGCGGGCGCACTCGCTGCGGCCGGTGGTGGCGGCGCCGTCGGTGGGGTTGCAGGAGACGAGCATGCCCCGGTAGTCGGCGACCTTCTGCTCGTTGCCGACGGCTATCGACTGGCGGATCTCCTTGTCGAAGATCTGGAAGAGGATCGGCTCGGCGATGAACAGGCCGAGCAGCACCGAGAGGAAGAAGCGCACCAGCAGCGTCCACTTGCGGACCGTCGTGCCGTGGGTGCTGGAGACCAGCCAGCTGTCCAGGGCGAGGATCACCCAGAACCAGACGACTGCGACGCCGATGACCGCCGCCAGGGGCAGGTCGGAGCGGAAGCTGGAGAGCGCCAGGACCATGGAGACCGCGCCCAGCATGGCCGTGTTGACGACGAGCACGCCGTACCAGGTGTAGCGGGCGCGATCCTCCGGCACCCAGTCCAGCAGCGGTTCGTCGATGCCGATCAGCCGGCGCAGCCGGGGTGTCCATCCGGAGGCGGGCGGCGCCGGGCGCGACTGGCTCCGGTGCTCGTCGAAGGCCGCGCTGTCGGCCGGGCGGAGCGGGGTGTCAGTTGCCAAGGCGCCCCTCCTGGTTCGCGGGGTCGAAGTCGTCGGCGTCATCGCCGTCGGCCGGAGCGGGCGTGGCCTCTGCGGTCCGCCCGGGCGCCTGGCGCAGCTCGCCCTTCGCCCCGCCCTTCAGCTCCCCGCGTGCCGGGTCCTGGGCGGGCGGGACGTCGCCGACGCTGTTGATGAAGGCACCCGCGTCGTACATGGTGCTGTCGAACAGGCCCCGGTCGATGGCCTGTTTGCCCAGCGTGGCCC
Organism: Streptomyces sp. NPDC057002; assembly: GCF_042673825.1. Lineage (NCBI taxonomy): Bacteria > Bacillati > Actinomycetota > Actinomycetes > Kitasatosporales > Streptomycetaceae > Streptomyces > Streptomyces sp. NPDC057002. Next base: position 384,222 of record NZ_JBHURZ010000006.1, read on the forward strand.
GGACATTGAGCTGCTGCTTCGCCAACTCGTGCTGTTCCCGCTGGAGTTCCTTGGCGTCCTGGCGCTTCTCGTCGCGCTGCCGCCGCCGGTCGTCGTGCTCCAGGTCCCAGCGCCGGGCGGCCTCCTGACGCTGGGCCGCGGTCTGATCCCGCGCTTCGCTGCGGGTCAGCTCCCGGCGCCGGTCCTCGCGTTCGACCCGCCAGCGCAGATCGTCCCGGTCCAGGCCGCGGCGCGTCATCTCGTGATCGCGGTCGAGCCGGAGCCGGTCGTCCTTGCGCGAGTCCCAGCGCTCCTCGGCCGCGTGCAGCCGCTTGGACAGCTCGTCGGCGCTGATGTCGCCGTTGCGCCAGGCGAGATAGTCGGCGGCGACCGGGTCGGAGCCGATCAGCTTGATGTCGTCCTCGATCTCGGCCCGGGTGAAACGGTTGCGCCGGCGCTCGATCTCCAGCTCGTAGTCCTGCTGCTCGGCACCGGCGCCACGCTCGTAGCCCGTGCGCAGCGTCTCCTCCTCCTGCCGGTTGCGCTCCTTGCGCATCGCCTGGAGATTGCGGATCTCCTCGTGCTTCAGCTCCAGTTCGGCCTCGCGCAGGGCCCGGTCCAGGGCCGCCTGCTGCTCCATCTCCTCCTGGTGGCGCAGGCGCGTGCGGTCCCGGCGGGCCCGCTCCATCTCCTCGACGTGCGCCGACATCTCCTCGGGCGTCAGGACCTCGATCGCCCCGTGCCGGGCCCGGATCCCCGACACCAGGGACGGCCGCATCTCGTGGTAAGCGGTCAGCCGGGCGTCGATCCGGGCGCGTACGGCGGCCGTGTCGACGACCGGCAGGTCGCTGCCGTCCTCGGTGAGCCCCGGCACCTCGCGCAGATGGGCGAGCAGCAGCGTCTCCACATCGGTGACGCCGTCGCGCACGACCGCGCTCGGGTCGGTGACCGTGCAGTAGAAGCAGGTCCGTACGGTGAAGTCGCCCGCCTCGGCCGACGGGATCCGCGTCTCCACGACGACGGGCACCTCGATCCGCCGGTCCACGACCGTGACCGAACTGGCCCCGGTCACCACCGGGTCGTCGGCGCGCAGCTGCCCGTGGTCCTCGACGTACTCCTCGCCGACCCGGAACACCCGCACCTGGTGGGCGGCGACCCTGGGCAACTCGTCGTCGCCGCGCGTCACCCGCTTGCGCCAGATGCCGCCGCGCCTGTCCGGCCGCCCGTACTCCCGCTGCTCGACGAGCGGGTATTTCTCAGCCATGGCTGTCAGCCCTCCGTGCTCAGTACGGCGGTAAGGAAGATCTCGACGAGGGCGACGGCCGCCTCGTCGGCGCGGACGGCGATCCGCCGCAGGGCCGTGGCCAGCGGCGGACCGTCGTCCGGGGGCAGGACCTCGCCCAGGGCCCTGCCGAACCGTTCGGCCACCCGCTCGGGACGTTCCGACACGGCCGGCAGCTCGCGCAGGGTGGCGTTCAGGGCCGCCAGGGCCCGCCCCCGGCGCGGCAGGTTGTCCAGTACGCCCGCCCACAGCTCGCCGATGGTGGCGGTCTGCCGTTCGTCCCGCTCCATCAGCGACGCGCACACCAGCCGCCCGGTCCGCGCGTCACGGGCCCGCAGGACCGTCAGCGTGGCACCGAGGATGTTCTCCTTGGGGTGCCCGGTCAGCGTCTCGCGCTGGGCCCGCAGCCGGTACGCGAGCGGCCGGAAAACCGCGCCCGTGTCCTGCCCGCACTCCGCGAGCACCGCGACCAGACCGGCCAGCGCGATCGCCGCGTCCACGGACCGGACGCCGCTGCGGACCATCCGGAGCAGGTTGGTCACCGCGTCCGTGGGGAAGCGCACTCCGAGCGCCCCGCTGAACGCCGCCGCCGCGGTCGAGCGCAGCACCGGGTCGTAGGAGCGGGCCCAGCCGCGGGCCACGCCCAGCGCGGTGGCGGCGAGGCTCTCGTCCAGGCACATGCACTGCAGCACCAGCACGGCCGTCGACTGCCCGGCGGGACCGGCCGCGCCGCCCGCCCAGGGGTGCAGATAGTTGTCGGCGACCTCGTCGAAGGCGGGCCGCGTGAGCAGCGCGAGCCCCTGCGCGACGGACAGCTGGAGCCCGAGCCCCGGCTGGGCGGCGACGAGTTCGGTGAGCCAGTCCCGTACGCCGTTCCAGTACGGCGTGGAGCGCTTGGTCCACAGCTCCTCCAGCGCCCACTGCCGGTACTGGGGGTGGGGGAAGACCAGCGCGGTGCGGGTGAGCGCGCCGTTCTTCCGCTGCTCCGCGGCGACCAGGTCGTTGCGGGACAGCGACAGCCGGCGGTCGACGGCACGCCGGGCCGCCTCAGCCTGCTCCTCCTCGGTCACGGGCTCCGGGAACGCCGGGGCGACCCAGCCCTCCAGCCGCTCCTGGCAGGTCTCGAAGTCGCGGTAGCCGGCGCCGTTGACGAAGGCCAGCGTGGTGACCTCGGCCCACTCCTGCGGCGTACGGTCCTGGTCGAACCACTCGCGCACGGGCTGTGCCGCGCTGCTTCCGTAGTCCTGCCAGACCTCGTCCGGCGCCGCGCCGCCCGCGATCCGCTCGGCGGCCACCGCGACCTCCGCGATCCGGCACCCGCCGGGCATCAGCGACACGGCCCGCGCCACGGCGTCCCGCGCACACCCGGCCCGCACGAGCCGCACGCGCAGTACGGCGGTGAGGTCCGGGAGCTGCCAGGGCACGTGCCGTACGGACTCGACGACACCGCTCTCGACCGGGCGCACGGTGGTGACGACCAGGTGGGCGTCGTGCTCGCGGACGGTGTCGCGCACCCGCCGCCAGTCGAAGTCCGCCGTCTGGGAGCTGTCCTCGCTCATCCGGTCGAGCAGGACGTAGCCGACGCCCTTCTCGAAGGCGACCTTCCCGCTCGCCAGGTCGTCCAGGCTGCGGCCGGGGGAGAGCACGACGTACTCCGACCCCTCCGCGAGGGCGTCGACGAGCGCCACGGCCCCGGACCGCTTGCCCGTCCCCGGAGGCGCGACCAGGACCACGACCCCGTCCTGTTCGAGGGCGAGCACGGCCTCCTCGAAGCAGGCGGGCTTGACGTAGGGCGCGAGGATAGCGTCCGCCTCGCCCGCGTCGAGACGGCCCACGGCGCGGCGCCGGGCGTTGTCGGAGACGGCGGTGCCGATGCCGAACTGGGCGCCGGAGGCGTCGAGTTCTCCGTAGAAGTACTGGTTGACGTTGTTGTGATGGACCTGCTCCGAAGAGGGGGCAGGGGCCGCTGGGGCCGTCTCCTCGGGCGCGTCCTGCCGGGTCTGGTTCTGGGGTTCGGTGTGGTTCTGCGGCTGCGGTTCGTCCGCGTGGTGCGCCTCCGGTGTGTCCTGGGCGCGCTGCTCGCTGTGTTCCTCGTGTTCCTCGTTCATCCTCGGCCGTCACTCAGGTCACTTGGAGATCCCGAAGACGGCACCCTGGGCATGGACGGTTCCGGTGATGACCTGAACTACCGTGTCGCCAGGAGCAGTTGGGGCGCTCAAGGGGCGCGCGCCGACCGCTGTCGCGCCCCCCGTGTTCACTGCGCCCCCTGCGCTGCCCCCCGCGCCGGGTTGTTCGGTCTCCCCGAGGTCCAGGGCCGTCACGTCGTACCCCGGGACCCGGATCCACGCCCGCCCCGCGTACTCCTTCTCCGCGATGGGCACCTCGCGGAACTCCTGCGGCTGGATCGTCGTGTACGCCTCGCCGATCACGTCGTTGAAGACCGTCGCGGAGACCGCGAGCGCCAGCTGAGCGGCCGGTGCCGCGGCGAGCGCCGCCTTCAGCACGCGGCTGTCCAGCATCCGGCCGATCTCGACCGGGGCGCGGCCCTCGAAGCCGTTGGCCGCGGGCGAGGCGGTCCCGAAGTGCACGGCTGCCCGCAGCCGCAGCCGGGCCTCGTCGCGCCGGTTGCGGTTGAAGGTGCGCAGACCGGCCTCCAGATGGCGCATGAACGGATCCACGAGATCCGGCTCCGACGCTCCCTTCGGCAGGACCGCGAAGACCGAGTCCCCGCCGACCTGCGTCACCCACTGCTCCCAGTCGAGCCCGGCCTCGCAGGCCGCCTCCTCGAGCAGCCGCCGGATCGCCTCCTGCCACTCGCGCTGCGTCACCACGTCGACGCCGCCGTATCCCTTCGCGTCGACCGCCAGCAGCAGTCTGCGACCGAACGTTCCCATGCCTGAACTCCCCGCTCACTGAAGTGGAGCCGCACCCCGGGATCGGATCCGGACGGGGGCGCACTCCGGCAGACACCGGCGTCCGCTCCCCTCGCGCGGACGCCGGTAGGCCAGTCCTACACGCGCCGTCCGCCGCGAACCCCGTCGAAATACGGGATGCGGAAAGGTGCGGAAACATACAGCGGTGGCCGCACGTTACGGACGGGTTCGGAATGTTGGCGCGGACGGTGGCCGATCGACGTCCGTAATCCCTTGGGAATCCCGCAGAAATCCCAGGTTGCCTGGCCGGTTCCGGGGCGTACTGGAGGCAAGGAACAGCCCACCGGCCCCAGAAGGAGCAGCATGCCGTCGTCCACCGGTGCCCGCCCCGACAGCCGTCCCGCGCAGTTCATGTTCACCGCCCTGCAGACCACCCACCAGCACGCCGACACCAAGGCCGGGATCCTCGCAGCGGCCCAGGCCGCCCTCGTCGGCACGGCCGGCTACTGGTCCCCGCAGGCCCTGCGCTCCGCAGCCGCGGGCGGCCCGGCGGGCATACTCGCCGCCACCCTGCTCGCCCTGTTCCTCTGCGCGATGTTCGGCGGCGCGGGCTTCCTGGCCGCCACCCTGCGCCCCCGGGTGCTGCGCCCCGCCGGCGCCAACCGCTACAGCTTCGTCCACCTCGCCTCGGGCCCCGACATCCTGCCCGCCGGCGACTCGGCCGAGGGCGACCCGGAGCGGGAGCGCGAGGAGTTGTCCCAGACGATCCGGTTCCTGTCCCGGGTGGCGGTGCGCAAGTACCGGTGCGTGACGGCGGCGGTGGGGTGTACGGCGGTGATGGGGGTGTGCGCGGGGCTGCTGGTCGTGCTGCGGCCGGTGCTGAACTGACGTGCGCGGCCCGGTGGTACGACTTGGGAGTGGGTCCGGTCGGTCTTCGGCGCGGAGTCCGGTCAGTCTTCGGGAGTGAGATCCCCGATCTCCCTGAGCCGTTCCAGGTCGCGGATGACGGTGGACCCGTACCCCGTCTCCAGCAGCCCGTCCCGGCGCAGCTCGCGCAGCCCCTTGTGGACGGTGGTCTCGGCGGCCCCGGTGAGCGCGGCCAGCTCGGGCTGGGTGAGCCGACAGCCGAGCACCATGCCGCCCTCGCCAGGACGACCGTAGGAGGTGGCGAGTTCCACCAGGAGCCGGGCCAGCCGTACCTTCGCCGGGTAACCCTTGAAGTCGAGACGCCTGCGGTTGGCCCAGCGCAGCCGTTGGGCGATGATCCCGGTCAGCGCCAGATGCACCTCCGGACGGCGTAACAACAGGGCGTGCAGCGGGGCGGGTTGCACCAGTCGGGCCGTGAGCGGTCCGCACGCGGTCACGGTGGCCGAGCGCGGGGCACCGTCGAACGCGGCCATCTCACCGACACTGTCCCCGCCGACCCGGACCGCGAGCAGCGACTCCTCGCCGTTCTCCACCCGTGCCGTCACCTTGGCGAAGCCGGACAGCAGCACCAGCACATGCCGGTCCCGGGCGCCCTCGCTCAGCAGCACCTTCCCGGCCTCGAACCGCGCCGGCACGCCCAGCTCGAGCAACTCACCGCGCGCTTCCGGCGGTACGGCCCCCAGCAGACTGCGCGCGGGCCACTCCGCGGAGCTGTACGGCATGGCAGGCTCCCCCGGCCGGTCGGTCACTCGACCTGAATCCTGCCCGCTGTCGTTGCCGGTAGGTGGCGTACTCGAGGGTATTCCCGATGCGGATCGAGTTGAGCCGAAGCCGTCGAGAAGAAGCGACGGCCGACGTATTCTCCGCGAATGACGTCCACGCCCACGTCCCCGGCCTCGTCCGCCACGGACGCCGAGTGTCTCGCGCTCACCCGTGCCCTGCGGCGCCGCGGCACCGTCGTGCTCTCCGTGTTCGCCCTGGTGTGGGCCGTCGCGGCGGCTTCCGGGACCGGTTCGGCGACGGATATCGCCCCGCTGGGCATCGAGGTGGCGGCCGTGCTGGTCACGGCGGTGGCGCTCTACCTGGCATACCGCAAGGACGCCGCGCCCTCGCCCCGGACCGTGAACCTGCCGGCGAACTGGGCGCGCGGCGTCGGCATCGTCAACACCATCGAGCTGGTGGCCGTCTTCGCCGTCATCGCCGCGTCCAACGCCTCGGGCCGTCCGGAGGTCATCCCGGCCGGCATCGCCCTCGTCGTGGGCCTGCACTTCTTCCCGCTGGCCCGCCTGTACGACCAGTGGCAGTACCGGTGGACGGCGACGCTGCTGACCGCCGTCGCGATCGTCGGTTTCGTCCTTGTCGCGGCCGGCCTCACGAGCGAGACGGTGCGGATCGCGGTCGGCCTGGGCAGCGCGGTGGTGCTGTGGGCCTCGGCGTACCACCTGGCCGTACGAGGCTGAGCTCGACGGGCGGCTCAAGCGGCTCCGGCCGCCGCTCAGGTCAAGCGCGAGTGCGGCCAGTCGAAGGGCTCATCGGTGGGCAGCCGCACGGTCATCGTCTCGCCGAGCCGGCAGGTCCGGTTGTCCCGGCCGTCGGCGTGGGGAGGGGTGGTCGTGCTGGGGTGTTCCCCACCCGCAAGCGGTGGCTCGCCGGATGGGCGACGGCATGCGCTTGCGGTGATCGTGTACGGACGGGTCTCCCGCTCGCCGGGCGACCAGTCCGTACACGACCACGCAGGGGGAACGGGAACAGTGAAGCGACCTACGGAGAACGCACTCGCACGACGCACGCTGCTGGCCGGCATGGCCGCGGCGGCCGGCGCGGGAACGGTATGGGGTACCGCGGGCACGGCCGCCGCCGGTGGGCGGAGAGGACCGTTGGGGCAAGGACCGGTGGACGCCGAGGTGGCGCGCCTGGAGGACGGATTGATCCGGCTCCGGCGGGACATCCACACGCATCCCGAGCTGCCGGGGGAGGAGCGTCGTACCGCCGGTGTGGTCGCCCGGGAGCTGCGAGCGGCCGGGCTGGCCGTCACCACCGGAGTGGGCGGGCACGGCGTGGTCGGCGTCCTGCGCGGCGCGCGTCCCGGCCGGACGGTCGCCTACCGGGCGGACATGGACGCGGTACCGCCCAAGGACATCGTCGGGGGCGGCCGGGCCGCGGCCCACCTCTGCGGGCACGACATCCATACGACGGTGGCCCTCGGCGTCGCGAAGGTCCTGGCGCGGCTGCGGCGGCATCTGAGCGGCACGGTGGTGTTCCTCTTCCAGCCCGCCGAGGAGAGCCTCTCCGGAGCCCGCGCCATGATCGAGGCCGGCGTGCTGGAGCGCCCTCGCGTCGAGGAGATCCATGCGCTGCACTGCGGGCCCTTCCCCGTAGGCCGGTTCGCGGTGACCCCGGGCTACGGGATGCCGGGCCAGGACAGGGCGGAGCTGACCCTCCAGGGCCCGGACGCACCGGACGCCGCGCGGCGACTGGCCGCCGAGATCGGCGCGCTCGCCACGGTGACGCCCCCGCAGACACCCGCGGACATCGAGCGGATGATCACCGACGCCCAGACCCCCGACGGTCCGCTGGCCCGCTTCGTGGCCCTACGGGCCTCGGCGCAGGAGGCCAAGGTGAGCGTGTCCTACCGCTGTTGGCCGGAGGAGCGGTACACGGAGGTACGCGAGAACATCCGCCGGCTGGCCGAGCCCTACCCGGGGGCCGAAGTCCGTTTCCCCGCCGAGCCGTTCCCCGCCCTGCTCTGCCCGGAGCCGGACGCCCGCGCCCTGGCCCACCACCTGCGCCGCCGACTGGGCCGCGACCCGGTCACCACACTCCATGCCGCGTTCCCGCCCTTCAGCGGTGAGGACTACGCCCTCTACCTGGACCGCGTCCCCGGCACCTACACCTTCCTCGGCGTCCGCGCCCCGGGCACCCCCATCACCGCTTGCTACCCCCACTTCCCCGACTTCGCCCCGGACGAGCGGGCCATCGGCATCGGGGTACGGGCGATGGCGGGGTGGCTGGCGGAGCGGACCCGTTGAGATCCGCGACCCGAGTGTCAGGGCCGCGTCCCCGCGACCTTGACGCCGAAGCCGATCAGGACGACTCCGGTCATCCGGTCCATGGCCCGGCGCACGGCGGGCCGTTCGAAGAAGACACGGGCCTTGGACAGCAGCGCCACATAGCCACTGAGCCAGACGACGGTGAGCCCCGCGTGCAACAGCACCAGAAGCGCCATACCGGCGTGGGGAGACAGCCCGGTGGGCGCGAGCGTCGGCAGCAGGCCGGTGTAGAAGACGGCGATCTTGGGGTTGAAGACGTTGCTGACCAACCCCGTCCGCCAGGGATTCCCAGCCGGTGCCGGTGCCGGTGCCGGTGCTGCTCCCCCTTGTCCACCCGCCCGCTTCTTCCGGCTGCCGAGCAGCGACTGAACCCCGAGGACGACGAGATACGCGGCCCCGACCAGCTTGACGACGGTGAAGGCGGTGGCGGAGGCCGCCAGGACGGCCGCCAGCCCGACCACCGTGAGCACGCCCCAGACGAGCAGTCCGGCCGTGATACCCCCGACCGTCCGCAGACCGTCCCGCCAGCCGCAGGCCACCGCCCGCTTCGTCACGACCGCCATGTCCGGCCCGGGAACCATCGTCAGAACGGCAAGCACGCCGACCGCCGCGAGCAGCTGAACGAACATGTCCCCCATCCTCGCACTCACATGCGAGCGGCCGATCCGGGTGCCGCCCCGGCGTTCACACGGTCCCGGACCCCTCGGGAAGCACCAGCGCGGAGCCGTCGTGCAGCGTGATGCGTATCGCCGTGAAGTCCACGGCGTCCACCCCGGACTTGCCGGTCCCCGGATTGCGGGCGTACCGCGGATGCGCACCCCCGCTGATCTGCCAGCGGATCCGGTGCCCGGCCGGGAAACGGTAGGCGGTGGAACTCATCGCAACGGTGACCTCCGAGGGCTCTTCCCCCACCGTCGCCACCTGGGCCAGCCCGTCGCAGACGTTGGTGGAGCGGCCCTGCGCGTCCACGTCGCACAGGCGGCTGAAGACATCGGCGTACCCGGTGTCCGTGGAGACGCTCAGCCGAGCGGAGACGGGACCGACGACGTCCACGGCCTCGGCCAGCGGCGGGCTGGTGAACGTCAAGACGTCCTCCCGCCCCTCCAGAGCGCTGTTGTCACGGGCACCGGCCGTCCGGGACAGCAGGGGACCGCCGATGGACGGCGTGGGGTCGGCCGGGTCGTAGCGGAGGGACGCGAGGGGCGCGGACCCCGCGCCGTCGGTGGGAGCCGTCGGAGCCCGCTGGTCGAGACGCCCGTCCGCAGCGGGAACCCATGAGGTGGCGCCGGGGGAGGAGAAGGAGGAGGTGACAGGGGAGGGGGAAGCGGCGACCGGGGAGGCGAGGGACGGCCAGTCGTCGAGGTCCCGCCACACGCCCTCGCCGCCGACGTGCACGCGCACCCGCGTGGGACGCAGCCCGGAGGGATCACCGCACAGGTGCGCACGCAGCCACGCGAGACTCTCGGCGAAAACCTCGGGCCAGCCCTGCTGCATGGCCGAGGTATGGGTCCAGGGACCGACCAGCAGGGCGGTGTCGCATCCGGCCTCACGCAGCCTGGCGTACTGCTCGAAGGTCTGGTCGGCCAGGGCGTCGTGCCACCCGGTGACCAGACTTGTGGGGACGCCCAGCCCCTCGGCCGCCCGCGCCAGGGACGCGCCGTCCCAGTACGGGGCGTCGGCGTCCGGGTGCGTCATCACGTCGTCGAGCCACGGCACCTCCCCGAGAGCGGAGGCGTGCGCCCCGCGCAGCGGCCGCGCCATGACGATGTCGCGCATACGGCGCTGCAGCCGCAGCGTCGCCTTGGCGACGGGCATGACCCCCTGGTGCTGGTACGTCATGCCGAGCCCCACGAGCAGGGCGTTCTCCAGCCGCAGGGCACCGTCCGCGTAGAACAGGGCGTACGGGTCGTGCAGCCCGACCTGCACCACCATCGCCTTCAGCTCCGGCGGCGGGTCCAGGGCGAGGGCCCACTGCACGTACCCCAGGTAGCTGGGGCCGATGGTCCCCAGCGTCCCGTTGAACCAGGGCTGTTCGCGCAGCCAGGCCACGGTGGCCCGGCCGTCGGCGGCCTCGTTGCGCCACAGATCGAACGCACCGCCCGAGCCGCCGGTGCCGCGGCAGCTCTGCAGGATCACATGGAAGCCCTGCTCGGCGAAGAGCATGCCGTACTGCGGTGACCAGGGCAGCCCCCTGCCGTACGGCGAGCGCACCAGCAGGGTGGGGAAATCGGCGCCCGTGTCCGCACGGGGGAAGTAGTGGTCCGTGACCAGCGGACTGCCATCTGCGGCCGGCACCTCCAGCCCAGGCTCCCACCCGACGTCGTACCGCTTCTCCGGCAGCCCGCGCCAGATCGCCCTCATCATCCGCGAGGACAGCGGCGGCTTCCGGGCGGACGGCGTCCAGGCCGATTTCGCCGCGGGGTCGTGGGTGCGTGAAGCCATGATCGGTCCCCTCGTCGACTTTCCGTACACTGTACGAGAATAGAGGATGCTTGGATGACGACGACAGTGGCCCTCGGTGAGCCCTCGACGAACAGGAGTACGAAGCCGTGACGCGTGAGGACGGTTCCGGCACCCCGGGCCGCGACCCGCAACAGCTGTGGCTGAGCCCCGGTCAGCCCCGCAAGGGCCGCAAGCCCGCCTTCAGCCGGGAAGCGATCACGACGGCCGCGGTGGCCCTGGCGGACGCGGAAGGCCTTGAAGCGGTCACCATGCGGCGCGTCGCCGCACAGGTCGGCGCCGGAGTCATGTCGCTCTACAGCTACGCCCCCGACAAGGACACGCTGCTGGAGCTGATGATCGACCAGGTCAGCGGCGAACTGCCCGCGTCGGCCGCCCTCACCGGCGACTGGCGCACCGACCTGAAGACCGTCGCCCACCTCCAGCGCGCCAACATGCTGCGCCACCCCTGGCTGCCCACCGCCCTGTCCACCCGCCGCAGCCTCGGCCCCAACACCCTGGCCTTCCTGGAACACGCCCTCGCCGCCCTGCGCCCCACGGGCCTGGACGGCGCGGCCAAGCTGGAGATCTTCGCCCAGCTCACGGCCTTCGTCGCCGGACACGTCACCCACGAACTCACCCAGGCGGCAGCGGCCGGCTCCCCCGACCGGGCCGCGGCAGAGGCCCGCTACCTCGCGATCGTCGCCGCGGACGGCCACCACCCGGAACTCGCCGAAGCCCTCTCGGCCCCCGCCCGCCCCCTGGCCCCCGAGGCCACGTTCACCCGCTTCCTCAACCGCCTGATCGACGGCCTCGGCACGGACTGAAGTCCCTCAGGGCGGCTACGGCACTCCGCTGCCACCCTCTGGGCGCATACCCCATCCCCCGCACGGCGGTGCCACCAGCCCACTGCCGGAGTCCCTCGCCACTGGCGCCTGCCCGCCCTACGGGAAGCGCCGCCGAGTGGGCGCCCCCGATCAGCGGGCGCATGATGAAGGCATGACCGACCGCGACGACTTCCTGGCGTGGGTCAGGACCGCCCTGTACGAGGCGGAGCGCGCGCTGCACAACGGCGATGCGGCCCCCCGCCGGGCGCTCTGGTCACGCGACGAGCCCGTGAGCGTCATGGGGGCGTGGCGCGACGCCTACGGCCAGCAGGAACTCGACAAGCTCTTCATCGCCCTCGGAGAGAGCTTCTCCGACTGCACCTCGTACGTGTTCGAACCGCAGGTGTTCGACGTCTCCGGGGACATGGCCTACACGGCCGGCCTCGAACACGTCTCCGCCTCCGTCGACGGAGAGCCCCGCACCTACACCCTGCGAGCCACCCAGCTGTACCGCCGCGAGGACGGCGAATGGAGGGTGGCCCACCGCCACGCCGACCGAGTCACCGACTGACTGCCGCCATTCATGCCGGATCGGAGACACGCATGACAGATCTCAAGTTTGAGCAGAAGCGCTCGCTGTCACGCCTGGAGGCGGCCGACCAGCTCACGGCACTCGCAACCGCCCTGAGGGAAGGAGGCGACGCTGAACTGGAACTCAGCTCCGGAACGCTGAGCCTGCGCATCCCCGACGACCTCCACAGCGAGATGGAGGTCGAGCTCGACAACGGGGAGATCGAGCTGGAAATCGAACTCAAATGGCCGACCACCCCGAAGCGAACGACGCCCCCCGTCAAGGCCGCTCGGAAGAGCCCGAGCCCGAGCCCGAGCCCGAGCAAGCCCAAGAACACGAAGCGGTCGGCTACGAAGAAGTCGGCTACGAAGAAGTCGGCCACGAAGAAGCCCTGAGCCGACGAAAGGTGAGACCTACAACCGCAGGGACGAGTCTGAGTCTCTGTAGCGGGTGGCAATGGCGGTGGCGCGGTCGCGCAGGGAGGCGCGCAACGACTGCGGGGCCAGAGCTTCCGCGTCCGTGCTGAGCTGCCACAGCGCCCATTCGGCGTGTCGTGAATCCTGGAAGGTCACCTCCAGCCGCAGCCACCCGTCTGCGTCGGGTTCTTCCGCGCGGACGGCCAGCGCGGTGCCCAGCAATTCCTCCCGCCGCGCCGGGCTCACCCGGACCAGCACGGTGACGTGGTCGCCGCCGGCGAGAAACCGTGCGGAGCGTTCCCGCCAGATCCGGTCCAGATCGACCCGATTCGGCCGCTGTGCCGCTTCGGGGAGTTCCTCGGCGGCCAGCACCCGCGACAGCCGGTAGGTGCGGTCCGTGCCAGATCGGGTGGCCAGCAAGTAACCCCGGTCGCGTACGGTGACCAGGCCGATCGGATCCACCGTGCGCCACTGTGGTGCATGGCCCGTCGCCGCGTAGTGGATGCGCAGCTTGTGTCCGGCGAGCACCGCGCGCCGGACCTCGGTCATGGTGGTGTCGGGTACCTCGTCAGTGACCAGCCGACGGGAGAGCAGATCGGTCTCCGGCTCGACGAGAAAACGCTGGGCCGCGTCGCTCGCGGTGCCCCGGTGGCTTTCGGGCAGCGCGTCGGCCACCTTGCGCATGGCCGACGCAAGCGCCGAGCCGAGGCCGAACACCTGCTCGCCGCGCCCCGATCCGGCGGTCAGCAGGGCAAGAGCCTCGTCGTGGTTCAGCCCGGTGAGCTCGGTCCTGAAACCGGGCGACAGCGCGAAGCCGCCGTACCGGCCGCGTTCGGCGTAGACCGGGACGCCGGCCGCGGACAGCGCCTCGATGTCGCGCAGCACCGTGCGGGTGGACACCTCCAGCTCGCGGGCCAGCGTGTCCGCGGTCAGCCGACCGCGCTGGCGCAGCAGCAGCACCAGTGAGACCAGCCGGTCGGCGCGCATACGAGAACACTAATGAAATACATGACCAAGGGTGTCGTGATTTGTTGGGAGGCTCGTTGCCACGAGGTCGAAATCGAATCGATTTGGAGCTGACGTGGCAATGGAACGCACGGCGGTCAACCCGGTGAAGTGGTCCGTGGAGCTGGGGTTCAACCAGGGCGAGGTCGTCTCCGGGCACACCCGGACCCTGTACATCTCGGGACAGACCGCGATGAGCCCCGACGGCAAGCCCCAGCACGACGGTGACATGGCAGCGCAGTTGGCGCTGAGCATCGACAACCTGGAGGCCGTGCTCGGCGAGGCCGGCATGTCTCTCGCGAACCTGGTCCGGCTGAACGTCTACACGACCGACGTCGATCTCCTCCTCCCGCACTACGGCACGCTGGCGGCCCGTCTGGGCACCGCGGCGGTGGCCCCGACCACCACGATGCTCGGGGTGACGCGCCTGGCGATCCCCGGCCAACTGATCGAACTCGAGGGAACCGCCGTCGCGTAAGGCGATGAGAGTGCTTGATCCTGACGTGTCGCCTTGCCCCTGGCGCCCTTCAGGTCCGGAGGATTCGGCCTACCCTCCACCGATCGTTCACGCGTGTCGCCCAGTCCGCCCGGCCTCCGCGTCATCCCGTTGCATGACGCCCGGCATGGCCCCCTCAGGGCGGCCGGAGTCGCGCCCCGCGCCGTGACGCGCACGTCGTCCCGGGGATGTTCTGACCTGCGCGGAGCTGTTGTGCGATCACGCACCACGTCGTCGGTGAGTCCGAAGATCGCTCGCCCGGCCGCGGCCTGCGGCGCCGGCAGCCGGTCGAGGACGTCAAGGACGGGTAGGAACAACCGGTGCAGCCCGCCGAAGGCGAGCTCCATCTCGGACTCGATGCCCTCGACACGCAGCACGCGCATGCCGTCCGCCCGCTGGGCGGCATGGTCGAGCAGCGTGGTCTTGCCGACCCCGGTCCACCGGCGGACTCGTCACCGAGAACTCGGGCGTCGGCCTCAGAACCACATGCTCCAGGGCGGTGCTCGTCGCCGGACGGATAGCATCAGGGCTCCGGCGTGGCTCCCAGTAAAGGCGACGATCATGGATCCGGCCGAGACAACTCCGCTTCCCGTTCCCGCGAGCATCAGCCTGCGCGAGTTGCTGATGGCTCTGGGCGATTCGCTGGTGGAGGTGCAGGCCGCTCCCGCCGGACTGGACGTCGAGATCCGTGGCGTGGCCCTGCTCGATCCCGAGGAGCCGCCGACCACCCAGCCGGGCGAGCTGGTTCTCGTCATCGGTGCCCGTGGCCGAGCCGCTTATCCCGCGCTGCGGGCCGCCGGGCGCGACGGTGCCGCCGGCGTCGTGGTCAAACTGGACGGTCCCGGCCAGGCCGCGGCTCTCAGCGAGACCGCCACCGAGGCCGGGGTCGCCCTGCTCTCGTTGCGTGGCGAAGCACGCTGGGAACAGGTGAACGCGTTGGCCTGCGCCGCCCTCGACGACGCGCCGCCGGGCCACATCGGCGAAGCCGACGAGAGTGACCTGTTCTCGCTCGCCCAGACCACCGCCATCCTCACCAGCGGCATCGTCAGCATCGAGGACGCCGCCAACCGGGTGCTGGCGTACTCCCGCTCCACCGACTCCGACGAGATCGACGACCTGCGGCGGCGGTCCATCCTCGGCTGGCAGGGACCGGAGGCGTACCTGGCGAAGCTGCGCGAGTGGGGTGTGTTCCAGCACCTGCACTCCAGCGACGAGGTGATCAGCATCGACAGCCACCCCGAGCTGGGGATCCGCCGTCGGCTCGCGGTGGCCATCCGGTCCGGGGACCGGCAGTTGGGGACCATCTGGGTGCAGGAGGGCTCGACACCGCTGTCCGAACGCTCAGGCCAGGCACTGCTGGGTGCCGCCCGGGTCGCCGCGCTCCATCTGGTGCGCCGCCGCCGGGAGCTCTCGGAGAACCTGACGTTCACGCGAACCCTGCTGGCCGGACTGCTGGAGGGGAGCACCGGGCCACAGCCGCTGGCCACCCACCTGGGATTCGACGCGACCCGCCCGGCCGCCGTCCTGGGCTTCTCGTACGGAACCGCGGAGGTCGTCGCCGCAGCGGAGCTGACCCATGCCGAAGTCACCAACCTGGTCTCCGTGCACATAGCCGCCCGGCACCGCAGCGCGCTGGTCACACAGGTCGATCCCCGCATCTACGTGCTCCTGCCCCAGTTGCCGCGCGGCATCGACATAGACACGCTGCGCGGCTGGGGTCAGGAGATCACCGACGCCGTACGCCGACACCTGGGCCTGCCGCTGCGTGGCTCGGTCGGTTGCGTGGTGTCCACGCTCGGCGACGTCACGGAGTCGCGCCGGGAGGCCGACCGCATCCTCGACGCCATGCTGGGAGCCGACGTACACACCGCGGTCGCCGCGTTGCCGGACATCCAGTCGGAAGTACTGGTCAGTGAAGTGCTGACGCTGCTCTCCGGCCATCCCGAGATACGGGATCCACGGCTGACCGCCCTTGTCGCCCACGACAGCCGGCACCAGGGCCGCCTGGCGGAGACCCTGCTGACCTACCTGAATTCCTTCGGTGACGTACGGGCGGCCGCCGCCCAGCTGCATGTGCACCCCAACACGCTGCGCTACCGCCTTCGCCGGGCCGAGGAGCTGACCGGTCTCGACCTGAGCCGTCCTGACCAGCGTCTGCTCGCCATGCTCCAGCTGCGGCTCCCGCCCGGCACCTGATCCCGCTTCCGTCCCGCATTGGCGGGCCGTACAGCCATCGGCGACGACTTCGTCCTACTGGACAAGCCCGCCGCCCCATGACTCCTCATACGCTGACGCAAATCTCCTCCCGTAAGTGAAACGGACCGCCTCTCATGAGGAGGCGGAGCGCAGCGCGGACGTGCGGGTGACGACCCCATCACCCGCACGGCATCCGGATACCGCGCCCCGCACCGTGAACGCTTGCGGACCCATCAAGGCCATGGCCCTCCCCCCTGCCATACCGGCCTGCTCGTCCCCGCCGTCGAGGCGATCCGGCGATCCGGTGATCTGTGAACCGGTGACCGATGACCGATGACCGGTGAAGAAGTGCCCCAGCAAGTGCCCCAGCAACCACGGCAGCCACTCCCCACACGGCTTCCCCACCACTCAACGGATGGATGTCGACATGACCACACGTCCCCCAGATGCTCCGGCCCCTGACACCGCCCCGCCTGCCGACGGTCAGTCCCCGGAGCAGGCAGGTCTGAAGGCCGGTCTCAAGAACCGCCATCTGTCCATGATCGCCATCGGTGGTGTGATCGGCGCCGGCCTGTTCGTGGGGTCCGCCTCCGGTATCGCCGCCGCAGGGCCCGGCATCCTGGTGTCGTACGCGCTGGTCGCGGCCCTGGTCGTGTTCGTGATGCGGATGCTCGGCGAGATGGCCGCGGCCTACCCGACCTCCGGCTCCTTCTCCGCTTACGCGGACCGGGCGCTGGGCCGCTGGGCCGGGTTCTCGATCGGCTGGCTGTACTGGTTCTTCTGGGTCGTAGTGCTCGCCGTGGAGGCGACGGCGGGTGCCGTGATCCTGGAAGGGTGGGTGCCGGCCGTGCCGCAGTGGGCCTGGGCGCTGATCGTGATGGTGGTCCTCACCGCCACCAACCTGATCTCGGTCGGTTCCTTCGGCGAGTTCGAGTTCTGGTTCGCGGGCATCAAGGTCGTCGCCATCGGAGGCTTCATCGTCCTCGGCGGCCTGGCGATCTTCGGTGTGCTGCCCGGCTCCGACAACGCCGCGACGGGCTTCGGCAACCTCACCGAACACGGCGGCTTCCTGCCGAACGGCTCCGGAACGATCCTCACCGGCATCCTGCTGGTCGTCTTCTCCTTCATGGGGAGCGAGATCGTCACCCTCGCCGCCGCCGAGTCCCCGGACGCGCGGCGGGCCGTCGCGAAGGCCACCCGGAGCGTGATCTGGCGGGTCGGCGTCTTCTACATCGGCTCGATCCTCGTCGTGGTCTCCCTGCTGCCCTGGAACGACCCCGCGATCGAGAAGAAGGGGTCGTACGTCGCGGCCCTGGACTCGATCGGCATCCCGCACGCCGGCGAGATCATGAACTTCATCGTGCTGACCGCCGTGCTGTCCTGTCTCAACTCCGGCCTCTACACCGCCTCTCGTATGGCCTTCTCCCTCGGGCAGCGTGGCGACGCCCCGCGGTCCTTCGTACGGACGAACGCGCGAGGTGTCCCGCAGTCCGCGATCCTGGCCTCCGTGGCCTTCGGCTTCGTGGCGGTCGCCTTCAACTACCTGTGGCCGGACACGGTGTTCCAGTTCCTGCTGAACTCCTCCGGTGCGGTCGCGCTCTTCGTGTGGCTGGTCATCTGCTTCTCGCAGCTGCGGATGCGGGGGATCATCCTGCGCGAGAACCCGGAGAAGCTCGTCGTCCGGATGTGGCTGTTCCCGTATCTGACGTGGGTGACGATCGCGATGATCTCGTTCGTGCTCGTCTACATGCTCACCGACGACAAGGAGGGCGGCGGACGGAGCCAGGTGCTGCTCTCCGTGCTCGTGGCCGCTCTGGTGATCGCGATCTCGCTGGTCCGGGAGCGAAGGCGCCCGGAAAGCGCCAAGGACGCGGGCGCGCTCCGGTAGCAGCCGCGCGCCCTTGTCGGGCTCTTCGAATGCCCCGGACCACGATCGGTCCGGGGTCAGGAGGGTGGAGGGGGTCTCGAGAGGCACCGGCCGCCGTCAGCCGGAGTCCCCCGCATCGGCGGCGTGAGCGGGCCGCCGGCCCGGGTGACAGGACCGTACATCCGTACTCCGCCCGGGAACCCGTCCAGCTCGGGCATCTCCGCCGGTGGTCGGCGGCGGTGGCCGGTGCGGCCCGTCGAAACGGGAGGCCGGGGCATCGCCCCATCGTGCCGAGAGACGCGGCACATGGTCCACCCACGCCAGGTCGTCCGTCGCGACGAGCGACTGGCCGGCCACGGTCGCCGGGGTCACACCGGTGAACGCCACGACGTCCCGGTGCAGATGCGACTGGTCGGCGTAGCCGCAGTCGGCCGCGACCCCGGCCACCTCCTGGCCCCCGGCCAGGCGGGTGGCGGCCCAGTCGAAGCGGACGAGCTTCACTGCGCGCTTGGGCGGCAGGCCGAGCTGCGCGTGGAAACGGGACCACAGGCGCTTGCGGCTCCAGCCCAGCTCGTCGGCCAGCCCCTCGACCCGCACCTGGCCGTGCCCGGCGACGATACGGTCCCAGGCCCAGGCCAGTTCCGGCTCGATGGCGGGCCCCGCGGCGGACAGAGGGGCGAGGAACGCTTCGACGAGCGCGAAGCGTTCCTCCCACGAGGCGGTCCCTGCCAGCCGCTCGCGCAGCCGGGCTGCCCGCCGCTCTCCCCACAGGTCGTCCAGGGCCACCACGGAGCTCTCCAGCTCGGCAGGGCCCACGCCCAGCACGGCGCGCGCGATGGCGGGCGACAGGCGCACCTGCACCCACTCGACGTTCACGGCCCGCACCCGCGCCGCACCACCTGCGCCGAACCCGAGCCCGGTGACAAGGCTGCCGCGGTGCTGCCGTCCAGTCGACTCGTCGATGCCCAGCGCCGCCTCGCCGCAGGGCAGTGCCAGCGTCAGCACGGGGTGCGGGTCGAGCCGGTGGTCGATCGGAGCCGGGCCGCGGTCGCGCAGCCCCGCCAGGACGACGCCGGGTACGCGGCCGGGCCGGGCCGGGCGCGTGACCTCCCACACGGGGGCAACGACACGCCGATGCACGGCAGTTGACATGCGTCCATGCTACGGCCCGCCCGTACGGAACATCTGGACGGAACATCTGGACGGAACATTTCTCCAATCCAGCGGGCCGCGGCCGCGGCGAAGGTGAGCGCATGACTCCCACCGGAACCACCGCGCCGCAACCACCGGGCGTGGCCCGTCTGTTGCGCCCGTACGCGGGCGGCTTCGCCGTCGTCGTCGTCCTTCAGGTGATCGGTGCCGTCGCCGGCCTGGCGCCGCTGCTCGCGGTCGTCGAGCTCGGCCGTACGCTGCTGGCGCCGGGGCCGGCCGACGACGGGCACGTGCGCGATGTCGTGATCGCGGGCGCGACAGGGCTGCTCGTCCGGCTGCTGTTCACGGCCGCCTCGTCCGGCGTCGGGCACCTCCTCGACACCCGGGTGCAGCTGTCGCTGCGCCGGCGACTCGCCGCGCGGCTCGGGCGGATGCCGATCGGCCGGCTGGCGCGGCGGCGCAGCGGGGAGCTGGCGAAGCTGGTGGGCGAGGACGTCAGCGCCGTGCACCCGCTCATCGCCCACACGCCGGGCGAGCTGGTCTCCGCCTTCGTGGTGCCGCTGGTCTCGCTCGGCTACCTCTTCACCGTGGACTGGCGGCTGACGCTGATCACGCTGATCCCCGTGCTGCTGGCGGCCGCGCTGGTGCCGCTGATGATGACCCCCACGCGGCTGCGCGAGCAGAAGGAGTTCGACTCCGCCATGGGACGGATCTCGGCGTCGGCGGTCGAGTTCGTGCAGGGCATCGCGGTGGTGAAGGCGTTCGGCGGGGCGGAGCGGGCGCACGGCAGGTTCCGTACGGCGGTGGGCGACTTCACCCGGAGCTTCTACCGGATGGTGCGCGGTCTTTCCGGGGTCGCCGCCGGGATGCAGGTGGCGCTGTCGCCGCCGTTCGTGCTGCTGGCGGTGCTGGTCGGCGGCGCGTACCGGATCACCGGGGGCGGGCTCGCCCCAGCGGACCTGCTGCCCTTCCTGCTCCTCGGCCTCGGGCTGACCGCGCCCGTGGCCGCGCTCGGGCACGGCTTCGACGACCTGCAGGCCGCGCGGCGCGCCGTCGGCCGCATCCGGGACGTACTCGCCGAGCCGTCGCTGCCCGAGCCCGAACGGCCGGTGGCGCCCGAGGGACACCGGATGGAGCTGCGGGACGTCCGCTTCGGGTACGAGGGTGCCGAGGCCGGGCGCGAGGTGCTGCGCGGTATCGACCTGGTGCTGGAGCCGGGGACGATCACCGCCGTGGTGGGGCCGTCCGGCAGCGGCAAGTCCACGCTGGTGCAACTGCTGCCTCGGTTCTACGACCCGACGCACGGCTCCGTGCTCCTCGGCGGCGTCGACCTGCGTGAGGTGGGCAGCCAGGAGCTGTACCGGCGGGTGTCCTTCGTCTTCCAGGACGTCCGGCTGCTGCGCGCCTCGGTCGCGGACAACATCGCCCTCGCCGTCCCGCACGCCGACCGCGACGCCGTTGTCCGCGCCGCCCGCCGGGCGAGCATCCACGACCGCGTTCTCGAACTCCCCCGCGGCTACGACTCGGTGATCGGCGAGGACGCCCGTCTCTCCGGCGGCGAGGCGCAGCGCGTCTCGATCGCCCGCGCCCTGCTCGCGGACGCCCCCGTCCTGGTCCTCGACGAGGCCACCGCCTTCGCCGACCCCCAGACCGAGCAGGCGGTGCGCGAGGCGCTGGCGCAGGACCGGGAGAAGCGGACGACGCTGGTCATCGCCCACCGCATGGAGACGATCGCCGGCGCCGACACCGTCGTGATGCTGCGCGACGGCGAGATCGTGGAGCGGGGCACGACCGCGGAACTCCTCGCGCGGAACGGTGCGTTCGCCGAATTCTGGAAGATCCACGCCGGTGCGGGTGCGGGTGCGGGTGCCGGTGCCGGTGTCAGGGAAGGGGAAGAGGCCCGATGATCAGCACACTGCTGCGTGTGCTCGGCCACGAGTACGCCGGGCCGGTGCGCCGCACCGTCGCCCTGATGACGGCGACCGCCCTCGCCGAGGGACTGTCGTACGCACTGCTGGTGCCCGTGCTGCGCGCGCTCTTCGGCAGCACACCCGAGGACGCCCGTCCCTGGCTGGCCGCCTTCGGCACGGCGGTCGCGGTCTATGCGGTGCTGCGGTACGTCAGCGACCGCTCCGGATTCCGCGTGGGCACGACGCTGCTGCACGGCATGTACGAGCGCCTCGGCGAACACCTCGCCCGGCTGCCCATCGGCTGGTATCAACCCGGCCGCACCGGCGAGGTGGCCGTCCTCGCCGGCCAGGGCGTGTTGCGGGCGATGAGCGTGATCGCGCACCTGCTGGCGCCGTTCATCTCCGCCTGTGTGACGCCGCTGACGATCGTCGCCGTGATGCTCGCCTTCAACTGGCAGCTGGGGCTTGCCGGCCTGGCCGCCGTGCCGTTGGTGGCCGCGGTCCAGCTGCGCACGGCCCGCGCGACGACGGCGACCGACACGGAGCGCGTGGAACGCGAGCGCGCGGCCACCGGCCGCGTCATCGAGTACCTCCAGGCCCAGCCGGTGCTGCGCGCCGCCGGCCGCACCGGCGAGCGATTCGTCTTGCTGGACGACTCCCTGAAGGACTTGCGCCGCGCATCGCGCCGCTCCACCCTCTCCGCGCTGCCGGGTGTGCTGGGTCTCGCGGTCACCGTGCAGGCGGTGTTCACCGCGCTGCTCGCACTGGGCGCGTACCTCGCCCTCGGCGGGAACATCGGTGCGGCCGAGGTATTGGCAATCCTGGTGCTCGCCGCCCGCTGCGCCGACCCGCTGCTGTCCCTCGCCGAGATGAGTGGCGGCATCCGCGCCGCCCGCGCCGAACTCACCCGCCTCGACGACGTCCTCAGCACCAAGCCGCTTCCGGAGCCCCGCGCGCCGCGCGAACCGTCTTGCCACGACGTCGAGTTCGACACGGTCACCTTCCGGCACGGCGACCGCGTGGTCGCCGACGGGGTGACGCTGTCCGTACCCGAGGGCGGGCGCCTCGCCGTCGTCGGGCCGTCGGGCGCGGGCAAGACGACGCTGCTGCGGCTGCTCGCCCGCTTCTACGACGTCCACGCGGGCGCGGTGCGGATCGGCGGCGTGGACGTACGGGAGATGGACACCGCGGCGCTGATGGCGCGGATCGCCATCGTCTTCCAGGACGTCTATCTCTTCGACGGCACGATCGAGGAGAACGTGCGCCTCGGCCGCCCGGACGCCACCGACGCCGAGGTACGTGCCGCGGCCGCCGCGGCCCGTCTCGACGAAGTGATCGAGCGGCTGCCCGGCGGCTGGTCGGCGGACGTGGGCGAGGGCGGGACGCTGCTGTCGGGCGGCGAACGGCAGCGCGTCTCCATCGCCCGCGCGCTGCTGAAGAACGCCCCGATCGTCCTGCTCGACGAGGTCACTTCGGCCTTGGACTCGGTGAACGAGACGGCCGTGCACGCCGGCATCGAGCAGCTGATGACGGGCCGGACCGTGGTCCTGGTAGCACACCGCATGGCAACCGTACGCTGGGCCGACCACGTCGCCTTCCTGGACGCCGGGCGGGTGGTCGAACAGGGCACCCACGAGGACCTGCTGCGCCGCGCGGGCCGGTACGCCGCGTACTGGGACCTGTCCTTGGCCGGGGCGGAGCGGGACTGAGACTGGCTGTAGTGGCACGTGTGTGGCACGACCCCGAACACGACGAGGTCCAGCCCGGGAGGAAACCCCTTCTGAGCTGGTCCTTCTGGCTGTGCACCCGGCAGGATTCGAATCTGCGACACCGGCTTTAGGAGTTCGATCGCTGCGCGGCCATACCAGGGAGCCACAGGGGCAACCTGGCCGCGTTAGACCGTCCAGGAGCCCTGGCGTCCGGCGCCGTTGATGTCACTCGTGGATGTCAGGATGGTGCACCGTCGACCTCATCCCTCGTGAGCTGCTGCACCTCGGCCTCATCGGCCTCGGCGGCGCGGCGCTCACCGTTGGTCGGCGCCGAAACCATCGCCCTACTCCCCTTGGCCCGCCTCGTGTCGGTCCGGGTGCACTGCGCCGCTCTGAGCGCGAACGGCCCAACCGCACAGAGAAGCCCCCTCCTGACGGGAAGACCGCAGGTAGAGGGCTTCTTCAGCTCGGTTTGCTTCGTCTTGCCCCTGAGGGTTGTCGGGGACCTTGGTGAGCTGGGTTTTTGCAGGTCACGAGCGCTGTACTCCTGCGCCTAGCGGTCGTCGTTGGTCGTCATCGGCGGCTGTCGAGCAGCCTCGGACGGCCCAACAAGCGCTGTAACCAGGATGCCAGTCGGTCTTTACTGCACGTCGCCAGAGGCCAGCACGATGAAGCGCTCCAACGAACGTATGGCTTCGTCGTCCTTGGCACGAAGTTGCTCGGCGCTTACGGCACGATGCATGGCAGCCGTGGCTTTCAGCGCACTGCGAGTCGACTCGATCAGCGCTGGGTCACTGGCTATGAGCTGAACTCGAAAACCGACGTGCTGCGCGATGCCCCTGACCCGACGAGCCTCTAGGACTGCTTCAGCGCCTCCACTACCAGGGGTCCCGTGATCGCTGTGCCATCGGCTGTACTGGCATCTCCTGAACTCGGTCACCGCTCCGGCAAACTCGCTATAGATCGCCATGCGCTCTGACCTCAGCTGTCTCTGATGAGCGAGGTCCTCTGCTTGCTTCGAAGACTTGAGTTGGAAAAGGTACGTCGCAGCTGAACCAAGCAGCGTGCCCAGAACTGCAACGAGAACTGGTACCGCACTATCCATGGAGACAGAACACCACTAGGGGCGGCGTCGCTGGAAGAGCCCGGCCGCCAACAGCACCTGCCAGCCAGGGCTGGCACCACGCCCTCAGCCTGGGAAGCTGCGATCATTCGAGGCCTGTCCGGGCAATGGCCGTTCGTGCAGACGCGTCGGCAGGCGCATCAGAGGTGGCGCTTGGACGCTGTGACCAGTCGACTGATGTCGTCGCGGGTCTTCACCCTGCGCTGGTCCAGTTCAGTCCTGCTGTCCGTCTTGGGCAGGGCTGTGACCTCCGCAAGCACAGCTTCTGCCGCCTCGCTCAAGGCCTCGTCATCGGTCAGCATCTGCACCCGGAAGAGAGCTTCTTGGGCGCTGGAGCGCAGATCGTACGCGCGGACTCGAACAACGCCGGGGTCCTCGTGTGGTGGTTGTTCGTGTTCGCAGAACCAGAGATGTACCAGGCAGCGGCGGTAGTTGATGAGTGCGCCGGCGTAGGCGGAGTAAGCATCGAGTCGCTCCTGGCGGAGCCTCTCATGGCGGGTGAACTGATGCCCCTTGTCGGTGGTGCGCTGCTGAAACGCCAGGGTGAGCCCCGAGCCGAGCAGGGTCCCCAGAACGGCTATGGCACTGGCGATGATGGTCTGCACACCCCAAGCTGATCACGTATCGCCGACCGGGCGCATGCACGCCCTACACCCCGCCAACACGATGTCCCACTGTGTTGGTGGGGTGCTGGGCTCGGTTCGAGGTCGTTCACCTGCGTTCCTGGGCGGCTGGCCCTTGAGACGAACTCTGCGCGCGGTCCTTGATGAACAGCCGTGAACGGAGCTGAATGAGACGGAAACTGAGACGGTGGCCCGGCCGCGCCGAGCTGCCCCGAAGGCCGGGTTCCTCTCACAAGGGCTCGCCCTGGAGTGGTGCTCAGGGGTGCCGCTGAGTGCGGGTGTCGTGGCTGGGCGCCAAGGGATCGAAGGGCAATTCGGGGATGCCGAGTTCTTGGCGCATGGCGGATGCGGTGGCCTGAACGGCCTTGTAGTAGGTGTGTTGTGCGGTCTGGAAGGTGCCATCCGTGACGTGTGCGCCGTCCGCGAGTAGATCGCGCAGAGTTCGGACGGTGCGGAACGCTTCGACGCCCAGCTCGACCACGCGAGGCGGGGCAAGCATCGTCAGGCTGAACCGTTGCTCGAACAGACCGGACTCTGAGAAGGCGGCACGGACTGCACGCCTGCGATCTTCAGGTGTGTCGTAGGCAGCTTCTGAGGCGAAGCGCATGCTCTCTGTCGCGCGGGCCAGGTGAGAGAGGTAGGTCACGAAGGCTTCGCGCAGAACGGTCTGTGCGTCTGCTCGTTGGGCACGCTTCCAGCGGTCTCGGTCCACAACGAACGTCGCGACGATGCCAGCGAGTGCGCCGGCTATGGCACTCAGAGGTGCAGTCCAGTCCATACGACTGTATTGAGCACACGTTGTTGCGCGCTGTGAAGAAGGCCACGGTCCCAGGCGCTGATGATCTCAGCTTGGGAAGCTTGGGTTTTCCATGCTCGATAGGCGCGCTGACCTGGTGCGCAACAGCGTCATGACATGTGGACGTGCCGGGTGACTGACCGCTGTTCCCCGTGGCTCCCCGTGCTATCTGGCACGGGTCTGACACGGTGCTTACCGCGGCCCTGGCGGCTTGGGGACATCCTTGTCCATCAGCGTGTTGGCGAACTCGACCGCGAACCAGTGGGTTTCGGGTGACACGTCGGTGGGATCGCTGGCGTACCAGCGGAAGGTGTCCGGGTTTCGCTCGGCCTCGTTCAACCAGTGGGCCAGGCGGTGAAGCTCTCCTGCGCTGAGCCTGGTGGCGGCCTGGTGAACCCACGTCTCATCTGGCCCGGTGTACGTCCCCAGAGCCATAACGGCCACCTCCAGCACGTCCGGCGCGAAGACGGACCGGCATAGATCGCGAGTATCAGGAGAGACCGGCATACGCCGAGGATGCGGTGTCCAGGATGGTAGGGCAATAGAGAGTCGTCGCCGACTGTCGCACCCCTGACGCCGGCAGGACTGTACACGTGACCTCTTCGTCCCGAAGCAACTTGGATGGCTGCTTGACCTTGGGCCGGTGGGTCTCTCACCTGCTGCGATAGTCCGCCGCTGTTCGTCGACGTTGTCACGCAGTTAGACACTCACTACGGACAGGTGGGTGTCGGCTGGCTGGAGCCATTCGGGTTGGGCTGCGGCGTTGCGGGGCTGTGGTCACCGTACGTTGGCAATCAGCCCAGTGAGCGCAGTGTTGGCCTTCGTCTCGGGAGACGCATCAACTCGGAATCACCCAAGGTGAGTACACAGACTCGCCGCTTCGCTGGCGCACGACACCGCGGTACTGGTACTGGGCGTAGACCGTGGCGGCGAATTCGTGCGAGTAGGTGTCAAAACGATTCCTAAACGTAATGAATCCGGCAGGGTCCCAGTGGGTTGCCATCTGCCCGTTGGAGGCGCGCACTTGATATCCGAGCTGGAGATCGAGCGTGCTGTTCGTTTTATGGGTGTACTCGGTTCGGGGTCGCCATCCCGGCGTAGCGACCATGCAGAGAAGAGCGCTCCCGAAGTCACTGCATCGCGATGCTCGGGCCTCGGCAGTCGATAGGGGACCGCTGCTCGCGGCAGCTTGAGGGAGCATGGACATGCCGAGGATGCTGACACTAGCCAGCGTTGCGGCAATCCGGCTGACGATACTCACGAACCCTCCTGGAATAGGGAGGCTGACACGTAGAGTGTATCACTTAAAGTATCTAACTGATTACTTTGTGTTGTGGCGCTGGGGTGGCCCTCGTGGGGCTTGTGACCCGGTCGGCGGAGCGGCTTTGGGGTGGCGCTGCTTTGGCGCGAGTGATCATGGCCCCGTAAAGGGCTCTTCCCCATCCGGAAGCTGGTTCGTATCGGCGCGGAACTCGTCAAGGAGTTCAAAGAACATCTCCATCGCGGACCTGTCGGCCTGCTCTGCCTCACGCTCGATCTCGGCTGCCCAGCCCAGGGAGGAATGGCGCTCCAGTCGCCGCCCCAGCCACTCGGAGAAGGGGCCCGGGTTCCAAAAGTCGAACGGCTCCGCGTTGCCATGGATTCCCAGAGCAACGCGGTAGCCGATGAGCATGGAGTCCAGGTGCTGCAGTGAACAGCGACGGACCCACATGCCCGGTCGGAGTCGTACTTCCTCTAGGAGGTCGTACACGTTGGAGAGTTCTTCAGCCTGCTTGGGCATTCGTCTTGGCTCGACTGGCTCCGTCATGCGAGCACCCTAATGAGGATCGCGAGCCGCTGAGGCTTCTGTGGGTTTGAAGTCATGTGCACAGGAGGGGAGTTCGGCCTTGTGTCTGTGCGCGAGCGGCAGGTAGAGCACTGGTCGGACCGTCCAGTTGATGCGGGTGCCGGCGTGGGGCGCACAGCCGTCTCCTCTACGTGCGTCAGCAGATGCAGCGACGCTGTGGGGCCCTGTATGACGGCAACCCCAATAGCCGCCGCCGTCACGCCGCATCTCTGCCTGCCCTTTGCGTCGCACCCCTCCGCTGGCTGTCGGCCTACGTCTTCACCACCCGGCCCGGCCGTCCGGTCGAGCCGCGCAACGTCTATCGCTCGTTCACGCGCGTCGCCCAGTCCGCCAGGCCTCCGCGTGATCCGGCTGCACGACCCTCGTCACGGGACGGTCACCTTGCTCACTGCGGCCGGAGTTGCGCCCCGCGTCTGATGGAGATCCTTGGTCACCCTCAGATGAGCATCACGATGGATGTCTATACCCACGTCGTCCAGGACACGCAGCGTGAAGCCATGAGCAACAGGAGCGGCTGATCAGGAGAGGCCCCGGTCGCCAGTGACCGACTCCGTTGATCTCAAATCTGGATGTCAGCAGGGGGTCACCTCCGAAAATTCGGAGGTGACCCCCTGCTGAGCTGGTGCCCCCGGCAGGATTCGAACCTGCGACACCCGCTTTAGGAGAGCGGTGCTCTATCCCCTGAGCTACGAAGGCAACGAAGGCAGTGGCATCGGACGCAAGCAGCGGCGTGCCTGTGGTCTGGGGGACCACTGGCGTCAGCGTACCGGATACGGGTCGGGTGGGTGTGGGGGTCAGGTCAGGGGGACGTGGGTGAAGCGGGCTGCGGTGTGGAGGTCCGACTCGATGCGGGTGGCTGTTGTCGTCAGTTCGGGGAGGAGGTCCGTCACGCACTCCCGGAGGCTGTGGCGGCTCGCGTGCATCGCCGTGTTCAGGGCGGCCACCACCCGGCCGGACCGGTCGCGGATCGGGACCGCGATGGAGCGGAGGCCCTCTTCCAGTTCCTCGTCCACCAAGGCGTAGCCCTGGGAGCGGACCGAGGTCAGGGTGTCCTGGGGGAGGGGGGCTTGGCCGATGGCCCGGTCCGACAGGAGGACTCGGCCCAGAGCCGTCGCGTGCGCCGGCAGGCGGGTGCCCAGGGTGATGTTCACGCTCATCACCCGGCCCGTCGCCACCCGCGCCGTGTACTGGATCTCCTCGCCCGAGTCCGAGAGCACCGCCAAGGACGTCGACTCGTGGATGCGGGACGTCAGGTCGGCGAGGTGGGGGTGGGCGATGTCGGGGAGGGTCGTACGGGAGAGGGGTGGGAAGCCCAGGGAGAGGATCCGGGGGGTCAGGGCGAAGGTGCGGTCGCCTGTCGGCGTCACCAGGTCCAGGTGTTCGTAGGTGATCAGTGCGCGGCGGGCCGTCGCCCGGGCCAGTCCCGTTGCCTGGGCCACCTCCGTGAGTGTCAGCTCCGGCCTGCCCTCGCCGAAGGCCGTGAGGACCGTCAGGCCCCGCGCCAGGGATTCGATGAAGTCGCGGCCGAGTTGCTGCTTCGACGCGCCTGTCCAGAGCGCCAGGTCCGACGGCGGTGTGCCGGGGGGCGGGGGTGGGGTGCGCTCCAACTCCTGCTCCATCCGCTTCACCGCCGCCCGCAACCTCGGCAGCAGGGTGGTGCGCAGGCTGTGTGCCGTGTGGCGGCTGGTGTGGCTGACCACGCTGGCCACGCATACCGGAGGCTGGTGGGCGGCGGTCGTGTGAGGGGAGCGGACCGGGACCGAGACCGCCACCAAGCCCGGTTCGATCAGCTGGTCGTCCAGGGCCCAGCCGTTCTCGGCCGCCTCGTGCGTGCGGCTCATGAACATGTCGTCGTCTCTCGCGTCCGCTCCGTACTTGCGTGGGGGGACGGCCGTGAAGGAGAGGTCCCTCGGATCCGCCGCCCGGCGTTCGCGCCAGCGTTGCCAGTCGGTGGCACTCCACTCCGTCGCGAACAGGGGGCCGGGGGCGGTGCGTTCGGCGGGGAGCAGGTCGCCGATGCGGAAGCTCAGGGACATCGCGCGGCGGCGGGTCGCCTGGTGGATGAAGCGGATGCCGTCGCGGTCGGCGACCGCCAGGGAGACCGACTCGTCCAGCTCGTCGGCCAGGGCGTCCGCCCGGGAAGCCAGCAGGGCGGGGAGGCGCAGGGCGGCGAGGTAGGCGTTGCCCAGTTCCATCAGGCGGGGGGAGAGGTGTACGTCCCGGCCGTCCACGCGGACGTAGCCCATGCGGGCGAGCGTGGCCGTGATGCGGTCGATCGTGGAGCGGGCGAGGCGGGTGGCCCGTTCCAGGCCGCTCAGGCTCAGCGTGCCGTCCGCCTCGGTCAGCTCCCGCAGCACCGCGATGCCGCGTATCAGCGGCGTGACCGCTTCGTCCGGTGTGACTGCTTCGTTCGGCGTGACCGACTCTCTGGCTGGTGCGGCCGATCCTGTGGTTGGTGCGGCCGACCCCGGGGCTGGTGTTGTTGCCTCCGTGGTGGTCGGCGCGGTCGACTCCGTGGCCGGTGTGGCCGTGCCGCCGACCTCTGCCGCCGCCCCGTTCTCGTCGGCCGTGGGGGCGGACCCCTCGGGGTCGTCGTTCATGGGTGGCTTCGCTGGCATGGGCTCTCCGGTACGGCGGT
This sequence comes from Streptomyces sp. NPDC057002, assembly GCF_042673825.1. Taxonomy (NCBI): domain Bacteria; kingdom Bacillati; phylum Actinomycetota; class Actinomycetes; order Kitasatosporales; family Streptomycetaceae; genus Streptomyces; species Streptomyces sp. NPDC057002. The sequence goes on from NZ_JBHURZ010000006.1 coordinate 413,947, forward strand.
CGCGGCAGGCCTACGGTAATCCGGAGTCCCGGACGGACTCGCTCCCTCTGGCGTCGTTACCCCCTCGTCACCCGCACCCGATACCCGCCCTCATCCCCACCTCCCCCCTCCAGATCCACCCCCGCCACCTCGATCTCCACTCCCTTGCGCGGATCCCGGAATGTCTCGCCGGGCGTGAACGGCGCGTCCGACAGTTCCGCGTGGACGTTCGGCGCGCGGGTGCAGCCGCCGCTGTCGCGGCGGGAGTCGTGGACGGTGACCGGGCCCATGCCCGTGTCCACCTTCGCGTCGACCTCGTAGATCAGGACGCCCGGGCGGCACACCGTCTCGTCGTTGCCCGCGCGGGTGCGCAGTTCAACGGCGTAGCCGGTTCCGCTGTCCAGGGGGAGGACGACCAGTTTGGAGCCGCCGGCGCTGGCCAGCGGGGTCAGGGTGTACTCCGTGGTGCCGGGGGTCGCCACGCAGTGGACCTGCGTCGCGTCGAGCCAGCCCAGCTTCCACTTGTGCCAGCCGAGGAAGTCGTTGTTGGCGCCCCAGTCCTCGCTCATGATGTCCCAGTGGCCGACCGCGCCCCCGCCCTCGGCGGTGTACAGGTCGGGCAGGCCGAAGACGTGGCCGTTCTCGTGGGGGAGTACGCGGTAGCCGTTGCGGTCGTAGGAGCCGGAACCGTCGTCCTGGCGGGAATAGACGAACGAGGCGTTGGCCACGGGGGTGCCGTCGGCCGTCGGGGCCTCGGGGTTGCCGGCGAAGGTGACGGACAGGACCGTGTCGAGGGCGGAGGGGCCGGCGTTCGGGGTGACCAGCACGTTCACCAGGTCGTACGCGCGGAAGTCCACCTTGGGGTCGGCCGCGGCCACGAGATCCTGGACCAGCGTGCGGTAGCCGGGGTCGAAGGGGGCGCCGCGCTCTATGCCGTACTCGCGGAAGGACTTCGGCATCCGCAGCCACTCCGGGATCGGGGTCTCGGGGCGGTAGTCGAGACGGCCGTAGGAACTGGTGCGGAACCACTCGCGGGTCTGCGGGAAGAACTCCCGGAAGCGGTCCAGGGCGTCGCCGTCGCCGGGGGCGTCGGAGAAGTCGATCATCAGGGTGAGGGCGCGGACGGTGCCGGTGGAGCGGGAGTAGCCGTCGGACGTGGGGATGCCCTCGGACATCTGGACCTCGCGGGCGCCGTGGATCAGGCAGGGGGCGTGCGAGGAGGTGCGGGACAGGGCGATCGGGCCGGCTCCGGCCGTCGTGGCGCCCGGGGTGAGGTGGCCCGTGCCGGCCGAGGTGCTGACCGAGAAGGTCAGGGCGGTCACACAGGCCAGGGCCGCCAGACGGCGCCGGGGTATCCGACGGCGGGGCGGCGGCGTACGGCCTGAGCCAGGTGGTTGGGCGCGGCCTGAGCCACCCGGCCGCGTTCGGCCCGAGCCGTGCGACTCCGTTCGGCCTGAGCCGTGCGACTCCGTTCGGCCTGAGCCGTGCGACTTTGTACGCCCCGAGCCGCCCGATCCCGCACGCCCCGAGCCGTCCGACCCCGCACCACCCGTACCCCCGCTCCCCGCTCCGCCCGCCCCCGCACGCCCCGCCCCCGGATGCCGCTTACGGCCCGGGCCGTGCGATCCCGCCGCGCCCGGCCGGGGGCGCTGAGGCTGCGGCTGCATGCAGGGGACCTCCCGCGCCACGGCAGCCGCCGGTCTCCGGCTGCACCCTTTCGCTCACCCTGCGTTGCGGGGGATGGGGGCGCGCGTTGGAGGAGACCGATCGTGGGTTTCCCGCCAGTAGCGCCAAGCCAGAGCCAGGGGTACTTGTGAGTCAGGTCACAAGGAGAAAATCCGGCTACGGGAAATACCGGGGACCCACTCCCCGTTTAGCCATGTGTCAGACCGAAACGGGGACCCGCTCCCCGGATCGCAAGCACCGCAACACCGCAACACCGCAACACCGCAAGCACCGCAACACCCACACCTCACCCATCCAGGAGTACGCCGTGCAGACCGCCACCCCCGAACAGCGCAAGGCGCCCCGGCCTCGCGCCGACGCCCTGCGCAACCGGGAGCGGATCGTCACCGCCGCCCGGGAGATGTTCGTCGAGCACGGCCCCGAGGTGCCGCTCGACGAGATCGCCCGCCGGGCCGGCGTCGGCAACGCCACGGTGTACCGCAACTTCCCGGACCGCGACGCGCTGGTCCGCGAGGTCGTCTGCTCCGTCATGGACCGTACGGCCGCCGCGGCCGAGCTCGCGCTCGCCGAGACCGGCGACGCGTTCGAGGCGCTGGAGCGCTTCGTGCACGCCGCCGCCGACGAGCGGATCAGCGCGCTGTGCCCGATGGTCTCCAGCACGTTCGACAAGCACCACCCGGATCTGGAAGCCGCGCGCGAACGGGTCGAGAGCCAGGTCGCCGAGGTCATGGACCGGGCCAGCGCCGCCGGGCAGCTCCGCCCCGACGTGGGCGTCGGAGACGTCATGATCGCCGTGGCCCAGCTCAGTCGGCCCCCGGCCGGGACGGACTGCTTCCGTGCCGACCCCTTCGTCCACCGCCATCTTCAGCTGTTCCTGGACGGGCTGCGGGCTCCCGCTCGCTCCGTTCTGCCGGGCACGGCCGTGACCCTGGAGGATCTGCGCCAGCCCTGACCGATTAGTTCAGCGCGTCCATCCGTCTGAAGCCAAGACGCAACCTCTGAAGCCAAGACGCAACCTCTGAGGCCAGGACACAACCTCTGAGGCCAAGACGACAGTCCCTGCGGCCATCCCTACGGGCGATCCGCTGTCTCTCGACATCTCTTTCCGTCACGAAGTCCCGAAGTGGGTACCCCCATGTCTGAAACAGCCTCAAAGGCACTCGGCAATCCGGCCGCCTCGCCGGACGCCGGCCGCTGGAAAGCGCTCGTCTTCATCGCGCTCGCCCAGCTGATGGTCGTCCTGGACGCCACCATCGTGAACATCGCCCTGCCCTCCGCCCAGCAGGACCTCGGAATCTCCGACGGCAACCGGCAGTGGGTCGTCACGGCCTACGCCCTCGCCTTCGGCGGTCTGCTCCTGTTCGGCGGCCGGATAGCCGACCTGTGGGGCCGCAAGAGGGCGTTCGTCCTCGGGCTCGGCGGCTTCGCCGCGGCCTCCGCGCTCGGCGGCGCGGCCACCAACGAGGCGATGATGTTCGGCGCCCGCGCCCTCCAGGGCGTCTTCGGTGCCCTGCTCGCGCCCGCCGCTCTCTCCCTGCTCGCCGTGATGTTCACCGACGCCAAGGAGCGCGCCAAGGCGTTCGGCATCTACGGCGCGATCGCCGGTGGCGGCGGTGCCGTCGGTCTGATCCTGGGCGGTTTCCTCACCGAGTACCTGGACTGGCGCTGGACGTTCTTCGTGAACATCCCGTTCGCCATCGTCGCCGCGGCCGGTGCGTACTTCGTCATCCGTGAGCCGGAGGGCGGTCGCAACCGCTCGCCGCTCGACATCCCCGGCGTGATCCTGTCCACCCTCGGCCTGGTCGCCCTGGTCTACGGCTTCACCCGCGCCGAGTCCGACGGCTGGAGCGACGCCGTGACCGTCGGCATGTTCGTCGCCTCCGCCGTCCTGCTCCTGTCCTTCGTGCTGGTCGAGTCCAAGGTCAAGGCCCCGCTGCTGCCGCTGCGCGTGGTCACCGAGCGCAACCGCGGCGGTGTCTACCTCTCCCTCGGACTCGCGATCATCGCGATGTTCGGCCTGTTCCTCTTCCTGACCTACTACCTGCAGATCGTGAAGGGGTACTCGCCGGTCAAGACCGGGTTCGCCTTCCTGCCGATGATCGCGGGCATGATCACGGGCTCGACCCAGATCGGCACCCGTCTGATGACCCGGGTCGCGCCGCGCCTGCTGATGGGCCCCGGCTTCCTGGTCGCCGCGCTCGGCATGCTGCTGCTGACCCAGCTGGAGATCGGCTCCTCGTACGCGGCCCTGCTGCTGCCGGCGATGCTGCTGCTCGGCCTCGGCATGGGTACGGCGTTCATGCCGGCCATGTCCCTGGCCACCCAGGGCGTCGAGCCCCGGGACTCCGGTGTCGCCTCCGCAATGGTCAACACCTCGCAGCAGGTGGGCGGCGCCATCGGTACCGCCCTGCTGAACACCATCGCCGCCTCGGCGACGACGTCGTACATCGCCGACCACATCGTGGGGGCGACCAGCCGGTCCCAGCAGCAGCTGGTCCAGCTGGAGGGCATGGTCGAGGGCTACACGAGCGCCATCTGGTTCGCCGTCGGCATCCTCGTGGTGGCCGCCGCGATCGCCCTGACCTTCGTCAACGCCGGCCGTCCGGACAGTTCACCCGTGACCGGCTCGGACTCCGGCGTGGACGACGAGGTGCAGATCCCGGTCGTCGCCCACTGACGAGGTGCCCGGAGGAACCCCTTCGGGCACCTGAGAAAACCCCTTCGGGCCACCCGTAGGCACGAGGAAGGGGACGCCTCGTACCTATGGATTCCAGGACCTGCCCCGGCTCAGCGGAGCCAGGGCAGGTCCGCACCCGCTTCGGCCGGCTGAAGTCCCTCGGCGACGATCCTCATGATCTCGCCGAGGGACTTCTGCTGTTCCGGGGAGAGCCGGTCGAAGACCGCCTGCCGTACGGCCTCCACATGGCCCGGGGCGGTCTGCCGCAGCACTTGGTAGCCCTCTTCCGTGAGTACGGCGAACTGGCCCCGCTTGTCGTCGGGGCAGTCCTCGCGGCGCACCCAGCCGTTCTTCTCCAGTCGCGCGATGGCGTGCGAGAGGCGGGAGCGGGTGATCTTCGCCAGCATGGCGAGCTCGGTCATCCGCAGCTGCCGCCGGGGCGCCTCGGCGAGCTTGACCAGAAGGCCGTAGTAGACGTGCGGCATGCCCGCGTCGCGCTGGAGCTGACGGTCGAGATGGTCGTCGAGGAGGGTGACGCCCTCCATGAACGAGCGCCAGACGCGCTGCTCCTCATCGGTGAGCCAGCGCGGTTCCTGGGGCTCCTGGCCGGAGGCCGGTGTAGGTGCGGATGCGGGTGCCTTCATGTGTTCCACTCTACGTGGCCCCTCCTTGAAGATTAAACAAATGGCCCGTACAGTTTTGTCAGGGAACCATTCTGGAGGGAGTCGCAGCATGTCCGCCGCCACCCAGGAGCGCATGCCCGCTCTGTACCTCAGCCACGGCGCCCCGCCGCTGGCCGACGACCCGGTCTGGCCCGGTGAACTGGCCGCCTGGTCCGCCGGACTGCCGCGCCCCAAGGCGATCCTGATGGTCTCCGCCCACTGGGAGGAGGCCCCGCTCGCCCTCGGCGCCACCGAGACCGTCCCGCTCGTCTACGACTTCTGGGGCTTCCCCGAGCACTACTACCGGGTGAGGTACGAGGCTCCCGGCGCACCGGAGCTCGCCGAGTCGGTACGGAAGCTGCTGCGCGCCCCCGGTGTGCCCGTCCAGGACGTCCCCGACCGCGGTCTCGACCACGGCGCGTACGTCCCGCTGGTCGAGATGTACCCGGAGGCCGACATTCCCGTCCTCCAGGTCTCCATGCCGACGCTCGACCCGGTCAGGCTCATGGAGATCGGCCGCAGGCTCGCCCCGCTGCGGGACGAGGGTGTGCTGATCGTCGGCTCCGGTTTCTTCACCCACAACCTGGCCGCGCTCCGGCAGGGCGGCATCCCCGGCTGGTCGGCGGAGTTCGACGACTGGGGCCGGCGGGCGCTGGAGGCGCGGGACGTGGACGCGCTGCTGGACTTCACCCGCACGTCGCCCGCGGGGCAGCTCGCCCACCCGCGCACCGAGCACTTCGCCCCGCTGTTCGTGACCATGGGCGCCGCCGACGCGGCCGGTGAGCTGGACGTGCAGAAGTCGGTGATCGACGGGTTCTGGATGGGGCTGGCCAAGCGGTCGGTGCAGTTCGGCTGAAACCGTCCCCCTACCGCAGCGGCTTCTCGTACCAGGCCACGTCCCAGTAGCGGCCGAACTTGCGGCCGACCTCCCGGTACGTACCGATGTGCTGGAAGCCGAAACGCTCGTGCAGCCGCCCGGACGCCTCGTTCGGCTGGGCGATGCCGGCGTAGGCGCGGTGCAGGTCCTCGCCGGACAGGGCCTCGAAGAGGGCCTCGTACAGCAGGCTGCCGACGCCGCGACGGCCCGCGTGCGGGGCGACGTAGACAGTCGTTTCCACCGAGGTGGCATAAGCGGGCTTCTGCCGGTAAGGGCTTGATGTGGCGTAGCCCAGAATTTCCTGTGAGTTGGTGCCCGTGGCAACCATCAGGCGGTGCGGGCCGTCTACTGGATGGGAGAGCAGCCAAGGGCGGCGCTCTTCCGGAGTGAAGATCGCGGTATCGAATGTGATCGCCGTCTCACGGACATAGTGGTTGTAGAGGGCTGTGAGAGCTTCGAGGTCGGCCTCGACTCCCGGCCTGACCTGCACCTCTGTACGTTCCGACGGCATCGTGCCTCCCCAGGTGGCCGGACAGGGTACTGCATGATCAGGAAAATCGTGGGGCGGGTTGGGAATTCTGTCCTGATTCCAGTCGTTGTTTCCATCGGATGCAGGGCACCCGAGGAGAGTCCGGAGAGTCCCGGAGACGGAGTCCAGCGTCCGAAGGACCGCCCGCTGACCTCACCATCGCAAGGGAGCACGCATGGCAACCCGTGCCGTCGCCCGTCGTAAGTCCGCCACCGGCGAGACGGCCGACGCGGCAAGCAGTGTTCGCGCCCATGGCGGCGAGATCGCCGACCGCGACCTGGTCGGCATGTACCTCGACGAAATAGCGCGCACGCCACTGCTCGACGCCGCCAAGGAGGTCGAGCTGTCGCAGGTCATCGAGGCGGGTGTGTTCGCGCGGCAGGTCCTCGACGGGTTCGAGGACACCAAGACCGACGCCACCCGTGACGAACTCGAGGCCCTGATAGCCGACGCGGAGCGGGCCAAGGACATCTTCATCCGCTCCAACCTCCGCCTGGTCGTCGCCGTCGCCCGCCGCTACCCCCGCAGCGGTCTGCCGCTGCTGGACCTGATCCAGGAGGGCAACGCCGGCCTGGTGCGCGCGGTCGAGAAGTTCGACTACCGCAAGGGCTTCAAGTTCTCCACGTACGCGACGTGGTGGATCCGCCAGGCCATCACCCGCTCGATAGCCGACCAGTCCCGTACGATCCGCCTGCCCGTCCACCTCGTGGAGGAGCTCGGCCGGATCCGCCGTGTGCAGCGCGAGTTCAACCGTGAGCACGGCAGGGACCCGGAGCCCGCGGAGATCGCCGCCGAGCTCGCCTCGACGCCGGAGCGTGTCACCGACGTGCTCGACTGGGCCCGCGACCCGGTCTCGCTGAACATGTCGGTGGACGACGAGGGCGAGACCCAGTTCGGCGACCTCCTTGAGGACACCTCCGCGGTGTCGCCCGAGCAGTCGGTGCTCACGCTGCTGCGCAGCGAGGAACTCGACGACCTCATCGGCCGCCTCGACCAGCGCACGGCCTCCATCATCAAGATGCGCTACGGCATCGAGGACGGCCGGGAGCGCACGCTGACCGAGGTCGGCAAGGAGCACGGCCTGACCCGCGAGCGCATCCGGCAGATCGAGAAGCACGCGCTGCTGGAGCTGAAGAAGCTGGCGCGCAGTACCGGTTTCGACGCGGCGGCGTGACGCCTGTTTCGCACCCGGCTGCGTGATGGGTGACACCGCGTACGCCGGGTGGCGAAAGACCGCGCAAACATGGCGTTGTATCGCCGCTTAACCCGCGAGGCTCGGGGAACAAGAATTCCGGGTCCACCAGTTCGGGCCCGGGGCCACACCCCCTCGGCCCCAAGAACCAAGTCCCGTCGCACTCCCCCCGGCGCCGGGACTCTCCCAAGGCCGGGCTTCGGCGCCCCTCCCCCCGGGCGCCGGGGTCCGGCTCTTTTTCTGCCGGTGCCTCGCGCACCGCGGGGTGCTTGGAGGGCGGGGCACCCCGTACCTGAACCACGGGGTGGCCCGCCAGATGGCAGATTGTGTCACATGGGCATAGCCTGCCGGGCGTGAGCAGCACCACCCCGACCCCGCCTCAGGCCTCGCTGACCGAACGGCGGAAGGCCGAGACGCGGATGGAGATCGCCCGGGCGGCGGCGGGCCTCTTCGTCCGGCACGGCCTGCGCGCCACCCGCGCGGAGGACATCGCCCAGGCCGCCGGCATCGCCCCGCGCACCTTCTACCGGTACTTCGCCACCAAGGAGGAGGCCGTCGCCCCGCTCTACGCGGCCGGCGCCCAGCGCTGGGTGGCGGCGGTACGCGCCGCTCCCGCCGACACGAGCGTGCTCCAGGCCCTGGAACAGGGCGTCCGCCACACCCTCACCCCGGGCGTCGGTGTCTCGGCGTCCTCCTGGGAGTGGGTGCGCACGCTGCTGCGCCTCGCCGAGGGGAATCCGTCCCTGCGCCGGGTGTGGGCGGAGGTGTGCCAGACATCGGAACGGATGCTGGGGGAGGTGCTGGCGGAACGGGCGACCGGGTCCGAGCGGGGCGACGACAACGTTGCCGCCGCGCCTGGCCCGCGCTTCGCCGCCGCCGTCGCCAGCGCCGCCGTGCGCGCCGCCCTGGAGGCCTGGGCGGAAGGAGACGGCCCGGCGGAGGGCCCGGGAGGTCCGGCGGAACTCGCGTCGCGGAACCTGAGGGCGTTGCGGGACTTCCCGTGGGAGACGTGACGCGGCCGGGGGCCGGACCGAGCCTCAGCGCCGGGGTCACGTCCCGCCGACGTGCGCCTGGTGCCGGGGTCACGCTCCGCCGGCGTGTGCCTGAGTGCCAGAGCCTTGCTCTGCCGGCCTGCGCTTGAGCGCCAGGGGCACGTCCCGCCGGCGTGCGCCTGAGTGCCGGGGGCACGCTCCGCCGGTGTGCATTTGAGTGCTGGGGTCACGCTCCGCCGGCGTGGGCCTGAGTGCAAGGCCCCGCTCTGCCGACCTGCGCTTGAGCGCTGGGCGCGCGTCCTGCCGGTGTGCACTTGAGCGGCCAGGGCTCAGGCCTCGCCGGTGTGCACTTGAGCGGCCGGGGGCTCAGGCCCCGCCGGCGTCCCCGTCTCCGGCCGCCTTGCTCAGCCGTGCTCCCAACTCACGTACGGCACGCACGAGTTCCGCAGGCTCCCGGACCACGAAGTCGCACTCCAGCATCGCCAGCCGGAACGCCACCCACTGCACCTGGTCCCCTGTGGACCCCCGCAGCCGGCAGGTGCTGTCGTCCAACGGCTCGGGCGCGCCCAGCCAGTTCGGCAGCCGGGCGGCTACGAAGGCGGCCGGTGCGGCGAACGTGACCTCGAAGTCGTAGGTCTGCTGCTGCCGTTGCATCGACTGCCGCAGGAACTCCGCGGCGCTCCCCGTGGGCAGCTCGCGCGGTACGAAGCGGGCGCCCGTGGCGAACGGTTCGCTCACCCGGTCGACGCGGAACGTCCGCCAGTCGTCGCGGTCGATGTCGTACGCCACGAGGTACCAGCGGCGGCCCGTCGAGACCAGCCGGTAGGGCTCCGTCAGACGTCGCGACCCGGTGCCGTCGGCGGCCCGGTAGGCGAACCGCAGCCGCTCGTGCCCGGCCACCGTCGAGGCCATCACGGTCAGCGTCTCTGGTGCGATGCTGGGACCGTCCCCGCTGGTCAACGGCATGGTCGCGGCCTGCAGGGTGGTCACGCGATGGCGCAGCCGGCCCGGCAGCACCTGCTCCAGCTTGGCCAGCGCCCGCACCGACGCCTCGTCCAGGCCCTCCACCGCGTGCCCCGCCCCGGCGCGGAGCCCGACCGCGATGGCCACGGCCTCCTCGTCGTCGAGGACGAGCGGCGGCATGGCCTTGCCGGCGACCAGCCGGTAGCCGCCGTCGGCACCCTTGGTCGCCTGCACGGGGTAGCCCAGTTCGCGCAGCCGGTCGATGTCCCGCCGGACCGTGCGGCGGGAGACCCGGAGCCGGTCGGCGAGCTCGCCGCCGGGCCATTCGCGGGGCGTCTGGAGGAGGGAGAGGAGCGTGAGCAGCCGGGCCGGTGTGTCCGTCGTCATACCGACGAGGATGCCGCACCACTAGGACATCATCTGACCTAATGACCCCCTAGTTTCGAAGCATGACCTCCACCGACACCACCCTCGGCACCACGGGCGGCGGGACCGACCGCCGCCGCTGGTTCGCCCTCGCGATCGTGATGACCGCGGCTTTCATGGACCTCGTCGACGTCACGATCGTCAACATCGCCATCCCCTCGATCCAGCGGGAGTCGGGCGCCTCCTTCAGCGAGATCCAGTGGATCACCGCCGGATACGCCCTCGCGTTCGCCGCCGGGCTGATCACCGGCGGGCGGCTCGGTGACATCCACGGCCGCAAGCGGATCTTCCTCGTCGGCATCGGCGGCTTCACCGTCGCCTCCGCGCTGTGCGGCCTCGCGGTGAACCCGGAGATGCTGGTGGCCGCGCGGTTCCTGCAGGGCGGTATGGCGGCGCTGATGGTGCCGCAGGTGTTGTCGATCGTGCACGCGACCTTCCCGGCGCACGAACGGGGCAAGGTGTTCGGGCTGTTCGGCGCGGTCGTCGGGCTCGGTGCCGTGTCCGGTCCGCTGCTGGGCGCGCTGCTGACCGAGTGGAACCTGTTCGGGTGGGAGTGGCGCTCGATCTTCCTGATCAACCTGCCCGTGGGTGTCGCGGGTCTGGTCCTCGGCAGCCGGTTCATCACCGAGTCCAAGGCGCCGCGGGCCCTGAAGCTGGACCTTGTGGGTGTCGCGCTCGTGACGCTGGGCCTGCTGATGCTGATCTACCCGCTCATCCGCGGGCGTGAGCTGGGCTGGCCGCTGTGGGGGTACGTCTCGATGGCCGGCTCGCTGATCGTCCTCGCGGCGCTGGTGGCGTACGAGAGGCGCAAGAGCGCACGGGACGGTTCTCCGCTGGTCGAGCTGTCGCTGTTCCGGGTCAAGAGCTTCGCGGCCGGGATCGCCGTGCAGACGGTCTTCGGGGTCGCGCTCGGCATCTTCTTCCTGGTGTGGACGCTGTACATGCAGTTCGGGCTGGGCTGGAGCCCGTTGCGGGCCGGGCTGACCGGGGTGCCGTTCTCGATCGCGGTGTCCGTGGCCGCCGGGATGTCGGTGCAGAAGCTGGTCCCGCGCTTCGGACGCAAGGTGCTCCAGGCGGGCGCGCTGGTGATGGCGGCCGGGGTGCTGCTCTACATCTGGGAGTCCGGGCACTACGGCCCCGCCATCACCTCCTGGCAGATGGCCCTGCCGCTCGTCGTGATGGGCGTCGGCATGGGCCTGATCGTCGCGCCGCTGACCGACGCGATCCTCTCCGAGGTGCCGCGCGAGCACTCCGGCTCGGCCTCCGGCCTGATCAACACCGTGCAGCAGATGGGCAACGCGCTCGGGCTCGGTCTGGTGTCGGTCGTGTTCTTCGGCTCGATCGGCGACCACCTGAGCCGGGATCAGGTGGGACCGGCCTTCGCCGACGCCTTCGAGAACGCGCTCGGCTGGGTGGCCGCGGTGATGGCCGCCATCTTCCTGCTGATGTTCGCCCTGCCGAAGCGGCCGGCGCAGCACGTGGAGGGTGAGGCGCTGCCGGCGGAGGGGAAGGAACCGGCGCTGGTCTGACAGCGGGGGACGGGCCCGGCACCTCACAAGGTGCCGGGCCCGCTGCTGTTTCCGATCATGCCCGATTGGGCCCGAACCTGTTTACTTCCCAGAAATCTCGGCGTAGCCTCCCGCTGAAACCACACGTTCGGGCATGAGGCGGAGGCGAACAGACATGTACGCACCGGAGCGGCAGCAGGAGATCCTCCGGCTCGCCCGTGACGGCGGCCGAGTGGATGTCGTGTCGCTGGCCGAGGAGTTCCAGGTGACGGCGGAGACGATCCGCCGGGATCTGAAGGCCCTCGACCGGGCCGGCCTGGTCCGCCGGGTGCACGGCGGGGCCATCCCGGTCGGGCGTCTCGACTTCGAGCCGGACCTCGCCGAGCGCGAGACCGCGGCGGCCGACGAGAAGGACCGCATCGCCAAGGCGGCCCTCGCGGAACTGCCGACCGAGGGCACGATGATCCTCGACGCCGGTACGACGGTGGCGAAGATGGCCGCCGCCCTCCCGCTGGAGGCCTCCCTCACCGTCGTCACGCACAGCCTGCCCATCGCGGCCCGCCTCGCGGACCACCCCGGCATCCAGCTCCACCTCATCGGAGGGCGCGTACGGCACCGTACGCGCGCCGCCGTGGACGCCTGGGCGCTCAGGGCGTACGGCGAGATCCGCGCCGACGTGCTGTTCGTGGCCGCCAACGGCTTCTCCGCCGAACACGGTCTGACCACCCCCGACCTCGCCGAGGCCGCCGTGAAGCGCGCGGCCGTGGCCGCCGCCCGCCGGGTGGTCCTGATCGCCGACTCCTCCAAGCACGGCCAGGAGCACTTCGCCCGCTTCGGCGACCTGAGCGATGTGGACCTGCTGATCACCGACAGCGGGCTGAGCCCCGAAGACGCCGTCGCCATCGAGCGCGGCGGCACGGAAGTAGTGCGCGCATGATCCTCACCGTCACCCCCAACCCGTCACTGGACCGCACCTACGAGGTGCCGTCCCTCGACCGCGGCGAGGTCATCCGCGCCACCGGCGAGCGGATGGACCCGGGCGGCAAGGGCGTGAACGTCTCGCGCGCGGTCGCCGCGGCCGGACAGCGCACCGTGGCGGTCCTGCCCCTGGGCGGTGCCCCGGGCGCGCTCGTCGCCGACCTGCTCGACGCGCAGGGAATCGAGGTCGCCCCGGTCCCGGTCGCCGGGGCCACCCGTTCCAACATCGCCCTCGCCGAGGCCGACGGCGTCCTCACGAAGATCAACGCCCCGGGTCCCGAACTGTCCGAGGCCGAACGGGAACTGCTCCTGGAGACCGTACGGCGGCAGTCCGGCGACGCCGCCTGGATCGCCTGCTGCGGCAGCCTCCCGCGCGGCCTCGCCCCCTCCTGGTACGCCGAGCTGGTCGCCCGCACGCACGCCGCCGGTGCCCGGATCGCCCTGGACACCTCGGGGCCCGCGCTGCTGGAGGCGCTGCGCGAGCGGCCCGACGTGGTCAAGCCGAACGCCGAGGAGCTCGCCGGAGCCGTCGGCCGCCCCCTCGCCACGGTCGGCGACGCCGTGAAGGCGGCCGAGGAACTGCGCGCCCTGGGTGCCCGGGCCGTCCTCGCCAGCCTGGGCGCGGACGGGCAGCTGCTGGTGTCCGACGAGGGGGCCTGGTTCGGCAGCGCCCGCGTGGACACCGTCCGCAGCAACGTCGGCGCCGGCGACTCCTCCCTCGCCGGCTTCCTGATCGCCGGCGGCAGCGGCCCGGACGCCCTCGCCTCCGCGGTCGCCCATGGCGCGGCCGCCGTCCAGCTGCCCGGCAGTGTCATGCCGGAGCCGGGCGACCTGGACCCGGCGGCCGTGACGGTCACGGCGGAGGTCCCGGCGGACCGTGTGCTGAAGGAGCCGGTGTCATGACGTACCTCGAGCCGCACGAACCGGACCCCGAGCGGCGGGCCTCCCCGTTACTCCCCGCCGCCACCCTCGTCACCCCCCACCGCAGCACCCCCGTCCCTTCCCCCGCCCACCCCACGCACCGGGCGATACGCGAGCTAAGGAGCCCGCGATGAGCGACATGATCACCGCGGACCTGGTCGATCTCGACCTGTCCGCCGACACCAAGGAAGCGGCGGCGCGCGCCCTCGCCGAGCGCATGGTGGCCCTGGGCCGGGTGACCGACCTGGACGGCTTCCTCGCCGACGTGGCCGCCCGCGAGGCCCAGATGCCGACCGGCCTCGACGGCGGCATCGGCATCCCGCACTGCCGCAGCGAGCACGTCACCGAGCCGACGCTCGCCTTCGGGCGCAGCTCCGACGGCATCGACTTCGGCGCGACGGACGGCCCCGCCGACCTGATCTTCCTGATCGCCGCGCCGGCCGGTGCCGACGACGCCCATCTGACGATCCTGTCGTCGCTGGCCCGCCAGCTGATGAACACGGAGTTCACCGACGCGCTGCGCTCGGCGGGCGACGCGGCGGCCGCGGCGGCGCTGATCCGCGGCGAAGAGCCCGACTCCGCCGAGTCCTCCGCGGAAGCGGGTTCCGAAACCGCGCAAGCGGGTTCCGAAGACACCGTGGCGTCGGCGGGAGCGGCCTCTCCCGCCGCCGCCACGGTCAGCACCACCACCGATGACGCCGCCGGCGCTCCCGAGGAGCGCCCGTTCCGCATCGTCGCCGTCACCTCCTGTCCCACCGGCATCGCCCACACCTACATGGCGGCGGAGTCGCTGGAGAACGCCGGCCGTGAGGCGGGCGTCGAGGTCACCGTCGAGACCCAGGGCTCGGCCGGTTTCACCCGCCTCGACCCGGAGGTCATCGCGGCGGCGGACGGTGTGATCTTCGCCCACGACGTCTCCGTACGGGAGAAGGACCGGTTCGCCGGCAAGCCGACCGTCGACGTCGGCGTGAAGGCGGGCATCAACCGCCCCGCCGAACTCATCGCGGAGGTCCGCGAGAAGGCCGCGCGCGGCGAGGTCACCTCCGGCTCCCCGGGCGCCACGCCCGTCGAGCGCACCGGCGACTCCGGCGAGGGCTACGGCACCAAGCTGCGCAAGTGGCTGATGTCCGGCGTCAGTTACATGGTCCCGTTCGTCGCGGCGGGCGGTCTGCTCATCGCCCTCGGCTTCGCGATCGGCGGCTACAAGGTCAACAAGGCCCCGTCGGTGATGGACCACTTCCTGTGGACGCAGGCCGACAGCTGGGCGGCCCTGCTCTTCCAGATCGGCGGCGTCGCCTTCGGCTTCCTCGTCCCGGTCCTGGCCGGCTACATCGCCTACGGCATGGCCGACCGGCCCGGACTCGTGCCCGGCTTCGTCGGCGGCTCGATCGCCCTGACCATCAACGCCGGCTTCCTGGGCGGCCTGGCGGCCGGTCTGATCGCCGGTGGCGTGGTGATCGCGATCCAGAAGGTGAACATCCCGCCGGCGCTGCGCGGCATCATGCCGGTGGTGGTGATCCCGCTGATCTCCTCGGCGATCGTCGGGTTCCTGATGTTCGTCGTCATCGGCAAGCCCATCGCCGAGGCGCAGAAGGGCATGACCGACTGGCTGAACGGCCTGTCCGGCGCCAACGCCGTCCTGCTCGGCACCCTCCTCGGCCTGATGATGTGCTTCGACCTCGGCGGCCCCGTCAACAAGGTCGCCTACACCTTCGCCACGGCCGGTATCGCGGTGTCCGACCCCAGCGACTCCGCGATGAAGATCATGGCGGCGGTCATGGCGGCCGGCATGGTGCCCCCGCTGGCGATGGCCCTGGCCACGACCGTGCGCGGCAAGCTCTTCAACGCGACCGAGCGCGAGAACGGCAAGGCCGCCTGGGTGCTCGGCGCCTCCTTCATCTCCGAGGGCGCGATCCCGTTCGCCGCGGCCGACCCGCTGCGCGTCATACCGGCCTCCATGGCGGGCGGCGCGATCACGGGCGCCCTGTCGATGGCCTTCGGCGCCACCCTGCGCGCCCCGCACGGCGGCATCTTCGTGGTCCCGCTGATCGGCAACCCGCTCCTCTACCTGGTCGCCATCGCCGCGGGCGTCTGCGTCACTACCGCCCTGGTGATCGTCCTGAAGGGCATGCGCAAGCAGGTCCCGGGAGCCGCCGCGGCGCCCGGCGAGGGCACCGCGGCCCCGGCGGCGGAGAGCAAGCAGCCGGTGGCTGCGTGACACCCGTCGCGGTCCGTCCCTTTCAAGGCATGTGAACCGTTCACGCCACCTGCGAGATAGATCACGAAAATCACGGCCCGGGACCGAAGTCCCGGGCCGTGGTGTCTACTGGGGCGCATGCCTGAGCACCTCTCCGGGTGGCCCGAAGGCCACTCCCTCCCCGCTCTCCCGCAACAGCGGCAGACAGGCCCCCGGTCGGAGTCCGTGGAGCTCACCACGCAGGAGAGAGACGCCTTCACCGAGCTGGTACGCCAGTTGGGCGGAGACCGGGGCGTCTAGGAAGACCGCGCCCTACGAAAGCTGCGCCGCCCGCCGCTCCATCGCATCGCGCGCCGCGTCCTCGCTGCCGTACACCTCGCACATGTGCCGCCCGTCCGGCGTCGCCGTGTGCTCGACCTCCCACAGGGAGAGCTCCGCGCCGTCGCGCAGCAGGAACGCGTGCTCGTAGAGCGAGAAGCCCAGCCTCGCCCGCCCGGCGCGGCAGGGGCGGCCGAAGGCCTGGGTGATCTGATGGCCGGACGCCGTGGCCAGCAGGGCCGCCGTGTCCGCCCCCGGCCGGTCCGTGTTCTCCGCCCGGCGCAGTAACCGGCGCGCGTGGTCCGCCGAGTCGTCGGCGGCATAGGCGTGCCGGGGCGCGGGGACCGGCGACAGCTGCACCGTCACCGGCAGTTCGAAGTCGGGGGTGTCCGGCGGCAGCGGCAGACGCGCGGTCGCGGCCCGCAGCTCCTCCTCGTCCACATAGACCTCGTGCTGCGGTTCGCTGCCCAGCGCCGTGTTGTGGACGAGCTCCCACAGGGTGAGCGCCGAACCGTCGGCGAGCAGCCATGTGTGCCGGTACGTCTCCCGGTGCAGGCCCGCGCTGTGGTGCGCGGAGTGCAGCGAACCGTCGTGGGCCAGAGCGCAGTCCAGCCGCCTGATCGTCTCGTCCGGTAGCTCGAAGGAGTTCAGGGCGCGGCCGAGGAGTCGCGCGAGGTGCTCCTCCGGAGACTCGGGCGAGTCGTGGGGTTCGTACGCTGCCGTCTCGTACGGAACGCTCAAGGTTTCTCCCGGCGTTGCTGCATGTCACCTTGTGGGTGCATACCGTAGCCCCTCGGTCGGACATCATGTCCGGGAACCGAGAAAACGTACGTCCGGGAAAACGCGCGGGCCGCGCGAAAAGTTCCCGCGCGGCCCGGTCGGTCCGTCAAGAACCCCAGTTGGGGCGGATGTTCAGCCGATCAGGACGCGCTGCCCGCGACCCACTGGCTCCAGTCCATGTTCCAGCCGTTGAGCCCGTTGTCCGGCGACACCGTCTTGTCGGGGGAGTTCTTCACGATCACCACGTCGCCGATGAGCGAGTTGTCGTAGAACCACTTGGCGGGCGTGCTGCCCCCGGCGCCCTGGACATCCGCGAGGCCGACGCAGCCGTGGCTGGTGCCCTGGCGCCCGAAGGGCGGATTGCCCTTGTTGTACCAGTAGTTGCCGTGGATGAATGTGCCGGACGTCGTCAGGCGCATCGCGTGCGGCACGTCCGGGATGTCGTACTCACCGCCGAGACCGACCGTCCGGCTGTTCATCCGGGTCTGCTTGAACTTCTCCGAGATCACCATCTGCCCGTTGTACGTGGTGTGCTCCGGGCTGCCCGCCGAGATCGGGATCGTCTTGATGGTCTTGCCGTCCCGGACGACCGTCATGGTCTGCGTGTTGACGTCGACCGTGGAGACCTGCGAGCGCCCGACGGTGAAGGTGACCGTCTTCTTCTGCACACCGTAGACGCCGTTCGCGCCCTCGACCCCGTCCAGGTCGATCTTCATCGTCACCTTGGAGCCCGCCTTCCAGTACTCCTCGGGCCGGAAGTCGAGCCGCTGCCCGTTGAACCAGTGCCCGACCACCTCCTGCCCGCTGCTGGAGGTGACCGTGATGCGCGACTGCACGGCCTTCCGCTCGGTGATGGCCTTGTCGAAGGTGAACGACACCGGCATGCCCGCGCCGACCGTGGTGCCGTTGTCCGGCGTGTACGTCCCGATGAAGCTGTTCGACGACGACACCGTCGTGAAGATCGAGTTGGCCGCGGCCGTCCGGCCGTCCGTGTCCTTCGCGGTCGCCGATATCTGGTACTTCGTGCCGCGCTCCAGCTGCTCCTTCGGCTTCCACGCCTTGCCGTCGGAGGAGATCGAGCCCGGCACGGACTGACCGTCGCCCGCAACCGTCATCTTCACGTCGGTCAGCTTCCCGTCGCTGACCTTCACGCCGGTCGAATTGATGGACGCGCCCGTCGAGCCGTCCTTCGCCGAGATGGCGATCTTCGCGACGGACGTATTGCCCGTGCCCTTGCCGCCCTTGGCGTCGTCATCGGCGTTGGCGCTGCCACCGCAGGCGGTGAGCGTCAGGGCGCCGACCATCAGGGCGGCACAGGCCCCCAGTGTGCGCCGCGCGGCAATGTCCGGCGTTGTCACGGGCTGCTCCCAGTTCGTGTGATGTGAGTGATCCGCTCCAGTACGTGAAGGAAGAGGGACCGGGCGGCCGTTCGGGTTGCGTCCGACCGCCAGGAACGACATCACCGTTACATGGCCGCGACAATGTCCGGCATCGCTGTGGGGCCGCTGTGGGAGCCCGCCCGCTCAGCGGCCCGCGTACAACTCCCCGTACGACGGCCACGCCCCGCCAGGACCGTCGACCGACTCGGCGGCGCGCACCGCCCGCACGATGGCGCGGGTCACCACATCGGCGCCGGCCGCGAGGACCTCGTTGAGGGCGAGCGGGTTCGCGGCGTCCAGGGCGCGGTCTCCCGTCGCCAGCGCGAACACCGTGTCCCCGTCGTTGAGGAGGTGCACCGGCCGCACGGCGCGGGCGATGCCGTCGTGAGCCGTGCCGGCCAGCTTCTGCGCCTGGGCCTTCGACAGCTCCGCGTCCGTGGCGACCACCGCGAGCGTGGTGTTGAGCGGCGGAGGCGCGCTCCTCGCGGCCGTCTCGGCGAGGCGCCGCCGCGCGGCCGCGTGGACCTCCGCCTCCGGGTACTCCACCCGTCCCTGGAACAACTCCCCGTACAGCACCCCCGTTTCCGGATCCACCGTCGAACCCGCCGCGTTGGCCACCACCAGCGCGGCCACCGTGACACCCGAGCCGAGCACCGCGCTCGCGCTGCCGATACCTCCCTTCACCACCCCGGTCACCGCCCCCGTGCCGGCGCCCACACACCCCTGGGCCACCCGCGCGCCGAGCTCGCTCGCCGCCGCCGCCTCGACCGCGGCCCGGCCGGTGGCCGCGTCCGGCCGGGCCCGGAAGTCGCCGCCCCGCCCCAGATCGAAGACACAGGCGGCGGGCACCACCGGCACGACATGCGCCGGGTCCGCCCCGACCCGGATCCCGCGCCCCCGTTCCTCCAGCCAGGCCATCACCCCCGAGGCGGCGTCCAGCCCGTAGGCGCTGCCGCCGGTCAGCACGATCGCCTCGACCTTCCGCACCACGTTGCGCGGGTCGAGCGCGTCAGTCTCCTTGGTCCCGGGGCCACCGCCCCGCACGTCCACGGCGGCCACGGCCCCGCCCTCCGGGGCGAGCACGACCGTGGTGCCGGTGAGCCAGCCGTCGCCGGCGCGGGTCGCATGCCCCACGCGCAGGCCGGAGACATCTGTCAGAGCGTCCACCGATGCGTCAACTGTCATGGCGCCCAGTGTTGTCCAGTCGTCGGCCGTCGCGGGCGTACCGGGCGCCGTCGGGCCGGTCGGCGGCGTCAGGCCGGTCGGCGGCGTCAGGCCGGTCGGGGGCGTCAGGCCGTCCGGCTCGAAGGCACCTGGGCCCTCGCCGGGCGCGCGGCCAGCACCTCTCCCGCCACCACCGACAGCGCGCAGACCACGCCCGCCGCGAGCACCGCCCAGTCATCCAGGAACGTGCAGCAGATCACCAGCAGTGCCGTCGTCGGCAGCACCAGCTGCTGGGCGATGCCCGCCTTGAAGTGACGCGAGTGCAGGGCCCACACGGTGAGCAGATACAGGGCCGTCGGCAGGGTCACGGCGGCCGACGCCGCCAGCGTGGAGATGTGCGCCTTGCCGCCCGTCTGCTCCACCGCCACCTCCAGTCCGGCCCCGATCGCGGCCGCCGAGGCGAAGACCACGTAGTGGCCGTAGCCCCACAGGAAAGCCTGCCGGTTGGACCGCAGATGGCCGTGGATGGGCACCACGAAGTAGATCCACCACGCGGCGAAGATGATCAGCAGCCCGCCCGACGCGATGGGGAGGAGCTCGCCCAGTGCGTCGTTCTCGTCGACACCGGACTTCACGGCGATCGTGGCCGCGGCGATCGTCTCGCCGAGCACGATGATGGTGAACAGTCCGTAGCGCTCCGCGATATGACGGGGATGCCAGGCCGTGGGGTGGCCCCTCTCCGCGACGAGCGGCACGCACATCTCCAGCAGCGCCATCACCAGGAACCACCAGGGCCGGGCGTCCTCGGGCAGGAGCAGCAGACCCAGCCAGCCGACCTGGCACAGCAGCACACCGCCGGCGTAGCGCAGGGCCGTCGTCCGCTCCGGGCCCTCGGCGGCGCGCGCCGCCCGCAGCCACTGCGTCGCCAGGGCCAGCCGCATGATCACGTAGCCCAGCCAGACCACGAGGTAGTCGTGTTCCTCGAACGCCTGCGAGACCCCCGCCGCGAGGATCAGCACACCCGCGATCTGCACAAGAGTGACGACCCGGTACAGCACGTCGTCGTTGTCGTACGCCGAGGCGAACCACGAGAAGTTCATCCACGCCCACCACACGGCGAAGAACACCATCGCGTAGTCGAGGATCCCCTCGCCGGCATGGCCCTCGGCGACGGAGTGCACCAGCTGGATGCCCGCCTGGGCGACGGCCACGACGAAGCACAGGTCGAAGAAGAGCTCCAGCGGCGAGGCCGTCCGGTGCGCCTCGTCGCGTCCGCGGGCCCTGAGCCTGCGCAGCGGTCCCCGGTCGCCGGGTGGGCCCGAGGGGACGGGCGGGGGAGTGGGGCTGGACGTCATGATTCCCAGCACAGCAGAAGGCGCGGGGATTTTCTCCGCGACCGTACCCTGGACGCATGAGTAGCGCCCCCGATCCAGAGCCGCGCGCGCCGAAGCCGGCGCTGGTCTTCGACGACCCGCTCGACCAGCAGTCCTCCGACGACACCGACCGCGGCTGGGGCGAGCGCACCGACTCCGGCGGCGGCGCGGCCGACCTCAAGCGCTTCCTCGACGAGAAGCCGCCCCACCACATCTGAGCCGGCCGGCTCCGCCAGGTCTGAGCCAGGCGGCCCGACCTCCTCTGGGCAAGGCGGCCCTGCCACATCCCGGCCAGGCGGCCCCGCTCTCTCCGGGCAAGGCCGCGCCGGCCTCTCCGCGCCGGCCCGGCCGCCGCCCGTGGCGTTACCTCTCCTGCTGGTCCTGCCCCGGGCCGCGCTGTGCGACCAGCGCGTCCCGGATCTCCTTCAGCACCTCCAGCTCGGTCACCTCGAGGACCTCCTGCGTGCCCTCCTTCGCCTTGCGGCGGGCCTCCTGGCGGGCCAGGTACTTGGCCATGGGCAGGACCATCAGGAAGTAGACGACCGCAGCCGTGATCACGAAGCTCAGGGTGGCGCCGAGGACGGAGCCCCACGCGATCTGGATGCCCTCCTCGCCCTTGCACGTCGAGCTCAGGCAGGAGCTGTAATGGTCGAGGTTCTTGGTCCCGATGGCCCCGACGAACGGGTTGATGATCCCCTTGACCACGGCGTTGACGATGTTCGTGAACGCGGCGCCGATCACCACCGCCACAGCCAGATCGACGACGTTCCCGCGCATCAGGAAGGCCTTGAAGCCCTCCCAGAGGCTCGGTTCCTTCTTCTCGCTCACCTCGGGGCCTTTCCTCGCACGAGCAGCTCATGGAACAAAACGCTCCGCAACCTACGTCACGCTTGGGCCGAACCGAGTACCTGGGTCCCTCGAACGAGGGCCTTGACGAAATCGTGCACAGCATCACCACAGCGTCACCGCCAACCGTGCCGTGGCGCTCGCCCCGGCGAGCCGGGCTGCGGTGGCACGCGGCACCGAGAGCACGACCAGCGCCCCGCCGTCGGTCGCGCCCTCCAGAGGCTCCGGCACCTTCGTCACCCTGGCCCCGCGAGCGACCACACGGGCATCGCCGCCCGGCGCCGTCCCCTCGGCGGCGATGACGTCGACCCGGTCGCCCGGCCGCAGCAGCCGTACCGTCGCCGCGTCGGCGATCCGGATGGGGGCCGTCACCGCCCCCGCCCCCGCGGCACCGGCTGTCCCCGCACCGCCCGTCCCCGCCGACCGCTCCCCGGACACCGAGGCCGTGTGCGCGGGAGACTGACCCCGGGGCTGACCACGGGCTCCGTCACCGTCACGAGGTCCCGCCGCCACCAGCGCGGTCGCGGTGACCGCGAGCCCGACGGCCAGGGCCCGCCGCCGGTGCCGCCCGAGCCGGCCCGACCGGTACCGGCCCCCGCGCACCCGCACGGGATCGAAGCGCGGCACCTCGCGCGCCGCGGGCACCTCGGGGCCGGGCGGGAGCGCGGCGACGGGTGAGCCGCCGGACAGGGAAGACATGAGCGGAGCGAGGGACACGGGAACCACCACCTGCGACGAGGACCGGATGCGCTCCCCACGATGAGGCTTCCCGCCGCCGCCCGCTCAGGCCTGTGGAGCTACCCCCAGCCTGTGGACAACTCCCTCACCCGAACGGCAAGTTCCGCCTCCCCATGCCCAGAAGGAGCAGCGCCTTCCGGCTACGGCAACACGAACCCCGGATCCATCCCACCCAACGCCCCGCCACACAGACAGTCCCGCTCGTCCTCCCCCGGCAACCCGGCCGCCGCGTCGAACAGCACCCCCCGCAACCGCCCCACGTTCGCCGCGAACACCCGCAGCACCTCGTCGTGCGAGACGCCCTCCCCGCTCTCGGCACCCGCGTCGAGGTCGGTGACCAGGGTCAGAGACGTGAAGCAGAGCTCCAGCTCACGGGCGAGTGCCGCCTCGGGATGCCCGGTCATCCCCACCACCGACCAGCCCTGCGCCTGGTGCCACAACGATTCGGCACGGGTCGAGAAGCGCGGCCCCTCGACCACGACCAGCGTGCCGCCGTCCACCGGCTCCCACTCCCGGCCGCGCGCCGCCTTCAGCGCGACGGCCCGCCCGGTGGAGCAGTAGGGGTCGGCCAGCGACACGTGCACCACGTTCGGCACCGACCCGTCGGGCAGCGGCTCCCCGTCGAAGTACGTGTTCGCGCGGGACTTCGTCCGGTCGACCAGCTGGTCCGGCACGAGCAGCGTGCCCGGCCCGTACTCGGGACGCAGACCGCCCACGGCGCACGGGGCGAGCACCTGGCGCACACCGACCGACCGCAGTGCCCACAGATTGGCCCGGTAGTTGATCCGGTGCGGCGGCAGGTGGTGGCCCCGCCCGTGCCTCGGCAGGAAGGCGACCCGCCGGCCGGCGACCTCGCCGAGGAAGAGGGAGTCGCTGGGCGCCCCGTACGGGGTGTCGACCCGCACCTCGGTCACGTCGTCGAGGAAGGAGTAGAACCCGGAGCCGCCGATGACGCCGATCCCGGCGCCCTGCCCGTCCGCCGGGCCCGCCACGTCCGCAGAGCCCACCACATCCGCCGGGCCCGCCACGTTCGCCTTGTTCGCCATGTCCGCACCCTAACCGCACGCACAAACGCCGAGGACCCCGTCGCCCGAAGGGCGGCAGGGTCCCGGAGGAATCAGGTCTTACGCGGCGGTGGTGCTGCTGCTGGTGGAGCTGCCCGTGCCCGACGAAGAGCTCGAAGACGAGCTGGAGGAAGAGCTCGAACCGGAACCCGAGCCGGAGCCCGAGCCGGAGTCGGAGGACGACGAGGAGCTCGACGACTTCGCCGGGGAGCTGCTCGAAGAGGAGCCGCGGCTGTCGTTCCGGTAGAAGCCGGAGCCCTTGAAGACGATGCCGACCGCCGAGAACACCTTCTTCAGGCGGCCCTGGCAGTTCGGGCACTCGGTGAGGGCGTCGTCGGTGAACTTCTGCACCGCCTCGAGGCCCTCGCCGCACTCGGTGCACTGGTACTGGTAGGTCGGCACTGTCTTCCTCCTGGCACTCTCACTCGATGAGTGCTAACGACGGTCCATAGTGACGTATTCCAGCCGCTCAGTCCACTGCCACCGGCACGCGGTGACCCACGCCACGTGCGACCGTCCGCCCGTGGGCACGCCCCGACAGCCGGGAACGCAGGGCCAGGAGGGTCGCCAGGGCGAGCACGGTGCCGCCCATGGGCACCAGGAAACCGGCACCGCCCCAGAGGCGGTCCTCCAGTTGCCCGGCGACGGTGACGGCGGCCGCCTGGCCGAGTGCCACCGCGCCGGTCAGCCAGGTGAAGGCCTCGGTACGGGCACCGGCCGGTACCAGGCCGTCGACCAGGGTGTAGCCGGTGATCAGGGCGGGCGCGATGCACATGCCGACCAGCAGGCCGAGGCCCGCCAGGACCGGTACCGAGTGGGCGGCCCACAGGCCCGACGCGGTGAGGGCGAGGGCCGTGTAGCCGATGACCAGGCGCCGCTGCGGGGCCGCCTTCCAGGCGATCGCGCCGCAGACGAGGCCGGAGATCATGTTGCCCGCGGCGAAGACGCCGTAGAGGACGCCGTTCAGGCCCGGTTCGCCGATCGATTCGGTGAACGCGGCCAGCGAGACCTGCATGCCGCCGAAGACGGCACCGATGCCCAGAAAGGTCACCATCAGCACACGCACACCGGGGATGCGCAGCGCGGAGGTGTGCTCCACGCGCGCGTGGCCGCCGTCCTCGATCGAGGGCTGGGTGCTCTTCTGGGCGGCGAACAGCAGACCGCCGATCAGCGTCAGCGAGGCCTCGGTGACCAGCCCGGCGGCCGGGTCGATCGCCGTGCACAGGGCGGTGGCCAGCAGCGGCCCGACGACGAAGGTCAGTTCGTCCGTGACGGACTCGAAGGCCGCCGCGGTGGTCAGCAGGGGCGAGTCCTTGAGCTTCACGCCCCAGCGGGCCCGCACCATGGGACCGACCTGCGGCACCGAAGCACCGGTCGGGACGGCCGCTACGAACACCGCCCACAACGGGGCGTCCAGCAGCGCGAGCGCCGTCAGCGTCAGCCCGGAGACCGCGTGCAGCAGTACCCCGGGGATGAGTACGGCACGCTGCCCGTAGCGGTCGGCGAGGCGGCCGCTGTAGGGCGCGAACAGGGCCATGGAGACACCGGTGACGGCCGCGGCGGCGCCCGCCGCTCCGTAGGAGCCGGTGGTGTGCTGCACCAGCAGCACGATGGAGATCGTCAGCATCGCGAACGGCTGGCGTGCCGCGAAACCGGGGAGCAGGAACGTCCAGGCGCCGCGGGTGCGCAGCAGCCGGCCGTATCCGGGGCGGGTGGAAGCCGTCGAGTTCTGCGAGATCTTCGCGTTCTTCGAGTTCTTCGACTTCTTCGAGGTGACCGTGGATGCCACGGCCCGTGCCTTTCTGCCGCCTGGTAGCGCGGCCCGGCAGGCGGGCGGCGCCGAGAGCTGTCCTCTTGCGCGGAACTGCGGTAGATGCCGGGGCCCGGTGAGGAGGGTCGTCCCGACCGCCATACGGTCGCGCCAGCTCTGCGTCAGACAGAGTTGGTTCGATCTTGAGTCAGACGTTCATCGTACAGGGACCCGTCTCAACGACTCGCCCCGTCCGTCCCCAGCCACCCGGCCAGCTTGCCGCCGTGGCCCACCGACCGCAGCCGCTTCTCCGTCGCGTCCCGGACCGGGTCCGTGGCCACGACGAGCAGCTCGTCCCCGCGTTGCAGCACCGTCGTGGGAAGCGGAACGAACGATTCGTTCGCGCGCACGATGAGCGTCACGGCGGCACCGGGCGGCAGCCGCAGCTCGCCCACCTCCACACCGTGCATCTTCGACCCCTCGGGGATCGCCACGGACAGCAGATGCCCGCGCAGCCGCTCCAGCGGGGCCGACTCGATGCCGAGGTCGGCGGCCTCCGAACCGTCGCCCAGGCGCAGCTTGCGGCCCAGCCACGGCAGCGTCGGACCCTGGACCAGGGTGTAGACGACGACCAGGACGAAGACGATGTTGAAGATCCGGCGGCTGGCGTCGACGCCCTCCACCATGGGGATGGTCGCCAGGATGATGGGCACGGCCCCGCGCAGTCCCGCCCAGGACATCAGGGCCTGCTCACGCCACGGCACCCGGAACGGCACCAGGCAGACCACCACGCTCAGCGGACGCGCCACCATGGTCAGCACCAGCCCGATGGCGAGGGCGGGCACGATGTCGTCGCCCAGCTCGTGCGGCGTGACCAGCAGACCGAGCAGCACGAACATGCCGATCTGGGCCATCCAGCCGAGCCCGTCGGCGAAGCCGCGCGTGGCCGGCCAGTGCGGCAGCCGCGCGTTGCCCATCACCATCGAGGCGAGATACACCGCCAGGAAGCCGCTGCCGTGGGCCAGCGCGCCCGCGGCGTAGGCCACCGTGGCGATCGCCATGACGGCGATCGGGTAGAGGCCGGAGGCGGGCAGTGCCACATGCCGCAGCCCCCAGGAGCCCAGCCAGCCCACCGCGAGTCCGATGGCCGCGCCGATGGCCAGCTCCAGCAGGATCACGCCCAGCAGTACGTACCAGTGCTCGACCGGGCCTGCCGCGGACAGGGCGACCACGAGGATGACCACCGGGGCGTCGTTGAAGCCGGACTCCGCCTCCAGGGTGCCCGTCACGCGCGCGGGGAGGGGCAGTTTGCGCAGCACGGAGAAGACCGCCGCCGCGTCGGTCGAGGAGACGACCGCCCCGATGATGAGCGCCTGCCGCCATTCGAGACCGATCAGGTAGTGCGCGGCCGACGCCGTGACCCCGACGCTCACCGCGACACCGGCCAGCGCCAGTGCCGTGGCGGCCGGCAGGGCCGGCTTGATCTCCTTCCACTTCGTGCCCAGACCGCCCTCGGCCAGGATCACGACCAGGGCCGCGTATCCGATGACCTGGGTCAGTTCGGCGTTGTCGAAGTGGATGTCGCCCACGCCGTCCTGGCCCATGGCGACGCCTATGCCCAGGTAGACGAGCAGGCTGGGGAGCCCGCTGCGCGAGGAGATCCGTACCGCTGCGACGGCGACGAGCAGGACGAGCGAGCAGACGAGCAGGAGCTGGTTGAGGTGGTGAACAGTCAGCGGCCGAATCCTTCCCTGGCCCGCACGCACGCGCGCGTGGGCTCACGTACATCGCACATGAAGCTGTGGCGCACCGCGCCAACTACTTCGTTACCTTACCTAACTCTTGACGATTTCTTGACGTTGCCGAGGGCAAGATCGAACGTTCGTCCGTGCCGGTTCCCGACTCCGCGTCAAGGGGCGCAAGGCCCTGCGCCTATCGTTGCTCCAGCGCTCAGTTAAAAGCACAGCCGAACCTGCCGCTCGCGTTAGGACAGCAAGGACAGCGATGCCCCCCAACACCACCGCCTCCACGGGTCAGCAGCCCGGCAAGTCCGGCAGGAGAAAGGGGCGCAAAGCCCGACTGGTCCTGATCGTCCTGGTGCTGGCCCTCGTCGGGGGCGTGGCCTTCGGGGGGTACTGGTCCGTCAGCACCGTCCGGGCCTCCTTCCCGCAGACCACGGGCACCCTCACGCTCAAGGGTCTCTCGGGGCCGGTCGAGGTAAAACGGGACAACTACGGCATCCCGCAGATCTATGCCTCATCCGACGCGGACCTGTTCATGGCGCAGGGCTACGTCCAGGCGCAGGACCGGTTCTACGAGATGGACGTACGCCGCCACATGGCCTCCGGGCGGCTGTCGGAGATGTTCGGCAAGAGCCAGGTCGACAACGACGAGTTCCTGCGCACGCTCGGCTGGGACCGGGTCGCGAAGAAGGAGTACGACACCAAGCTGTCGGCCTCCACGAAGAAGTACCTCCAGGCGTACTCCAAGGGGGTCAACTCCTACCTCCAGGGCAAGGACGGCAAGGACATCTCCCTGGAGTACGCGGCGCTCGGCTTCACCAACGACTACAAGCCTCAGAACTGGACCCCGGTCGACTCGGTCTCCTGGCTGAAGGCGATGGCCTGGGACCTGCGCGGCAACATGCAGGACGAGGTCGACCGCGCCCTGCTGACCAGCCGCCTCGGCCCGAAGGAGATCGCCGACCTGTACCCGGAGTATCCGTCCGGCCGCAACAAGGCGATCGTCCAGGAGGGCCAGTACAACGAGCTGACGGGCACCTTCGAACAGGGCGGCACGAGCGGCACGAGCGGCGGCTCCACCGGCACAGGCGGCTCCACCGGCACAGGCGGCTCCACCGGCACCGGCGCCTCTGCCGGAACCGGGGGCACCGCCTCCGGCAGCTCCGGCGCCTCGGGCACGCAAGGCCTCCAGAGCCAGCTCACCGGCCTCACCAAGGTCCTGGACGACCTCCCGCCGGCCGTCGGTGTGAACGGCGACGGCATCGGCTCCAACTCCTGGGTCGTCTCCGGGGA
Source organism: Streptomyces sp. NPDC057002 (assembly GCF_042673825.1). Lineage (NCBI taxonomy): Bacteria > Bacillati > Actinomycetota > Actinomycetes > Kitasatosporales > Streptomycetaceae > Streptomyces > Streptomyces sp. NPDC057002. The sequence continues at coordinate 441,981 of NZ_JBHURZ010000006.1, forward strand.
GCACACCATCACCGGCAAGCCGCTGCTGGCCAACGACCCGCACCTGTCGCCCTCGCTGCCCTCCGTCTGGTACCAGATGGGCCTGCACTGCCGCAGCGTCTCCAGCGCGTGCCAGTACGACGTCAGCGGCTACACCTTCGCGGGCATGCCCGGCGTGATAATCGGTCACAACCAGGACATCGCCTGGGGCATGACCAACTCCGGCGTCGACGTCACGGACCTCTACCTGGAGAAGATCACCGGCAACGGCTACCAGTACGACGGCAAGATCAAGCCGTTCGAGACGCGCGAGGAGACCATCAAGGTCGCCGGCGGCGAGTCCAAGAAGATCGTCGTCCGCGAGACCAACAACGGGCCCTTGCTGTCGGACCGTGACGAAGAGCTGGTGAGGGTCGGCAAGAAGGCCGGAGTCGACACCGCCGCACCGGACAGAGGCGACGGCTACGGCGTCGCGCTGCGCTGGACCGCGCTTCAGCCGGGCACCACCATGGACGCCGTCTTCGCCATGGACAAGGCGAAGGACTGGAACGGCTTCCGCGAGGCCGCCGCGCAGTTCGAGGTGCCCTCGCAGAACCTGATCTACGCCGACACCCAGGACAACATCGGCTACACCCTCCCGGGGAGGATCCCCACGCGTCCGGAGGGCGACGACGGCTCGATCCCCGCGCCCGGCTGGGACCGCAAGTACCGCTGGACCGGCTACATCGAGCAGGACGCGCTGCCGTACGAGTACAACCCGAAGCGCGGCTACATCGTCACCGCCAACCAGGCCGTGATCGACCCGGACAAGTACCCCTACACGCTGACCAAGGACTGGGGCTACGGCACGCGCAGCCAGCGCATAAGCGACCTGATCCAGTCGAAGATCAAGGACGGCGGCAAGGTCTCCACGGACGACATGCGCCAGATGCAGCTGGACAACAGCAGCGAGATCGCCCGGCTGCTGGTGCCCACGCTGCTGAAGATCGACCCCGAGAACAAGGATGTCCGCGAGGCGCAGAAGCTTCTCGAGGGCTGGGACTACACCCAGGACGCCGACTCGGCCGCCGCGGCCTACTTCAACGCGGTCTGGCGCAACATCCTCAAGCTCGCCTTCGGCAACAAGCTGCCCAAGGAACTGCGGCCCAAGGGCCAGTGCCTGTACGTCGACCCGGTCAACACCACCGGGCCCGCCGACGAGGCCGAGAAGGTCCGCGAGTGCGGCCAGCGCGACCCCGACCAGGCGCAGCCCGACGGCGGCGACCGCTGGTTCGAGGTGGTCCGCAAGCTGATGGAGCAGCCCGACAGCGACTGGTGGAAGACGCCCGAGGCGGGCACCCGCCCCCCGGCCGCCAACCGCGACGAGCTGTTCAGGCGGGCCATGATCGACGCCCGCTGGGAGCTGACCGCCAAGCTCGGCAAGGACATCGACAGCTGGAGCTGGGGCCGGCTGCACCGTCTGTTCCTGGACAACCAGACCCTCGGCACCGAGGGCCCCGGTTTCGTCCAGTACGCCCTCAACCGCGGCCCGTGGGAGCTCGGCGGCGGCGAGGCGACGGTCAACGCGACCGGCTGGAACGCCGCCGGCGGCTACAGCGTCGTCTGGGTGCCGTCCATGCGGATGGTCGTGAACCTCGGCGATCTCGACAAGTCGAAGTGGATCAACCTCTCCGGCGCGTCCGGGCACGCCTACAGCGCCCACTACGTCGACCAGACGGACAAGTGGGCCGAAGGCGAACTGCTGCCGTGGTCCTTCTCCGACAAGGCGGTCGAGGACAGCGCGACCGACAAGCTGGTGCTCAAGCCGTGAGCCGCTGACGCCCGCACGACGAGAACGGCCCTTCACGCGCGCGTGGAGGGCCGTTCTCGTGTCAGCCGGTCCGCTCCCCGAACCGCCGTACCCCCGAGGGAGTCACCACCGCGTGCACCGGCCGGTCGTGCGGTTCCGCCGGGACCCGCTCGATCACCTCGGAGTCGTACAGCAGCACCACCAGGGAAGGCCGGGCATCCGCCCGCTCCAGCCGCGCCAGGACCCGGTCGTAGGAGCCGCCGCCACGCCCGAGCCGCATCCCGCGTGTGTCGACCGCGAGCCCCGGCAGCAGTACGGCGTCGGCAGAGGTCACGGCGTCCGGCCCGAGGCGCTCGCCGGAGGGCTCCAAGAGCTCCATCCTGCCGCCGCCGTGCCGGACACGCGCGAGCGAGCCCTCGCCTTCGTAGACGCCCCAGTCCAGATCGTTGTCGGCCAGCAGGGCCGGAAGAAGGACGCGCACGCCCCGGGCGCGCAGCGTGTCGAGGAGCGCGAGCGTCCCCGGTTCACTCCCCACGGAGACATACGCCGCGACCGTGCCGGCCCGTGCCAACTCCGGCAGCTCCAGTGCCCGCCCGGCCAGTGCCGCCGAGGTTTCGCGCAGGTCATCTGCCGTCAACCTGTTCCTCACCGCGAGGAGCTCTCGCCGCAAACTCCGCTTGTCAGGCTCGCCCGGACGCCCGATGTGACTCAATGGTTGCTCCCGTATCGTTCTAATACGCTCATATGAGCGTCCATGAACCGGAGCCGCAGATTCCGCCCAAAGGCACCGGATATGGTGGCGGACATGACTCAGGCACACCCTCGGATCAGCAAGGCTGTCATTCCCGCAGCAGGCCTCGGCACCCGGTTCCTGCCGGCCACCAAAGCCACTCCCAAGGAGATGCTGCCGGTCGTCGACAAGCCGGCGATCCAGTACGTGGTCGAGGAGGCCGTCGGCGCGGGTCTCGACGACGTCCTCATGGTGACGGGCCGCAACAAGCGCCCTCTCGAGGACCACTTCGACCGCAACTACGAACTGGAGTCGGCGCTTCAGAAGAAGGGCGACGCCGGCCGTCTCGCCAAGGTCCAGGAGTCCAGCGACCTCGCGACCATGCACTACGTCCGCCAGGGCGACCCCAAGGGCCTCGGCCACGCCGTCCTGTGCGCCGCCCCGCACGTGGGCGAGGAGCCCTTCGCCGTCCTCCTCGGTGACGACCTCATCGACCCCCGCGACCCCCTGCTCCAGCGCATGGTCGAGGTCCAGGAGCAGCGCGGCGGCAGCGTCATCGCGCTCATGGAGGTCGCCCCCGAGCAGATCCACCTCTACGGCTGCGCGGCCGTCGAGACCACCGAGGACAGCGACGTCGTCAAGGTCGGCGGCCTCGTCGAGAAGCCCGACCCGTCCGACGCCCCGTCGAACTACGCGGTCATCGGCCGCTACGTCCTCGACCCGCACATCTTCGACATACTGCGCCGGACCGAGCCGGGCCGCGGCGGCGAGATCCAGCTCACCGACGCCCTCCAGCAGCTCGCGGCCGACGAGAAGATCGGCGGCCCGGTGCACGGCGTCGTCTTCAAGGGCCGCCGCTATGACACCGGCGACCGCGGTGACTACCTGCGTGCCATTGTCCGACTCGCATGCGAACGTGAAGACCTGGGCCCGGACTTCCGGACCTGGCTTCGCAGTTACGTAGCCGAGGAGATGTAACACGTTGAGCAGCGCCGCGTCCCGCACCCCGGTCCAGGACCACTCGGGCCCCGACCACCTCTGGTCGGTGGACGAGCACCTGGAGGACATCCTCACCACCGTCCGCCCCCTGGAACCCATCGAGCTGCAGCTGCTCGACGCCCAGGGCTGCGTCCTGGTCGAGGACATCACGGTGCCGGTGTCCCTGCCGCCGTTCGACAACAGCTCCATGGACGGCTACGCGGTACGGGTCGCGGACGTGGCGGGCGCGAGCGAGAGGTTCCCGGCGGCCCTGGAGGTCGTCGGGGACGTAGCGGCCGGCCAGTCCGAGCTGCTCCACGTGGGCCCCGGCCAGGCGGCCCGCATCATGACCGGCGCCCCGCTGCCGCCCGGCGCCGAGACGGTCGTGCCCGTCGAGTGGACCGACGGCGGGCTCGGCGAGGGCCCGGTGCGCGGCATGCGCGCCCGCAGCCTCGGCCCCGAGGGCGCCTCCGGATCCGTGCAGGTGTACCGCCCGGCGCAGGCACGCGCGCATGTGCGCGCGCAGGGCAGCGACGTGAAGGCCGGCGACCGCGCCCTGCGGGCCGGCACCGTCCTCGGCCCGCCCCAGATCGGCCTGCTCGCCGCGATCGGCCGCGGCACGGTACGCGTCCGCCCGCGCCCGCGCGTGGTGGTGCTCTCCACCGGCAGCGAACTCGTCCAGCCCGACGAGAAACTGCGCACCGGTCAGATCTACGACTCCAACAGCTTCGCCCTCACCGCCGCCGCCCGTGACGCCGGCGCCATCGCCTACCGCGTGGGCGCCGTCGCCGACGACGCCGAGACCCTGCGCTCCACCATCGAGGACCAACTGGTCCGCGCCGACCTGATGGTCACCACGGGCGGTGTCAGCGTCGGAGCGTACGACGTGGTGAAGGAAGCCCTGTCCCATGTGGGCGACGAGGACGAGGCGGGCAGCGGCATCGAGTTCCGCAAGCTCGCCATGCAGCCCGGCAAGCCCCAGGGCTTCGGCTCCATCGGCCCCGACCACACCCCGCTGCTGGCCCTGCCCGGCAACCCCGTGTCGTCGTACGTCTCCTTCGAACTGTTCGTCCGCCCCGCGATCCGCACCCTCATGGGCCTGCGGGACGTCCACCGGCCGACGACCAGGGCCACCCTGGCCGTCGACAAGGCGCTGACCTCGCCGAAGGGCCGCCGCCAGTTCCTGCGGGCCACCTGCGCCGACGGCCGGGCGACCCCGGTCGGCGGCGCCGGATCCCATCTGGTCGCGGCCCTCGCCCACGCGGACGCGCTGATCGTCGTCCCCGAGGACACCGAGTCCGTCGAGCCCGACGCCGAGGTCGAGGTGGTCCTGCTCGGCCGATAGCCGCTGGTTGGGGGTACCGTGTCGCGCACAGCAGGCCCGGACCGGGAGCGCCACACAGCATGAGCACGCAGGATCCCCCTACGCAGGACCGACTGACGCACATCGACGACGCCGGCGCCGCCCGCATGGTCGACGTGTCGGAGAAGGACGTGACCGCGCGCACCGCCCGCGCCAGCGGACGCGTCCTCGTCTCGCCCCGCGTGATCGAACTGCTGCGCGGCGAGGGCGTCCCCAAGGGCGACGCCCTCGCGACCGCGCGGATCGCCGGGATCATGGGCGCCAAACGCACCCCCGACCTGATCCCGCTCTGCCATCCCCTGTCGGTGTCCGGTGTGAAACTGGACCTGTCGGTCGCGGACGACGCCGTGGAGATCCTGGCCACCGTGAAGACCACGGACCGTACGGGGGTCGAGATGGAGGCCCTCACGGCGGTCTCCGTCGCCGCGCTCACCGTGATCGACATGGTCAAGGCGGTCGACAAGGGAGCGGTCATCACGGACGTACGGGTGGAAGAGAAGACGGGCGGTAAGTCGGGCGACTGGAGCCGGGCATGACGTATCGCGCTCTCGTCGTCACCGCCTCCAACCGGGCCGCCGCCGGGATCTACGAGGACAAGGGCGGCCCGCTGATCTCCGCCGGCCTGAAGGGCTTCGGCTTCGAGGTCGACGGCCCGCAGGTCGTCCCCGACGGAGACCCCGTGGAGGCGGCCCTGCGCGCCGGTGTCGAAACCGGCTACGACGTCATCGTCACCACCGGCGGCACGGGCATCTCGCCCACCGACCGCACCCCCGAGGCGACACGCCGGGTGATCGACCACGAGGTGCCGGGCATCGCCGAGGCCATCCGGGCGTACGGCCGGGAGAAGGTGCCGACCGCGGCGCTCTCCCGGGGCCTGGCCGGAGTGGCCGGCGTGACGCTGATCGTCAATCTGCCCGGTTCCAGCGGCGGGGTGAAGGACGGACTGGCCGTCCTGGAGCCGCTGCTGGTGCACGCCGTCGAGCAGCTCCGCGGCGGCGACCACCCCAGACCCGGCACGGGGGGTGCGAGCTGAACAGCGCATCCTGGCCCGTCGAGCTGGTGGACGGCGATATCGTCCTCCGGCCGATAAAGCTGCGCGACCAGCGGGCATGGCGCGAGGTCAACCGGCGCAACCGCGACTGGCTGCGCCCCTGGGAGGCGACCATTCCGCCGCCCGCGCCCGGCGGGCCGCTCGCGCACCGCCCGACCTTCCGCCAGATGGTGCGGCACCTGAGGTCGGAGGCGAACGCGGGCCGGATGCTGCCCTTCGTCATCGAGTACCAGGGGCGGCTGGTGGGGCAGTTGACGGTCGCCGGGATCACCTGGGGCTCGATGTGCTCGGGGCACGTCGGTTACTGGGTGGACGAGTCGGTGGCCGGGCGCGGGGTGATGCCGACGGCGGTGGCGCTCGTCGTGGACCACTGTTTCCGCACCGTCGGACTGCACCGCATCGAGGTCTGCATTCGCCCCGAGAACGGGCCCAGCCGCCGGGTCGTGGAGAAACTCGGATTCCGTGAGGAGGGGCTCAGGCCCCGTTATCTCCACATCGACGGGGGCTGGCGCGACCACCTCGTGTTCGCCCTCACGACGGAAGAGGTGCCGGACGGGTTGCTGAGGCGCTGGCACCGGGCACGATCGCAGAGTAATCCGGGAATCCGCCACCGCCCCGGAAATTGAATATGTGTTCGAAAATGATCGGCCAGTGACCGTCTCAGGGCAATGAATTCCCGGCCTGGGCGGTCTGCTGATCGCATCGGTCACAAAAAAAGTTCGAAATATCAGCCAGATCGTGCGACACACCGGCTCAATTGGCAGATGGCCTCACGCAAACCCCTCTACGGTGTGAGACGTGAGCAGCAGCGGCCTCATCTACGCAGTCATTGTCGGGGCCTGGGCCGCCTACTTGGTGCCGATGTGGCTCCGTAGGCAGGACGAGCTGAACGAGGCCCGTCCGACGGAACGCTTCAGCACCGCCATCCGGCTGCTTTCCGGCCGGGCGGGGATGGAGCGCCGGTACGCCAAGGACCTGCGGGCGCGCTCCACCGAGGAGGGGGAGCAGGGCGCCGACGACCTGGACGCCGTCACCGACTCGGTGGACGTCCGGGCCTTCGCCGTGTCCAAAACGCGTCCGCAGACCCAGGCACCCGTACCGTCGCCCGCCTCGGAGCAGCCGGCCCGACCGGAGCATTCGGCCCGTCCGGCGCCCGCGCCGAACACGGCGTCCGCGGCCCGTGGAGAAGGCCGTGGAGAGGCCCGTGGAGAGGGTCGCGTGCCCGCCGCACGGCGCCGCCCGTCGCCGCAGGCCCAGGCGGCCGCGGCACGTGCCCGGCGCTCGAAGGTGCTCGCGCGCCGTCGGCGCACCACCACCATGCTGTTCCTCGCCTTCACCCTCGGCGCGATCGTCGCCGCGGTCGGAGGCCTCGCCTTCCTGTGGGCGCCCGGCGTGCCCGCGGTCATGCTCAGCGTGTACATCGCGTATCTGCGCACACAGGAGCGCCGCCGCTTCACGTACCAGATGGACCGCCGCCGGGCCGAGCTCGCGGCCCAGCGGCTGCGGGAGCGGCAGCGCCAGCCCGGCCGCCGCGCCGGCGCCGACGTCGAGGCCGACGAACCGGAGGACGGACCCGAGCCGGTGACCGACCCGGGCCTGTCCGCCCTCGCGGCCGACCGGCGCGCACTCGTCGAGCAGACCGACCACGCCGAGTGGGTCGACCAGCAGCGCGAGCGGCAGCGGCGCCCCGGGCAGGGCGACAGCTGGGACCCGGTCCCGGTGCCCCTGCCGACCTACGTCACCGCACCGGTCGCCCCCCGGGCCACCAGCGACGTCGACCTCGGGGCCCCCGACACCTGGAGCTCTGCACGCTCCAGCACCGTCACCCCGGACCTTCAGGACGAGACCGACGCCGCGATGCCCGGCGAGCCGGAACCCCACGCCGAGGACCGCGCGGACGGCGACGGGCGCACGGACGCCCGCCGGGCGGCCTCCGCACGGCGGGCCAGGGAGCGCGGCCGCACGCCGCTGTTCGACCAGTACGAGGACGGGGACCGGCCGCGGGCCGCCAACGAATAACCCCCCGAACCCGCAGGTGACCGCCCCTGGGGAACGGATTTCCAAGCAGGCCGATCGGGGTGCTAAAGTTTCACTCGTTGCAAGGGCCTGTGGCGCAGTCCGGTAGCGCACCTCGTTCGCATCGAGGGGGCCAGGGGTTCAAATCCCCTCAGGTCCACGCAGCTCAGAGCCCCGGTCGGGAATCCCGACCGGGGCTCTGACGTATGTTCAGCACCCCACGCGTCAGAGGCTCTTCGCGAAGCAGCGGCTCGACTCGTAGTGCCGGTAGTAGCCGAACTTCCCGCACGGCTCGTAGCCGCTGGACGTGTACAGGGCTATGGCCTCCGGCTGCTTCGTGCCGGTCTCCAGGACCATGCGGGTCCGGCCCGCCGCGCGGGCGTCCTCCTCCAGGGCGGCCAGGATGCGGCGCGCCAGGCCCCGGCCGCGCATGCCGTCGACCACGTACATGCGCTTGATCTCGGCGTCGCCGTCCAGGTTGCCCTCGTCGTTCGCGTCCTGGGTACGCCAGCCGCCCGAGGCGACGGGGGAGTCGTGCTCGTCGTACGCGATCAGGTAGGTGCCGTTCGGCGGTGCGAAGTCCGAGGCGGCCATGACCGTGGCGTCGCCCCCGTCGCCGTAGCGGACGTGGTACTCGGCCTGGACCTGATCGTTCAGCTTCACTGAGTCGGGGTGGTCGAAGGCGACCCGGCGTATATGCATGCTGAGTACCGTATGTCAGCTCATCCGGGGTCGGTCGGGGGCCTGGACGGTTCGGCCGGTTTCGGGCGTGACACCGCGCACCGGGCGTGTGGAGCATCGCCGTATCGCAGCGTGCGGTGGAGAAACGGGGGATGACATGCCGGTAAGTCGTGCTGTGTCGTGTCTGGCCGCGGTCGGACTGTGTCTCGGGGTGGCCGCGACCGGAGCTTCGGCGTCATCGGGGCCGGCGGCGGGGGAGCGGGTCGCCGCGCCGCCCGACGCTCAGGCCCAGTGGTGGCGTTCGGGCTCCTACGAGATCGAACGACGGTGTGACGAGGATCGCAAGGCCAAGCATCACAAGGGCGTCCCCACCAATCCGACGGACGGCTGCTTCCGGAACGCGAACGGGTACTACTTCTCCTGGTTCGGCAGCTTCTGGGACTGACGTCCGGAACCGGACCTCGTCCAGTGCGCCGGTATCGTGCCGGGGTGCTCACTGTGACCTCTGTGAATGTGAACGGGCTGCGGGCCGCCGCGAAGAAGGGCTTCGTGGAATGGCTCGCGGAGACTGACGCCGATGTGCTGTGCCTGCAGGAGGTGCGTGCCGAGCCGGGGCAGCTGCCCGAGCAGGTGCGGGCGCCCGAGGGGTGGCATGTGACCCACGCGCCGGCCGCCGCCAAGGGGCGGGCCGGAGTGTCCCTCTACAGCCGCCGCGAACCCGACCGGGTCCAGGTCGGGTTCGGATCGGAGGAGTTCGACGGCAGCGGCCGGTACGTGGAGGCCGACCTCCCGGGCGTCACCGTCGCCTCCCTCTATCTGCCCTCGGGTGAGGTCGGCACCGAGCGGCAGGACGAGAAGACGCGCTTCATGGGTGAGTTCCTCGCCCATCTGAAGGGACTCAGGGAGCGGGCCGCCGCCGAGGGCCGCGAGGTCCTGGTCTGCGGCGACTGGAACATCGCCCACCAGGAGGCCGACCTCAAGAACTGGCGCGGCAACCGGAAGAACTCCGGGTTCCTGCCCGAGGAGCGGGAGTGGCTCACCCAGGTCTTCGACGCGGCGGACGGAGGATACGTCGATGTCGTACGAGCCCTGCACCCGGACGCCGAGGGGCCGTACTCGTGGTGGTCGTATCGGGGGCGGGCCTTCGATAACGACACAGGTTGGCGGATTGATCTTGCTGTGGCGACTCCGCGCCTTGCCGCACGTGCCGTCAAGGCAGTGGTGGAGCGAGCGGCCAGCCACGAGGAGCGGTGGTCGGACCACGCGCCGGTGACGGTGGTCTTCGGGAAGTGACGCGGATCGAGCGAGGCGTGCGGGACGGCAGGCCTCGCTCGTCCGTGATGGCTCAGTTCGCAGCGTCCATACCTTCACCGAGGGTGAAGGTCAAACGAGAGGTGTCCGGCCCTTCGAGCCGGGTGGCGTCACCACCGCGGCGTCCTTTGACGACGGTGACGCCGGACCGCATCGCGGCGGAGGCTGTGCACACCTCACCGCGAGCGGTCGCGCGGCATACGTAGTCGCCGTACGGATATCCCTTGCGTACGGCGAAGTACATGCGCCCACCGCAGCCTGAACAGTGTGCGAGGCCCGTGAGCATCGCAGGCGTCCCGCTCCGCGGGCGGCGGGTCCCGTTGGAACGTGTCAGGAGGATTTCCTGCAACGCCTGGAACTCCTGGGCGGACATCACCGGCTGCCCGATGAGTACAGGAGCGCCGAATGCATCGCGAACTGTCTCCCCTCCGTGCGTCCGGTGACCCATCAGTGACGGACTTCGCAGAACCTTGGACAGCGTGCCTGAGGTCCAGCGGAACCGGTCGAAGTCCCGTCCATGACGACGGCCCCCTGTCGGTGCTCCTTGGAGTTGGGCATGGCGGTCGCGTGGCACGAGCACACCCGCGTCGTTCAGCTTGCGTGCGATGGTGATCAGTGACCGCCCCGCATGCACTTCTTGCACGATCTCGTGGACAAGGGCGGCGGCTTCGGGGTCGGGAGCAAGACCCCATCCGCTGCCCGAGGGGTGGGGCGCCTTCCGGTAGCCGAAGGGGACCAGCCCGCCGCCGTAGCGGCCGGTCGCGCGTAGTGCTTCGTGACTGTTGCTGATCCGATCGGAGATGGTGCGTGCTTCCACCTCGGCGTGGTGTGCCAGCTCCATGCAACGCCGGATGGTCGAGCTGTCCGCCTGCGGTGTGACCACGAGCGGACAACCGGCTTCCGTCACACCGAAGACGAGCGTCCGGGAGTGCTGTCGTCCCCACGCGATCAAGTCGGCCATGTGTGCCACGGACCGCACGGCGCGATCCACGTGTGCCCAGATGACGGCTTCGTACTCGCCTGGCCGACGCAGCCAGGATGACAGGGAGGGCCTCTCGAACGGGGACGTCCGGCGGGCCGATACCCCGAGGTCCGACGCCTCGGCGACCAGCGCGAAGCCGAGCATTTCGGCGGAGAGCTGGATGGCTGATCGCTGCCGACCGGGCGAAGTGGTCACACTGGTGAGGTAACTGAGGCGCAGGGCGGCCAGGGCCCTTGGTGGGGCTGGTCGGGGGCTACGCTCGGGCATGTCGACGCTCCTTGGTGGTGTCGGCCATACCCCGGGGCTGCTGACACAGTCGCCGGGGCTTTTCGATCTCACTCTCGGAGTGCAAACGGGCCGTGCATCACTTTCGGACAGGCGACTCGATGGAGTGAATGTCGGAGCTATACCTGCGTCCGCATCCGCCGATCCAGCGCCAGCGACAGTTCCGCCTCCACCACGCTTCTCGCCAGTGGGCGCAGGCGGGGGAGGTCGGTTGGGGAGGCGTGGCGTAGGACCAGGTTCGTGAAGAGTTCGGCCAGGGCGTCGGCGTGGGTGCGGACCTGTTTGGCCGCGTCGAGGACTTCGGCGAGGGGGATGCCCTCGTGGACGAGGGCCGAGGAGACGTCCAGGAGGCGGCGGCTGATGTGGACGATCTCGTCGCCGTCGGTGCCGAGGTAGCCGAGTTCCATCGCGGCGGCGAGGTTCTCGGGCGTGGTCTCGCCGGCGAAGTGGTCGGCGAGTTCCTCGGGGGTGAGGTGGACCGGCTCCTCCTCGGTGGGGGCGCCCCCGACGCCGAGCAGGTCGCCGACGTCCCGGCCGTTGTCGAAGGCCTCCGCCAGTTCCGCGATGCCGCTGAGGGTGTGGCCGCGTTCCAGCAAGGCCGTGATCGTGCGCAGCCGGGCCAGGTGGTGGTCGTCGTACCAGGCGATGCGGCCTTCCCGGCGGGGTGGCGGGATCAGTTTGCGTTCGCGGTAGAAACGCAGGGTGCGCACCGTGATCCCGGCCAGGCGGGCCAGCTCTTCCATGCGGTATTCACGCTTCTCGGCCACCTGGGCACCTTAAGGCGTACCAGGGGTAACTTCCTCGTTCCGCCCCCTACCCATCAGTACGCCGCTGCCCTACGCTCCCATTGCGCCAGTGTTCACTGGCATGGTTCTCGTGGTGTGTGGAGGTGTCGGCATGGGCGAACGCGAACACGAGCGCGAGCATGTACGGGTCGCGGTGGTCGGTTCCGGGTTCGGCGGGCTGGGGGCCGCCGTGCGGCTGCGCCGCGAGGGCGTCACCGACTTCGTCGTCCTGGAGCGGGCGAGCAGCGTCGGCGGCACCTGGCGGGACAACAGCTACCCGGGGTGCCGCTGTGACGTGCCCTCGCATCTGTACTCGTTCTCCTTCGCGCCCAACCCCGAATGGCCGCGCACCTTCTCCGGGCAGGAGCACATCCGCGCCTATCTGGAGCATGTCACGGACGTCTTCCGGCTGCGGCCGCACCTCCGCTTCGACTCGGAGGTGAAGCGGATGACCTGGAACGCCGAGCGGCTGTGCTGGGACATCGAGACCAGCAGCGGGAACCTGTCGGCGGACCTGGTCGTGTCGGCGACCGGGCCGTTGTCCGACCCGAAGGTGCCGGAGATCCCGGGGCTGGAGTCCTTTCCCGGCAAGGTCTTCCACTCGGCCCGCTGGGACCACGACTACGACCTGCGCGGCAAGCGCGTGGCGATGGTGGGGACCGGGGCCTCGGCCGCCCAGATCGTGCCGGCCATTCAGCCCGAGGTCTCGCGCCTGACCCTGTTCCAGCGGACCCCGCCGTGGGTCATGCCCCGCGTCGACCGGAACATCAGCGGCACCGAGCGGTGGCTGCACCGGCAGCTGCCCTTCACCTCGCAGCTCAGGCGCGGACTGCTGTGGGGCATCCGGGAGTTGCAGGTGCAGGCGTTCACCAAGCACCCGAAGCAGCTCGGCCTCGTAGAGGACCTGGCCCGGCGCAACATGGCCCGCTCCATCAAGGACCCGGCCCTGCGGGCGAAGCTCACCCCGGACTACCGCATCGGCTGCAAGCGGATCCTGCTGTCCAGCGACTACTACCCGGCGCTCGCCCAGCCCAATGTGGACGTGGTCGCGAGCGGGCTGGCCGAGGTCCGCGGATCGACCCTGGTCGCCGCCGACGGCAGTGCGGCCGAGGCGGACGCGATCGTCTTCGGCACCGGGTTCCACGTCACCGACATGCCCATCGCGGACCGGGTCGTGGGCGCCGACGGGCGGACCCTCGCGGAGACCTGGAAGGGCGGTATGGAGGCCCTGCGCGGCGCCTCCGCCGCCGGGTTCCCCAACTGGATGACGATCATCGGGCCCAACACCGGCCTCGGGAACTCCTCGGTGATCCTCATGATCGAGTCTCAGCTGAACTACCTGGCCGACTACGTCCGTCAGCTCGACGTCCTCGGCGGCCGGGTCGCCCTCGACGCCCGCCCGGGCGCCGTACAGGCCTGGAACCACCGGGTGCAGGAGCGCATGAAGCGCACGGTGTGGAACACCGGCGGCTGCACCAGCTGGTACCTCGACGCGAGCGGCCGCAACACCACCATCTGGCCCGGCACGACAGGCGAGTTCCGGCGGGCGACGCAACGGGTCGACCTCGCCGAGTACGACGTCCTGCGCGTCCCCGTGCGGGTGGAGGCCGAGAAGGCCGGGGTGGACGCGTGAGCCGCCTCCTGCGCATCGACTCCGGCCCCTACGCCCCGCCCGCCCCCGCGCGCGAACTGACCGCCGTGTCCGCCGACGGCGCCCGGCTGCACGTGGAGATCCACGGCCCCGACGGCGCCCCGGCCGTCGTCCTCGCCCACGGCTGGACTTGCTCCACCGCCTTCTGGGCGGCGCAGATCCGCGAACTGGCCGCCGACCACCGGGTCATCGCCTACGACCAGCGCGGCCACGGGCGCAGCCCCGCGAGCCCCGCGTGCAGTGCCGAGGCGCTCGCCGACGACCTGGAGGCCGTACTCGAAGCCACCCTGGCGCCCGGCGAACAGGCCGTGATCGCCGGGCACTCCATGGGCGGCATGACCGTGATGGCGGCCTCCGAGCGGGCCGGCTTCCGGGCGCACACGGCCGCCGTGCTGCTGTGCAGCACCGGCAGTTCGCAGCTGGTCGCAGCCTCCACCGTCGTGCCGATCCGGGCCGGGCGGCTGCGCACCTGGCTGACGCGGCGGATCCTCGGCTCCCGGGCGCCGCTCGGCCCGGTCACACCGCCGGCCCGCCGGATCCTCAAGTACGGCACGATGGGCGCCGGTTCGGCCCCGCACATGGTCGAGGCGTGCGCGCGTATCGTGCACGCCTGTCCCCGCAAGGTCCGCCACTCCTGGTCGCAGGTCCTGGACCTGCTCGACCTCGACCACGGCGTACGGGAACTGCGCGTGCCCACGGCCGTCGTCGTCGGTACGGCGGACCGGCTGACGCCGCCGGTGCAGGCCCGGGCCCTGGCCGCCGCGCTGCCGCAGTGCACCGGGCTCACCGAGCTGCCCGGCATCGGCCACATGACGCCCATGGAGGCGCCGGGGCTGGTCGGCGGCAAGATCCGGGAACTGGTCCACGCACACATCCAGGTCGTATCCGAGGAGAGCGCATGAGCAGGGTCAGCCTCGAGGGGAAGGTCGCCGTGGTGACCGGGGCGGCGCGCGGCGTCGGGGAGTTGCTGGCCCGCAAGCTCTCCGCGCGCGGCGTGAAGGTGGCGCTGGTCGGTCTGGAGCCGGACGCGCTCAAGCAGGTCTCCGCGCGGCTGCACAGCGACAGCGACCACTGGCACGCCGATGTCACCGACCACGAGGCGATGGCCCGGGTCGCCGGTGAGGTCAAGGAGCGCTTCGGGAGGGTCGACATCGTCGTCGCCAACGCCGGTGTCGCCACGGGTGGTCCCTTCGCCGACTCCGACCCGGAGTCCTGGCGGCGGGTGATCGAGGTCAATCTGATCGGCTCGGCGGTGACCGGCCGCGCCTTCCTGCCGTCGCTGCTGGAGAGCCGGGGATATCTGCTCCAGATCGCCTCCCTCGCCGCGATCACCCCGGCGCCGATGATGACCGCGTACTGCGCGTCCAAGTCCGGTGTGGAGGCGTACGCGCACAGCCTGCGCGCCGAGGTCGGGCACCGGGGCGTGAAGGTCGGCGTCGGGTATCTGTCGTGGACCGACACCGACATGGTGCGCGGGGCCGACCAGGACGACGTCATGCGGGAGTTGAGGCAGCGGCTGCCCTGGCCGTCCAACAAGACCTACCCGCTGGGCCCTGCCGTGGACCGGCTCGTGGCCGGGATCGAGAGCCGGTCGAGCCATGTGTACGGGCAGTGGTGGCTGCGCGGCATGCAGGGCGTGCGCGGCTACCTGCCCGGGGTCATCGGGACGGTGGGGCAGCGCGAGATGCGGCGGTTCGCTGACCGGCTGACGGGCATGCGCACGGGCCTCGTCGGGGCGGGCGGAGCGGCCGATGAGCAGCAGCGGACTACGCTCCGTAAGTGATCGACATGCGCAGGGTCACGACCCGTGTGAATCTGATCGGGCCAGATCCCCTCACCCCCAACGGGAGTGAACCCACATGGGTATGAAGGACCAGTTCCAGGAGAAGTCCGAGCAGTGGCAGAACCAGGCCCGTCAGAAGGCCGACCAGGCCCGCGAGCAGATGCAGGGCCGCGGTCGCCGGCGCGACGAGGACATGGACTCGCCGCAGCACCCGCAGCACCCGCAGCGTGACCGTGACCAGCGGGAGCGCGAGCAGGAGGACCGCTTCGACCAGGACTACGACGCCTGACGACGCGTGCTGAAGGGAAGGGGTGCCTCGCGCGGGGCACCCCTTCCTCACGTCCCCGTCCTCCTCCGGTCTCGTCCTTCTCAGGTCCGGGGCGGCAGCTTCGGACGGGAGCGGTCCGGTACGTCGCTGTAGGTCGGCGGTTTCGCGGCCGGGTCGGTCTCCAGCAGCCCGAGGGCCAGTTCCACCGCGTCGGTCAGCTGGGCGTGGCGGCCCTCCGCCCAGTCCAGCGGGGTGCGCAGGACATCGATGTCCGGGGCGACGCCCTTGTTCTCCACCGACCAGCCGTAGGCGTCGAACCAGGCCGCGTTCATCGGCACCGTGATCACCGTGCCGTCCCCCAGCTCATGGCGGCCGGTCATGCCGACGACACCGCCCCAGGTGCGCTGCCCCACCACCGGCCCCAGCTTCAGCAGTTTGAACGCGGCGGTGATCATGTCGCCGTCGGAGGAGGTCGCCTCGTCCGCCAAGGCCACCACCGGGCCCCTCGGCGCGTTCGAGGTGTACGACACGGGCTGGGCGTCGCGGGTCAGGTCCCAGCCCAGGATCGTGCGGCTCAGCGTCTCGATGACCAGCTCGCTGATGTGGCCTCCGGCGTTGCCGCGCACGTCCACGATCAGCGCCGGGCGGGACACCTCCATGCGCAGATCGCGGTTGAACTGCGCCCAGCCCGAACCGCCCATGTCCGGGATGTGTAGATAGCCGCAGCGCCCGCCGCTCAACTCCCGTACCACCGCCCGGCGTTTGGCCACCCAGTCCTGGTAGCGCAGCGGCCGTTCGTCGGTCAACGGGACGACGGCGACCCGCCGGGGCGGGCCCGCGCTCTCCGCCGGGGTGAAGGTCAGCTCCACCGTCGTACCGCCCGCGCCCGCCAGCAGCGGATAGGGGCCCGCGTCCGGATCGACCGGGCGGCCGTCGACGTGGGTGAGGACCGCGCCCTCCCGGATGCCGGTGCCGGCCAGCGGGGAGCGGGCCTTGGAGTCGGAGGAGTCGCCGGCCAGGATCCGCAGAACCGTCCAGCCGCCGTCCCGGCGTACGAAGTTGGCGCCCAGCAGGCCTTGCCGGCGCTGGTAGTGCGGCGGGCCCTCGTTGCGCCGGGCGGCGGAGACGTACGCGTGGGAGGTGCCCAGCTCGCCCAGCACCTCGCGCAGCAGGTCCGCGAACTCGTCCGGGGAGGCGACCCGTTCGACCAGCGGGCGGTACTGGTCCAGCACCCCGGCCCAGTCGATGCCGCACATGCCCGGCTCCCAGAAGTACGCCCGGATCAGCCGCCCGGCCTCCTCGTACGCCTGGCGCCACTCGGCCGCCGGGTCGACCACGTGCAGGATGCGGCGCGCGTCGATCCACACCGTCGAGTCGGCGTCGCCCGACTCGACGGCCGGCACCGCGCGCAGTTCGCCCTCGTCGACCACGACCAGCCGGCTGCCGTCGCCGCTCACCGCGAACCAGTCGAGGTGGTCGACGAGTTCGGACTTCTTGGCCTTGGTGATGCCGAAGTGCTCCAGGGTCGGCCGGCCGCTGGTGTCGTCCGGGTTGGCGAACGTCTCGCCCAGCGCGCCCGAGATCGGCCAGCGCAGCCACACCAGCCCGCCGCCCGCGACCGGGTGCAGCGCCGAGTACTTGGAGGCGGCCACCGGGAAGGGCGTGACCCGGCTCTCCAGCCCCTCGGCCTCGACGGTCACCGCCCCGCCCTCCCCGTTCTCGTCGTCCTCCACCGGGTCGAGACCCCCGGCGGCCGGACGGCCCTCCGGGTTCACCGCGAACGGGGAGGGCGTCGCGGAGGACAGCGGCACCAGGTACGGGCGGCAGCCCAGCGGGAAGGACAGGTCGCCGGTGTGCACGTCGTAGACGGGGTCGAAGCCGCGCCAGGACAGAAAGGCGAGGTAGCGGCCGTCGCGTGTGAACACCGGGTTCTCGTCCTCGAAACGGCCGTTGGTGACGTCGATGACGACACCCCCCTCGATCCTGGCCATCTTGATCTGCCGCAGGGTCCGCCCGATGCCCGGATGCGACCAGGTCAGCCATGCCCCGTCCGGGGAGAACGCGAGGTCGCGCACGGGCCCGTTGATCGACCGGATCAGCTCGGTGACCTCGCCGTCCGAGTCCTCGGTCACGTCCAGGAGCAGCAGCCGCCCGTCGTGCGAGGCGACCGCGAGGCGCTCGCCCTCCGGGTCCGAGACCAGCTCGCGCACCCGGCCCAGTGCGCCCGGGGCCAGCCGTCGCGGCTCGCGGGTGCCGGACGCCCGGGGCAGCGAGGCGATCTCGATCGCGTCCTCGCCCTCCGCGTCCGTCACATACGCCACCCGCCCGCTCGCGCCGAGCATCTCCGGCATCCGCACCCGGACGCCCGGGGTGTCGGTGAGGGTGCGGGCGGGCCCGTCGCGGTGGGTGAGCCAGTACAGGCTGCCGCGTACGACGACGGCACTGGCCCGGCCGGTCTCGTCGACCGAGAGCCCGTCGATGTGCTGGGCCGCCGCCACCTGGTACGGGCGCCGCCCCGCGCGCGGCCCGCCCATCCGTACGTCCAGCCGCCGTGGCCCGGAGTCCGGCGACAGGTCGTCGACCAGCCACAGATCGCCCGCGCACTGGTACACCACCCGGGTCCCGTCGCTGGAGGCGTGCCGGGCGTAGAAGGCGTCGTGGTCGGTGTGCCGGCGCAGGTCGGAGCCGTCGTAGGCGCACGAGTAGAGGTTGCCGACGCCCTCGTGGTCGGAGAGGAAGGCGATCCGGCCGCCGACGAACATGGGGGAGTGCAGATGGCCGCCGAGGCCGGCCAGCAACCGTTCGCCGTGCAGCCACAGCCTGCCCGTGGCCCCGCCCCGGTAGCGCTTCCAGGAGGCCGGCTCGTGCGGTGGGGTGCCGGTGAGGAGAAGGCTCTTGCGTTCGCCGTCCAGGTCCGCGACCTGGATGTCGGAGACCGGCCCCCAGGGCAGTTTGCGGCCCGGGGCGCCGTCGAGGGGGACCTTGTAGCCCCAGGTGAAGAAGGAGAAGGGCTCGCCGTGCGAGGCCACGGCCAGGATCTCGCCCTCGGGGGTCCAGCCGCAGACCCGGGTGTCGGCGCTGCCCCAGTGGGTCAGCCGGCGACCCGGGCCGCCGTCCACCGGGACGAGATGGACCTCGGGCACCAGGGTGCGCCAGCTCGTGTACGCGAGTCGGCGGCCGTCGGGCGAGAAGCGGGGGTGGCCCACCTTGGTGCGGTCGACGGTGATCCGCCAGGCGCGGCCCGGGGCGTCGAGCGGGGCGAGCCAGAGGTCGTCCTCGGCCACGAAGCACAGCAGGTCGTCATGGAGGTGCGGCAGACGCAGATAGCTCACCTCCCCATGCTTTGCCCGGGGGCGGACCGCAGCAAGTTATGACAAACGGGCCACCGTGACGCAGCACACGTACGAAACGGTTTCGTTTCTTTAGGCTCTGCGCTAGATTCCTCTTGTGCCGGAGAAGGAAGGTGAGAGAGATGGCTGAGGTCGCCGCCGCGCGTCGCAGTCGGATCACCCCCGAGCGTGAGGCCGAGCTGTACGCGGCCGTGCTCGACCTGCTCCGGGAAGTCGGCTACGACGCCCTCACCATGGACGCCGTAGCGGCGCGCACGCGGTCCAGCAAGGCCACGCTCTACCGCCAGTGGGGCGGCAAGCCGGAGCTGGTGGCGAAGGCGGTCCGGCACAACAAGCCGGGCAACATCGCCGACGTCGACACCGGCTCCCTGCGCGGCGACCTCCACGCCCTCACCTCGCGTGAGGACGACTGCGCCATGCAGCAGAACGCCGCGCTGATGCGGGGCCTGTTCATGGCGGTGCACGCCAACCCGGATCTCCTCCAGGCGTTCAGGGAACTGCTCATCGAGCCTGAGATGGAGGAGTTCCAGAGGGTGGTGCGCAAGGCGGTCGACCGCGGCGAGGTCCGCGCCGACTGTCCGGCCCTGGACTACGTCGTGCACATGCTGGTGGGCGCCTTCGCCACCCGCACGCTGATCGACGACCAGCCGCCTACGCAGGCCTTCCTCATCTCGTACATCGACGCCGTGGTCCTCCCCGCCCTCGGTATCCCCACCACCTGAGCAATCCCCCTCACCTGAGAAACCGCAGCACCTGACGCGATCGCCGCTCACGTCGTCGGGCTGATCACCCCTGCCCTGAAATACCCCACGACCTGACCGGGAGTACGCCCTCGTGGCCACTTTCCTCTACAAACTCGGCCGGCTCTCGTTCCGGCGGCGGCATTTCGTCGCCCTGATATGGGTGGCCCTGCTGACCCTCGCCGGTGTCGGCGCGGCCAGCGCCCCCGCCGCGGGCAACAGCTCGTTCTCCATCCCCGGCACGGAGGCCCAGAAGGCCTTCGACCTGCTGGAACAGCGCTTCCCCGGCGTGAGCGCCGACGGAGCCACCGCACGTGTCGTCTTCAAGGCGCCGAGCGGAGAGAAGATGACCGATCCCGGCAACAGGGCGACGGTCCAGGAGACCGTCAAGGAACTGGCCGACGGTTCCGAGGTCGCCCGCGTCACCGACCCGTACCAGGCGAAGGCCGTCAGCAAGGACGGCAGGATCGCGTACGCGCAGGTGTCGTACAGGGTCTCCGGCATGGAGCTGGAGGACTCCTCCCGCGACGCCCTTCAGGACAGCGCGCAGGACGCGCGGAAGAGCGGGCTGACCGTCGAGATCGGCGGTGACGCGCTCCAGACGGTCCCGCACACCGGCAGCAGCGAGATCATCGGCATCGCGGTCGCGGCCGTCGTCCTCGTCATCACCTTCGGCTCACTGGTCGCGGCCGGTCTGCCGCTGCTGACGGCGCTCATCGGCGTGGGCATCGGCGTCTCCACGATCACGGCCCTGGCCAGCGTGCTGGATCTGGGCTCGACGACCTCCACCCTGGCGATGATGATCGGCCTGGCGGTCGGCATCGACTACGCCCTGTTCGTCGTCTCCCGCTACCGCGCCGAACTGGCCGAGGGCCGTGACCGCGAGGAGGCGGCGGGCCGGGCCACCGGCACGGCGGGCTCGGCGGTGGTCTTCGCGGGCCTGACGGTCGTGATCGCGCTGGTGGGTCTGTCGGTCGTCAACATCCCGATGCTGACCAAGATGGGCGTCGCCGCGGCGGGCACGGTGGCCATCGCGGTGCTGATCGCACTGACCATGATCCCGGCGCTGCTCGGATACGCGGGCCGCAGGGTGAAGCCGATGGGGGAGAAGGGCAAGCGGTTCGGCCGGACGCCGAAGAAGCCGGAGCGCCCCAACCTGGGCACGCGCTGGGCGAGCTTCGTCGTGCGCCGCCCGGTCGCGGTCCTGCTGCTCGGTGTCATCGGCCTCGGCGCTGCGGCCGTCCCGGCGTCGAGCCTGGAACTGGGCCTGCCGGACGACGGCTCCCAGCCCACCTCCACCACCCAGCGCCGCGCCTACGACCTGCTGTCCGAGGGCTTCGGCCCCGGCTTCAACGGCCCGCTGATGGTCGTCGTCGACGCGAAGGACAGCGACGACCCGAAGGCGGCCTTCTCAGCGGTCGGTGACGAGATCAAGGGCCTCAAGGACGTCGTCACGGTGACGCCGCCCGCGCCCAACAAGGCCGGCGACACAGCCACCATCACCGTGATCCCGGGCTCCCAGCCGTCCTCCGTGACGACGGAGAACCTGGTGCACGGCATCCGGGACGCGGGCACGGGCATCAAGGCCGACACGGACGCGAACGTCCTGGTCACCGGCAGCACGGCGATGAACATCGACGTCAGCGAGAAGCTCAACGACGCGCTGATCCCGTATCTGGTCCTGGTGGTCGGCCTGGCCTTCCTCCTCCTGATCGTGGTCTTCCGATCGATCCTGGTCCCGCTGAAGGCGGCCCTCGGCTTTCTGCTGTCGGTGATGGCCGCCCTCGGCGCGGTGGTCGCGGTCTTCCAGTGGGGCTGGCTGTCGGGCCTGATGGGCGTGGAGCAGACGGGCCCGGTCATGTCGATGATGCCGATCTTCATGGTCGGCGTGGTCTTCGGACTCGCCATGGACTACGAGGTGTTCCTGGTGACCCGGATGCGGGAGGCCTACGTCCACGGCGAGAAGCCGAGCCAGGCGATCGTGACGGGCTTCCGGCACGGCGCCCGGGTGGTGACGGCCGCGGCGGTCATCATGATGGCGGTCTTCGCCGGCTTCATCGGCTCGTCCGAGTCGATGGTCAAGATGATCGGCTTCGGGCTCGCGATCGCGGTCTTCTTCGACGCGTTCATCGTCCGCATGGCGATCGTCCCGGCCGTCCTGGCCCTCCTCGGCCGCAAGGCCTGGTGGCTGCCCAGGTGGCTGGACCGGGCGCTGCCCAATGTGGACGTCGAGGGCGAGGGCCTGCGCTCGGACTCCGACCGCGGGGACACGGACCGGGAGCTGGTACGCGCCTGACGCTCCGCTGTCTCTGAGAAACCGGCCGGTGAGGGCTCCGTGGGGACGGGTGCCCTCACCGGCTTTTCCGTGCTCATCCCGCCTACAGGCTGCGGGCGGTGATGTCGCCGTAGGCGGTGGTCGCGCGGATGTTCAGGCCGGCGGTGGCGCCGTCGGCGTTCATCAGGGTGTTGTGGATCCGGCCGAAGCCGGTGCCGGCGTCCAGGGAGGCGGAGACGCCGCGGCCGGCGCCGACCGAGATCGCGCCGTGCTCGGTGCGCAGCTCGACCGTGCCGCCCATGGCCTCGGCGATACGGATGTCGCCCTTCTGGGTGCTGATCTCCGCGGGCCCGCCCAGTCGGCCGACCGAGACGTCGCCGGCGAGGAGGGTGAGACGGGCGCCCTCGGTCTCGTCGAGCTTGACCGAGCCGTGCGCGCCCTCGAAGGCGACATCGCCGAGCCGTCCGACGCCCCGGAACTCGGAGCTGGCCGCCTTCGCCTCGACACGGGAGCCGGCGGGCAGCTGGACGGTCACCTCGACGGACCCGGAGTTGCCGAGGATCCGGTTCTTCGCCGGTGCGGCCTCGATCCGCAGGACGCCGTCGCCGTACTCGACGGTGATCTGCTCCGCCGCCTTCACATCGCGGCCGCTCGAGCCGTCCGCGGGCCGGACCTCGACGGTGGTGTCGGCCCGGTCGGCGGCGATGAACCGGACGAGTCCGGCGGGGATGTCGAGGACGGCGGAGATCGGGGCGGGGGTGGTGAACTTCTGCATCGTGCGCTCCTTTGGTTCGTTGTTTCTGATGACTGAAACGCTACGTTGCGTTCATGGTTCTGGCAACACATTCGTTGCGCTGTGAGTGTGTAAATGCAGGTGAAGGCGGCAATTTCATTGCAATGGTCGCTGATTTAATGCAACGTCGCATGGGCTTTCGTTGCAATGAAATGAAGGTGAACGCTATGCTGGAGGTCACCTGGGAAGAAACGAAGGAGATCGCGATGCCGGGAGGCAGGCTCACCCAGCAGGAACGTCAGCAGATCGCGCTGGGACTGGCCGACGGCCTCGCCTACGCGGAGATCGCCAGACGCGTCGACCGCCCGACCTCGACCATCACACGCGAGGTGATGCGCAACGGCGGTCCCACCGCCTACCGCGCCGACCTGGCCCACCGCGCCACCGAACGCCGCGCCCACCGGCGCCGGCAGGCCACGCCCCGGGCGGCCGAGGCGCCCCCGCAGGCCCACGGACGCGACGCCGAGGCCGTGCGAGAGTACGAAGAGGTCTTCACCACCGCCCTCATGGCCTCGGGCATGACCACGATGCCGGCCCGGGTGATGGCCTCCCTCACCCTGACCGACACCGGCAGCCTCACCGCGTCCGAACTCGTCCAGCGCCTCCAGGTCAGCCCGGCGTCCATCTCCAAGGCGGTCGCGTTCCTGGACAGCCAGGGCCTCGTCCGCCGGGAACGCGACGAACGCCGCCGCGAGCGCTACATCGTCGACGACGACATCTGGTACCAGTCGATGATGGCCAGCGCCCGGTCCATCGCGCAGATCGTCGAGCTCGCACGCCAGGGCGTCGGCGTCCTCGGCCCCGGCACCCCGGTCGCCGCCCGGCTCGAGAACATCGCCCGCTTCCTCGACTTCGTCAGCGAGAGCACGGCCCGCGCCGCGGAGCAGGCCCGCGAGATCCTCCGTACGAAGGTGGAGCGGCCCTAGGCGCTGGAGTTCGCGGATGTCGCGCCGGGGGACGACGTGCGCCAGATCCCCCCTCGCGTGTCCGATACACGGACCGCTAGCGTGCCCCCATGACGACGACAGCCGCCACTGACGCCGAAGGCTCCGGAGCACACCCCCTTTTCGCCCAGGCCCTGCGGGACCTGGGGCTCGACGAGGTCGTGCCGCTCGTCCGGCGCTTCCCGGACGCCACCCGTACCGCCGCCGAGGCCGCCGCCGCTCTCGGGTGTGAGCTGAACCAGATCTGCAAGTCGCTGATCTTCGCGGCCGACGGGGTGCCCGTGCTGGTGCTCATGGACGGGGCCTCCCGGGTCGACCTCGAGCTGGTGCGCAAGGAACTCGGGGCGGACAAGGTCACCCGGGCCAAGGTCGATGTCGTACGGGAGACGACCGGCTATGCCATCGGCGGTGTGCCGCCCTTCGGGCACCGTACGAAGACGCGCGTGCTCGCCGACCGGTCCCTCTTCGACCACGAGACCGTGTGGGCGGCGGCCGGTACGCCGTACACGATGTTTCCCATGGCGCCCCGCGACCTCGTCGCCCACTCCGGCGCCACCCTGGTGGACGTGCGCGAGAGCGACTCGTGACGCCGCTGGTCACGGCCGCCGTACTGCTCGCCGCCGTGACCCACGCCAGCTGGAACGCCATCGCGCACAGGATCACGGACAAGCTCGCCGGGTTCGCGCTCATCTCGGGCGGCGGACTGGTCATCGGGCTGGCGCTCGCGCCGTTCGTGGCGTTCCCGGCGGCCGGGGCGTGGCCGTATCTGCTCCTCTCCGCCGCCATCCACATCGCCTACTACGCGCTGCTGATGACGTCGTTCCGGCTGGGCGACTTCGGGCAGGCCTATCCCATCGCGCGCGGCACCGCGCCCCTCGTCGTGACCCTGCTCGCCGCGCTCTTCGCGCATGAGGTGCCCGACGGGTGGGCCGCCGCCGGGATCGCCGTGTCCTGTGCGGGGCTGACCGGCGTCGCCCTGTGGGGACTGCGCGGGCGCCGGCCCGACTGGGCGGCGATCGGGGCGGCCCTCGCGACCGGGCTGACGATCGCCGTGTACACCGTGGTGGACGGGCTGGGCGTGCGCGCGTCGGGCTCCTCGCTCGGGTACATCGCCTGGCTGATGGCCGTGCAGGGGGCCGTCATCCCCGCGTACGCGCTGAGTCGGTGGCGCGGGCGGACCGTCGCCCTGCTGCGGCCCTTCGCCGGGATCGGTCTCATCGGGGCCGCCCTCTCCGTCGCCGCCTACGCCCTCGTCCTGTGGGCCCAGACCAAGGCCGAACTCGCGCCCATCGCCGCCCTGCGCGAGTCGTCGATCATCGTCGGCGCGGCGATCGGTGCCGTGTTCTTCAAGGAGCGGTTCGGCGTTCCGAGGATCGCGGCGGCCGGGCTGCTCGTCGTCGGGATCGGGCTGATGCTGCACGCCGGATAGGCGGGTCGGGACGGGTGCGTCCCGTCGGTGTGAGGAGCACTCTGGAACTAGGTCTTCCGGAGGTGATCGTCATGATGCACACCCGAGCGGGATGGCACGTCGAGATGGAGTTCATGGAGGACGACCAGCACACGCGCGCGGTCGCGATGGTCCGGCTGCCCGACGGCACCGAGGTACGGGCGCACGGGGCAGCCAGCCGGCACCGGTCCGACGCCAATCAGCCCAGGGTAGGAGAGGAGATCGCCGGGGCCCGGGCGCTCAACGAACTCGCCATGCAGTTGCTGACCAAAGCCCATGAGGAGATCGACCAGGCGTCCGGGCGGATCTCCCACCCGATCCACGTCTAGAGCCGTACGGCCAGGTGACCGGCGGTCTCAGCGGCCGAGGGACTGCCGTACCGCACGCACCAGCCCCTGCGCCCGCGGATCCGCCGTGACCGTCTTGCGGAAGCCGTTCGTGACATAGCCGAAGGCGATCTTGGACTCCGGGTCCGCGAAGCCCAGGGCGCCGCCGCGGCCCGGGTGGCCGAAGGAGCCCGGGGCCAGGAACGGCGAGGCGCTGCCGTGCAGCATGTAGCCGAGGCCGAAGCGGGTGCCGACCACCAGGACGCGGTCGGGGCCCGCCGACTCCTCCGCCCGGGCCATTTCGACCGTCTCCGGCGTGAAGAGGCGCCCGGCGCCGGCCGTGTCGCCGATCAGCGTCGCGTAGAAGCGGGCCAGTCCGTCCGCCGTCGCGATGGCGTTGGTCGCGGGCAGGGCCGCCGCGCGGTAGGCGGGGTCGTTCTGGTCCGGGAAGGGGGTGATCGCCGCGAAGGCCCGGCGGGTGAGGGAGGCCGGGTCCTCATAGGCCTCGGTGACCGACCGCTTCGGGCGGGCGCGCAGGCCCCCCGTCGGCTCGGGGCCCTCGACGCGGCCCGCGCGTCCCACCCGGTGGGCCTCCGCCTCGGGCAGGCCCAGCCAGAGGTCCAGGCCCAGCGGGCCGGTGATCTGTGCCGCGAGCCACTCGCCGGCGCCCTGCCCGGTCACGCGCCGCACCAGTTCGTCGAGCATCCAGCCGTAGGTGAGCGCGTGGTAGCCGTGGTCGGTGCCGGGCTCCCACGCGGGGGCCTGGGCGGCGACCGCCTCGGGGCCCCGCAGCGGGTCGAGGGCCTGCTCGGGGGTGAGGGGGTGGTCGAGGACCGGCAGGCCGGCCCGGTGGTTCAGGACGTGCCGGACCAGCACGCGCTCCTTGCCCCGCGCCTTGAACTCCGGCCAGTAGTGGCCCACCGGCGCGTCCAGGTCCAGCTGTCCGCGCTGGTGCAGCAGCAGGAGTACGGCGGCGGCGACGCCCTTCGTCGCCGAGCGCACGACCTGGGCGGTGCCGTGTTCCCAGGGGGTCGTGCCGTCGATGTCCTTCGTGCCGGCCCACAGGTCTACGACCTGCTGCCCGTCCCGGTGGACGGCGACCGAGGCGCCCCGCTCGCCGAGCGTCTCGAAGTTCCGTACGAACGCTTCCCTGACCGGCTCGAAGCCCTCGGCGACCGTGCCGTTCACATCCACGTCCGTACTCCTCGTCCTGCTGCGCTGCTGCGCTGCTGCGGTGCTCCCCCTTAGCCAAGCAGGATGGTCACGTCGATGTTCCCGCGGGTCGCGTTCGAATACGGGCAGATCTCGTGGGCCGCGTCGACCAGCCTGGTCGCGAGGTCGGGGTCGACGACCGGGAGGGAGACGCTCAGGGCGACCGCGAGGCCGTAGCCGTGCTGCGCGTTGGGGCCGATGCCGACCTTCGCGGCGACCGTGGAGCCGGTCAGGTCGTAGCCCTCGCGGTTGCCGACCAGGATCAGGGCGTTGTGGAAGCAGGAGCTGTAGCCGGCCGCGAAGAGCTGTTCCGGGTTGGTGCCGTTGCCGTCGCCGCCGAGCTGCGGGGGCATCGCGACCTTGAGGTCGATCTGACCGTCCTGGCTGGTGACGTAGCCCTCGCGGCCGCCGTGGGCGGTGGCCTCGGCGACGTACATGATCTTCGTCGGGCGGGTGTCGACGGCGGGGCCGTCAGTCATGCTGTCCTCCCCCGGAAACAAGTGCGCACAAACACATCGTGCACAAGGTACTGGCCGGTAACCGGCCTGTGCCACCAGGGGGTTGCAACCCGGGGTAACCCGCGATCAGCGGGCCCGGTCGGCCGCCGACTCCGCCTTCTCGGCCAGGTGCCACAGCTCCTCGCGGAGCCGCGCGATCTCCGTGCCGTCCAGGCCCGTAGCCGTGAGCAGGGCGCCGGGCACGCACGTCGCGCGCTCCCGGAGCTCCTCCCCGCGCCCGGTCACGGCCACGAGCACCGACCGCTCGTCCCGCGCCGAGCGTTCACGCCGCAGCAGGCCCGCCGCCTCCAGCCGCTTCAGCAGCGGCGAGACCGTGCCGTAGTCGAGGCGCAGGGCCGCGGCCAGTTCCTTGACGGTGGTCTCGCCGCGCTCCCAGAGGACCAGCAGCACGAGGTACTGGGGATAGGTGAGGCCGAGCCGGTCGAGGAGCGGGCGGTACGCGGCCGTCACCGCGCGCTGGGCGGCGTACAGGGCGAAGCACAGCTGCTCGTCCAGCAGCAGTGAAGCACCCCCGCTCGGGGGCTTCTCGTTCGTCACGCGCCCATTGTCACGGACGGGCCGGAGCGGCCGGCACGGAACGCGGATCGAAGCCGAACGGCAACTCCAGCCGGTGGGCGCGCATCAGCTCCTCGTCGGAGAGCAGTTCGCCGGTCGGGCCGTCCGCGGCGATCACGCCCTCGCTGAGGACCAGGGAGCGCGGGCACAGCTCCAGGGCGTAGGGGAGGTCGTGCGTGACCATCAGGACCGTCACGTCCAGCGAGCGCAGGATGTCGGCCAGTTCGCGGCGGGAGGCGGGGTCGAGGTTGGAGGAGGGCTCGTCGAGGACGAGGATCTCCGGCTCCATCGCCAGGACCGTCGCGACGGCCACCCGGCGGCGCTGGCCGAAGGAGAGGTGGTGCGGCGGGCGGTCCTTGAACTCCGCCATGCCGACCCGCTCCAGGGCCCGGTCCACGCGCTCCTCCAGCTCCGGCCCCTTCAGCCCGGCCGCCGCGGGCCCGAACGCCACGTCCTCCCGGACGGTCGGCATGAAGAGCTGGTCGTCCGGGTCCTGGAAGACGATGCCGACCCGGCGCCGGATCTCGGCCATGTGCCGCTTGCCGACGGGCAGCCCGGCCACCTCCACCGTGCCGGTGCCGCCGGTCAGGATGCCGTTGAGGTGCAGCACGAGGGTCGTCTTGCCCGCGCCGTTCGGCCCGAGCAGCGCGACCCGCTCACCGCGCGCGATCGAGAAGTCGACGCCGAAGAGGGCCTGATGCCCGTCGGGATAGGCGAAGGCCAGTCCGGCCACGTCGAGCGAAGGGGTCACGTCATTCACAGGGACCATCCCAGCAGACAGACGGCGAGGGCCGTGCCCGGGAGGGCCAGGGCGTACGACCACTGCGTGCGGGACGCGGTCACCTCGTCGATGACCGGCATGGCACCGGCGTAGCCCCGGCTGACCATGGCCAGATGCACGCGCTCGCCGCGTTCGTAGGAGCGGATGAACAGCGCGCCGGCGGACTTGGCGAGCACGCCCCAGTGCCGGACGCCCTTCGCCTCGAAGCCGCGGGACTCCCGGGCGATCCGCATGCGCCGCATCTCGTCGGCGATGACGTCGCCGTAGCGGATCATGAAGGACGCGATCTGCACGAGGAGCGGCGGCAGCTTGAGGCGCTGCAGTCCGAGGAGTAGTTCGCGCAGGTCGGTGGTGGCGGCGAGGAGCACGGAGGCGGCGACGCCGAGCGTGCCCTTGGCGAGCACGTTCCAGGCGCCCCAGAGGCCGTTGACGCTCAGGGACAGCCCCAGGACGTCGACCCGCTCGCCCTCCGCCACGAACGGCATGAGCACCGCGAACGCCACGAACGGCACCTCGATCAGCAGCCGCCGGAGCAGAAACCCGGCGGGCAAGCGCGCGACGCCCGCGACCACGCCCAGCAGCACGGCGTACCCCCCGAACGCCCACATCGCCTCGCGCGGCGTCGACACCACAACCAGCACGAAGGCGAAGACGGCGGCGAGCTTGGTGTGCGGCGGCAGGGCGTGCACGGGCGAGTGCCCGTGCCGGTAGAGCTTGTGCGCGTGACCCGCACCCATGTCAGACGCCCGTGCTGCTCGTGGAGGGGGAGGTGTCGTCCGAACGGCGGCGGCGCACCGCCCAGAAGATCCCGCTGCCCGCGGCGACCGTGACACCCACGCCGATGACGCCCGCCAGCCCCCCGGACAGCCGGGCGTCGTCGACATCCTTGACGCCGTAGTCGGCGAGCGGGGAGTCGGCCGCGGAGTGCTCCTCGGCCTTCTTGTCGATGCCGTGGTCGGTGGCGACCTTCTCCAGGCCGTCCGGGTCGGCCGAGGCGTAGAAGCTGACGAATCCGGCCAGGAGGAGGGAGGCGACCAGGCCCGCGGCCCACACCCGGCGGTGCGATGTCCGGGCGGCCGCGGGCACGGGCTCGGCGTCGGGCGCGTCGACCAGTTCGCCGTGCACCCGCAGCTTGAGCTTCGGGGTGAGGCCGCGCGCCCCGTGGACCAGGTCCGGGCGCACGGCGAGGACCGCGCCGACGGTCAGCGCGGTGATCGCGGCCTCGCCGATGCCGATCAGGAGGTGCACACCGATCATGGCGGTGGCGACCTTGCCGATCGACACGTCGGCGGTGCCGCCGATCGCGTACATGAGCGTGAAGGCCAGGGCGGCGGCCGGGACGGAGACGAGGGCGGCGACGAAGGAGGCCGCGGTGATCGACCGGCGGGTGCGGGGGAGCACCTTCGCCAGGCCGCGGAAGAGGGCGTAGGCGACGACCGTCGTGACGATCGCCATGTTGGTGATGTTCACGCCGAGCGCGGTCAGGCCGCCGTCCGCGAAGAGCAGGCCCTGCATCAGCAGGACGACGGAGACGCACAGGACCCCTGTATAGGGGCCTACGAGGATCGCGGCGAGCGCGCCTCCCAGCAGATGGCCGCTGGTTCCGGCCGCTACGGGGAAGTTGAGCATCTGCACCGCGAAGATGAACGCCGCCACGAGGCCGGCCAGCGGGGCGGTGCGCTCGTCGAGTTCGCGCCGCGCGCCGCGCAGGCTCACGGCGACGGCGCCCGCGGCGATCACACCGGTGGCGGCGGAGGTGGGGGCGTCGATGAATCCGTCAGGTACATGCACGCTTCGATGATGTGGCTTGATGCGAACCGTTTGCAAGAGCGTGACGCTTGTCTTGTCTCACCCGCGATCTCACCCGCGATATGTCCGGGCCCCGAGGGCGCAATCCGGAAAATATGCGACATTAGAGATAAGTGGACGCACAGTCTCCACACAGCTGACGCACGGTGAAGGGGCCGTCCGATGTCCGTAGTCGAGCAGTACGCGCGAGCCCACATCGTCACGGACGCGGCCGTCCCGTTGATCGATGAGCTGGAGGCGGTTCCGGTCACTCTGCGGTACGACCCCGACCGGGATCCCCGGTCGGTGGGCATCAAGCTTCCGGGGCCCGGGGCGAGCGAGTGGACCTTCAGCCGTGAGCTCCTGGAGGAGGGGCTGCGGGCCCCCGCGGGCAGCGGTGAGGTGCGGGTGTGGCCGTGCGGCCGGGTCCAGGCCGTGGTCGAGTTCCACTCCGCGGGTGGAGTACTGGTGGTGCAGTTCGAGCGGCAGGCGCTGCTGCGGTTCCTGCGGCGGACCTACATGGCCGCCGCGGAACCGGTCACTCACTGACCTCGCGGGTCAGCCCCCCGCCTTCAGCAGCGCCGCCACGATCGGCCCGGCCGTCTCGCCGCCGTGCCCGCCCTGCTGGACGACGCCCGCGGCCGCCAGATCACCTCGGTACGCGGTGAACCAGCCGTTCGGCTTCTTCTGCCCGTCGACCTCGGCCGAGCCGGTCTTGGCGCCGACATCGCCGCCGACCCCGGACATCGCCTCCGCCGCCGTCCCGGCCGCGGCCGTGTACGACATCAGCTCACGCAGCTGGGAGGCCGTGCCCGCCGGCATCGGGCGCGAGGCCTTGGCGAGCTTGCGCCCGTCCACGTCCGGGGAGACCAGGTACGGCTGGTGGAAGGTGCCGGTCTTGACCGTCGCCGAGACCGACGCCATGTTCAGCGGGTTCATCCGGACCCCGCCCTGCCCGATCAGCGAGGCCCCCATCTGGGCCGCCGACTGCACCGGCACGGCGCCGTCGAAGGACGGCACCCCGATCGCCCAGTTGTTCATCCCCAGGCCGAAGACCTGCTGGGCCTCCTTGGTCAGGTCGTCGTCCTTGAGCTTCGGCGCCTGGCTGATGAAGGCCGTGTTGCAGGAGCGGGCGAAGCTCGCCTTGAACGTGCCGTCCTTGATCTCGAACTTGTCGTCGTTCTGGAACTTCCAGTGCCCGTACGTGAAGTACTTCGGGCACGGGTGCTTCTTGTCCGCCGAGGCCAGCCCCTTGTCCAGCAGCAGCGAGGCGGTGATGACCTTCATCGTGGAGCCGGGCGCGAGCGAGCCCTGGAAGGCCGTGTTGAAGCCGGGCGAGGCGTTGGCGGCGGCCAGGATCTCGCCGGTCGAGGCCCGCATGAGGGCCACCGACGACTTGGCCTTCTTCGCGACCTGCTTCTCGGCCGCCGCCTGCAGAGCGGGGTCCAGTGTGGTCTTCACCGTGCCGGGCGTGCCCTTGCTCAGCTCCAGCAGGGTCTTGTCGGAGAGGTCGTCCGACTTGGCGGACTTCCCGCGCACGACCCGCAGCTCGATGCCGGCCTTGCCGCCGGCCTCCTTGCCGTACTTCTCGCGCAGGCCGTCCAGCACCGGGCCGAGCGAGGCGTACTTCTGCTTGGTCAGCTCGCCCCCGTCCCGGTCGAGCGCCTTGACCGGGGGCGTGCCCGCCTCGCCGGTGACCAGCTTGTCGCCGTCCTTCAGATCCGGGTGGACGACCGCCGAGTGCCAGTCCACCAGCGGCTTTCCATCGCTGGTGCGGCGGACGACGGTCAGCGCGCTCTCATAGGCCAGCGGCTTCTCGGTGTCCTTGTACGCCACGGTGCCCTTGACGGAGAACGGCACCTTGTCACCGGTGGGCTTGCCCGGGGTGAGGGTGACGTCCTTGATCCGGGCGTCCTTGGTGTAGCCGGTGAGCAGGGCCGTCGCCGCGGCCGCCTCGTCGGTGTCCGCGGCGGCCTGCGGGACCTTCCCGGACTGCCAGGCGGTGAGGAAGGCACGGGCGGTGGTGGTGACCTCGGCCGCCGACAGCGGCCCGGTCTTCACCTCGGGCTTCTCGTCCGATGATGCCCGGGTCCCGTCGTCGGCGGCCGCGCCGCCGCCGAACAGCGCGTAGGCGCCGAACCCGGCACCACCGACGACCACGGCGATCACCCCGCCGATCACGGCGGGTCTCGTCTTCCGTCGCTCGGCGACGCGCCTTCTGTTGCCCACTGCTAGTCCGTTCCTCCGCGAATCCCCAGGGTCCCCGTTGCCCTCAGCTGTCCCAACGACGCCCACCACCCTAGGGTCCCGTCCTGCGTGGGTGAGATCAGCCACCCGTTCGTAGCACGGCTGCGACAATCGGCCCGGCCGCGTCGCCGCCGTGACCGCCCTCCTCGGTCATGGCCGCCGCCGCGATGTCGCCCCGGAATCCGGTGAACCAGCTGTTGGACTTGGCGTTGCCGTCGACCTCGGCGGAACCGGTCTTGGCGCCGATGTCGCCGCCCAGTCCCCGCATGGCCTCCACGGCGGTGCCCTGCGTGGCGGTGAGCCGCATCATCTGCTTCAGCTGGGCGGCGGTGCCCGCCCGCAGGCCCTCGGCCCGCGCGAGCTCCCTGCCGTCCAGCTCCGGCGAGACGAGGTAGGGCTGGCGGAAGCCGCCGGTGATCGCCGTCGCGGTCACCGAGGCCATGTTCAGCGGGCTCATCTGGACCTGGCCCTGCCCGATCGCGCCGGCCGCCCGGTCCGGCCCGCCGACCGCGGGGACACTGCCGTCGAAGGAGACGATGCCGGTCTTCCAGTTGTCCTGCCCGAGCCCGAAGCGCCGCTCGGCCTCCTGCGTCAGCGAGGCGTCCGTGAGCGGCTTCTCGTCGATGAGCTTGATGAAGGCGGTGTTGCAGGACCGCATGAAGCTGTTGGCGAGTGTGGCGTCCTCGTCGGGCTTCATGCCGGTGAGGTTCTTGAAGGTCTGGCTCTGCCACACGGCGGTGTCCGGGCAGGGCGCCGGGCCGTTCATCGAGGTCACGCCGTTGTCGATGAGCATCGCCGCGGTGACGATCTTCATGGTGGAGCCGGGGGCCGCCTGCGCCTCGAAGGCCGCGTTGAAGCCGTCCGTACGGTTGTTGGCCACCGCCAGGACCTCGCCGGTGCTGGGCTTGACGGCCACCACCGACGACTGGGCGAACCGCTTGACCGCCTTCTCGGCCGCGGCCTGCGCGCCCGGACTGATCGTGGTGGTGAGCTTGCCCGGCTTGCCCTCGGCGAGGGTGAGCAGCGGGGTGTCGGCGACGCCCTCGCCGGCGTGCCGGACCACCAGCTCGATGCCGGGGGTGCCGCCGGCCTCCTTGCCGTACTTGGCGCGCAGGGCGTCCAGGACCGGGCCGAGGGAGGGGTACTTCTCCTTCGTCAGCTCGGTGCCGTCACGGCCGGTGGCCTCGATGGGCGGATTGGCCGACTTCTCGGTGACGAGCGTGTCGTCCTTCTTCAGCCCGGGGTGGACGACGGCGGGCCGCCAGTCGACCAGGGCCCGCCCGGTGGTGAGCCCGCGCACGACCTTCAGCTCGCTCTTGTAGCCGAGCGGCTCGGACTTCCCCTCGTAGGCCACCTTCGCCTTCACCGTGTACGGCACGGTGGTGCCGCGCGCCGTGCCGGGCGTGATCTTCACGTCGGTGATGTGCGCGTCGTCCCCGAAGGCGGTGAGCAGCCGCTCGGCGTCCGCGTCGTTGTTCGTGTACGACGCCGCCGTCGCGGCCTCGCCTTTCTCCCACGCCGCGAAGAACTTGGCGGTGGTCGCCTCGACCTCGTCCTTGCCGGGCGGCCCCGACTTCTTCTCCGCGGCCACCCCGCTCGTGCCCCCGTCGCCGGTCAGCGCGCTCACGATGTTGAAGGCGCCGTACCCGGCCCCGCCCACCATCACCGCGAACACGCCGCCTATGACAGCGACCTTGACCCCCTTGGCCATCAGGCCGTCCCCTCCCCGTCGAGCCCCCACACGCTCCTTTGAACGCGTTCAGAAAGCTCGGTCCCGGGGGCACTCTATGGGGAAGCGGTTACCACAGTGACAGGCGTTTTCGATTCTTGACCGAAACGTAGGTCAGACCCACGTATCCAGCCACATCCTGGCCCGCCAGTCGTCTATGGGGATGGCCGTGCCCGTGTACAGGGGCCAGAAGTAGATGAAGTTCCAGGCGATCAGCAGGACCAGGACGCCCGCGCCCGTGGCGCCCGCGACGCGGCGGGTGTCGGAGGAGCGGGGCGGGCCGATGATCGCGCCGAGGAGCATCGCCACCGCCAGGCACAGGAAGGGCAGGAAGACGACGGCGTAGAAGAAGAAGATCGTGCGCTCCTGGTACATGAACCAGGGCAGGTAGCCGGCCGCGATGCCGCAGGCGATGGCGCCCGCGCGCCAGTCGCGGCGGAACAGCCAGCGCCACAGGACGTAGAGGACCGCGAAGCAGGCGACCCACCACAGCAGCGGTGTGCCGAGGGCGAGCACCTCGCTGGCGCACTTGCCGCCCGCGTCGGCCGGGCAGCCTCCCTTGCCGGGCGCCGGGGACTCGTAGAAGTACGACACCGGGCGGCCGAGGACGAGCCAGCTCCACGGGTTGGACTGGTACGTGTGCGGCGAGGACAGGCCGACGTGGAACTCGTACACCTGGTGCTCGTAGTGCCACAGGCTGCGCAGCCAGTCGGGCAGGAAGGTCCAGCTGCCGCCCTTGCCGCTCGTCGCGGCCCAGTTGCGGTAGTAGCCGCCGGAGCCGTCGGTGGCGGAGAAGATCCAGCCGGTCCAGGCCAGGACGTAGGTGACGACGGCGACCGGGACCGTGGCGAGGAAGGCGAGGCCCGTGTCGCGCCTGAGGACCGCCGAGTACGGGTGCCGGGCGCCGGCCACCCGGCGCGAGGCGACGTCCCACAGGACCGCCATCAGGCAGAACGCGGCCAGGATGTAGAGGCCGTTCCACTTCGTGCCGATGGCCAGACCCAGCATCAGACCCGCCGCCCAGCGCCACGGGCGCCATCCCAGGCGGGTCGTTTCGGCTGTGTGCCGGTCGGGCCGGACCCGGCCGTCGGCATCCACCGGGAGCGCGGCGGCGAGCTTCTCGCGTGCCTTGTCGCGGTCGACGAGCAGACAGCCGAACGCGGCCAGCACGAAGAACATCAGTACGCCGTCGAGCAGCGCCGTGCGACTCATCACGAAGTGCAGGCCGTCCACCGCCATCAGCGCGCCCGCCAGACAGCCCAGGAAGGTGGAGCGGAACAGCCGGCGGCCGATCCGGCACAGCATCAGCACGGACAGCGTGCCGAGCAGCGCCGTCATGAAGCGCCAGCCGAAGGGGTCGAAGCCGAACAGCAGCTCGCCGATCCCGATGACGTACTTGCCGACCGGTGGGTGCACGACATACGCCGCGTCCGTCGGGATCGTGACGTGCCCGCCCGACAGGATCAGATCGTTGGCGTTCTTGTCCCAGTTGACCTCGAACCCGCGGTGGACCAGACCCCACGCGTCCTTGGCGTAGTACGTCTCGTCGAATATCACCGCCTTGGGGTTGCCCAGGTTCCAGAACCGCAGCACGCCCGCCAGCAGCGTGACGAGCAGCGGGCCGATCCAGGCCGACCAGCGCACCAGCCGTTCCGCCAGGGTGTGCGGGACGCCGAGCGCCGCCCACAGCCGCGGGCTCGGCTCGGTGTAGGGCGGCACCAGGCGGTCACGGACGTCGCGGGCGTCGCTTCTGGGCTGCCCCTGGTAGCCGAAGCGGCGCAGCCGCTGCTGCCAGGACGGCCGCTGCTCGAGCGGCGCCTGGCCCTGCCGGGTGTCCGTGGAGGACGCGGTACTGGTCACCGCGCCATCGTAGGGAACCGTTCTGTGTGAGTCCCGTGCATGGCCGGTATGCGTCCGCATCCTC
Organism: Streptomyces sp. NPDC057002; assembly: GCF_042673825.1. NCBI lineage: Bacteria > Bacillati > Actinomycetota > Actinomycetes > Kitasatosporales > Streptomycetaceae > Streptomyces > Streptomyces sp. NPDC057002. The sequence continues at coordinate 478,262 of NZ_JBHURZ010000006.1, forward strand.
CGCCCCTGGGAGGATGGTGAGGTGACTGGAATCCTCGTACTCGCAGGCACCCCCATCGGCGACATCGCGGACGCCCCGCCCCGGCTCGCCGACGAATTGGCCGGGGCCGATGTCGTCGCCGCCGAGGACACGCGGCGGCTGCGGCGGCTCACCCAGGCGCTGGGGGTCACGCCCAAGGGGCGGGTGGTGTCGTACTTCGAGGGCAACGAGACCGCGCGGACGCCCGAGCTGGTCGAGGAGCTGACGGGCGGGGCGCGGGTGCTGTTGGTCACGGACGCGGGGATGCCGTCGGTGTCGGACCCCGGGTACCGGCTGGTCGCGGCCGCCGTCGAGCAGGACATACGGGTCACCGCCGTGCCCGGGCCGTCCGCCGTGCTCACCGCGCTCGCGCTGTCGGGGCTGCCCGTCGACCGGTTCTGCTTCGAGGGGTTCCTGCCGCGCAAGGCGGGGGAGCGGCTGGGGCGGCTGCGGGAGGTGGCCGGGGAGCGGCGCACCCTCGTCTACTTCGAGGCTCCGCACCGGCTCGACGACACGCTGGCGGCGATGGCCGAGGTGTTCGGCGCGGAGCGGCGGGCCGCGGTGTGCCGGGAGCTGACCAAGACGTACGAGGAGGTCCGGCGGGGCGGACTGGGGGAGCTTGCCGAGTGGGCCGCGGACGGGGTGCGCGGGGAGATCACCGTGGTGGTGGAGGGGGCGCCGGCGCCAGGGGCAGAGGATGTCGGGCCCGAGGAACTGGTGCGGAGGGTCCGGGTGCGGGAGGAGGCGGGGGAGCGGCGCAAGGAGGCGATCGCCGCGGTGGCGGTGGAGGCGGGGGTGCCGAAGCGGATGGTGTTCGATGCTGTGGTGGCCGCGAAGAATGCCGGCTGACCGTCGCGTGTGGTTGCTCGCGCAGTTCCCCGCGCCCCTGACGGGGCGCTTCCCCAAGGGGGGCGTAAACACCCTCTGAGCAGGGCGCATGTCGTTTGAGCGTGCGCCCCATGTGAGGGCAAAGGTGATGGGGGTCTGGGGCAAGGCACGCCCAAATCGGCGCCAATAGTCGACAGGTCTGCTGCCTTCGGTCCGGCTGAGGAGTCCACTGGGTTGCGGGGACGGAATCGTCCTCACGCCACAGCGGACAACAGGAGCTGGCATGAGTGAGATCGCAGGGCAGACCGGGCTCCGCGCCGGTGCGACCGCAGTCGTCAACGAGTCGTACTCCTTCGCCTGCATGCGCTGCGGGCACGGCTGGGAGCAGTCGTACGAGATAGAGCACCACACGGACGCCGCCGGGCACGAGTTCGTCCTCTATGTGGCGGACGGCAAGGTCGTGCCCTCACCCCTGTCCAAGCCCACGTGCCAGAACTGCGACGGCCACGTCGTACGGATCATGCGGCCCGGGCGGGTCGAGTCGGCGCGCAACGCCGCGCGCAGGCCCCACCGCGTGCCGCAGCCCGGCGGGCCGGCGGAGGCCCCGGAGGCGGACGCCGAGGACGGTGGAGCGGACGGGCGGGTGGAGCCCGAGCACCACCACTGGCATCTGTCCGATCTGCTCCACCCCTTCCAGCGCAAGGCGAGCTGACCCGTCCGGCTTCCCTTGTCGACGCCCTCCCCGGTCCTCCCCCATCGGGGAGGGCGTGCCCCTTTCGTAGGATCGGGGCATGCCTTCGAACGACTCCGGCAAGCATGCCGCGCCCCCGCTCCCGGACCCCCTCCGGGTGCCGGTCGCCGACTCCCACACCCACCTGGACATGCAGTCCGGCACGGTCGAGGAGGCGCTGGCGAAGGCGGCCTCGGTCGGAGTGACGACGGTCGTGCAGGTCGGCTGCGACCTCAAGGGGTCGCGGTGGGCGGCCGACACGGCGGCCGCGTACGACGCCGTCCACGCGACCGTCGCCCTGCATCCGAACGAGGCCCCGCGCATCGTGCACGGCGACCCCGACGGCTGGTCCAGGCAGGGCGCGCGCGAGCCGGGCGGGCAGGCCGCACTGGACGACGCGCTCGCCGAGATCGACCGGCTGGCCGGGCTCGAGCAGGTCAAGGGCGTCGGTGAGACGGGCCTCGACTACTTCCGCACCGGGCCCGAGGGCAAGGAAGCGCAGGAGAGGTCCTTCCGCGCCCACATCGAGATCGCCAAGCGGCACGGCAAGGCCCTGGTCATCCACGACCGCGAGGCCCACGCCGACGTCCTGCGCGTGCTGAAGGAGGAGGGCGCCCCCGAGCGGACCGTCTTCCACTGCTACTCCGGCGACGCCGAGATGGCGGAGATCTGCGCGAGCGCCGGCTACTTCATGTCCTTCGCCGGCAACGTCACCTTCAAGAACGCCCAGAACCTGCGGGACGCGGTGGCGGTGGCCCCGCCGGAGCTGCTGCTGGTGGAGACGGACGCGCCCTTCCTCACACCGGCGCCGTACCGCGGGCGGCCGGGCGCCCCGTACCTCGTGCCGATCACGGTGCGGGCCATGGCCGAGGTGCGCGGCGTCGACGAGGACACGCTGGCCACGGCACTCGCGGCGAACACGGCACGCGCCTTCGGCTACTGACCCCGCCACCCGCCTCACCGCACGACTGTGCGTAGTCGCGTCGCTTTGGAGAGTGACGGCCGCTCCGCTAGGTTCTGGGGGCCCGATCCGGACCCCTCTGGACCCCCTCCGGCCCCTGGAGCGTGTCGGCGTGAGCAACTCGCAGTACGAGACGTACGAGACGTACCAGCGGTACGAGGCGTATGGCCCGGCCCACGCGGAGCCGGTGCCTGGTGGTTTCGACGGTGTCTACGAGGACACCTACCGGCCCGCCTACGAGGAGCCGCCGCCCCTGCCCGGACCGCCCCTGCCCGGACCGCCCCTGCCCGGACTGCCCCGGCAGGGCGCGCCGGAGACCGGATCCGAGGTCGAATCCGGGGCCGGATCGGAACCGGCGTCCGTCGTACGCCCGACACGCGCCGAAGCCCGCGCCGAAGCCCGCGCCGCGGCGCGCACCGGCTCACATCGAAGGTCCGCGCGCCGGCGCAAGCCGCGGTACGCCGAGCGCCCGGACGGCTCCATGCGACGGCTGCTCCCGCAGGCCCTGGTCGTCGCCTTCCTGGCGGGCGGCACCACGGCGTTCGTCGCCAAGGACAAGGCGATCGAGCTGAACGTCGACGGCAAGGCCCGCACGCTGCACACCTTCGCCGACGACGTCACCGAGCTGCTCTCGGAGGAGGGTGTCGAGGTCGGCGCCCACGACGTGGTGGCACCCGGGCCCGGCGCGCGGATCGCCAGCGGCGACGAGGTCGCCGTGCACTACGCCCGTCCCGTGCGGCTCACCCTCGACGGGCACCGGCGCGAGGTGTGGACGACGGCACACACGGTGGCGGGGGCGCTCAGAGAGCTGGGAGTACGGCAGGAGGGCGCGTACCTGTCCACCTCGCGCTCACGGCAGATCGGCCGTGAGGGGCTCGCGCTGGACGTGCGGACCGAGCGCACGGTCACGATCATGGCGGACGGCCGGGCCCGCACCGTCCGCACCAACGCGGCGACCGTGCGGGAGGCCGTGGACGAGGCCGGGATCACCCTGCGCGGCCAGGACACCACGTCCGTCCCGCAGGGGAGCTTCCCGCGCGACGGGCAGACCGTCACGGTGCTGCGGATCACCGGCGGCAAGGAGGTCCGCGAGGAGCCGATCCCCTTCCAGGTGCGGCGGAGCGAGGACCCGACCCTGTTCCAGGGCACGGAGGTCGTGGAGCGCGCCGGCGAGGCGGGCCTGCGCCGGGTCACGTACTCCCTGCGCACCGTCAACGGCGTCAAGCAGAAGCCGCGCCGGATCAGGGCCGAGGTGGTGCGCGAGCCGCGTCCGCAGGTGGTGAAGGTCGGCACGAAGCCGCGACCGACGTCCGTGCAGGGCGCCGACCACCTGAACTGGCAGGGACTCGCGGCCTGCGAGTCCGGCGGCCGCCCCGACGCGGTCGACTCCTCGGGCACGTACGGCGGCCTCTACCAGTTCGACACCCACACCTGGCAGTCCCTCGGCGGCAGCGGCCGCCCCCAGGACGCCCCGGCGGCGGAACAGACGTACCGCGCGAAGAAGCTGTACGTGCGGCGGGGCGCGAGTCCTTGGCCGCACTGCGGTGGGCGGCTGCACGGGTAGAGACGGCCGCCCGGCGTGGCCGCGTTCGAAGCCCCCGTACCCTTGTCCCCGTGACCAGCCCCGCCCCCGACGCACTCCTCGGCGCCGCCGACGTCCGCGAACTCGCGACCGCCCTCGGCGTACGCCCCACCAAGCAACGCGGCCAGAACTTCGTGATCGACGCGAACACCGTCCGCCGTATCGTCCGCACCGCACAGGTCCACCCCGACGACGTGGTCGTCGAGGTCGGCCCGGGGCTCGGGTCCCTCACCCTCGCACTGCTGGAGGCCGCCGACCGCGTCACCGCCGTCGAGATCGACGACGTGCTCGCCGCCGCGCTGCCCGCGACCATCACGGCCCGTATGCCGGAGCGCGCCGACCGGTTCGACCTCGTCCACTCCGACGCGATGCACGTCACGGAGCTGCCGGGCCCCGCCCCGACCGCGCTGGTCGCCAACCTGCCCTACAACGTGGCCGTCCCGGTGCTGCTGCACATGCTCGCCACCTTCCCGACCATCGACCGCACGCTCGTCATGGTCCAGTCGGAGGTCGCCGACCGCCTCGCCGCCGACCCCGGCTCGAAGGTGTACGGCGTGCCCTCCGTGAAGGCCAACTGGTACGCCGAGGTCAAGCGGGCGGGCGCCATCGGGCGGAACGTCTTCTGGCCCGCGCCCAACGTCGACAGCGGTCTGGTCTCCCTCGTCCGCAGGACCGAGCCGATCAGGACGACGGCCTCCAAGAAGGAGGTGTTCGCCGTCGTCGACGCGGCGTTCGCCCAGCGCCGCAAGACGCTGCGGGCCGCGCTCGCCGGCTGGGCCGGGTCCGCCGTGGCCGCAGAGGCGGCCCTCGTCGCCGCCGGGGTCTCCCCGCAGGCCCGGGGCGAGTCACTGACCGTGGAAGAGTTCGCGCGTATCGCCGAGCACAAGGCGAACCAGCACCAGGAGAAGGAGCCCGTGTGAGCGTCACGGTCCGCGTCCCCGCCAAGGTCAACGTCCAGCTGGCGGTGGGCGCCGCCCGCCCCGACGGCTTCCACGACCTGGCCAACGTCTTCCTCGCCGTCAGCCTCTACGACGAGGTCACCGTGACCCCGGCCGACGAGCTCCGCGTCACCTGTGAGGGCCCGGACGCCGACCTGGTCCCCCTGGACCGTACGAACCTGGCCGCGCGGGCGGCCGAGGCGCTCGCCGGGCGGTACGGCCGCAGCCCCGACGTCCACATCCACATCGCCAAGGACATCCCCGTCGCCGGCGGCATGGCGGGCGGCAGCGCGGACGGCGCCGCCGCGCTCGTGGCCTGCGACGCGCTGTGGGAGACGGGCGCCTCCCGTGACGAACTGCTCGAGATCTGCGCCGAACTGGGCAGTGACGTGCCGTTCAGCCTGGTCGGCGGCGCGGCCCTCGGCATCGGGCGGGGCGAGCAGCTGACGCCCCTGGAGGCCGGCGGCGCCTTCCACTGGGTGTTCGCCATGGCCGAGCGGGGCCTGTCCACCCCGGCCGTGTTCCGCGAGTTCGACCGGCTCGGCGAGGGCACGGACATCCCCGAACCCGTCGCCTCCCAGGAACTCCTCGCCGCCCTCGCCAAGGGCGACCCGGACGCGCTCGCCGCCGCCGTCTCCAACGACCTCCAGCCCGCCGCCCTGTCCCTCTACCCGGACCTCGCCGGCACCCTGGCCACCGGCCGCGCCGCGGGCGCCCTCGCCGCCCTGGTCTCCGGCTCCGGCCCGACCACGGCGTTCCTCGTCCGCGACCCGGAGTCGGCGGCCGCGGTGGCGCAGGCGCTGGTGTCCTCCGGCACGTGCCGGACCGTGCGGACGGCGTCGGGGCCGACGCCCGGGGCGACGGTCGCAGGGCTCTAGCCGGGCTTTAATCGCGTGCCCCGGCCGCCGGGGGCCGCTTAGGCTCCCCCGGTTGTCTGACAAAGGGGGGCACACGCGTGGAGAATCTCGTCGCGGCCGTACGACGTGGAGACGCGGACGAGGTCCGGGCCCTGCTGGAGTCCGGGGCCGACCCCGACACCCTCGACGGCACCGACGGCCTCCCGGTCCTCTGCCTGGCCGTGGCGGCGTACGACACACCCGTCGCCGAGGCGCTGCTCCAGGGCGGTGCCGACCCCCTGCGTCCGCTGCCCGACGGGAGCACCCCGCTGACGCGGGCCGTGGACGGCGGGGCACACCTCCTGACCCACGCGCTCGCCACCAGTCGGATTCCGCTCCCGGCACCGGCGCGCGCCGAACTGCTGGCCCGGGCCCGGCGCTGGTCGGAGGCGGGCGCCGATGCCGAACTGCGCCGTATCACCGGCCTCTGTGGGCCCGTCGAGCGGATCAGGGTCGTGGACGACGAGGTCGGCTGGTGGTGCGAGCAGCTCACACTCGGCCCCGTGACCGTGCGCGACGAGCACCGGGCGGTCCTCACGTCCATGGAGGCCCTCTACGGCATCCGCACGCCCTTCGACGAACTGGTGGACCGGGCCATCGCCCATCCGGACCGGGGCCACGTCGTCTGGTCGGACGTGGTGTTCACCCTCGGCCGCCGGCTGGACGAGGAGACCTGGCAGTGGACCCGGGACCTCCTCAACCACCCCGACCGGCTGCACCGCCTGCTCGCCGCGGAGATCCTGCTGTTCCTGATCCTCGGCGACTTCGTCAAGCAGAGCGACCCGTTCTGGGACCGGGGCAGGGAACTGGTGCCCTGGGCCGAACAGGAGGAGGACCCGGAGGTACTGGCCGCCCTCCTGAACGCGATGACCCACGACAGCGCCCCCGAGATCGAGGCCGTCGGGCTGCTGCACCTCAGCCACCCGGACCCGAGGGTGCGCGCCCTGGTGCCGGACACCCTGGAGCGCTCCGAGGACGGCCGCTCCCAGGTCACGCCCGAGAGCCTCATCACGGTGCTCACCCTGGCCGGCGACGAGGACCCCGGCGTGCGCGAGGCCGCCTGCCGCTGGCTCGGGCACCACCGGGGGAGCGAGCCCGAGGTGGGGGACGCGCTGGTCGCCCTCACCCATGACGAGCGGCAGCCGATCCGCATCTGCGCCGTGTCCGGGCTGGCGTACCGCGACGATCCGCGCTGCGTGGAGGCCGAGCACCGGATCGGCCCCCTCGATCCGGAGCTGCCGTTCGACGAGAGGCTGATGGACGTGTGGCGCTACCAGCGCCGCCGGGAAGCCGCGGACGGCGGCTGACCGCCCCGGCGGGAGCACCCCTGCGCGCGACTACCCTGGAAAGTCGTTCCATCCCCCTTGTCAGGAGAGTAATGGCCGTCAATCTGGTCAATGTCGAGAACGTCAGCAAGGTGTACGGCACCCGCGCCCTGCTCGACGGCGTCTCCCTCGGCGTCTCCGAAGGGGATCGCATCGGCGTCGTAGGCCGCAACGGCGACGGCAAGACCACCCTGATCCGGATGCTCGCCAAGCAGGAGCAGGCCGACACCGGGCGCGTCACGCACTCCGGCGGACTGCGCAGCGGCGTGCTCACGCAGCACGACTCCCTCGACCCCGAGGCGACCGTCCGCCACGAGGTCATCGGCGATATGGCCGACCACGAGTGGGCGGGCGACGCCAAGGTCAGGGACGTGCTGACCGGCCTGTTCGGCGGGCTCGACCTGCCGGGCTTCCCGGCGGGACTGGACACCGTCATCGGGCCGCTGTCCGGCGGTGAGCGGCGCCGTATCGCGCTCGCCAAGCTGCTCATCGAGGAGCAGGACCTGCTCGTCCTCGACGAGCCCACCAACCACCTCGACGTCGAGGGCATCTCCTGGCTGGCCCGGCACCTCCGGGTCCGCCGGTCCGCCCTCGTCTGCGTCACCCACGACCGCTGGTTCCTCGACCAGGTCTGCACCCGCATGTGGGACGTCCAGCGCGGAGCGGTCTACGAGTACGAGGGCGGCTACTCCGACTACGTCTTCGCCCGGGCCGAGCGCGAGCGCATCGCCGCCACCGAGGAGGTCAAGCGGCAGAACCTCGTCCGCAAGGAGCTGGCCTGGCTGCGGCGCGGGGCGCCCGCCCGTACGTCCAAGCCGCGCTTCCGGGTCGAGGCCGCCAACGAGCTCATCAAGGACGTACCGCCGCCCCGCGACAGCAGCGAGCTGATGAAGTTCGCGTCCACCCGGCTGGGCAAGACCGTGTTCGACCTGGAGGACGTCACCGTCCAGGCGGGCCCCAAGGTCCTCCTCAAGCACATCACCTGGCAGCTCGGGCCCGGCGACCGGATCGGTCTCGTCGGTGTCAACGGCGCCGGGAAGACCTCCCTGCTGCGGGCCATGGCCGAGGCGTCCCGGACCGACGGGGAGACCCAGCCCGTGGGCGGGCAGGTCAAGGTCGGCAAGACCGTCAAGCTCGCCTACCTGTCCCAGGAGGTCGCCGAACTCGAGCCGAGCACACGGGTGCTGGAGGCCGTGCAGCAGGTGCGCGAGCGGGTCGACCTCGGCAAGGGGCGCGAGATGACCGCCGGGCAGCTCTGCGAGACGTTCGGCTTCACCAAGGAGAAGCAGTGGACGCCGGTCGGCGACCTGTCCGGCGGTGAGCGCCGCAGGCTCCAGCTGCTGCGCCTGCTCATGGACGAGCCCAACGTCCTCTTCCTCGACGAGCCCACCAACGACCTCGACATCGAGACGCTGACGCAGCTCGAGGACGTGCTCGACGGCTGGCCCGGCTCGATGATCGTCATCTCCCACGACCGGTTCTTCATCGAGCGCACCACCGACCGGGTGTTCGCCCTGCTCGGCGACGGCGCGCTGCGGATGCTGCCGCGCGGCATCGACGAGTACCTGGAGCGGCGCCAGCGCATGGAGGAGGCCGCGGCCGCCTCGGCACCCGCCGCCGCGCAGCCGGGCGCCGCTCCGGAGAAGAGCGCCGCCGACCAGCGCGCCGCCAAGAAGGAACTCCAGAAGATCGAGCGGCAGCTGGACAAGGTCTCCGAGAAGGAAACCAAGCTTCACGCCCAAATCGCCGATAACGCCACGGACTTCGCGAAGGTTGCCGAATTGGACGCCGAACTGCGCGAGTTGGCCGGTCAGCGCGAGGAACTGGAGCTGCGCTGGCTGGAACTCGCCGAGGACGCGTGAAGGGTGCGTGAAGGCGCATAACGACGGCATCACGGGCCGGTCCTCCCTTGGGAACAGGGGGCGATACGGCCCGGTCCGTTGTGGGAACGGGGTGATAGAAAGAGCCGTCTTAGAACTTTATGAAACGACTCTGAGCCCATCGCGTACCTCAGGGCGTGGCTAAAAATCAGTGATCGAACGGGGGAGCCGCTGATGACTCAGCCGCCCAGTCAGCCACCGCACGGTGGCTTCGGAGCACCGCAGAACCAGCCGCCGCAGGGGGGTGGCTACGGGGCACCGCAGACCCCGCCACCGCCCCAGGGCCCGCCCCAGACACCGCCGCCCCCGCAGGGCCCGCCGCAGACGCCGCCGCCTCCGCAGCCGGGGTACGGCTATCCGCAGCAGCAGCCTCCGCAGCAGCCGGGCCCTTACGGCCAGCCGCAGCAGCCGGGGCCTTACGGTCAGCCGCAGCAGCCGGGTCCGTACAACTCCGGCCCCTACGGCCAGCCGCAGCAGCCGGGGCCGTACGGCCAGCCCGGCTACGGCTACCCGCCCCAGCCGCAGTACCCCGGTGCGCCCGGCACCCCGCCCGGGGGCGGTTCGGGCAACCCCTTCAAGGGCAAGCCGGCCCTGATCATCGGTGCCGCGGTCGCCGCGCTGCTCGTGGTCGGCGGCACGGTGTGGGCGGTCACCGGCGGGGACGGCGGCAAGGGCAAGAAGAAGCCGGTCGCCCAGCAGAGCGACGGCTCCAAGGGCGGCGCCTCCGACCCGGTCAACCCGGGTGACGGCCGCGGCGAGGGCGGCGAGGACCCGGAGAACCTCAACGAGGGCCGCCAGGCCGGCGAGGCCAAGGTCCTCTGGTACAAGGAGGCGCCCGACGCGCCCGGCTCCGGCGCCGACGCCCCCGGCATGTGGATCACCGACAAGTCCGCGGTGAAGGCGGCGTACAAGCAGCTCTTCGCCTACAACGTCGGCGACGGCCAGCCGGCCTGGGACACGATCACCTTCCCCCAGAAGATCTGCGCGACCACTCCGGAGAAGACGGCCGACGACAAGATCGTCGTCGCCTACATGAGCGGCAGCAGCGACCGCGCCAAGTGCAACCAGCTCCAGGAGATCGACCTCAACACCGGCGAGAAGGGCTGGAAGGAAGAGGTCGCCGACGGCGCCCTGTTCGACTCCACGCTCTCCGTCGAACTGTCCGTCACCGGCACCACGCTGATGGTGGGCCGCTCCCAGTCCGGCACGGCGTACGACGTCACCAACGGCGACAAGCTCTTCGACAAGAAGCGCTACGGCGACTCCTGCTTCCCCGCCGCGTTCGCTGGCGGCGAGAAGCTGATCGCCGTCTCCTCCTGTGGCGCCGGCGGCAACAACGAGCACGACGAGGTGCAGCAGCTCGACCCGCGCACCGGCAAGGTCCAGTGGACCCAGAAGTTCGACAAGGGCTGGCGGGTCGCGCGCGCCTACTCCGTGAGCCCGCTGGTCATCTACAGCACCAACGAGGAAAAGAAGTCCTGGAACATCTCGACCTTCACGTCCGGCGGCAAGTTCCGCTCGCAGGTCGGCTTCGACGAGGACTTCGCCCCCGAGTGCGGCTGGGCCATCCTCGAGCGTGACCTCCAGGGCTGCCAGGGCGTCGCCGTCGACGACACCACGCTCTACCTGCCCACCGAGGCGACCACCGGCGCCAACGAGATCGTCGCGGTCAACCTCGCCGACGGCAAGGAGAAGTGGCGCGTCAAGTCCCCGGTCGACGAATCGATGCTGCCGATGAGGGTCGAGGGCGGAAAGCTCATCGCCTATGTGCAGCCGTCGTACGACGCGGGCGGCCAGGTCGTGTCCATCCCGACCGGCGGCAGCGGCCACAAGCCGGTCAAGCTGCTGCAGAACCCGCAGGGCGCGGCGGACATCGAGGACGGTTTCTTCTCCAAGGACATCGACTGGGCCGGCGGGCGCTTCTACATCTCGACCACCCGGCTGAGCGGAAACGACGACACGAAGGAGAAGTTGATGCTGGCCTACGGCAAGTGACGCTTCTCCCCTCCTCTCTCCCCTCTCTGTCGTCTTCCCTCCCCATCCCCGAGGTGCTCACGTCATGACCCAGCCGCCGCCCCCGCCGCCCCAGCAGCCACCGTCCGGTGGAGGCTTCGGGCCGTCCCAGGGCCAGCCTCCGCAGCCGGGGTACGGCTATCCGCAGGCTCCCCAGACGCCGCCCCAGCCGCCGCAGGCTCCGCAAGCTCCGCAGGCTCCGCAAGCTCCGCAGGCTCCGCAGGGACCGCCTCCCGGTTACGGCTACCCCGGTCAGCCGCCGCAGGCGCCGCAGCCGCTGTACGGGCAGCCGGGACCGCCGGTGCAGCCGGGATACGGTCAGCCCGGTTACGGCTATCCGCAGGGGACCATGCCGCTCCAGCCGCAGCCCGGGCACCCGGGGCAGCCGGGACAGCCCGGCGGCGGCAAGAAGTTCAACGCGCAGCTGGCGATCATCGTCGCCGCGGTCGTGGCGATCGCCCTGATCATCGGCGGCGGCGTCTGGTACTCCTCGTCCAAGGACGACGGCAAGAAGGACGACACCGCCAGCTCCGGCGGCAGCACCGGCGGCACGGACGACGGCAACGGCGGCACCACCTCCGGCGGCAAGGAGAAGGCACCCTCCGACCCCGGCGCCAAGGTCCTCTTCCAGGTCCCGATGCCCGAGGTGAAGAACGACAGCACGGTCGTCGTCTCCGGCTCGTGGCTCACCGACACGACGTACGCCAAGAGCGGCATCGCCCAGATCGTCGGCTACGACCGCGACAAGGGCACCAAGCAGTGGACGATCCCGCTGGACGGCCCCGTCTGCCAGGCCAGCCGCCATGTCACCGAGGACAACCTGACGGCGATCCTCTACCAGCCCGCGATGCCGACCAAGGCCGACCCCTCGCACGGGTGCAGCCAGGTCGCCTTGATCGATCTCGACGCGGGCAAGAAGCTGTGGACGAAGACGGCCAAGACCGGTGACCAGCTGATCAGTTTCGACAACGTCACGGTCAGCGGCAAGACCGTCGCCGTCGGCAGCAGCAGCGGCGGCGCCGCGTTCGACATCTCCGGCAAGCCGCTGTGGAGCCCGAAGCCGAGCGACTCCTGCTACGACGCCGGGTACGGCGGCGGCGAGAAGCTGGTCGCGGTGCGCAAGTGCGGCTCGTACGAGCAGCGGCAGCTGCACATCCAGACCATCGACCCGAAGTCGGGGAAGGTGATCTCGGAGTACAAGATGGCCGAGGGCATCGAGTACGCCAGCGTCGTGTCGACCAACCCGCTCGTGGTGGCCGCCGACGTCGGCGACTCCGCGGGCGACGGCAGCGGCATCTCGGACTTCTTCTCCATCGACAACAAGACCGGCAAGCTGCGGACGCGCATCTCGGCGCCGGGCGAGCAGTTCGCGGCGCGCTGCGAGGGCATCACCCGCATCGAGTACTGCAACCAGCTGGCCGTCGGCAACGACCGGCTGTACATCCCGACCGAGGAGCACGACGGCAAGGGCGAGTACAGCCAGACCAACGAGATCGTCGCCTTCGACCTCGCCACCGGCAAGCAGACCGGGCAGCGGGCCGACGCGGGTGACGGCTACACGATCTCGCCGCTGCGCATGGACGGTGGCAACCTGATCGCGTACAAGCGGCCGCCGTACGACAAGGGCGGGCAGATCGTGAGCATCGACGGGGGCGGCTTCAAGCAGACGAAGCTGCTGGAGAACCCGGCGTCCGAGCAGGTGCGCGACGTGGAGACCAGCATGTCGCCGGACTACTCGGAGTTCCTGTACTCCGAGGGGCATCTGTACATGTCCAAGGTGTACGCGAGCAAGCGGTCCTCGACGGGTGACAAGGAGTATCTGGCGGTCGGGTTCGGTACAGGCTGATCGTCTGATGATCATCTGGTGATCGAGTGAGGTTGCCTTCGGTCCCGTCCCTGTTCAGGGGCGGGACCGTTCGCGTTTGGCTCAGTCAACCTCGAATGAGAGGAATTTCGGCGATCCGGGGCGATTCTCGCGGGTAGGGGAGCGCAACGTCGAACAAGCGTGTAGCTTCCGGGGGCATGAAGGCGGGGGAGCCGGGGGGCTTCCATTGGAGGGACCGGGGTGACTGGGGGGTTGCTCGATGGGAGTGCGGCTCATGGTGGTCGACGACCACCGATTGCTGGCCGAGGCGCTGGCGTCTGCGCTGAAGCTGCGGGGGCACCGGGTGCTGGCCGCGGCGGCGCCGGCCGCGGGGGCGGCGGAGCTGGTGATCACACGGGCGCCGGAGGTGTGCCTGCTGGGCACGGCCACGCCGGCGGAGCCGGGGATCTTCGATCCGGTGGTGCGGATCAAGCGGGAGCGGCCGCAGGTGGCGGTGCTGGTGCTGGGCCCGGTGCCGAGCCCTCGCGGTATCGCGGCGGCATTCGCGGCGGGGGCTGCCGGCTACGTCCGGCATGACGAGCGGATAGAGGGTGTCGAGCGGGCGATCATGAAGGCCCGGGCGGGCGAGGCGGCGGTGGCGCCGCAGCTGCTCCAGGGCGCGTTCAGCGAGTTGCTGAACCCTGCGGCCCAACCGGACGACGAGGGCCAGCGGTTGCTCCAGATGCTCACGCCGCGCGAGGTGGAGGTCCTGGTCCGTGTCGCGGACGGCGAGGACACCCGCCTGATCGCGGCGGGCATGGGCATCGCACCGTCGACCGCCCGCACGCACGTCCAGCGGGTCCTGATGAAACTGGGCGTGGGCTCCCGCCTGGAGGCGGCGGCACTGGCGGCACGGACGGGGTTGCTGGACCGGGCGGGGCCGGTGTCGCGGGAGCCGTGAGCGGCGGGCGGGGTGCCTGCGGCGGCCTGTGCGAGTGTGGTGGGGGTGCGCGTAGCGCCATCTCGCCGGGGGTGGGTCGGGGCCGCGCCGGGGGGTGTCCGTCCTCGGAACGTCGCGATGGGGTGCCACGCCGACTGACTGTGCGTTGACGCGACAACCGCTGCGGGCGGACACCCCCCGACACGGCCCCTTGCGTGAGCCGGCGGGTGCGGGCGCGTCCGGGCTCAGCGCCGTGAGGACCACCTGCGCTCACGCGCCGCGCTCAGCGGCCGCGGGGTGCTGGCTACGGGCCGTCAGCCCTGCCTAGCTGCGGGCCGCCGGTCCCGCTTAGCTGCGGGCATGCGTGCCGCTAAGGGCGGCACGGGTGGGCGGTGGGGGTCCCCCCGCTCGAGCGAAGCCGAGAGTGGGGGAGGCACCCCGTTCCGCCGGGTTGCGGGCCCGGCCGGTCCAGCACCGGCGCCGGGTGCCCTACAGCGTCCCAGGACCGGGCTTCAGCCCTCCGCCCCGGCAGCGGGCATGCGTGCGCTGGGGGAGGCACCTCGTTCGCCGGGCTGCGGGACCCACCCGGCCCCGGTACCGACGCCGTGCACCGGAGGCTACTCCACCCGCTCGTCCTCCTCCGGCTCACCCCCCGGAGGCGGCGGAGCCGCAGGCCTCAGCTTCAGCCAGGCCAGGAAGAACACACCGAGCAGCAACATGCCGAGCCCGGTCCACAGGTTGATGTTGACGCCCTCCGCCTTGTCGATGTCGGCGTCGGACGCCGTGAACCCCGTGATCGTCACGATGACGCCGTACACCACGAACAGCCCGCCGATGATGCGCCGGATGTCGAACAACCGCGCAGCCGTCGCCGACTTGCTCTGCAGCTCGGTGACTTCCCGCTGCACGTCCTTGTCGGAGTAGAACTCGGACATACGTCAATCCTCCCTCGGTCAGAACGGGAACGGTCAGAACGAGAACGGGATGTAGCACGCCGCGGCCAGCACGACCGCGCCCCACCCGAGCAGCGCCGGCTTGCGATACCAGGCCTCGTCCCCCGGCGCCGGCGGCTCTGCCATGCCCGGCGAGGTCGTGCCGTAGACCAGCCCCTGGAGTTCCTCGGCAGGCTTCGGCGCGGTGAAGAGCGACACCGCGACCATGACGACCGCGCCCGCGACGAACCCGGCGATCGCGGAGACGAAGTTGGCGCCCTGGTCGGTGGGGATGTCGACGATGTCCTGCTTGTAGAGGACGAAGTAGTTGACCATCGCGGCGGTGGTGCCCACGAGCAGCCCCCAGAAGCCCGACTTCATCGAGGCCCGCTTCCAGAACATGCCGATGATGAAGACGACGAACATCGGCACGTTGAAGAAGGAGAAGAGGGTCTGCAGGTAGGCCATGATGTTCGAGAAGGACCTCGCCAGGAACGCCGTGCCGATGGAGGCCAGGACGCCGATCGCGGTGATGAGCCGGCCGAAGCGTACGTAGTACTCGTCCTCGCGGCCCCGGACGACGTACTTCGCCCAGATGTCCGTGGTGAACACCGTGTTGAACGACGACACGTTCGCCGCCATGCCCGCCATGAACGCCGCGAGGAGGCCGGTGACGGCGATGCCCAGCACCCCGTTCGGCAGCAGCTGTGCCATGAGGTACGGGATCGCGTCGTTGTACTGGAGGTCCGAGCCGGAGGTGCCGATCTTGGGGACCAGGACGGCGGCGACCAGACCCGGGATCATCACCAGGAACACGATGAAGATCTTCGGGAACGCGGCGATGAGCGGTGTGCGCTGGGCCGCCGAGAGGTTCTTGGCGGACAGGGCGCGCTGCACCTCGGCGAAGTTCGTCGTCCAGTAGCCGAAGGAGAGGACGAAGCCGAGGCCCAGGACGATCGTCAGCCAGTTCGCCCCCAGCGGGTTGTCGCTGCCGATGCCCGTACCGCCCCAGGACGTCATGAAGTCGGCGCCGCGGGACTCGGTGAGGGAGTCGGACAGGCCGTCCCAGCCGCCCACCTTCTTCAGGCCGAGGACCGCGATCGGGATGAGCGCGGCGAGGATGACGAAGAACTGCAGGACCTCGTTGTAGATCGCCGAGGACAGGCCGCCGAGGGTGATGTAGGCGAGGACGAAGAAGCCTGCCACGACGATCGCCACCCACTCCGGCCAGCCCAGCAGCGCCTCGACGACGATGGCCAGGGCGTAGAGGTTGACGCCGGCGATGAGGATCGCGGCGAAGGCGAACAGGATCGAGCTGAGCAGGTGCGCCGGACGGTCGAAGCGGAGGAGCAGGAACTCGGGGACCGAGCGGACCTTGGAGCCGTAGTAGAAGGGCATCATCACCAGGCCCAGGAAGACCATCGCCGGGATGGCCCCGATCCAGTACCAGTGCGTGGTGTAGACGCCGTACTGCGCGCTGTTGGCGGCCATGCCCAGGATCTCGGTGGCGCCCAGGTTGGCGGCGATGAAGGCCAGACCGGTGACCCAGGCGGGCAGGGAACGGCCGGAGAGGAAGAAGTCGAGACTCGTCTTCACCGAACGGCGGGCTGCGAAGCCGATGCCGAGGACGACGACGAAGTAGATGCCGAGGAGCGTGTAGTCGAGCCAGTTCGTGGGGAGTCGCAGCTCGGCTGCCAGATATGTGGGGGTCTGCATGAGCCCTCGCTTCGTTGCGCGAACCGATACGCCGCGGAATCTACGCCTCCGTGTTCAGTTGTTGAACACTTCTGATGATGCTCTTTGTTGGATTGTGATGTTGACGCTTGGGGGGACTCGTGTTTTGATATGTTTGGTTATGTTTGAAGGATGAGGAGTCCGGCGTGAAGAAGACCTCGACCCGGCTGGCCGACGGTCGCGAGCTCATCTACTACGACCTGCGCGACGACAGCGTGCGCGACGCGGCCGACCGCCGCCCGCTGGACCGCACCGTCACGACGTCCGAGATCCGCCGCGACCCCCTGCTCGGCGACTCCGTCGCCATCGCCTCGCACCGCCAGGGCCGTACCTACCACCCGCCGGCCGACGAATGCCCCCTGTGCCCCTCCGAGGGCGACCGGCTGAGCGAGATCCCGGACTCCTCGTACGACGTCGTCGTGTTCGAGAACCGCTTCCCCTCGCTGGCCGGCGACTCGGGCCGCTGCGAGGTCGTCTGCTTCACCTCCGACCACGACGTCTCCTTCGCCGGCCTCACCGAGGAGCAGGCGGGCCTGGTGCTGGAGGCGTGGACGGACCGCACGTCGGAGCTGTCCCATCTCCCCTCCGTCGAACAGGTCTTCTGCTTCGAGAACCGCGGAGCCGAGATCGGCGTGACCCTCCAGCACCCGCACGGGCAGATCTACGCCTACCCCTTCACCACCCCGCGCACCGCCCTGATGCTCCGCTCCGTCGCGGCCCACAAGGAGATGACGGGCGGGGAGAACCTCTTCGACGCCGTCCTGGAGCGTGAACTCGCCGACGAGCGAGTCATCCTGGAGGGTGAACACTGGGTGGCATTCGTGCCATACGCGGCGCACTGGCCGTACGAGGTCCACCTGTACCCCAAGCGCCGTGTGCCTGACCTGCTCGGTCTGGACGAGGCCGCCCGCACAGAGTTCCCCAAGATTTATCTGGAACTCTTGAGGCGCTTCGACCGGATCTTCGGTGAGGGCGAGCCTCCGACGCCGTACATCGCGGCCTGGCACCAGGCACCTTTCGGCGCGCTGGAGGAGTTCGACGGGGTCGTGCGTGAGGACTTCGCGCTTCACCTCGAGCTTTTCACCATCCGCCGCACTTCCGGCAAGCTGAAGTTCCTCGCGGGTTCCGAGTCCGGCATGAACGTGTTCATCAACGACGTGCCGCCGGAGCGCGCGGCCGAGCGACTGCGAGAGGTAGCGAGTTCATGAGCGGGAAGTACCTGGTGACAGGCGGTGCGGGCTACGTCGGCAGCGTCGTCGCCCAGCACCTGCTGGAGGCGGGCCACGAGGTCGTCGTCCTGGACAACCTCTCCACGGGCTTCCGTGAGGGCGTCCCGGCGGGCGTCACCTTCATCGAGGGCGACATCCGTGATGCCGCCAAATGGCTGGACTCCTCGTACGACGGCGTTCTGCACTTCGCCGCGTTCTCGCAGGTCGGCGAGTCCGTCGCGAAGCCGGAGAAGTACTGGGACAACAACGTCGCCGGCACCATGGCCCTGCTGGCCGCGATGCGCGAGGCGGGCGTGGCCAGGCTCGTCTTCTCCTCCACGGCCGCGACGTACGGCGAGCCGGAGCAGGTCCCGATCGTCGAGTCGGCGCCCACGTCCCCGACCAACCCGTACGGCGCCACGAAGCTCGCGGTCGACCACATGATCACCGGCGAGGCGGCGGCGCACGGCCTGGGCGCGGTCTCGCTGCGCTACTTCAACGTGGCGGGCGCCTACGGCGAGCACGGCGAGCGCCACGACCCCGAGTCCCACCTGATCCCGCTGGTCCTCCAGGTCGCGCAGGGCAGGCGCGAGGCGATCTCCGTCTTCGGCGACGACTACCCGACGCCGGACGGCACCTGCGTGCGCGACTACATCCATGTGGCGGACCTCGCGGAGGCCCACCTGCTGGCGTTGCGGGCCGCCACCCCCGGCGAGCACCTCATCTGCAACCTCGGCAACGGCAACGGCTTCTCGGTCCGCGAGGTCATCGAGACGGTCCGCAGCGTGACCGGCCACCCGATCCCGGAAGTGGTCGCCCCCCGCCGGGGCGGCGACCCGGCGGTCCTGGTGGCCTCGGCCGCCACGGCCCGCGAGAAGCTGGGCTGGAACCCGTCCCGCGCGGATCTCGCGGGAATCGTCGCGGACGCGTGGGATTTCGCGCAGCGACGCGGCAACTGAAGGTACGGAAGGGTCAGGGGACAGGCATGAGCGAGGCTGTGGCGGAGACGGTCGCCGCACGGTTCAGCGAGCTGTACGGCGCCGAACCGCACGGGGTATGGGCGGCACCGGGCCGCGTCAACCTCATCGGCGAGCACACCGACTACAACGACGGCTTCGTCATGCCGTTCGCCCTGCCGCACAGGGCGGTGGCGGCGGTGTCACGCCGCGAGGACGGCGTCCTGCGCCTGCACTCGGCGGATGTCGACGGCGGAGTCGTCGAGCTGATCCTCGACGACCTGTCCCCCGAGTCGGACAAGAACTGGACGGCGTACCCCGCGGGCGTGGTCTGGGCCCTGCGCGAGGCCGGCCACGCGGTCACGGGCGCGGACATCCACCTCTCCTCCACGGTCCCCTCGGGCGCGGGCCTCTCCTCCTCGGCGGCACTGGAGGTGGTGGTGGCACTGGCCCTGAACGACCTGTTCTCGCTCGGCCTGCGCGGCTGGCAACTGGCCCGCCTGTGCCAGCGCGCGGAGAACGTCTACGTCGGGGCCCCGGTCGGCATCATGGACCAGACGGCGTCGGCGTGCTGCGAGGCGGGGCACGCGCTCTTCCTCGACACCCGCGACCTCTCCCAGAAGCAGATCCCCTTCGACCTGGCGGCCGAGGGCTTGCGCCTCCTCGTGGTCGACACTCAGGTCAAGCACTCCCACAGCGAGGGCGAGTACGGCAAGCGCCGCGCGGGCTGCGAGAAGGGCGCGGCCCTGCTGGGCGTCGACGCGCTCCGGGACGTCCCCTACGACGAACTGGACGCGGCGCTGGCCCGCCTCGGCGGCGAGGAGGAGGTCCGCCGCCTGGTCCGCCACATCGTCACGGAGAACGAGCGCGTCGAACGGGTGGTGTCGCTACTGGAATCGGGCGACGACACTCGCGCGATCGCCCCCATCCTGGTCGAGGGCCACGCCTCCCTCCGCGACGACTTCCGCATCTCCTGCCCCGAACTCGACCTGGTCGTCGACACGGCCCTCGCCTCCGGCGCCCTGGGCGCCCGCATGACCGGCGGCGGCTTCGGCGGCTCGGCGATCGTCCTCGCGGAGGAGACGGACGTCGACGCCATCACCAAGGCAGTGACAGAAGCCTTCGCAACGGCGGGTTTCACGACACCACGGGTCTTCGAAGCGGTCCCGTCGTCGGGTGCACGCCGCCTGCGCTGACCTCCCCACATGCGCCGGGCGCCCTCACCTCACAGAGGAAGGGCGCCCGACTCGTTCTTCGGGGACTTCAGCGGTTGACGGCCTGGTACTCCTGGACCGGCACCTGGGTGGTCGTGGCGAACGTGCCGTTGGGCAGGTCGCCGCCCGTGCCGCCCGAGCCCTCCCAGGAGATCTCCCAGGTCAGCGTCGCATTGAGGGCGTAGGAGCCGTCTCCCGACGACCGCAGGTACCGCACCCCGCACGGAGGCGTCAGCTCCGCCTTGCCCCTGGCGTACGGCTGGCCGATCGAACCGTCGTCGTTGATCCCGCACTCGCCGGACGCCGGCAGACTCTCCGCGTCCTCCGTCCCCGGATCGATGTGCAGACTCACCGGCTTGGCGGTCGTGGTCGCCCACAGCCCGGTGCCGGGCAGACTCGCCGTGACGGAGACCGGCTTGAAGGCGCCCTTGTCCAGCCAGATCCAGGTGGGGGCGTTCACCGTCGACTTGCCGTTCGGAGCCAAGGAGATCTTGGTCGGGGGCACGACGGTCCGCTGATGCGCGAGCCCGGCGAGGGTCTCGGTGTCGATGGCCTGGGGGACGTCGGGAGCCTTGCCGTTGTCCATCCAGAAGGGCTTGCGCTTACAGTCGTCGGCGGCAGGGTCGTTTTCCATCTTCGGATTCGTAACGGCCACCCACCACATGCCCTCGTCGTTCTTGTCGACGTTGAAGTCCTTGTAGGGATGGCCCTTCTCGTAGCGAGCCTTGTCGTCCGCGATGCCCTCGGGCGCACCCCCGGCGGACTCGTACATGGACCAGTTGGCCTCGGTGTAGGTCTTGAAGTCCTTGGCCTTCCAGTAGGGCTCGTACCAGCAGGCCGGCGGTTCCCAGTCCACAGCGGTGGACGTGACCGGGCCGCCCTCCTTCGAGGGCGCTGAACCCTTCACGTTGAAGGTGATCTTCGACTGCAGCACCCGTCCCGAGGCGTGACCGGACTCCTCGACGTCCCGGGATCCGTTGTTGCCGACTCCTCCAGCGACAGCGGTGTCCACCCCGAGGACGAACAGCGTGGAGGTCAGAACCGCGAGCGCTACGCGGCGCGTCACGGCTGGCACCGCTTGGCGCCCCGGTCCTCGTCAAGCTTCGAGATCTGCCAGACGCCGTCGCTGTTCTTCCTCACGCTGGTGCTGTAGTAGACGTAGCTGTCGGGCGAGGTCTCGACCACGTTCACCTTGTCGGTCTTGAGGTCCTTGACATTCGCGTTGCTCTCGTCCGCGCAGTACGTCACTGCCGCTGACGTCTTGTCGAACACCCTCACCTGGCGGTCGAAGTAGCGCAGAGAGCCGGCCCAGGCGGTCTTCCTGGCGATGTTGTCCTTCGCGTAGTAGTAGACGCCTGTCAGCGCGCTGTCCGTGTAGTAGAAGGCCATCCCGGACTTCTTCATGTCGCCGTACGCCATGGCCTGGTCCACCGTGCTGATGGCCCGTTCGTTGTCGGCGAGGATGGCGTCCTTCTGAGGGTCTCCGGTCTGCCGGTCCTCGAAGACGTTCTTCATGTCGCTCGGCAGCTTGATCTCCGGCCGATCGATCCCGTCCGCCGATGCGGACGCCGACGCGGAAGCTGTTGGCGTCTCAGCCGAGTTCGCACCGGCGATCTTGTCGGACGACTCGTCACCTCCCCCCGAGCCACAGGCAGTCAGCAGCAAGGCCGCAGAAGCGGTGAGCGCGGCCGTGAGGAGCCGAGCGGGGCGGTGCAATGTGTGCTCCCGTTGAGGTGGTGGGGGGATGACAGCTCAAGCAAACCCACGCTATCGGGAGGCCGATGCGTGATAACTACGAGGTCTTCACCCCAGCCTCTTCGTCAGCGTGTACTCCGTGATCCCCGGCGGATAGTCCGGGACCACGCAGACCACCTCGTACCCCTGCTTCTCGTAGAACCGTGGGGCCTGGAAGTCCCATGTCTCCAGGCGGGACGCGAGGCAGCCGCGGTGCTTGGAGGCGATGCGTTCCGCCTTGTGGAGAAGGGCGGTGCCGAGGCCCGTGCCGCGGTGGCGTTCGTCGACCCAGAGGTAGGTGACGTGGAGCCAGGTCGCCCAGGTGTAGCCGACGAGGCCGCCGGCCAGTTCGTCGTCCGGGTCGTTCACAGCCCACACGTGCAACGGGACGTCCCTTTCGTCCGGGGTTCCGCGCAGGGCTCGCAGGATCGGAGAGGCGTTTGTGTTCGCTTCCCGCAGGCGCGTGCGGAGCAGATCACGTCGGGCCTTGTCGACTTCTGTCTCAAGACGGAACATGCGGCACACCATAAACGCGCTGGACAGTCAGTTCTGCAAATAACCTTCCGCTCCCGGCCCCCGGCCGTACCCTGATGAACAGCACCGGTGGGGGCCGGTGCCGATCAGGGGGCGAGACAGCCGGGTACGACGCCCGGAGTGGGGGTACCGGTTTCTGCACGGCGGCGGCCGTGCGGCTGCGGCAACCCGGCCAGACCGCTGCGAGACGGATCTACGCAGCGGCCGGGCACTCCGGCGTCGTACCCGTGCGGGTTCGTGTTCCGACGATGGGGAATCCCCTGCTCTCAGGAGCCTGGGGAAGGGGGTTACGTGGTTCGCATCCGAGTCCTGGTCGTCGACGACCATCGCATCTTCGCCGAGTCACTCGCCGCGGCCCTGGCCGCCGAGCCCGACGTCGACGTCTCCGCGGCCGGCAGCGGTCCCGCCGCGCTGCGCAGCCTGGAACGGGCGGTCGCCGAGGGGCGGCGCTTCGACGTGCTGCTCGTGGACGCCGATCTGGGCGGCATGGTGCCGGGCGTACGGCCGGCCGTGCCGGTGCAGGAAAGCAACGAGGACGGCCTCGTCGACGGGATCTCCCTCGTCACGGGCGTGCGGTCCGCGCAGCCGAATGTACGGACCGTCGTGCTCGCCGAGAAGGACGACCCGCGGCGGGCGGCGCTCGCCCTGCAGGCCGGGGCCTCCGGGTGGGTGGCGAAGGACTGTTCGCTGTCCCGGCTGCTGACCGTCATCCGCGGGGTGCTGCGCGACGAGACCCATCTGCCGCCCGCCCTGCTGACCGGCGTACTGCGGGAGCTCACCGCCGCGCGCAAGCACCGCACCGAGAGCGAGCGGCTGGTCGAGTCGCTGACGCCGCGGGAGCGGGAAGTGCTGCGGTGCATGGTGGCCGGGCTGGGCCGCAAGGCCGTCGCCGAGCGGCTGTATCTGTCGCCGCACACCGTGCGGACCCATATGCAGAACGTGCTGGGCAAGCTCGGCGTGCATTCCACGCTCGCCGCCGTCGCCCTGGCCCGGCGGGCCGGGGTCGGACCCGTCGACCTAGCCGGGGATGTTGTCGAACGGGGCGGTCAGCTGGCGTAGCAGCCCCGCCAGTTCGCCGCGCTGGGCCCGGGAGAGCTCCGCGAGGATCGCGCGCTCCTGGTCCAGCAGACCCGCCAGGGCCTGGTCCGCGCGGTCCCGGCCCTCGTCCGTCAGCCGGACCAGGACGCCTCGGCGGTCACTGGGGTCGGGGAGGCGTTCCACCAGGCCCTTCTTCGCCAGGCGGTCGATGCGGTTCGTCATCGTGCCCGACGTGACCAGGGTCTGGGTGAGGAGCTGCCCCGGAGAGAGCTGGTACGGCGTGCCCGCGCGGCGCAGGGCCGTCAGGACGTCGAACTCCCACGGCTCCAGGCCGTGCTCCGAGAAGGCCAGCCGACGCGCCCGGTCCAGATGCCGGGCCAGTCGGCTCACACGGCTGAGCACCTCGAGCGGTTCCACGTCGAGGTCCGGGCGCTCCCGGCGCCATGCTGCGACCAGCCGGTCGACCTCGTCCTCCATGGCGATCAGTGTAGTGGTTGTGTCGACGTAGAGTCTCTTGACGTCCATTTTCTTGACGTCGAGATATATCCGATGTCACGGTGGGTGGGCGTCCCTGACGGTCACCACCAGGACATCCGGAGGACTTCATGCCCGCTGCCGCCCCCACCTGGGACCCCGCCCAGTACCTCCGCCACGCCGGCCACCGCGCCCGCCCCTTCGCGGACCTCCTCGCCCGTGTCCCCGAGCCGCCCGCCGGCGCACTCCGCATCGCCGACCTCGGCTGCGGCCCCGGCAACGTCACCACGCTGCTCGCCGACCGCTGGCCCACCGCCCGGATCACCGGCTACGACAACTCGCCCGAGATGCTCGACAAGGCCCACGTCGATCACGAGGGCCCCACCGAGGGCGGCGGGTGTCTCGACTTCGCCCTCGCCGACGTGCGCACCTGGGCGCCGGCCGAGCCGTACGACCTGATCATCAGCAACGCCACGCTGCAGTGGGTGCCGGGGCATGTCGAGCGGTTCGCCGACTGGGTGGCCGGGCTGAAACCGTCGGGCACCTTCGCCTTCCAGGTGCCCGGGAACTTCGACGCCCCCAGCCATCGGCTCATGCGCGAACTCGCCGGTTCCCCGCGCTGGCGCGACCGGCTCGCCGGCACCCTGCGCCATGCCGACGCCGTCCTCGCACCCGAGGCCTATCTGGAGCATCTCACCGCCCTCGGCTGCACCGCCGACGTCTGGGAGACGACGTACATCCATCTGCTCCAGGGCGAGGACCCGGTGCTGGACTGGGTGAAGGGGACCGGCCTGCGGCCCGTGCTGACCGCCCTCGCCGACGACCCCGAGGCGGGGGAGAGCTTCGTCGCCGAATACCGGGCCGCCCTGCGCGAGGCCTACCCGGAGGGCGCGCACGGCACGCCGTTCCCGTTCCGCCGGGTGTTCGCCGTGGCCCGGAAGGAGGGCTGATGATCACTGCCCTCGACCATGTCCAGCTCGCCGCCCCGCGCGGCAGCGAGGAGCGGCTGCGGGCGTACTACGTCGATGTCCTCGGCATGACCGAGATCCCGAAGCCGCCCGTGCTCGCCCGGCGTGGCGGGTGCTGGTTCCGGGCGGGGGCGGTGCTGCTGCACCTCGGCATCGAGGAGGACTTCCGGGCGGCGAGGAAGGCCCATCCCGGGCTGCGGGTGACGGACATCGAGTCCTACGCCGCCCGGCTGGAGGCCGGCGGGGCGCCCGTCACCTGGGACCCCGCCCTGCCGGGGCACAAGCGCTTCTACTCCCAGGACCCGGTCGGCAACCGCCTGGAGTTCCTCGAACCGGGCTAGGCCTTGCGGCGCCCTATCAGGTGCGGCTTGGGCTCCAGACCGTCCAGGCCGTGCCAGGCCAGGTTCACCAGGTGCGCGGCCACCTCGGCCTTCTTCGGCTTGCGTACGTCCAGCCACCACTGACCGGTCAGGGCGACCATGCCGACCAGGGCCTGGGCGTACAGCGGGGCCAGCTTGGGGTCGAAGCCGCGGCTCTTGAACTCCTTGCCGAGGATGTCCTCGACCTGGGTGGCGATGTCCGAGATCAAGGAGGCGAAGGAACCCGTCGACTGGGGGATGGGGGAGTCCCGGACCAGGATGCGGAAGCCGTCCGTGTACTCCTCGATGTAGTCCAGGAGGGCGAAGGCCGCCTGTTCGCAGAGTTCGCGAGGGTGACCGGCCGTGAGCGAACTCGTCACCATGTCCAGCAGGCACCGCATCTCGCGGTCCACGACCACCGCGTACAGCCCCTCCTTGCCGCCGAAGTGCTCGTACACCACCGGCTTGGAGACCCCGGCCTTCGCCGCGATCTCCTCCACCGACGTCCCCTCGAACCCCTTCGCGGCGAAGAGTGTGCGACCGATCTCCAGCAGCTGTTGGCGGCGCTCGGCACCGGTCATCCGCGTGCGACGCACTCGCCGCGGCTTGTCATTGCTGGGGGTGCTGCTCGAGTCGGTCGCCACAGCGACCATCATGCCGCCTCGACGGGCTCCTTCCCGCGCCGGGAGCCGCCTTCCCCGTCGTTACGGCGCGAATCGATACGCGAGCGTGACGGCCAGCGCACGTCGTACGCCCAGCCGGCCATCTCGAACCAGCGGATCAGCCGGGCGGAGGAGTCCAGCTGGCCGCGCATCACCCCGTGCCGTGCGGAGGTGGGGTCGGCGTGGTGCAGGTTGTGCCAGGACTCGCCGCAGGACAGCACCGCGAGCCACCACACGTTGCCCGACCGGTCGCGCGACTTGAAGGGGCGCTTGCCGACCGCGTGGCAGATCGAGTTGATCGACCACGTCACATGGTGCAGCAGGGCCACCCGGACGAGGGAACCCCAGAAGAACGCCGTGAAGGCGCCCCACCAGGACATCGTGACCAGGCCGCCGATCAGCGGCGGGAGCGCCAGGGAGAGGGCCGTCCACAGGATGAACTGGCGGGAGATCGCGCGGAGCGTCTTGTCCTTGATCAGGTCCGGGGCGTACTTGTCCTGCGGAGTCTGCTCCTCATCGAACATCCATCCGATATGTGCCCACCACAGGCCCTTCATCAGGGCCGGGACGGTCTCGCCGAAACGCCACGGCGAGTGCGGGTCGCCCTCCGCGTCGGAGAACTTGTGGTGCTTGCGGTGATCGGCCACCCAGCGGACCAGGGGGCCCTCGACCGCCATGGAACCCGCGATGGCCAGCGCGATCTTCAACGGCCGCTTGGCCTTGAAGGAACTGTGCGTGAAGTGCCGGTGGAAGCCGATCGTGATGCCGTGGCACCCCAGGTAGTAGAAGAACACCAGCAGACCGAGGTCCAGCCAGCTCACCCCCCAGCCCCACGCCAGCGGAACGGCCGCCAGCAGTGCGAGGAACGGGACGGCGATGAAGAGGAGGAGGGTGATCTGCTCGATGGACCGCTTCTGCTCGCCGCCCAGCGTGGCGGAGGGGGCTGCGGCGTCGGTGGCCTGACCGGGTGCCTCGGGGGCGTCCTCGATCACGTCGGAACTACTGGTCATACGCGTCCCCTGGGGGGTATGAGGAGGGAGAAGGGGGTGCCGGGCCACGGGAACCCCGCAGGGCTTCCTACGGTTCCGTAACCTACGGCTTCGTAAGTATGGCAGTGCGCCGCCCGGCGGCAAGAGCCCGAGAGCCTGCGCGTCCCCGCCGACACCTATCCTGGAGTCGGTCGGACAGCGCGGTCCGCTCTGATTTCTTCCCGGATGCCCGGCCCGTATGCGGCGCACGCCGCGCGAGACGCCGTCCGGGTTCCCCTCCCAGACGAGCTTCAACACTGCAAGGAGCCGCACCTGTGAGCAGTGCCGACGACCAGACCACGACGACGAGCAGTGAGCTGCGTGCCGACATCCGCCGGCTGGGTGATCTCCTCGGGGAGACCCTTGTCCGGCAGGAGGGCCCTGAGCTCCTGGAACTCGTCGAGAAGGTCCGCCGCCTCACCCGTGAGGACGGCGAGGCCGCCGCCGAGCTGCTACGCGGCACGGAACTACAGACCGCGGCCAAGCTCGTCCGCGCGTTCTCCACTTATTTCCACCTGGCCAATGTCACCGAGCAGGTCCACCGCGGCCGCGAGCTGCGGGCCCGGCGCGCCGCCGAGGGCGGACTGCTCGCCCGTACGGCCGACCGGCTCAAGGACGCCGATCCCGAGCACCTGCGCGAGACGGTCCGGAACCTCAATATTCGTCCCGTGTTCACGGCACACCCGACCGAGGCCGCGCGCCGGTCGGTCCTGAACAAGCTCCGGCGCGTCGCCGCGCTCCTCGACACCCCCGTCATCGAGTCCGACCGCCGCCGTCTCGACATCCGGCTGGCCGAGAACATCGACCTCGTCTGGCAGACCGACGAACTGCGCGTCGTCCGCCCCGAGCCCGCCGACGAGGCCCGAAACGCCATCTACTACCTGGACGAACTGCACGCCAACGCCGTCGGCGACGTCCTGGAGGACCTCACCGCCGAGCTGGAGCGCGCCGGGGTCAAGCTCCCCGACGACACCCGCCCGCTCACCTTCGGCACCTGGATCGGCGGCGACCGCGACGGCAACCCGAACGTCACCCCCCAGGTGACCTGGGACGTCCTCATCCTCCAGCACGAGCACGGCATCAACGACGCCCTCGAGACGATCGACGAGCTGCGCGGCTTCCTGTCCAACTCCATCCGCTACGCCGGCGCCACCGAGGAACTGCTGACCTCCCTCCAGACCGACCTGGAGAACCTCCCCGAGATCAGCCCCCGCTACAAGCGCCTCAACGCCGAGGAGCCCTACCGGCTCAAGGCCACCTGCATCCGGCAGAAGCTGGAGAACACCAAGAAGCGCCTCGCCAAGGGCACCGCACACGTCCCGGGCCGCGACTACCTCGGCACCGGCCAGCTCCTCGACGACCTGCGGATCATCCAGAGCTCCCTGCGCGAGCACCGCGGCGGCCTCTTCGCCGACGGCCGCCTCGCCCGCACCATCCGCACCCTCGCCGCCTTCGGCCTCCAGCTCGCCACCATGGACGTACGCGAACACGCGGACGCCCATCACCACGCCCTCGGCCAGCTCTTCGACCGGCTCGGCGAGGAGTCCTGGCGGTACGCGGACATGCCCCGCGACTACCGCGCCAGGCTGCTCGCCAAGGAGCTCCGCTCCCGCCGCCCCCTCGCGCCCACCCCGGCGCCCGTCGACGCGCCCGGCGAGAAGACCCTCGGCGTCTTCCAGACCGTGAAGAAGGCCCTGGAGGTCTTCGGGCCCGAGGTCATCGAGTCGTACATCATCTCCATGTGCCAGGGCGCCGACGACGTCTTCGCCGCCGCCGTCCTCGCCCGCGAGGCCGGCCTGGTCGACCTGCACGCCGGCTGGGCGAAGATCGGCATCGTGCCGCTGCTGGAGACGACCGACGAGCTCAAGGCCGCCGACACCATCCTGGAGGAGATGCTCTCCGACCCGTCGTACCGCAGGCTCGTGGCGCTGCGGGGCGACGTCCAGGAGGTCATGCTCGGCTACTCCGACTCCTCCAAGTTCGGCGGCATCACCACCAGCCAGTGGGAGATCCACCGCGCCCAGCGCCGCCTGCGCGACGTCGCACACCGCTACGGCGTCCGGCTCCGGCTCTTCCACGGCCGCGGCGGCACCGTCGGCCGCGGCGGCGGCCCCACCCACGACGCCATCCTCGCCCAGCCCTGGGGCACCCTGGAGGGCGAGATCAAGGTGACCGAGCAGGGCGAGGTCATCTCCGACAAGTACCTCATCCCGGCCCTGGCCAGGGAGAACCTGGAACTGAGCGTCGCGGCCACCCTGCAGGCATCCGCCCTGCACACCGCCCCGCGCCAGTCGGACGAGGCCCTGGCCCGCTGGGACGCCGCGATGGACGTCGTCTCCGAGGCCGCCGAGGGCGCCTACCGCAGGCTCGTCGAGGACCCCGACCTCCCGGCGTACTTCTTCGCCTCGACGCCCGTCGACCAGCTCGCCGACCTCCACCTCGGCTCCCGCCCCTCACGCCGCCCGGACACCGGCGCCGGCCTGGACGGGCTGCGGGCCATCCCGTGGGTGTTCGGCTGGACCCAGTCCCGGCAGATCGTGCCCGGCTGGTTCGGCGTCGGCTCCGGCCTCAAGGCCCTGCGCGAGGCAGGCCTGCGGCAAGAAGGTGACACGGTCCTCGACGAGATGCACGGACAGTGGCACTTCTTCCGCAACTTCATCTCCAACGTCGAGATGACCCTGGCCAAGACCGACCTGCGGATCGCCCAGCACTACGTCGACACCCTCGTCCCCGACGAGCTCAAGCACGTCTTCGACGCCATCAAGGCCGAGCACGAACTGACCGTGCGTGAGGTGCTGCGCGTGACCGGCGAAGAGGAACTCCTCGACGCCGCGCCCGTCCTCAAGCAGACCTTCGCCATCCGCGACGCCTACCTCGACCCGATCTCCTACCTCCAGGTCGCCCTGCTCAAGCGGCAGCGCGAGGCGGCCGGAGCCGCCGAACAGCCCGACCCGCTGCTCGCCCGCGCCCTGCTCCTCACCGTCAACGGTGTGGCAGCGGGCCTGCGCAACACCGGCTGAGCCGCTCCCCGGACACGACCGTGCCCCCGAGCCCGTACAGGCTCGGGGGCACGTCGCGTTCCACGTCAGCCGCGGCCGAGCCTCCGGCGCCGGAACACCAGGAACCCGCCGAACCCGACCAGCACCGCCGCCACACCGGACAGCAGACCCACCGGAGCCCCGCTGCCCGTCTCCGCGAGGTCACCGCCGGCAACCCCCTGCGGGGACGGCGAAGAGGACGCCGCAACCCCGTCGGCGGGCGAACTCGGCGACCCCGACGTCCCCGGCGCACCCGAAGGCGCCTCCGACGCCCCGGACGACGGCGACGCGGACGCCGACCCGGACGGCGTCGAACCGCCCGGCTCCTGCTCGTCCTCGCAGTCCGTCCAGAACACCTTGTGCTTGGCGGCACCCTTCTCACCGTCGAAGTTCCAGAACAGCTTGTAGTGCCCGTCGGGCAGCGACAGGTCCTCCGAACGGCCGTGACCCTCGCCGTCCAGCGTCAGCGAGCCGGAGTCCACCGTCTCCCCCTTGTTCTCACTCGGGGGAATGGCGTCGATGCGCCAGTCGACCTGCTGGCCACTGTCGAAACCGAAGGCATCCAGGTAGAAGGCGCACACATGCGGCTCGTTGCGGCGCAGCTCCTCGCCCGTCGAGGCGTCATGGATCTTGACCGTGCCGTTGTCACCGGGAGGGGTGGCATGGGCGGCCGGAGCGAGCAGGAGGACCGCGGAAGCGGCGGCGGACACAGCGCCGACGCGGGAGAGGGTTCGCATCGAGAATTCGTCCATCTTCGAGAAGTGACCGGGAAGATGTGGAGGGGGCGGCTCAGCTTCCAGCCTCGTCCGAAGCCACGTCAATCACGAACACACAACGCTCTGCCCCTCCGCAAGCGAGGGGAACACCGAACCCCTCAGACGACCACGAAAGCCGCCGTCAGCAACGCCACCCCGGACAGCGCCATCACCCACGCCACCCGCGTCCGCAGCAACCCGCCCGCCACCACGACCGACGCCAGCAACAGCGCACCGCCCAGCGGAATCCACGCGTACAGAATCCCCGCCGGGCCCGAACGGACCGCGTCATCACTGCCGGGCTTCAGGACCACCGTGTAGGTCCGGCCCTTCTCCACCGCGACGGACTTCTCCAGTTCGACCCTCGGCCGCGGCTGCGCCCCCTGAGACAACGGCGTGAACGCACCCGTGCACGTGTCCGGCCCGCACCGCTTCACATCGACCGTGCCGCTCTCCCGGCCCTTCGTCAGCATCACATGCTGCGCCGTACCCCACGACGCCCACACACCCGCGATCAGGATCAGCGCGGCGACCGTACCCATCGCCGCGAACCGTCCGAACCGCAGCACGGCATGAGAGCTCTGGTGAGAGGCGGTGGCAGTGGGGGGCATGGCCGGGATCATTGGCCATACCCACACGGCCGGTCAACTCCCCGGGGTGACAAGTCAGGAGTTGTACGTACCTTGCGCCCGCTCCAGCCCCTCGATCACCAGACACTCCACCGCGTCCGCCGCCCGGTCCACGAAGTAGTCCAGCTCCTTGCGCTCCGTCGAGGAGAAGTCCTTCAGCACGAAGTCCGCCACCGGCATCCGCCCCGGCGGCCGGCCGATCCCGAACCGCACCCGGTGATAGTCCGCCCCGAACGCCTTCGTCATCGACTTCAGACCGTTGTGACCGTTGTCCCCGCCGCCCAGCTTCAGCCGCAGGGTCCCGTAGTCGATGTCCAACTCGTCATGGATCGCCACCACATGGGCGACCGGAACCTTGTAGAAGTCCCGCAGCGCGTTCACCGGCCCGCCCGACAGGTTCATGTACGACATCGGCTTCGCCAGGATCACCCGCCGGTTCGCCGGACCCGGGGGCCCGATACGGCCCTCGATCACCTGCGCCTGAGCCTTCCCCGCCCGCTTGAACCTCCCCCCGACGCGATCCGCCAGCAGATCGGCCACCATGAAGCCCACGTTGTGCCGGTTCCCCGCGTACTCCGGCCCGGGATTGCCCAGCCCCACGATCAGCCAGGGAGCGGCGGCATCGGTCGTCACGTCCATGTCTCCTTCATACGCGTCGGCCGCTGCTCCGCACCGGAACAGCGGCCGACGAAACGACGACGAAGAGGATCAGGCCTCGGCGGCCTCTTCCTCAGCGCCCTCCTCGCCCTCCGGGGCCTCCTCGGCCTGCGCGGCCAGGACCTGAAGGACGACGGTGTCCTCCTCGACGGCCAGCGTCGTGCCCTTCGGCAGCGTGATGTCCTTGGCGAGGATCGAGTCACCGGCGGACAGACCCTCGATGGAGACCGTCACGGACTCGGGGATGTGCGTGGCCTCGGCCTGGACCGGCAGCGCGTTCAGCACGTGCTCGAGCAGGAAGGCACCCGGGGCCAGCTCGCCCTCGGTCTGGACGTAGATGTCGACGTTGACCTGCTCGCCACGCTTCACCAGCAGCAGGTCGACGTGCTCCAGGAAGCCCTTCAGCGGGTCACGCTGCACGGCCTTCGGAATCGCCAGCTCCTTGGTCTTGCCGTCGATGTCCAGCGCGATCAGGACGTTCGGCGTACGCAGCGCCATCAGCAGGTCGTGGCCCGGCAGGGTCACGTGCAGCGGGTCCGAACCGTGCCCGTACAGGACACCCGGAACCTTGCTCTCACGACGGATACGGCGCGCGGCACCCTTGCCGAACTCGGTGCGCGTCGCGGCGGAGATCTTCACCTCGGACATAATCACTCCTCGAAGTCAGGTATGGACGTGGTCACCCGGCCACGAACGGCCTGCTACGAAGAGCGCGTCGATAACGGAGCACCGCATCCCAGAACGGGAAACGGCCTCCCTCGCCGAGCAACTGCAGCAGTCTACTCGGCAGGGGAGGCCGCACCCAAAACGATCTACAGGAACTCCGGGAGAGCCCTCACTGCTCGTCGAAGAGGCTCGTCACCGAACCGTCCTCGAACACCTCACGTACCGCGCTCGCGATCGTCGGCGCGATCGACAGCACCGAGATCTTGTCCAGGTCCCCGCTCAGCTCACCCGGCGTCGGCAGGGTGTTCGTGAACACGAACTCGCTCACCCGCGAGTTCTTCAGCCGGTCAGCGGCCGGACCCGACAGCACACCGTGCGTCGCCGTCACGATCACGTCCTCCGCGCCGTGCGCGAACAGCGCGTCGGCGGCGGCACAGATCGTCCCACCGGTGTCGATCATGTCGTCCACCAGGACACACACGCGACCCTTCACCTCACCCACGACCTCGTGGACGGTGACCTGGTTCGCGACGTCCTTGTCCCGGCGCTTGTGCACGATCGCCAGCGGCGCGCCCAGCCGGTCGCACCAGCGGTCGGCGACCCGTACCCGGCCCGCGTCCGGGGAGACGACCGTCAGCTTCTCCCGGTCCACCTTCCGGCCCACGTAGTCCGCCAGCAGCGGCAGCGCGAACAGGTGGTCCACCGGACCGTCGAAGAAGCCCTGGATCTGGTCCGTGTGCAGGTCGACGGTGAGAATGCGGTCCGCACCCGCCGTCTTCATCATGTCCGCGATCAGACGCGCCGAAATCGGTTCACGTCCGCGGTGCTTCTTGTCCTGCCGCGCGTAACCGTAGAAAGGCACGATGACCGTGATGGACCGGGCCGACGCGCGCTTCAGCGCGTCGATCATGATCAACTGCTCCATGATCCACTTGTTGATCGGAGCCGTGTGGCTCTGGATCAGGAAGCAGTCGGCGCCACGCGCCGACTCCTGGTAACGCACATAGATCTCACCGTTGGCGAAGTCGAAGGCCTTCGTCGGGACGACCCCGACACCCAGCTGTTGGGCGACCTCCTCGGCAAGCTCGGGGTGGGCGCGGCCGGAGAAGAACATCAACTTCTTCTCGCCGGTCGTCTTGATCCCGGTCACAGCACTGTCTCCTCAGAGGTGTCGCAGCTGGGGCTTCGATCTCGGGTCGAGAGACCTCTCAGCCGGCTCGCGAGAGGGCATCTCAACTGGTGGGGGTGCGGGTGTGCACTTATCACCGTACGCCGTGTTTGAGGCACCGGTTTCCGGTCAGCCCTCGTCGGCCGACTCCCGGGAAGCCGCCTCCGCCGCCTTCGCGGCCGCGCTTCCCGGACGCTTTCGAGCCACCCAACCCTCGATATTCCGCTGCTGACCACGGGCCACGGCCAGCGAACCGGGCGGTACGTCCTTCGTGATCACCGACCCGGCCGCGGTGTACGCACCGTCCCCCACCGTGACAGGCGCCACAAACATGTTGTCCGAGCCCGTACGGCAGTGAGAGCCGATGGTCGTGTGGTGCTTCTCCCGGCCGTCGTAGTTCACGAACACACTCGCGGCGCCGATGTTCGACTGCTCGCCGATCGTCGCGTCACCCACATAGGAGAGGTGAGGCACCTTCGTGCCCTCCCCGATCGTGGCGTTCTTCGTCTCGACGTACGTCCCGATCTTGCCCTTGGCGCCCAGCCGGGTCCCCGGACGCAAGTACGCGTACGGCCCCACCGACGCGGCCGCGCCCACCTCGGCGCTCACGGCCACGGTGTTGTCCACGCGCGCGCCCGCCCCGACCCGGGTGTCGGTCAGCCGGGAGTTGGGCCCGACCTCCGCGCCCTCGCCGAGGTGCGTGGAGCCGTGCAGCTGGGTGCCCGGGTGCACGACGGCGTCCTGCTCGAAGGTCACCGTGACGTCGATCCAGGTCGTGGCCGGGTCGACCACGGTCACACCGGCGAGCATGGCCTCGGTCAGCAGCCGGTCGTTGAGGATCCGGCGGGCCTCGGAGAGCTGCACGCGGTTGTTGATCCCGGCGATCTCCCGGTGGTCGCCGGCCACGGAGGCCCCGACCCGGTGTCCCGCCTCGCGCAGGATCCCGAGCACGTCGGTCAGGTACTCCTCGCCCTGGCTGTTGTCCGTGCGCACCTTCTTCAGCGCGTCGGCGAGCAGCTGACCGTCGAACGCGAACACCCCCGAGTTGATCTCACGGATCGACCGCTGCGCGTCGGTGGCGTCCTTGTGCTCCACGATCGCGGTCACGGCGCCGGTGTCGTCGCGGACGATGCGGCCGTAGCCGGTCGCGTCCGGCACCTCGGCGGTCAGTACGGTGACCGCGTTGCCGTCGGCGGAGTGTGTGGCGGCGAGGGCGTCGAGGGTCGCGCCGGTGAGCAGGGGAGTGTCCCCGCACACGACTACAACGGTCCCGTCGACGGACCCGCCGAGCGTTTCGAGACCCATCCGTACGGCGTGCCCGGTGCCGTTCTGTTCGGCCTGTACGGCGGTGCGGACGGCGGGGGCGATCTCGCCGAGGTGGGCGGTGACCTTCTCACGGGCGTGGCCGACCACGACGACCAGGTTCTCGGGGTGCAGCTCGCCCGCGGCGGCGAGCACATGCCCGACGAGACTGCGTCCGCAGAGCTCGTGCAGGACCTTGGGTGTGGCCGACTTCATACGGGTGCCCTCACCCGCTGCGAGAACGACGACGGCTGCCGGGCGGTTGGCGCTCACGGGATGCCCTTCGGCTGTGGATGGGGTGGGGTTTCATCCGCAGGATACCGGGGGGTTTTGTGGGGGACACGAGAGCGGGCCCTGACTTGGCTGTCGCCGACCAGGGCCCGAATTTGAGCATGTGCTCCCCCGCCAGGACTCGAACCCGGACAGATGGCACCAAAAGCCACAGTGCTTACCAATTACACCACGGGGGAATAATCTCGACTAAACCGGACATTCAGTCAGGTCGCCGAGCGGCGCCTCCTACTATGCCGTACCAGGCGCCTTCCATGCGACGGTACAAGTCGGCGCTCTTGATCACGTAGACGATCGGGCAGCCGTCATGTGCCTCCCATAGAGGGCCACTCCTGCTCCTCGCGCCGTTGCGGTGTGACTTCCCGGCCCCGCCTCGGGTCGAACGGTGAGCGATTCGGCAGTTCGAGGGATATCGGGCGGTATTGCGTCTGAACGGTCACGGAGTGTGGTGTAGGCCAGTCCGGGAAACTCGCCGGAAAACCGGCGCCGGGCGCCCTTAGGCTGGAGGGCATGACCGCGACGGGGGAAGACCATGTGACGGCCCGGGGAGGGCCGTGGTGGTGGGCCAGGCGGCGCAGTGCCGTGTTCGATGTGAGTCTGGCCGTGGCGTCCGCGCTGGAGTGCGGGTTCGAGGGCATTCCGTTCGCCAGGGACGCGGGGATCCCCGTGGCGGCGGGGGTGGTGTTCGGGCTGCTGGCCGGTTCCGTGCTGCTCGTGCGGCGGCGGTGGCCGATCGCCGTGGTGCTGGTGTCGATCGCCATCACGCCCGCCGAGATGGGCTTCCTGATGGGCATCGTCGGCCTGTACACGCTGGCCGCGTGCGAGTTGCCCCGGCGGATCCTCGTCTCGCTGGCGGGGATGTCGCTGCTGGGGACGCTCATCGTGACGTTCGTGAAGACGCGGCAGGACATGTCGCGGGGGGACCTGGACATCGGGGACTGGTTCGTGCCCTTCGCCGCCATCACGATGTCGGTGGGGTTCACGGCGCCTCCCGTACTGCTCGGGCTGTATGTGGGGGCCCGGCGGCGGCTGATGGAGAGCCTGCGGGAGCGTGCGGACGATCTGGAGCGGGAGCTGCAGCTGCTCGCCGAGCGGGCGGAGGAGCGGGCCGAGTGGGCCCGGAACGAGGAGCGGACCCGGATCGCCCGGGAGATGCACGACGTGGTCGCGCACCGGGTGAGTCTGATGGTCGTGCACGCCGCAGCGTTGCAGGCGGTGGCGCGGAAGGATCCCGAGAAGGCCGTCAAGAACGCCGCGTTGGTGGGCGACATGGGACGGCAGGCGCTGACCGAGTTGCGGGAGATGCTCGGGGTGCTGCGCAGTGGCGGGGACGAGCGGCGGGAGCGTGCCGCGTCGGTGCCGCTGGCGGCGGTGGGGGCGGCCGCGGCCGCGGCGGCTTCGCGGGCGGCCGACGACGAGGGGCCGTCTCTGGCGGAGATCGAGGAGCTGGTCGGGCAGTCGGCCGCCGCGGGGATGGTGGTGGATCTGTCCGTGGAGGGGGACGAGCGGTCGTATGCGGCGGAGGTCGAGCAGACGGCGTATCGGGTGGTGCAGGAGGCGTTGACGAACGTCCACAAGCACGCGGCCGGGGCGAAGACCTATGTGCGGCTGGCGCATCGGAGGTCGGAGATCGCGATGCAGGTGGAGAACGAGCCGCCCGAGGAGGCGGCGTCGTCGGCGCGGTTGCCGTCCGGGGGGAACGGGCTGGTGGGGATGAAGGAGCGGGTTTCCGCGCTGGGCGGGGTGTTCGTGTCCGGGCCGACGGACGCGGGGGGTTTCCGGGTGTCGGCGGTGATTCCGGCGTCGTAGGACCCGGTGGGCGCTAGCCCGCTGTGAGGCGTACGGGTTCCGTGCCGGCGATGAGGGTGGAGAGGGCCTGGTCGATGTCCTGGCCGAGGTACCAGTCGCCGGTGTGGTCGAGGGTGTAGACGCGGCCGTCGGTGTCGATGGCGACGAGGGACCGGCTGTCGGTCTCGGCGCCCAGGGGGCAGACCTCGGTGCCGAGGGCGCGGCCGAGGTCGCCGAGGGTGCGGGCCATGTGGAGGCCGTGCAGCGGATCGAGGTGCAGGGTGGCGGGGGCGACCTGGCGGCCGGGGCCCGTGGGGGCGATGTGGAGTCCGCCGAATTCGGCCCAGGCCTCGACGGCGGCGGGGAAGACGGTGTGCCGGTGGCCCGCGGGTGAGACGTGGTCGCGCAGGGCGTCGGCCCAGTACTCGGCCTGCTTGATGTCCCAGCGTCCGGACTGCCAGCCGGCGGCGCGCAGGGCGGCGTCGACGGGTACGGCGAAGCGGGTGGAGGAGGTGCGGTCGGTGTGCATCTGCCCTGCGTCTCGTCGAGGTCGTGGACGGCGGGCGTGAGGTGCGCGCCGTGCTGCCGGTTGCTTCCGGGATCGGGGTGGGCGTCAGTCGTTCTGGGACGCCGGGTCGACTATGCGGACCCCGAAGTGGGCGCTGAGCGCGGTGCAGGCGCGGCAGGGCGTGGCGAAGGTGCCGTGGAGGGGGTCGCCGTCCTCGCGGATGTGCCGGGCGGTGAGTTTGGCCTGCTTGAGGGCTTTGCGGGCCTCGCCGTTGGTCATGGGTTTTCGTGCGGCGCGTTTGCTGCGCGCGGTGTCGGCCGCGGCGATGTGCCGGGAGATGAGGATGGTTTCGGCGCAGCGGCCGGTGAAGCGGTCGCGCTGGGCGCTGGTGAGGGTGTCCAGGAAGTCCTGGACGAGGGGGTGCAGTCCCGGGGGTGTGTCGCCGCGGGCGGCGGTGCCGGTGAGGGTGGCGCCGCGGACGGAGAGGGCGGCGGCGACGGTGGGGAGGATGCCGTCGCGGCGGTGGTGGAGGGCGGGGGCGTGGGCCGCTTCGGTGGCGCTCCAGCCGATGCGGGGATCGCCGCCTCGGGGGTCGCCGGCTCGCGGGTCGCCGTGGCGTGGGTCGCCGTGCCGGGGATCGCCGTTTCGTGGGTCGGCGGACCTGCCGGTGTGTGGTCCCGTCTGTGTCGCGTTCATGATCGTCTTCCCCTCCGTGCATCCCCCGGGGGTCACAGACTGCCAAATGCCGTGGCTGGTGCGGAAGCTGGGGCGCGGCGACACGCCCGTTCCGGGGTGTGCCGTCACGGTGGGGTGACGGCTGGTCACGGAAGCGGAAGGGGGCGCCGACCGGTGCCGGTGACCGGTGTCGTCGTACCGCATAGGCTGTCGGCACCGCGGACGATGCGGTGATCCGTTCGGAGATCGATGCAGTGAACCGGAGGGTGATCCGCGGGGTCGGCGCGTGCAGGAAGCGCAGAGAAGTCGAGACGGACAGTCGAGACGGACAGACGTGACAGTCGATACGGGCCGTAGTGCGCCAAAGGTGGTCAATACGGTTCGTACAGAGTGCCGCAGGGGGCAACCGCCATGACGACAGGTCGGCTCGGGCAGCAAGCCGCGCCGCCGAACGCGGCCTACGCCGGGCAGGTCGTGCATTTCCCGGACCCGGTCCGGGCGGCCCGTCACCCGAGAGGGGTGCGGGTCGACGAGCGTGGCTACCCCGACTTCTCGCCCTACGCGCGCGCGATCGCGGAGATCGCGGAGCCGCCGGAGGGTTTCGGTGTCGACGAGTTGCGGCTGACGGACTACGTGTCGGCGAACAGCGCGCTGTCGGCGTCCGGGCACGAGCTGTGGGACACGGTTCCGGCGGTGGCGACACCGCACGGCTGGACCTGGCACCACGCGGTCGCCTCGCGGCGGCTCGAGCTGGTCCCGGTCGAGGTGAAGGCGCTGCTGCGGCATCACGGCGGTGTGGCCACGTCGGGTGTCGATCACGGCAAGCGGGGCACGCGGCCGCTCCAGGAGACGCGTCCGGCGCACTTCGGGCTTCCGAAGTCGGGTGTGGCCGTGACGGAGTCGCAGGTGCAGGGCGCCGAGGAGGAGCTCGGCTACCGGCTGCCGGGCGCGTACCGGTCGTTCCTGAAGGCGGCGGGCGGCTGCGCGCCGGTGGGTGCCGCGCTCGACGCGGAGCTGGGGCTGCTGGTCGACCAGCCGTTCTTCACGGTGCGGGACGAGGCCGCGGTCAATGACCTGGTGTACGTCAACAAGTGTCTGCGGGACCATCTGACCAAGGACTACCTGGGCGTCTCCTTCGTCCAGGGCGGGCTGCTCGCCGTGAAGGTGAAGGGCGAGCGGATCGGCTCCGTGTGGTTCTGCTCGTACGACGACGCGCGGGACGTGGATCCCTCGACGCCGCCGGCGGAGCGGGTGGAGCGGCTGCTGCTGCCGTGCGGGGACGACTTCGACGTCTTCCTGTCGCGGCTGGCGGGCAATCCGCCGGAGTTGGAGACGGTGGCGAACCTGATGGTGGACGGCGGGTTCGCGCGTGTGGTGCCGGTGGGTGCGGTGTCGTCCTCGGCTGTGGGGGAGTGACTTCGGCGATGGTGACCTTCGCTCAGGCGCAGGAGCGCGCGGAAGAGTGGATCAACGGCGACCTGCCGTCGTACCAGCATCGTGAGGTGCGGGTGCGGGAGTTCGACCTCGGGTTCGTGGTGTGGGCCGAGGACCGTGCGGACGGGCCCCGCTCGGACGGGGGCGCGCAGCGGCTGGTGATCGCGCGGGACAGCGGTGAGGCGACGCTGTGGCCCGGGCTGCCGGTGGGTGAGGTGATCCGCCGGTACGAGGAGGAGTACGGCCGTCCGGACGCGGTGGACGAGCCGGCGCCGACGCCTCCCGCGCGGGTGGATCTGAATCAGACGTCCTTCCTGCTGACTCCGCCGGAGTGGTTGCAGGATGCGGCGGACAAGCTGGGGATTCCGGATCGGCGGGGAGCTGGGGCGGGGACTGCTGCCTCTGCTTCTGCTGGTGATTCCGCTTCTGGGAGTGGCGCATCGTGGCCGGCCGCCGGGGGGAGTGACTCGGACGTTTCCGGTGCTCCGGGTGCTCCGGGTGCTCCGGGTGCTCCGGGTGCTTCGGGTGGCCCGGTGGCTCCCGCCGCGCCTGCCGGGGCGACGCCCTGGGCCGGCACGGACACCAACGGCGATGGCGGTGACGACCGTTCCGTACCGCTGCCCGCGACGGTCTTCGCGCCGCCGCTGGGCGAGGCCGACGAGAACACGCCGCCGCCCGCGACGACGTCCGACGCCAAGACGGCGCTGATCGCGGGCGGGAGCCAGCTTCCGCGAACGGCGGTCACGCCGGCGGTGGACGGGCCTCCTGCGGCGGACCGGCCGAACGCGCAGGGTGCCGGGACTCCGGCGGGTCCGGGGTACGGCTATCCGGCAGGGCAGGGTGCCGCTCCCGGTGTGCCGGGTACGCCGCCGCAGGGTGTGCCGGGCACGCCGCCCGCGGGTGTGCCGCAGGGCAGTACGCCGCCGCCCGCGCAGGGCGGGCAGCCGTACGGCTATCCGCAGCCGCCGGCCGGGCCGGGTGCGCCCGAGCGGCCGCTCGCGCCGAACGCCGGGGACATCGCCGACGCCGCGACCAGCAAGGCGACTCCGCCGCCGGGTCGTGGCCGGGGCTCGGGTCCGACCACACCGCCTCCTCCGGGCGCACCGGGTACGCCGGGTGCGCGGCCGGGCGATACGCCTCCGCCGTCGGGGCCCGGTGCGCCGGGGACGCCGGCGGGCGGGTATGTGCCGACGCAGATGGTGTCGGCGCTCGGCCCCGAAGGGCCTGGGGGTCCTGGGGCTCTTCAGGGTCATGGGGCTCCTCAGGGTCCCGGTGGTGCCGGGGGTTCATCGGGGGCCGGGGTTCCGACGGGCCCGGGTGCGCCGCTGCCTCCGCAGCAGCCGCCGGGTGCGCCGGGCGCTCCTGGTGCGCCGCAGCCTCCTGGTGCCCCCGGTGGTACGCCCCCGGGTGGTGTCCACCATGCCGCCACGATGCTTGCCGATCCCGGCCGGACCGGCCCGGGCGCGCCTCAGCCGCCGCAGCCTCCGGGGCCGCCCGGTGCGCCGGGTGCGCCCCAGTCCCCGGGTGTTCCGCATCCGCCCGGTGCTCCCGGTGCTCCCGGCGCCCCGGGTGTGCCCGGTGCCGGTGCGGGGCCCGTGCATCACGCCGAGACCATGCTGGCCTCGCCGCCCCCGGCGGGCGGCCCCGGCGTGCCTCCGCCGCCGCAGGCTCCCGGCGCACCACCCGCCGCGCCGCCGATGCCGCCCGGTGCGATGCCGGGTGCGGTGCCGCCCGGTGCGGTGCCGCCGCCCGGTCAGCCCGTCCCCGGGCCGCCGCCGGCCTACGGCTATCCGCAGCCGCCCGCCGGGCAGCCGACGGTCGGTCCCGGCTACCAGGCCGTGTTGCGTTACCGCGCTCAGGACGGTTCCGAGCAGCAGCTGATCCGGCGTTCGGCGCCGGGTACGCCGCACCCGGAGTGGCAGATCTTCCACGAGCTGCGGGCCATGAACGTGCCCCCGGACCAGG
Source organism: Streptomyces sp. NPDC057002 (assembly GCF_042673825.1). Classification (NCBI taxonomy): domain Bacteria; kingdom Bacillati; phylum Actinomycetota; class Actinomycetes; order Kitasatosporales; family Streptomycetaceae; genus Streptomyces; species Streptomyces sp. NPDC057002. Next base: position 519,894 of record NZ_JBHURZ010000006.1, read on the forward strand.
TGCTGGAGCTGCACACCGAGCTGGAGTCGTGCGAGCTGCCGGGTGCGTACTGCGCGCGGATGATCCGGGAGCAGTGGCCGCAGGCGCGGATCACGAGCATCGCGCCGTACGGCACGGACCACGCGAGCCGGCAGCAGGGCATGCAGCAGCTGCTGGCCCACCAGGGCGAGTTGCACCAGGTGGCGGACGGCCCGGCGCGTCCGGCTCCGGTGCGTGCTCCGCTGGCGCCGGTGCAGGCGGTGCCGCCGGTTCCCCCGGAGGCCGTCGCGCAGGAGCTGGGGGCCGCGTTCGGGCCGGGTGTCTTCCGGTTCGAGCAGGCCGCGGTGTCCCGTCAGGGGGTGCCGCCGGTCGTGGCGCACACGCTGGTGGCGGCCGGTCTGCCGATGGACATGGGCCCGTTCTTCTGGGCGCAGGCGCAGCCGGGCCGGCCGGTTCCGACGCTGGCGGAGCTGGCGGCCGAGCGCGGTGTGCAGCCGGCCTCGGACGCGGGTTCCTATCTGGTGATGGGCAGCGACTTCGGCAAGGCGATCTGCGTGCAGTACGGCACGGCCAACATCGTCGCCGTGCCCGTGGAGGCGGGGCCGGGCGGGGCGCCCGTGCCGCCGCAGTTCGTGAACACCGGGCTGCCGGAGTTCGCGCGCTGTCTGGCGCTGCTCGGGCGGATGTGGCGGCTGCGGTTCGGGCTGAACCAGGAGCAGGCGGGCCGCTGGACCGTCGACTTCCAGGCCCAGCTGGCCGCGCTCGACCCCGCGGCACTGGGGTCGCCGGAGAGCTGGTGGTCGGTGCTGCTGGAGCAGATGTGGGACGGATTGCTGTGACACATCGCCGCTGACGTGCGGGAAGAGAAGCCGGGTCCGGTCGGTCGTACGACCGGGCCCGGCTTCTTCGTGCCCGGCTGTCACATCTCCTCGTGCCGCTTCGTCAGTGGAGTGACAGCGACGCACCGTCGACACAGGAGGCAGAGATCATGCAGGCACGGATGACGAACCCGGCGTACGTCCTTCCCGGCGCGATGAAGGGCATCGGCGGCATCTTCCAGGCGATCGGGGAGGGCGGCCTGCGGCAGGAGCTGGCGGAGATCGTCGGGCTGCGCGCCAGCCAGATCAACGGCTGTGGCGCCTGTGTGCACGGGCACACCGTCAACCTCCGCAAGGCCGGGGTGAGCGAGGAGCGGATCAGTGCCGTCGCGGCCTGGCGTCACGCCCCCTTCTTCTCGGACGCCGAGCGTGCGGCGCTGAAGCTGACGGAGGCGGTCACGCGGCTCGCGGACCTCTCGGAGGAGTCGGTTCCGGACGCCCTGTGGGACGAGGTGGCCGACCACTTCGACGAGAAGGAACTCTCCGGGCTGATTCTCACCGTCTCCCTCACGAACATGTTCAACCGCATCAACACGACCATTCAGGAGCCCGCCGGCACCACATGGGGCTGACGGCCGTACGGGCCGGTCGTGGGCCCGTGACCTCTGTGCGGAGTGTCGCGTTATGAACACTTCTGCCTGATCCACCAAGATGTGCGCGAAATCATCCCGTTTCTTGTGCGGCTTCGCGTCGGTGAGGTGGAGAGGAGTTCCAGGATGAGCAGCGCGTCGGTGTCGCCGCACGGCTTCGTGGCCGGGCGGGGGCGTGGCTACCGTCCCGAGCAGGTGGACAGGTACGCCGAGGCCGTATCCCAGAATCGTGACGCGGCCTGGGAGCGGGCCGCCCGGCTGACGGTGCTCGCCCGGCAGATGGACGCGGAACTGGCCCTGCTGCGGGAGACCGTGGCGGGGCTCGCGCCGCAGGACTACGCGTCGCTCGGGGAGGGGGCGCGGCGGCTCTTCGAACTCGGCCGGGAGGAGGCCGAGGCCGTTCGGGACAGGGCGCGGGAGGAGGCACGGCGACTCGTCGAGGAGGCGCGGGCCGCCGCGGCCGAGGTGTGCGAGTCCGCACAGGCGCAGGCCGACGCGGTACGCGCCGACGCCGACGAACGTGCCCGGCAGCGGCTGCTCGTGGCGAGCGCGGAGGCCGACGAGATCCGTGTCTCGGTCCGGTGCGGGGCGAAGGAACAGCGGAGTGAGGCGCTGGCCGCGCTGCGGGAGATGCGGCAGCGCTCCTCCGGGATGCTCGCCGAGCGGGACAAGGAGCGTACCGAGCGGTGGGCGGAGGCGGAGCGCGAGGAGGAGGCGCGGGCGGAGGAGCTGGACGCGCACCACGCCGAGGCGGTGGCGTGCGCCGAGCGGGCCCTGTCCGACGCGGAGCAGGCCCTCGCCGACGCCGGGGAATCGGCCCGGAGCCGGCAGGAGGAGGCGCAGGAGCGTGCCGCGGAGCTGGTCGCCCAGGCCCGGGAACACGCGGACCGCGTCGAGGAGGAGACGCAGCGGCTCCTGCGCGCGCACGCCGAGCAGGGCGAGGACGTGCGGGCCCACATCGACCGCGTACACGCCAGCCTGGCGGCGTGGGCGGGGCCGACGGGGCCGGCAGTGGAGTGACGTCGGCCGTAGTGCGTCGCGGGTGCGTGACGCACTACGGCAGGCGCTCGTACGCGAGGCCGGCGGGGCGTCGTGCCGCGCCGTTCCCGGTCAGTGGTTCTTCCGTACCGCGCCCGCGAGGATCCAGCCCTCCACCGCCTCGTACTGGTGGCGTTGCTCCTCCGACTTCCGGCGGCCGGAGGCCATCGTGCCCAGCCAGCCGCAGGCGAAGCCCAGGGGTATGGAGAGCAGGCCCGTGGTGGTGAACGGGAACCAGTTGAAGTCGGCGTCGGGGAAGGCCGAGACGGGTGAGCCGGAGACCAGGTTGGTGCCCGGCATCAGCAGCAGGACGGCCAGCGAGCCGCCGATGAGGGTGCTGAGCAGGCCCGTCCGGGTGTAGCGGCGCCAGAAGAGGCTGTAGACCAGCGCGGGCGCGATGGCGGAGGCGCCCAGGCAGAAGGACAGCGTCACCAGGGGCTGCAGGCTGCGGTGCTGGACGAGGGTGGCCAGCAGGATCGCCGGGATGCCCACCGCCAGCGCCGAGAGCCGGGCCAGTGTCATCTCGCGGCGTGGTGACATCTCCTGCACCCGGGCCGCGAACACGTCGTGCGCGAGGGAGTTGGCGCAGGCGAGGATCATGCCGGCGACGGAGGCGAGCAGCGTGAGGAAGACGGCCGTGGTGACGGTCGTGAACAGGAACGTCTCCGCCGTCGACACCTCCGCGCCGAACGCCGCCTGCGAACCCAGCAGATAGGCCGTGTTGCCCTGCGGGTCGACCTGCGCGATCGTCTCCCGCCCGATCAGCGCGGTCGCGCCGAAGCCGATGACCGTGATGACGAGCACGAACAGGGCCACGCCCGACACGGCCCAGGACATCGAACGCCGTACCTGCCGGGCGCTGGAGGCGGTGTACATGCGCATGGTGACGTGCGGCAGGACGCCACCGCCGAGGACCACGGTCAGTTGCGAGGTGATCATGTCCAGGCCGGGGCTGGGGCCGCCCGCGAACTGCAGGCCGGACGAGAGGAACGCCGAGCCCACGCCGCTGTTGTCGGCGGCGGCGCCGAACAGGGCCCCCGGGTCCCAGTCGAACCGGTTCAGGATCAGCACCGCGACCACCATGCCCGAACCGAGCAGCATCACGATCTTCAGGATCTGGATGAGGGCGGTGCCCTTCATGCCGCCGATCGCCGCGTAACTGATCATCAGTGCGCCCACGCCGATGATGCAGCCCGTCTGCATCGACTCGCCGGAGAAGCCGAGGATGAACGCCATCAGCTGCCCGGTCCCCGCCAGCTGCACCAGCATCAGCGGCACCAGCGCCGCCAGTGTCACCGCACAGGCCGCGATCCGCACACCGCGTCCCGGCATACGGCGGGTCAGCGCGTCGCCCATGGTGAACCGGCCGGCGTTGCGTAGCGGTTCGGCCAGCAGGAACATCAGCAGCATCAGCGACAGGGCCGTGCTCAGGGCCAGGACGGTGCCGTCGTAGCCGAAGAGGGCGATCACGCCGCCGGTGCCGAGGACGGTCGCGGCGGAGATGTAGTCGCCGGCGATCGCCAGGCCGTTGCGCATGGGGGACAGCGAGCTGTAGCCGGTGTAGAACTCGTCGAGGTCGTCCCGGTCCGGGCCCGTCATGACGCAGAGCAGCAGGGTGATCGTGGCCACCGATGTGAAGCCCACCAGGGACATCGCCTGCGCGTTGCCGCTGAACTCGCTGATCACCGTGCCGCCTCCCGCTTGGCGTCCAGCTGGGCCTGCCTGCGTATCCGGTCCGCGATCGGGTCGACGCGACGGCGTGCCGTCTGCTCGTACAGGGCGATGGCGAGCCAGGTCACGGGCACCTGGATGAGGGCGAGCAGCAGTCCGGTGGGCAGGCCGTCGGTGACGGTGCTCGTCATGAACGACGGTGCGAACGCCGACAGGATCAGGAACAGCGTGAAGTAGCCGAGCGCCGTGAGCGTGGCCACGCGCCGCTGCCAGCGGTAGGCGCTGCGCAGCACCCGCAGGTCGCTGTGGTGCCCGAGCGCGGTGTGGCGCTGGGCGCGCGGCTCGGGGGGTTCGGGCGGCTGCTGCGGCTGCCAGGGGTAGGTGTCGTAGGAGGGCGAGGAATCGGGTGGTGGGTACGGATAGGACGGGGACGGGTCGAAGGACATCCCGTACTCCTTGCGAGGGTTGGATCCGGTGCGGCGGGCCGCAGGGAGGTGGGGGGCGGGAGCCACGCACGTTACTTCGCAGTACCGGGGCAGCGCGAGGGTTTGGCCAAACTGATCGGTCGGTATGCGCTTACCTTTCCGACCTCGGGTGTTACCCCCGTTAACTCAGGTTCTCGAGCGTCCTCGGCGGGCTACTTGAGATGGATCAACGCCGCGGACGTCGGCACTCCGGTGTGGTCGTCGAGCCTTGCGCCGAACGTCAGCCGCCGGTCGATGCGGCGCGGAACCGAACTCTCCGCGCGGACCGTGAAGTTGACCCCGACCCGCCCTCCGGCCGGGACATGTATCCGCCCTTTCCACCCTTTCTGCCCTTTCCGTCCTTGTTCCGCCCGCACGGTCCACCCGTCGCCGATCGGCTCTGCCGCGACCGTCACATTGTGTGCGGTGTCGTCGAAGTTGTAGACGTCGACGGTCATCCGCGTACGGCGGCCGAGGCGGTAGCCGTGCGGCGGCGGCGCGTCCCCGTCGTCCTTGCCGGGGGCGGCGTCGCGGGCGGAGAAGCGCTGGGCGAGGACGATGTGTTCGGCGGGGGAGAGGCGGGCCCTCGGGCGGGTGGCGGCCGGCGGGGCGGGCGCGTCCGCGGTGACGACGTACAGGGGGTCGCGTGAGACGGTCACCGGCCGACCGGTGGGCAGGCGGCGGCCCATCATGTCGTAGGCCGTCCCTCTCGTGTATCGGTCCAGCCGTACGGGGCGCTCCGCCCACACCACCGTGACCCGCTCGCCGTGCCCGCTGTCGAAGTCGAAGCCCCGCACTCCGTACGGCAGCCGGGGCGTGGGGCCGGTGAAGTGTGCCGCGCCCAGCAGCGAGGTGAGGGCGGCGAACGCGCTGTAGGCGGGCAGGGGGCGGAAGTCGCGGTCGAGCAGGCCGAAGTAGACACCGTCGTCGTGCAGCGGCGGGCCGGCGAACCAGAACTGCCGGTCGTTCCCGGCCGCCAGGCCCTCCACCGTCGAGCGCACCACGTACCGGGCCTGCGCGATCTCCTGCCCGGGCGTCAGGTCCTCCCCCGGCCGTGCCTTCTGGAACGCGCCGCACTCCGTCATCCACAGCGGTATGTCCGCGTGGTGCCGGCGGGCCAGCTCGTGTTGTTCGTCCGCGGCGCCCGGGAAGCGTGGTTCGCCCGGTTCGGTGGGGTCCGGGTAGCCGTGGAAGGCCCATACGTCGGCGTAGCGCACCACGTCGTTGGCCAGCATCAGGTCCTGGAAGGGGCCGGTCTGCGCGACGCCCGGCAGGACGACCAGGCAGGGCTCGGGTGCCGCGTCCTTGATGCCGAGCGCGGTGGCCTTCACGAACGCGGCGTGGGCGTCGCCGGTGCTGCGGGTGGTGTCGACGTCCGGTTCGTTCGACAACTGGAGGGCCTCGGGGGCGGCCGCGGCCAGACGGCGGGCGTAGCGGTAGGCGTGCCTGAGGTCCGCGGGGAGCGGCAGCGAGGCGTCGGTCATGGCCCACTCGGGGGCGGGGGAGAGCACGTCGAGGACGGCCAGGCCATGGGCGCGCAGGGTGCGGGTGCGGTCATCGTGCTGTGCCGTGTCGTACACGCCGGGCGCCGGTTCGGCCGCGGGCCAGGACTGGCCGTCCCTTACCCAGCCGGCTCCCATGTCCCGCAGGGCGGCGGCGAAATCCGCGAGCCGGGACGGCGGGACGAGGGAGGACGCCCAGACGTTCACGCCGAAGCGGCTGGTGGGGCCGGTGACGGCGGGCCGGGCCGGCAGACGTGCGAACCGGCCCGTCACGCCGTTGGCCCTCACGAGGTAGTGGCCCGGGGGCAGATCGGGGAGCGTGACCGTCGCGCTTGTGTCACCGGCGGCGATGGTGGCCCGGCCGGTGGCCACTCGGCGGCCGTGATGGTCGCTGACGGCGTACCGCACGCGGTGCGGGTGCGGGGCGTGCCCGTCGAGGGCCAGGCTCAGCCGGGCCGGTTCGCCCTCGCGGTGCCGGGGAACCGACAGTTCGCGCAGGGCCGGGTGTCCCTCCAGGTGGCGCAGGGTGAAGCGGTCCAGGGTCAGGACGTACGCGATCGTGTCGTCGAGGACGGCCGGTTCGGCGACGCGGAAGGTGAGCGTGTCGGTGCCGCCTCGCAGTTCGACCACGCCCAGGTCCAGGACGGACAGGTCGCCCCAGGCCGGCGGCGACTCGTACCAGTGCGGCTGCGAGCGGGCGATCTCCGTGAACGGGCCGTCGTTCACGGACAGGTGCGGGTAGGAGGCGACGGCTTCCGTGTGCGGCGTCTCGACCGGTGCCGTGGCCACGGCCGTCAGCGCGTACACCCCGGCCCGCGGGACGCGCACGGTGTACGTCGCGTACCAGCCGGTCCGGGCCGGGGGCTTCTCGGTCGTCCATAACCCCAGATATCGCCCTCCGGAAGCCCGGCGGTCCCGGCGGACGGGAATGTTCGTCCGCACCGCGGCCTCGCCCTGCACCGTCACTGTCACCGTCGTGGGCGTGGCCGCCGAGGCGGTGCCGCCGCCTGCCGAGGCGGTGGCGCCGCTCGCCGCCGCCACCGCTCCGAGTCCCGCTGCCATCGCCGTGCGCCTGTTGAAGTCCATGCCACCAGCAGACACGCACCGCCCACCGCCGCGCGTCACCCGCAAGAGTGCCCGGCCCCGGAAACGGTTCGGGGTCGCGCCCTAGGGGCTGTCGGGGGTGGTGCCGAGGTGCCGGAGCACGTAGCGGACTCCCGGGCGGCCGTCCACGGTTGTCTCCTCCACCCGCGTGAAGCCGCTACGGGTCAGGACCCTCATGGAGGCCGGGTTGTCCAGCGTCGTGACCGCGGTGAGGGACGTCAGCCCGTAGTCGGTGGCGGCCAGGCGGCACACCTGGGCGACGGCCGCCGTCGCCACGCCCCGGCCCGTCGCCTGTTCGCCGACGCGGTAGCCGAGTTCGGCGCTGCCGTCCACAAGATCCATCAGGTTCACCCGGCCTATCAGGTTCCCCTCCTCCGACAGGACGACATGGAAGCGGCACACGCGCGCGTGCTGCTCCGCCAGAAGCGACCGGAGGCGTTCGGCGAACCCCGCCGGCGTGAAGAAGACGTCCCCGCGGTCCGGCACCGTGCGGGCGAAGTACGCGCGGTTCTCCCGCTCGAAGGCCAGCAGCGCGTCCGCGTGATCGGCTCGGAGTGGTTCCAAGGTCACCATGAGCGGGAGGATACGGACGCTCAGTCCTTGAGCACCGGGAATTTCCGTGGCGCGAGGAACAGCAGCACCAGGAACGCCAGTGCCGCCGCGCACGAGGCGCCCAGGTAGACGGCGTGCACCGCGTCGGCGATCGCCCGCCGGGTCGCCTCGGGCGCGCTGCCCGAGTCGAGCGCCCGGGTCACCGAGTCGAGGTCGCCCGCCCCGCCGAGCCTCGCGGCCAGCACCCCGTTGGCGACCGCGCCGAAGAGCGCCGCGCCGATCGTCTGGCCGGTCTGGCGGCAGAAGAGCACGGACGCGGTCGTCGTACCGCGCTCCGCCCAGCCCACCGTCGACTGCACCCCGACGATGAGCGGCAGCTGGAACAGGCCCAGCGCGGCGCCGAGCAGCAGCATCAGCAGCGTCGGTTGCCAGGCCTGCCCCGGGTAAGGGAGGAAGGGGAACGCGAACAGGATCAGGCCCGCCGCGCCGATGCCCAGCATCGCGGTGTTGCGGAAGCCGATCCTGCGGTACACGTGCTGGCTCAGCGCCGCCGATATGGGCCAGCTCAACGTCCATACGGAGAGCACGAATCCGGCCGCCACGGGCGCCAGGCCCAGCACCCCCTGGGCGTAGGTGGGCAGGAACACCGTGGGCGCCACCATCAGCAGGCCCAGGGCGCCCAGGGCCAGATTGACCGCGGCGATCGTAGGGCGCCGCCACACCCAGCCCGGGATGATCGGCTCCGCGGCCCGCCGCTCCACCAGCACCACCACCGCGACCAGGGCGAGTCCCGTACCGAACAGGGCGAGCGAGGGCGCCGACAGCCACGGCCACGCCACTCCGCCCTGTACCAGGGCCGCGAGCAGAACGCCGCCGCAGGCGAACACCGCGAGCGCGCCCGCCCAGTCCACGCGCGCGTGCGTACGGGCTTCCCGCTCCGGCTCGTGCAGATGACGCACGATCAGCCACAACGCGACCGCGCCGATCGGCAGGTTGACCAGGAAGATCCACCGCCAGTCCGCGTACGCGGCGAGCACCCCGCCCAGCCCCGGCCCGGCGACCGCGGACACCGCCCACACCGTGGAGAGCTTCGACTGGATCTTGGGGCGGTCCTTCAGCGGGTACAGGTCGGCCGCGAGCGTCTGCACCGTGCCTTGGAGCGCGCCGCCGCCCAGGCCCTGCACGATGCGGAAGGCGATGAGCGCCTCCATGTTCCAGGCCAGCGCGCACAGCAGGGAGCCGAGGAGGAAGACCACCGAGCCCACGACGAGGACCGGCTTGCGGCCGAAGGTGTCGGAGAGCTTGCCGTAGAGGGGCAGGGTGACGGTCACGGCCAGCAGATAGCCGGAGAACAGCCAGGAGAAGACGGAGAATCCGCCGAGGTCCCCGACGATCTGCGGCACGGCGGTCGAGACGATGGTGGAGTCGAGCGCCGCCAGCGCCATCGAGAGCATCAGCGCGGCGACGACGGCTCCGCGCCGGCCGGCCGTCGCGGGACGCGCCGCCTCACGCGCCGCGGAACTGGTGCTTCCCACCCGGGTGCCTCCCCCTCGCCGGCCTGCCTGCCCCTTGCACCTATCTAACGCCGGACAGCTTCGCACTTGACCCTGCCGTCGCGGGAGGGTGGAGCCTGAATGGGCCGTCGGGTGGAGCGAACCCTGAGACGGTCTCCACCCTTCGGTGGACTGCCCCTAGGGGTACCTCCGTACTACGACCTGGGGAGGGTTCGTACCGGCGGAGGACGAGACGCGCGGGGGCCGCTCCTTAACCTGGCTTTACGCCGTCGGGGGGCGGTGTTGCACACCGGCGGGGGTGGGGTTTTCCACAGGAAAAGACTGCGCTGAGCACCAGGGCGCGGGACCCCTCCCCGCCGGAAGACTTGAGGCACTTCACCATCTGATGACCGACGTACTGCTGACCGGCGTATTGCCGACCGACATAGGAGACATACCGTGACATCGGCTGTGACCATTCCCAGGCACGGGGGTACTGGAGGGCGTACGGCCGTTGCCGCGCGGGCGCGGCAGGTCGTGAAGGCGTACGGGTCCGGTGAGACCCGTGTCGTCGCCCTCGACCACGTCGACGTGGACATCGCACGCGGCCAGTTCACCGCGATCATGGGCCCCTCTGGGTCCGGCAAGTCCACACTCATGCACTGCCTGGCCGGGCTCGACACCGTCACCGGCGGGCAGATCTACCTCGACGAGACCGAGATCACCGGCCTCAAGGACAAGAAGCTCACGCAACTGCGCCGGGACCGGATCGGGTTCATCTTCCAGGCGTTCAACCTGCTGCCGACGCTGAACGCGATAGAGAACATCACGCTGCCCATGGACATCGCCGGCCGCAAGCCGGACAAGGAGTGGCTCGGGCGGGTCGTGGAGACCGTCGGGCTCTCCGACCGTCTCAAGCACCGGCCCACCCAGCTCTCCGGAGGCCAGCAGCAGCGCGTCGCCGTGGCACGGGCGCTGGCGGCCCGGCCCGAGATCATCTTCGGGGACGAGCCGACCGGAAACCTCGACTCGCGCGCGGGCGCCGAAGTGCTCGGCTTCCTGCGCCGCTCCGTCGACGAGCTGGGCCAGACCATCGTGATGGTCACCCACGACCCGGTCGCCGCCAGCTACGCGGACCGTGTCCTGTACCTCGCCGACGGCCGGATCGTCGACGAGATGTACAAGCCGACAGCGGACGCCGTCCTCGACCGCATGAAGGACTTCGACGCCCGGGGGCGTACGTCATGACCGTCATGAAGACCTCGATGCGCAACTTCCTCGCGCACAAGGGCCGCATGGCGCTGTCGGCGATCGCCGTCCTGCTGTCGGTGGCCTTCGTCTGCGGGACGCTCGTCTTCACGGACACCATGTCCACCACGTTCGACAAGCTCTTCGCGGCCACCTCCTCGGATGTGACGGTGAGCCCCAAGGGCGCCTCCGACACCGGTGAGACGACCGCCGACAACGGCAAGCCGCCGGTCATGCCGGCCTCCGTGCTCGCCGAGGTACGCAAGGCCGACGGCGTGAAGTCCGCCGAGGGCGCGGTGTTCTCCACGTCGGTGACCGTCGTCGACGCCGACAAGGACAACCTGTCGCCCTCCAGCGGCGCCCCGACCATCGTCGGCGGCTGGAACAGCAACGAAGCCCGCACCATGAAGATCACCTCCGGTGCGGCACCCAAGAGCGCCGGCCAGATCATGGTCGACGCCGACACCGCCGACAAGCACGGCCTGAAGCTCGGCGACCCGATCGGCGTGATCAGCGCGACGGGCACCCACACCGCGAAGGTCTCCGGCATCGCCGACTTCACCGTCACCAACCCCGGTGCCGCGATCTTCTACCTCGACACGAAGACCGCCCAGCAGACCCTGGTCGGCGAGAGCGGCGTCTACACCAACGTCAACGTCACCGCGGCCGCCGGAGTCAGCGACGGCCGGCTGAAGCAGAACGTGAAGGCCGCGCTCGGCGGCGACTTCCAGGTGCAGACCGCCAAGGAGACCGCCGACGCCAACCAGAAGGGCGTCGCGGGCTTCATGAACGTCATGAAGTACGCGATGCTCGGCTTCGCCGGGATCGCCTTCCTCGTCGGCATCTTCCTGATCATCAACACCTTCTCCATGCTGGTCGCCCAGCGCACCAGGGAGATCGGCCTGATGCGGGCGATCGGCTCCTCCCGCAAGCAGGTCAACCGCTCCGTGCTGGCCGAGGCGCTGCTGCTCGGCCTCGTCGGCTCGGTGCTCGGCGTGGGCGCCGGCGTCGGCCTCGCGATCGGCCTGATGAAGCTCATGGGCCAGATGGGCATGGAGCTGTCCACCGACGACCTGACGGTGGCCTGGACGACCCCGGTGGTCGGCCTGGTCCTCGGCGTGATCGTCACCGTCCTGGCCGCCTACCTGCCCGCCCGGCGCGCCGGCAAGATCTCCCCGATGGCCGCGCTGCGGGACGCGGGCGCCCCCGCGGACGCCAAGGCCGGCTGGATCCGCGCCGCGATCGGCACCGTCCTCACCGGCGGCGGCGCCTTCGGCCTGTATCTGGCGACGGCGGCCGACCAGGCCAAGGAGGGCTCGCTGTGGCTCGGCCTCGGCGTGGTGCTGTCGCTGATCGGCTTCGTCGTCATCGGCCCGCTGCTCGCCGGCGGTGTGGTCCGAATCCTCGGCGCCGTCCTGCTGCGCATGTTCGGCCCCGTGGGCCGCATGGCCGAGCGCAACGCCCTGCGCAACCCGCGCCGCACCGGCGCGACGGGCGCCGCGCTGATGATCGGCCTCGCCCTGGTGGCGTGCCTGTCCGTGGTCGGCTCCTCCATGGTGGCCTCCGCCACCGACCAGCTCGACAAGACCGTTGGCACGGACTTCATCATCCAGTCCGACAGCGGCCAGCTGATCACCCCGCAGGCGGTCAAGGCCGCGAAGTCCGCGTCGGACGTTCAGCGGGTCACCGAGTACAAGTGGACCAAGGCCGACTTCACCACCCCCGACGGCAAGAAGCTCAAGGACACGGCGATCACGGCCGCCGACCCCTCGTACGCGACCGACCTGCGCACCGAGACGGTCGCCGGGAAGCTCCCCGACGCCTACAAGCCCGACTCGATGTCCGTCCACGAGAAGTTCGCCAAGGACCACGGCATCAGCCTCGGGTCCAAGATCTCCGTGGCCTTCAAGGACGGCCGTACGGCCGACCTGACGGTCCGGGCGATCACCAGCAGTGACGTCGTGATCGACGCGGGCGCGATGTACACGTCCATCTCGACGATGGCCAAGTACGTCCCGGCCGACAAGATGCCGCTGGACTCGCTGCTCTTCGTCAGCGCCAAGGACGGGCAGCAGGACGCCGCCTACACGTCCCTGAAGTCAGCCATGCAGGACTACCCGCAGTACACCGTGCGCGACCAGACCGACTACAAGGAAGCCCTGAAGGACCAGATCGGCCAGCTGCTCAACATGATCTACGGCCTGCTGGCCCTGGCGATCATCGTCGCCATCCTGGGTGTGGTGAACACCCTGGCCCTGTCGGTGGTGGAACGCACCAGGGAGATCGGCCTGATGCGGGCGATCGGCCTGTCCCGCCGCCAGCTGCGCCGCATGATCCGCATGGAGTCCGTCGTCATCGCCCTCTTCGGCGCCCTCCTGGGCCTCGGACTGGGCATGGGCTGGGGCGCCACCGCGCAGCAGCTGCTCGCGCTGGAGGGCCTGATGGTCCTGGAGATCCCCTGGCCGACGATCATCGGCGTCTTCGTCAGCTCGGCGTTCGTGGGCCTGTTCGCCGCACTGATCCCGGCGTTCCGGGCGGGCCGGATGAACGTCCTGAACGCGATCGCCACGGAGTAGTCCAGCCTCACCGAGAACCACCGCACACGGGGGTTGCGGGGGACCGGCGCCGGGAAGTCCATGACTTCCCGGCGCCGGGTGCTGTCTGCGACCCGCGAGCCCTGCCCGGGCCAGGACACCGACGCCGCGCACCTCACACCCGGGGCGTTGTCCACAGCCCCCGCCGCCCGGCCGCGCAGCGTCGTACGCTGGAGACCCCCCGGCCCGCGGCGCGTGTCGGGCCCGTCGTGTTGCCCACCCCTGGACGGAAAAGACCCGTATGAGCCTGCACGGTCTGCTCGACGCCGTAGTCAGAGACGCCGCCCTCGCGGAAGCGATCAGCGCGGCCGCAGACGGCAACCGCATGCACGTCGACCTGGTCGGCCCCCCGGCCGCCCGCCCCTTCGCGGTCGCCGCCCTCGCCCGGGACACGGGCCGCCCGGTGCTGGCGGTGACGGCGACGGGCCGCGAGGCCGAGGACCTGGCCGCGGCCCTGCGCTCCCTCCTCCCGCCGGAGGGAGTCGTGGAGTACCCCTCCTGGGAGACCCTCCCGCACGAGCGGCTCAGCCCCCGAAGCGACACCGTCGGCCGCCGTCTGGCCGTGCTGCGCCGCCTGGCCCACCCCCGCCCCGACGACCCCGAGACCGGCCCGGTCTCCGTCGTCGTGGCGCCCGTCAGGTCCGTGCTCCAGCCGCAGGTCAAGGGCCTCGGCGACCTGGAGCCGGTCTCCCTGAAGCCGGGGCAGACCGTCGACCTCGAGGAGATCGTCGACGCCCTCGGGGCCGCCGCGTACGCGCGTGTGGAGCTGGTCGAGAAGCGCGGCGAGTTCGCCGTGCGCGGCGGCATCCTCGATGTGTTCCCGCCCACCGAGGAACACCCCCTGCGCATCGAGTTCTGGGGCGACGACGTCGAGGAGATCCGCTACTTCAAGGTCGCCGACCAGCGCTCCCTCGAAGTCGCCGAGCACGGCCTGTGGGCGCCGCCGTGCCGCGAACTGCTGCTCACCGAGGACGTCCGCGCGCGTGCGCGTGCCCTCGCCGAACAGCACCCCGAGCTCGGTGAACTGCTCGGCAAGATCGCCGAGGGGATCGCGGTCGAGGGCATGGAGTCCCTCGCCCCGGTCCTCGTCGACGACATGGAGCTGCTGCTCGACGTGCTGCCCAAGGGCGCCATGGCCGTCGTCTGCGATCCGGAGCGGGTCCGCACGCGCGCGTCGGACCTGGTGGCCACCTCCCAGGAGTTCCTGCAGGCCTCCTGGGCGGCCACCGCCGGCGGCGGCGAGGCGCCCATCGACGTCGACGCGGCCTCCCTGTGGTCCATCGCGGACGTCCGGGAGCGGGCCCGCGAGCTGGACATGATGTGGTGGTCGGTCTCGCCGTTCGCCGCGGACGAGGAGCTCGACGCAGACACCCTCAAGCTCGGCATGCACGCCCCGGAGACCTACCGCGGGGACACCGCCAAGGCCCTCGCCGACACCAAGGGCTGGCTCTCCGACGGCTGGCGCACGGTGTTCGTCACCGAGGGGCATGGTCCGGCGGCCCGTACGGTCGAGGTGCTGGGCGGCGAGGGCATCGCGGCCCGCCTCGACGCCGACCTCGCCGAGATCTCCCCGTCCTTGGTGCACGTGGCGTGCGGCTCGATCGAGCACGGCTTCGTCGACACGGGCCTCGGACTCGCGGTGCTGACCGAGACCGACCTGACCGGCCAGAGGGCCGCGGGCCGCGAGGGCGCCCGGATGCCGGCCCGCCGCCGCAAGACCATCGACCCGCTCACCCTGGAGCCGGGCGACTACATCGTCCACGAGCAGCACGGCGTGGGCCGCTACATCGAGATGGTGCAGCGCACCGTGCAGGGCGCGACCCGCGAGTACCTGGTCGTCGAGTACGCGCCCGCCAAGCGCGGCCAGCCCGGTGACCGGCTCTACATCCCCACCGACCAGCTGGAGCAGATCACCAAGTACGTCGGCGGCGAGGCCCCCACCCTGCACCGGCTGGGCGGCGCCGACTGGACGAAGACGAAGGCCCGCGCCAAGAAGGCCGTCAAGGAGATCGCCGCCGACCTCATCAAGCTGTACAGCGCGCGCATGGCGGCCCCCGGGCACGCCTTCGGGACGGACACCCCCTGGCAGCGCGAGCTGGAGGACGCCTTCCCCTACGCGGAGACGCCCGACCAGCTCACCACCATCGCCGAGGTCAAGGACGACATGGAGAAGACGGTCCCGATGGACCGGCTGATCTGCGGCGACGTCGGCTACGGCAAGACCGAGATCGCGGTCCGGGCCGCCTTCAAGGCCGTCCAGGACGGTAAGCAGGTGGCCGTCCTGGTGCCCACGACCCTGCTGGTGCAGCAGCACTTCGGGACGTTCGGCGAGCGGTACGCGCAGTTCCCGGTCAGCGTGAAGGCACTCTCCCGCTTCCAGACCGACACCGAGGCCAAGGCGGTCCTGGAGGGCCTGCGCGAGGGCTCGGTGGACATCGTCATCGGCACGCACCGGCTGTTCTCGTCGGAGACGAAGTTCAAGGACCTGGGCCTGGTCATCGTCGACGAGGAGCAGCGCTTCGGCGTCGAGCACAAGGAGCAGCTGAAGAAGCTCCGGGCCAACGTCGACGTGCTGACGATGTCCGCGACCCCCATCCCCAGGACGCTGGAGATGGCGGTCACGGGCATCCGGGAGATGTCGACGATCACCACCCCGCCCGAGGAGCGGCACCCGGTGCTGACCTTCGTCGGCCCGTACGAGGAGAAGCAGATCGGCGCCGCCATCCGCCGTGAACTGCTGCGCGAGGGCCAGGTCTTCTACATCCACAACCGGGTGGAGTCGATCGACCGGGCCGCGGCCCGGCTGCGCGAGATCGTCCCCGAGGCGCGCATCGCCACCGCCCACGGCCAGATGTCGGAGTCGGCACTGGAGCAGGTCGTCGTCGACTTCTGGGAGAAGAAGTTCGACGTGCTGGTGTCCACGACGATCGTGGAGTCCGGCATCGACATCTCCAACGCGAACACCCTCATCGTGGAGCGCGGCGACAACTTCGGGCTCTCGCAGCTGCACCAGCTGCGCGGCCGGGTGGGCCGGGGCCGCGAGCGCGGGTACGCGTACTTCCTCTACCCGCCGGAGAAGCCGCTGACCGAGACCGCGCACGAGCGGCTCGCGACCATCGCGCAGCACACCGAGATGGGCGCCGGCATGTACGTGGCGATGAAGGACCTGGAGATCCGCGGCGCGGGCAACCTCCTCGGCGGCGAGCAGTCCGGCCACATCGCGGGCGTCGGCTTCGACCTGTACGTACGGATGGTGGGCGAGGCCGTCGCCGACTACCGGCGTCAGCTGGAGACCGGCGAGATCGAGGAGGAGCCGCCGCTCGAGGTCAAGATCGAGCTGCCCGTCGACGCACACGTCCCGCACGACTACGCGCCAGGCGAGCGGCTCCGTCTCCAGGCGTACCGCGCCATCGCCTCAGCCAACACGGAGGAGGACGTCAAGGCCGTCCGCGAGGAACTCGTCGACCGCTACGGCAAGCTGCCCGAGCCGGTGGAGAACCTGCTGCTCGTCGCCGGTCTGCGGATGCTCGCGCGTGCTTGCGGGGTCGGCGAGATCGTGCTGCAGGGCACCAACATCCGCTTCGCCCCGGTGGAGTTGCGCGAGTCGCAGGAACTGCGGCTCAAGCGGCTCTATCCCGGCACGGTCATCAAGCCGGCGGTGCACCAGGTGCTCGTGCCGCGCCCGAAGACCGCGAAGGTCGGCGGAAAGCCGCTGGTCGGGCGGGAGTTGCTGGCGTGGGTCGGGGAGTTCCTGACGTCGGTGCTGGGGTCCTGACGCCCCGCGCGTGAAGGACCGCCGCCAGCCGGTCGCGCACCGCCACCTGCGCGGCGATGCGCGCGTCCAGCACGGCGAGGCGCTCGGCGGCAGTCCGCACGGCCCGGCCGGAGGCGGGTCCGGCCATGACATCGCCGTCCAGGCAGGGCAGGAACACCCGTACGTCGTCGAGCGTCAGCCCGGTGTCGAGCAGCTGCCGGATGTTGCGGACGCGGTTCGCCGCGGCGGCGTCGTACAGGCGGTAGCCGTTGGCGGCGCGTTCGGAGGTGATGAGCCCTGCCTGCTCGTAGTGGCGCAGGGCGCGCGGAGTCGTGCCGCTCACCTCGGCGAGCTCGCCGATCCGCATACGGTGTCCGGCCATGCGCGTCAGTCTCATGTGACGAGCGCGCCGCCGTCCACCGGAAGCACCACACCGGTGATGAACGAGGCCTGCGGCGAGGCCAGTCGGGCGATCGCCCACGCCACCTCCGCGGGGCGGCCGATCCGGCCGAGCGGCGTGTGGCCGAGCTGCCAGGCACGGATCGCGGCGCGCTGCTCGGGCGTGTGACCGGCGTGGTCCCCGATCGGTGTGTCGATCGCGCCGGGGGCCACGGCGGCGACCCGGATCCCCAGCGGGGCGAGCTCCACCGCCCAGCTGCGCGTGAGCACCTCAAGGGCCGCCTTTCCGGCCGCGTAGAGGGAGTTGCCGGGCCAGCCGCGCTGTCCCACCGCCGTCGTCACGTTCACGATCACTCCGCGGGAGTCCTCCAGCGCCGGGAGCGCGGCCTGGGTGAGCAGGACGGGGGCGAGGAGGTTCGTCGCCAGCTGGGGCTCGACGGCGTCGCGCGTGTAGGTGCGCAGGGACTGGGCGTTGACGACGCCCGCGTTGTTCACCAGCACATCGATGCGGCCGTGCCGGTCGAGCACCGTACGGACGATGCTCTCCGGGCCGTCGTCGGCCGCGATGTCGGCGGCGAGCGGGCTGATGCGGGACGGGTCGTGGGCGGCGGTCTCGGCCAGCAGTGCCTCGCGGCGGCCCACCGCCACGACGTGCGCGCCCTCGTCGGCGAACGCGTGGGCGGTGGCCCGGCCTATGCCGGTGCCGGCGCCGGTGACGAGCACGGTGCGCGTGGTCTTCGGAACGGGGGATGCCGCGGTCTTCGGAGCGGGAGACGCCGAAGTCTTCGGAGCGAGGAATGTCATGCGGGGATCGTCCGACCTTGACGCCGGTGTCAAGGTCAAGCGCCGCCCGGAAAGCCGCCCTCGGAACATCGGAAGCCGCCCGCGGAGGGTGCGTACGCGTCTCCCCGGACGGCCTCTGAGGGAGGAGAGGCCTTACTGCTGGTCGGGCCGGTCGCGGTCCCGGTCCATGCCGAGCGAGCCTTCCATCCGCTGCTGCCCGGAGTCGACCTGGTCCTCGTACTTGCCGCCGGTCCTCTCGTTGGCCTTCTGTTCCGCGGTGTCCGAGCCTTGCTTGCCCTTGTGCCGCGCCTGGCTCTTGAACTTGTCGAAGATGCCCATGCAGAACTCCTTCAGAAGGTGATTCCAAACCGACGATACGCGTGACATGCGATGAATGCCCGTTTAGGGCCGATGTGGTCTGGACCTCTCCCTCGCTACCGTGGGGCCAGGCACGGACAAGCAGGGGAGGGGCGCACGGTGACGCGTCTGAGGGGCGGGGCGGCACTTGCTGTCGCGATGGTGTTCGCCGGTTCGACGCTGGTCGGCTGTGAGGGCCTGGCCCCGCCCGCGGACGGCGGCGGACCCTCCGGCTCCGGTGTCCCGGCCGACGGCGACGGACGGGCGGTGAACCCGCTGGACAACCCGGACGGCACCAAGCCGGGGCTCGCGGCCATCACGTCCACCGCGGACCGGGCGAGGGCGAGCGCCGTGATCGAGAAGGTGGCGACGAAGGGGCGCGGCCCCAGGACGGGATACGAACGGGACGAGTTCGGCTACGCCTGGAAGGACTCGGTGCCCCGCGACGTTCCCTTCTCGCACAACGGCTGTGACTCGCGGAACGACCTCTTGAAGCGCGACGGCCAGGACCTCCGTTTCCGGTCGGGCTCGGACTGCGTCGTCATGGCACTGACACTGCACGACCCGTACACCGGGAATGTCATCGAGTGGACCAAGTCCCGTGCGACGAAGGTCCAGATCGACCACGTCATGCCGCTGTCGTACGACTGGCAGATGGGCGCTTCGCGCTGGACGAAGGACAAGCGGGAGTCCATCGCCAACGACCCGCTCAATCTCGTCCCGGTGGACGGCCCGACCAACAGCGCGAAGGGCGACTCCGGCCCGGCGTCCTGGCTGCCGCCCAACAAGGCGATCCGCTGCTCCTACTCGGTGCGCTTCGCCCAGGTGTCGCTGAAGTACGACCTGCCGGTGACGGCGGCCGACAAGGAGATGATGCTGCGGCAGTGCGAGGGGTGAAGGGGCTAGCGTCCTCCGACATGACGGCCGATTCGCTCGACACCTTGCGGACCGAGCTCCGGGGCCTCGCGGAGCCGGGGGTCAGAGCGCAGCAACTGCGGGTGCTCCGTCCCTCGGAGGACGACGAACTGCTCGGCGTGCGCGTGCCCGTGGTGCGCGGGCTGGCCCGGGCCCACCGGGACCTGGCGCTTGAGGACGTGGAGGTGCTGCTGCGCAGCCGCGTCCACGAGGAACGGCTCGCCGGGCTACTCGTCCTGGCCGAGCGGATGCGGACGGCGCGCGGGCCGGAGCGTGCGGCGCTGGTCGACTTCTATCTGGCGCACACCGGCTGTGTGGACAACTGGGACCTGGTGGACGGCTCCGCGCATGTCGTGCTCGGGCCGTGGCTGGTGGACGGGCCGCCGGACGCCACGGAGATCCTGGACCGGCTCGCCGCGTCGGCGTCGCTGTGGGACCGCAGGATCGCCGTGGTCGCCACGCTGGCGTTGATCCGCGAGGGACGCTTCGAGCCGACACTCCGCCTGGTGCCCGCGCTGTGCCGGGATCCGGAACCGCTGATCCACAAGGCGCTCGGCTGGATGCTGCGCGAGATCGGCCGCCGGGACGCGCCCCTGCTGGTGTCGTTCCTCGAACGCCATCAGGCCGAACTGCCGCGCATCACCGTGCGGTACGCGACCGAGCTGCTCCCGGCGGGTGAGCGGGCACGGTTCGTACGCACGCGATAGCGCGTACGACAGACATACGGCAGAGAGGGGGAGCGAAGGATGCCGACCGGACTCATAGCCCTGGCCCTCGGCGGCTTCGGCATCGGACTCACCGAGTTCCTGATCGCCGGCCTGCTGCCCCAGGTGGCGTCGAGCTTCGAGGTGTCCGAGGCGGCCGCCGGGTGGCTGATCTCCGGGTATGCGCTGAGTGTCGCGGTCGGGGCGATCGCGCTCACCGCCGCGACGGCACGGCTGCCCCGGAAGCTGGTCCTGGTCGGCCTGGTCGCGCTGTTCGTCATCGGCAACCTGCTCTCCGCCGTCGCCCCGAACTACCCGGTGATGCTGCTCGGGCGGATCGTGGCGGCGCTGTGCCACGGCTCGTTCTTCGGGATCGGCTCGCTGGTCGCGCGGAGTCTGGTCGCACCGGAGAAGAAGTCCCGGGCCGTGGCCGTCATGTTCGCCGGGCTGACGGTCGCCAACGTGCTGGGCGTGCCGTTCGGCGCGCTGGTCGGCGAACGCTGGGGCTGGCGGGCGGCGTTCTGGGCGGTCACCGCGATCGGCGTGCTCGCACTGGCGGGAATCGCCGCACTCGTCCCCGGCCGGGCGGGGGAGCAAGGGGCGGCACCGCCCAGCGGCCTGCGGGACCAGCTCCGCGCCTTCCGGTCCTCGCAGGTCTGGCTGACCCTCGCGGCCACCGCGCTGGGCTACGGCGGCATGTTCGGCGCGTTCAGCTACATCGCGTACACGTTCACCGAGGTCAGCGGCTTCGCCCCGGCGGATGTCGCCTGGCTGCTGATGGTGTACGGCGTCGGCCTGGTCGTCGGAAACCTGGTCGGCGGGCGCGCGGCCGACCGCGACCGGGACCGTGCCCTGGTCCTGGCCCTGCTCGGCCTCACCCTCACCCTGGCCCTGTTCGGGCTGCTGGCCGGCAGCGCCGCCGCCTCCGTCGTCCTGGTGTTCCTGATGGGGGTGACCGGGTTCGCCAGTGTGCCCGGCATGATCACCCGCGTCACCGACGTCGCCGGCGGAGCGGCACTGGCCGCCAGTGCCAACGTCTCCGCGTCCAACATCGGCAACGCCCTCGGCGCCTGGCTCGGCGGCCTGGCCATCTCCGCGGGCCTCGGCTACACCGCACCGCTCCACGTCGGCGCCGGGATCGCGCTGACCTCTGTCGTCGTCATGGTCGTCGCCGCACGTCAGGCCAGGTCGGCCCGGCCGGCGGACCGGGTCCCCGCCCGGTAATTCGATTCCGGCTGTGCGCCCGCCCGTCTAGCGTGACCGCATGCAGCCGAAGACATCGACCCTCGCCGACCGCCCGGACATGCTGGAACGGGTCGTCGCAATGGCGGACAGCTGGCCGGAGTTCGTGATCCAGGACCTCGTGGGCGCCGCGCACTTCCCGCGCATCGCTGCCGAACTCCCCGAATACGTCCTGTTCGCCGAGGACGAGCGGGGCGAGGTCGTCGCGAACGCCTACAGCGTGCCCTTCGCTCTCGGCACCAGGGGCGGCGAACTGCCGGCCAACGGCTGGGACACGGTCCTCATCTGGGCCTTCTCCGACCTGCGTCGCGGGGTCCGCCCCGACACGGTCAGCGCGATCTCGATATCCGTCGCCCCGCACGCACAGGGCCGCGGCCTGTCCGCGGTGATGCTCTCGGCCCTGCGGGACAACGCCCGGGCCCGCGGCTTCCGCGAGGTCGTCGCCCCGGTCCGCCCCAACGCCAAGCACCTGGAACCGCACACCTCCATCGAGGAGTACGCCCGCCGCGTACGCCCCGACGGCCTGCCCCAGGACCCGTGGCTGCGCGTCCATGCCCGGGCCGGGGCCACCATCGACTCCGTGGCGCCCGCGTCCATGACGGTGGCCGCCTCGCTGGCGCACTGGCGCCGCTGGACGGGGCTGCCCTTCGACACCGAGGGCGACATCGAGGTGCCCGGCGGCCTGGTGCCGGTGCGCTGCGAGCCCGCGCGCGGGTACGCGGTGTACGTCGAGCCCAACGTGTGGATGCGGCACGCCGTGTGAGCACCGGGCGGCAGGTGTGACCGGAACGAAGTGATCAGCACGACAACGGTTCGGTACAACCCGTGACGGGTTGTCCGTGTCGGGCTATACGCTCGGACTCCCAACCGGGCTCTGTCACTCGCACACCCGTCCCCATCGGCTACACCGGTCCAGGAGCAGTCATGTACGGCCATGGCGCGGCGCCGCCTCCCCGCAGCGCGGCAACGGTCATCTCCCTGCGCGTGCTGTTCGCCGCCGCCGGTTTCCTCACCTGCGGCGTGCTGGCCTGCGTACCGCTGTTCCGGGTGGCCGTCCTGCGCGGACGGGGCCTCGACTGGGTGCTGGCCTGGGTGAGCCTGCCCCTGTCCATCGCGTGCTTCGCGGTGATCGGCGTACTGCCGGAGGGCGACTACCGGACCGACCTCGCACTGGCCGTGATGCTGCTCCTCGGCCTCGGCGCCACCATCTACTTCCTGATCGTGGACATCGGCCACCACAGCACACCCCGGCAGTTCGCCGGCTACCCGTCGCCCCACGCGCAGACGGCGGCGCACACCCCGTACGGCTATCCGCACCCCGCGCCGCCCTACGCCCCCACATCCACGCCCGTCCCGCGGCAGCCGCCGCACCCACCCGTCGCCGGCGACACCCCGTCGCCCGGCCCCGTACCGCCGTCGCCGCAGCGCCCCGCCCCCGCCCGCATCGACCAGGTACGCGCCGAACTCGACGAACTCAGCGACTACCTGCGCCGCCACGAGGGCGAAGGCCACCGGGACGGCACCCCCGAGGGCGGCAGGTGAGCGCGGCGGCAGGACGTGTCGTCGCCGGCCGCTACGAGCTGTCCACGCTCCTCGGCCAGGGCGGCATGGGCCAGGTCTGGACGGCGTACGACCAGCGGCTCGACCGGCGCGTGGCGGTGAAGCTGCTGCGCCCCGACAAGGTGGCCGGGCAGGACGCGGAGGAACTGCGCCGCCGCTTCGTGCGCGAGTGCCGGGTGACGGCGCAGGTCGACCACCCGGGCCTGGTCACGGTGCACGACGCGGGCAGCGAGGGCGAGGAGCTGTTCCTCGTCATGCAGTACATCGACGGGGCCGACCTCGCCGGCCATCTCGCCGAGCACGACCCGTACCCCTGGCAGTGGGCGGTGGCGGTCGCCGCGCAACTGTGCGCCGTGCTCAGCGCCGTGCACGCCGTGCCGATCGTCCACCGCGACCTCAAGCCGCGCAATGTGATGGTGAAGCAGGACGGCACGGTCACCGTCCTCGACCTGGGCATCGCCTCCGTCATGGACACGGACACCACCCGCCTCACCCACACCGGCACCCCCATAGGCTCGCCCGCCTACATGGCCCCCGAGCAGGCCATGGGCGGCGCGGTCGGCCCCTACACCGACCTGTACGCGCTCGGCGTCGTCCTGCACGAACTGCTCAGCGGCGACGTCCCCTTCTCCGGCTCCACCGCGCTCGGCGTACTGCACCGGCATCTGTACGAGCCCCCGCTGCCCGTGCGCCGCGTCCGCCCCGAGGTCCCCGAGGCCCTGGAGGCCCTCGTCCTGCGCCTCCTCGCCAAGGACCCGCAGCACCGGCCGGCCTCCGCGCAGGAGGTGTACGAGCATCTGGAGCTGCTCCTGCCCGCGCGCGGGACGCCCACCGGAGCACCCCTCGACCCCACCCGCCCGTTCCTGCGCCCGCACGCCCCCTGGCCGGACCGGGCGCGCACCCCGGCGCCCCAGCCGGCGCCGGCCACGCCCGTCACCGAGGCGCCCGGGAAGACGGACATCGCCCGCGCCGTCGACGAGGTCAAACGGCTCCTCGGAGAGGGCCGCATCACCCAGGCCGTCGACATCCTCGGCGCGACCCTGCCCGCCGCCGCCGAACAGCACGGCGAGCACTCCCCGGTCGTACGCACCCTGCGCAAGCAGTACGCGGCCACGCTCCTCGACGACGGCCAGTACCGGCGCGCCCTGCCCGAGCTGCGCCGCCTCGCCGACGAGCGCGCCGCCGAGGCCGGCCAGGCCGACCCGCAGTCCCTGCGCTTCCGCTACGAGGCCGCCCAGTGCCTCGAACAGCTGGGCGAACCGGCCGCCGCGCTCGCCGAGTACCGGGCGGTGCTGCCCTACTACGAGAACCAGTACGTAGCCGCCGGCGGCCCCGAACTCGCGCACGACGTCCGCCGCCGCATCGGCCATCTCCTGCTCGCCCTCGGTGACCGCGGCGCCGCCCACGACACCCTCGCCCGGCTGCTGCACGACGTGGAGCGCACCCACGGCCCCGGCCACCCGCTGGGCGCGGAGATCCGCCGGACACTGCAGTGGCTGGGGCAGGTCCGCGGTTAGGGGCCTTCACCCGGCCCCGGGGCGGCGCGGCGGTGCCGGAAGTCCTGGTGAATCGTTGGTCGAATGGGTTGGCCAGAGCTCGCCCACTGCCTACCATCGATCATCGCAAGACTTTGTGCACCGTCGCACAATCTCCTCGGGAGGTTTCCTTGCACCGCCGCCGTCGCACCGCGCTCGTCCTCACCGCCGCGATCGCCGCAGCGGCGCCCCTCCTCACCGCCTGCGGAAACGACGCGCATCCCGGTGCCGCGGCCGTGGTCGGCGGGCAGCGGATCACCGTCTCCCAGCTGGAGGAGCGGGTCGGCGAGGTGCGCGCGGCCCAGCGGGCGACCGTGCCGAACGACGCCCAGTACCAGCAGGTCATCGCCCGGACCGGCACCCTCACCCGCGACACCCTGCACACCATGATCCTGGACCGGGTGCTGCACCGCGCCGCCGAGAACGCCGGGGTGACCGTCACCCGCAAGGAGATCCAGGAGATGCGGTCCGGCCTGGAGGAGCAGGCCGGCGGCGCCAAGGCGCTGGAGACGACCTGGCTCCAGCAGTACGGCATCCCGCCGGAGCGCCTGGCCGACAACCTCCGCCTCCAGCTCGAGGCCCAGAAACTCGCCGAGAAGCTCAACACCGACACCAGCCGTCCCGAGTTCTGGAAGGCCCTGTCCGAAGCCTCCAAGGACCTCGACGTCGACCTCAACCCGCGGTACGGCACCTGGGACGTCCAGAAGAGCAGCCGCGCCGACGCGAAGACGCCGTGGGTACGGGACGTGACGACGGCCCAGACGCAGCAGGGCATGTAAGAGGTACCCCAGGCCCCCCTCCACCGGGCCTGTGGACAACTTCGGGGGCTGTCGGCGACGTGGGATAGCTTCGAATCGTGAACGCCAACAGCCCCGAAGCCACCCCGCGACCCGAGCAGGCCGCCCCCGGTACAGCCGCCGCCCCCGGCCGCATCGTCCTGCTCACCACCAGCCACCGCGTCGCCCCCGGCCTGCTCTCCTGGCCCGCCTGGCAGGCACTGCACGCGGCCGACCAGGTGCTGTGCGCGGACGGCACCCACCCGCAGCTGCCGTATCTGCGTGAGGCGGGGATCACCGTCGACGAGGCCTCCCCGGCCGCCCAGGAGCTGATCGACGCCTGCGCCGGGGGCCGCACGGTGGTCGTCGTGGCGACGGGCGAGGGCGAACCGGCCCTCACGGACGGCCTGGCGCGCCTGGCCGGCACCGGCCGGGTCGACATGCCCGAGCTGGAGCTGCTCCCCGCCTCCTACGACCTGCCGGGCGCCCGCCTCCTCGACCTCGTCCAGGTCATGGACCGCATCCGCGCCGAGTGCCCCTGGTCGTCCCGGCAGACCCACAAGGGCCTGGCGAAGTACGGCATCGAGGAGGCGTACGAACTCGTCGAGGCGATCGAGGAGGGCGACCGCGACGAGCTGCGCGAGGAGCTCGGTGACGTCCTGCTCCAGGTCGTCTTCCACGCCCGCATCGCCGAGGAGGATCCGGAGGAGCCCTTCTCCATCGACGATGTCGCCGGCGGCATCGTCGCCAAGCTGATCCACCGGCACCCGCATGTCTTCGGCGAGGAGACGGCCACCACCCCCGAGGAGGTCAAGGAGCACTGGCTGCGCACCAAGGCGGTCGAGAAGCAGCGCACCTCCGTCACCGAGGGCATCCCCCTCGGCCAGCCCGGCCTGGCCCTCGCCGCCAAGCTGGCCTCCCGGGCCCGCACAGCGAACCTGGACATACCGCTCCCACCCGTCGAGGGCATCGGCTACGACCTCCTGGCCCTGGCGGTCCGCGCCGAGTCGGAGGGCGTGGACCCGGAGGCGGCCCTGAGAGCGGCGGCCCGCGCCTACCGGGACGCGATCAGGGAGACCGAGGGCTGAGGCATGCGACATGAAGTGCCCGGGGTGCCCGAGCTGTTCTCGTGGGAGTTCGCCACCGACCCCTACCCCGCCTACGCCTGGCTCCGCGAGCACGCCCCCGTGCACCGGACCAAGCTCCCCAGCGGCGTCGAGGCCTGGCTGGTCACGCGGTACGCCGATGCCAAGCAGACCCTCGCCGACAACCGGCTCTCCAAGAACCCGGCGCATCATCACGAACCCGCGCACGCCAAGGGCAAGACGGGTATCCCCGGTGAGCGCAAGGCCGAGTTGATGACGCATCTGCTCAACATCGATCCGCCGGACCACACCCGGCTGCGGCGGCTCGTGTCCAAGGCGTTCACGCCCCGCCGGGTCGCCGAGTTCGAGCAGCGGGTGCAGGAGCTCACCGACGGTCTCATCGACGGGTTCGCGGAGCAGGGGTCCGCCGACCTGATCCACGAGTTCGCCTTCCCGCTCCCCATCTACGCCATCTGCGACCTGCTCGGCGTCCCCCGCGAGGACCAGGACGACTTCCGGGACTGGGCGGGCATGATGATCCGTCACCAGGGCGGGCCCCGGGGCGGTGTGGCGCGGTCCGTGAAGAAGATGCGCGGCTATCTCGCCGACCTCATCCACCGCAAGCGGGAGGCGCTCCCCGCCGAACCCGCCCCCGGCGAGGACCTCATCTCCGGTCTCATCCGCGCCTCCGACCACGGCGAGCACCTCACCGAGAACGAGGCCGCCGCCATGGCCTTCATCCTGCTGTTCGCCGGTTTCGAGACGACCGTGAACCTGATCGGCAACGGCACCTACGCCCTGCTCACCCACCCCGAGCAGCGCACCCGGCTCCAGGCGTCCCTCGCCGCCGGGGAGAGAGGCCTCCTGGAGACCGGCGTCGAGGAACTCCTGCGCTTCGACGGACCCGTCGAACTCGCCACCTGGCGCTTCGCCACGCAGCCCCTCACCATCGGCGGACAGCACATCGAGGCCGGCGACCCGGTCCTCGTCGTCCTGGCCGCCGCCGACCGGGACCCGGAGCGGTTCGCCGATCCGGACGTGCTCGACCTCGCCCGCCGCGACAACCAGCACCTCGGGTACGGCCACGGCATCCACTACTGCCTCGGCGCCCCGCTCGCCCGCCTGGAGGGCCAGACCGCCCTCGCCACGCTCCTCACCCGCCTCCCGGACCTGAGGCTCGCGGCCGACCCGGCCGAGCTGCGGTGGCGCGGCGGCCTGATCATGCGCGGGCTGCGCACCCTGCCGGTGGAGTTCACGCCCACTCAAAGGTGACACGCCGTCAGACTTGTGATCTTCACGTGATCTACGCGGCATTAACTTGTGACAAGTGATCGTCTGCCTATACGTTCACCCATCATCAGCGTGGCCCGGGAAAACCTGCGGCGCGCTGGTCACTGCTCCTCTCGCGAAAGGTCTCCGTATGCTCTCCGGGAACGGTCGGCACCGTCGCCCCCGCCAGGCTCCGGCTCTCCTCGTCGCGGCCGGAGTGACCGGCTCCGCCATCGCGATCCCGCTCCTCGGAGCCTCCGGCGCCAGCGCTGCCGACGGCACGACCTGGGACCGGGTCGCGGACTGCGAGACCGGCGGCGCCTGGAGCCAGAACAGTGGCAACGGTTACTTCGGCGGCCTGCAGTTGTCGCAGGAGGACTGGGAGAACCACGGCGGCCTCGACTACGCCCCGAGTGCCGACCTGGCCAGCCGTTCCCAGCAGATAGCCGTGGCCGAGAGAATCCTCGCCGAGCAGGGAGCCGGTGCCTGGCGCACCTGTGGACTGCTCTCCGGCCTCGAGCAGGACAAGGGGTCGGACACCTCCGAATCACCCGACTCGTCCGGTTCATCGGACTCGCCCGGATTGCTCGACTCCCTCGGCTCGTCCCCTTCGTCGTCCGACTCGCCGTCCCCTGACGCGCCGTCGACGTCGAAGGACGAAACCGCCGAGTCCGACAAGTCGCCCGAATCCGAGGACTCCAGCTCGCAGGGTCAGGAGCCCGAAAGCTCCCCGTCGGCCACGCCCGAGCGTGACAAGTCCGACAACTCGGGGCAGGACGACAACCCTTCGGCGTCCGCCGGCACCGAGGACGGATCCGACACCGGCTCCGGCCGTCACCGAGGCCCCAGCGCCGACGAAACCCTCCCGCCCGAGAACGGCCGTACGGACGAGTCCACGGGCCGTCACGCCTCGCGCGGTGACGAGGGCTCCGACGACACGTCCGAGGGTGCCTACATCGTCGGTATCGGCGACAGTCTCTGGTCCATCGCCGACTCCCTTGACATCAGCGGCGGATGGCACGAGCTCTACGACGGCAACAAGAAGGCCGTCGGCGCCGACCCGGACCTCATCCGCCCCGGTCAGACGCTCACGGTCGAGGGCGAAGCGGACGAGAAGTAGCTGTTCGGGCAGTGCGGAAACGAGGGCGGAAGTCGCCCCGAAACCGCGCGAGTTCGCGTCATGTTTCGCGGCTAATGTCCCGTTTGGGGCTCGTGAGAGATAGATCTCAGAAGCCCTGATCGTCTTTGAAATTCAGCGGATCGCGTGGCTACGGTCGGGACCGCTCGTCACCACGAGCCCCGGCTGCCGCAACGCCGAATCCTGCCAGCGGCCGTACGGGAACAGTCGTCGCGTCAAGCGCCGTAGGCAGGAGCGGGGGACCCAAGGTAGGTGCCCGACCGGCCAGTTGCGCCGGAAGGGCTTGGGGTGAAGCCGTGTCCCGGGAGGGGCGCGGCCGGGCAACTCAACCGGCCCGAACCCGACAGCTCACCTCGCAGGCGTCGGTGAGGGGATCCTTCCATGCTGTTTTCCAGCAAGGGCAAGCACCGCCGTCCGTCCAAGGCCAGCCGTGCCATCGCCGTCGCCGGTGTCACCGGCGCCGCTGTCGCCGCCCCGCTGATGGCCGCCGGCGGCGCCTCCGCCGCCACCGCCTCCGAGTGGGACACCGTCGCCCAGTGCGAGGCCGGCGGCAACTGGTCCATCAACACCGGCAACGGCTACTACGGCGGTCTGCAGTTCTCCGCCTCCACCTGGTCCGGCTACGGCGGCACCAAGTACGCCGCCACCGCCGACCAGGCCACCAAGGAGCAGCAGATCGAGATCGGCGAGAAGGTCCTCGCGGGCCAGGGCAAGGGTGCCTGGCCGGTCTGCGGCAAGGGCCTGTCGAGCGCCGGCTACAGCGGCGGCTCCTCCTCGGACGACTCCGGCAGCGGCTCCTCGCAGCAGAGCCAGCAGGGCACCGAGTCCCGCCAGACCGAGCAGCAGCCGGCCTCCCGCTCCGACGAGCGCCCGGCCGCCAAGAAGACCGTCACCACCCCGACCGGCAAGAAGGTCAAGAAGGGCGACGGCGAGTACAAGGTCGTCAAGGGCGACACCCTCAGCTCGATCGCGTCGGACAAGAAGGTCGAGGGCGGCTGGGAGAAGCTGTTCCAGCTGAACAAGGACATCGTCCAGGACGCCAACCTCATCTACCCGGGCCAGCAGCTGCACCTGAAGTAAGCAGCGGCTCTCAAGGGCTCCCCGCCCCGGTGCGTGTTCCCCCCGTACGCGCGCCGGGGCGGGGTTTTTTTCTGCCGGTCTTTGCAACCTGGCTTTGTTCCGTTCGGAAACAATTTACTCTCGGTTCTGTCCATCGGGTGGGCGACCCGGTGGCCGATCGGCCGGAGCCGGTTAGGCTCATGTCGCGAGCCACCACGGCCCGCACCTCGCCGGGTCCTCGCGACCCGCGTACCCGCGTCACATAAGAAGGAGATGCTCGTGCCGTCCATCGACGTCGTCGTAGCCCGGGAAATCCTGGACTCCCGAGGCAACCCCACGGTCGAGGTCGAGGTCGGCCTCGACGACGGCAGCACCGGTCGTGCCGCCGTCCCGTCCGGCGCCTCCACGGGCGCCTTCGAGGCCATCGAGCTGCGTGACGGCGACTCGAACCGCTACCTCGGCAAGGGTGTGGAGAAGGCCGTCCTCGCGGTCATCGAGCAGATCGGCCCGGAGCTCGTCGGCTACGACGCCACCGAGCAGCGCCTGATCGACCAGGCGATGTTCGACCTGGACGCCACCGACAACAAGGGCTCCCTCGGCGCCAACGCCATCCTCGGCGTCTCCCTCGCCGTAGCCCACGCCGCCTCCGAGGCCAGCGACCTGCCGCTGTTCCGCTACCTGGGCGGCCCGAACGCGCACCTGCTGCCGGTGCCGATGATGAACATCCTGAACGGCGGCTCGCACGCCGACTCCAACGTGGACATCCAGGAGTTCATGATCGCCCCGATCGGCGCGGAGTCCTTCTCCGAGGCCCTGCGCTGGGGCGCCGAGGTCTACCACACGCTGAAGAAGGTCCTGAAGAGCAAGGGCCTGGCCACCGGCCTCGGCGACGAGGGCGGCTTCGCCCCGAACCTCGGCTCCAACCGCGAGGCCCTCGACCTCATCCTCGAGGCGATCAAGGAGGCCGGGTACACCCCCGGCGAGCAGATCGCCCTCGCGCTCGACGTGGCGGCGTCCGAGTTCTACAAGGACGGCGCCTACACCTTCGAGGGCAAGACGCGCTCCGCCGCCGAGATGACCGAGTACTACGCCGAGCTCGTCGACGCGTACCCGCTCGTCTCCATCGAGGACCCGCTGTTCGAGGACGACTGGGACGGCTGGAAGGTCCTCACCGACAAGCTCGGCGACCAGGTGCAGATCGTCGGCGACGACCTGTTCGTCACCAACCCCGAGCGCCTCGCCCGCGGCATCGACGAGAACGCCGCCAACGCCCTGCTGGTCAAGGTCAACCAGATCGGCTCGCTGACCGAGACCCTGGACGCCGTCGAGCTGGCCCAGCGCAACGGCTTCAAGTGCATGATGTCCCACCGCTCCGGCGAGACCGAGGACGTCACCATCGCCGACCTGGCCGTCGCCACCAACTGCGGCCAGATCAAGACCGGCGCCCCGGCCCGCTCCGAGCGCGTCGCCAAGTACAACCAGCTCCTGCGCATCGAGGAGATCCTCGACGACGCGGCGGTCTACGCCGGCCGCAGCGCCTTCCCGCGCTTCAAGGGCTGACACCCGGGCTGACCCGTTAAGGGTCAAGCCTGAGCCAGTCGTACGTACGTCCCCGTACTCGGTCCCGTACCGTGTCCGGGGACGTACGCGCGTCGGACGGTGGAGCGGGAGAGCGGGGAGACCATGGCCGTGAAGGACCGGGACCGTTTCTCCACCGCGACCAGGATCCGGCTGCTCGGCGAGCAGACCGCGGCCCGGGTCTACCGCTCCCAGACCCGCCGCCAGGCCCGCCGCTCCCGGCTGACCGGCCGGGCCGCGCTGCTCGCCCTGGTGATGTGCACGCTGATCGTGGCGCTGGCCTACCCGATGCGGGAGTACGTCTCGCAGCGCGCCGAGATCGACGACCTCCGGCGCGAACAGCAGCAGGCCCGCCAACGTGTCGAACGGCTGCGCGACCAGAAGGCGCGCTGGCAGGACGACGCGTACGCGGAGCAGCAGATCCGGCAGCGGTTGCACTACGTCATGCCGGGGGAGACGGGATTCATCGTCGTCGACCCGCACGCGGCGCGGCAGTCGCACGCCGTGCTCGGGACGGCCGACCGCGTCTGGTACGCGAACGTGTGGGACGGCGTCGACAAGTCCGACGCCTCCGCCCGGTGACCCCGGACCCCAGCCAGATATCTGACTCAAAGAAAGACAGCCTGAAGACAGTCATGGAAACGCCCCCGCCGACCACCCCGCGCACCGAGCCCACCGACGCCGACGTCGAGGCCTTCAAGCAGCAGCTCGGCCGGCCCCCGCGCGGTCTGCGCGCGATCGCGCACCGGTGCCCGTGCGGGCAGCCCGACGTCGTCGAGACGGCACCTCGGCTGCCGGACGGAACGCCGTTCCCCACGCTGTACTACCTGACGTGCCCGCGCGCCGCCTCGGCCATCGGCACGCTGGAGGCGAACGGCGTGATGAAGGAGATGACCGAGCGGCTGGCCTCGGACCCCGAGCTGGCGGCGGCGTACCGGGCGGCGCACGAGGACTACATCCGGCGGCGCGACGAGATCGAGGAGCTGAAGAACTTCCCGAGCGCGGGCGGTATGCCGGACCGGGTGAAGTGCCTGCACGTGCTCGTGGGCCACTCGCTGGCCGCCGGGCCCGGCGTGAATCCGCTCGGCGACGAGGCCATCGAGATGCTGCCGGAGTGGTGGCGCAAGGGCCCGTGCGTGACGAATGCCGAGGAGGCCGCCCAGTGACCCGTGTCGCCGCCGTGGACTGCGGTACGAACTCCATCCGGCTCCTGGTCGCCGATGCCGACCCTGCCACCGGTGAGCTGGTCGACCTGGACCGCCGTATGACGATCGTGCGGCTCGGGCAGGGCGTCGACCGCACCGGCCGGCTCGCCCCCGAGGCGCTGCGGCGGACCTTCGCGGCGTGCCGCGAGTACGCCGCGATCATCAAGGAGCACGGGGCGGAGCGGCTGCGGTTCGTGGCGACCTCCGCCTCCCGGGACGCCGAGAACCGCGACGAGTTCGTGCGCGGCGTGCTGGACATCCTGGGCGTCGAGCCCGAGGTGATCTCCGGGGACCAGGAGGCCGAGTTCTCCTTCACCGGCGCCACCAAGGAGCTCGCCGGGGGAGACCACTTCCCGAAGCCCTACCTGGTCGTGGACATCGGCGGCGGCTCGACCGAGTTCGTCGTCGGCGACGACCAGGTGCGCGCGGCGCGCTCGGTGGACATCGGCTGCGTCCGGATGACCGAGCGTCACCTGGTCCGGGACGGTGTGGTGAGCGACCCGCCGTCAAAGGAGCAGATCGCGGCGATGCGGGCGGACATCGAGGCCGCCCTCGACCTCGCCGAGGAGACGGTCCCGCTGCGCGAGGCCCGCACACTGGTGGGCTTGGCCGGTTCCGTGACGACCGTGTCGGCGATCGCCCAGGAACTGCCCGAGTACGACTCGGCCGCCATCCACCACTCCCGGGTCTCCCACGACCGGGTCCGCGAGATCACCGAGTGGCTGCTGCGCTCCACCCACGCCGAGCGGGCGGCCGTGCCTTCCATGCACCCGGGCCGGGTCGACGTGATCGGCGCGGGGGCCCTCGTGCTGCTGTCGATCATGGAGCGGATCGGCGCCGAGGAGGTCGTCGTGAGCGAGCACGACATCCTCGACGGCATCGCGTGGTCGGTCGCGTAGGCCGCTTCTGAGCAGGCATGGATCACGTTTGAGCGCGTCCGGGGGGCTCCGGTGAACCCCCCGGCGACAGCTCGTCGGAAAAGTTCGTGAAGTTCTTCACAAGGAATTCGGCCCGCTAGGGCGACAAGAAGGGTCCGGTTGACCCATCCGGGGCCCCAAGGCGCCTTTGAACATGTTCAGAAGCATGGTATGGGGATGCCGGGGAAGGAGCCCGGAGCGGTGCTCCGGGGCGCCCTCACGGAGGCCCTTTCCGTCCAGAGAGGCAGCTCACGCGGCATTGACAACGGTGCGGGGTGCACAAAGGATCCCGGTTGTCACCATGACATGGATCACGCGAGCCGCGGAGGATAACACACACCCTGCCCGAGCTTGTGAAGGGGCGCACGAGCCACCCCCCTGAGGCGGGTGGATACTCGATGGCATGAGCACCACGGAGCGTCCCAGGATCCTCGTAGTAGGCGGTGGGTACGTAGGCCTGTACGCAGCTCGGCGCATCCAGAAGAAGATGCGCTACGGAGAGGCGACCGTCACGGTCGTCGACCCCCGGTCGTACATGACCTACCAGCCCTTCCTCCCCGAAGCCGCCGCCGGCAACATCTCCCCGCGCCACGTCGTCGTCCCGCTGCGACGCGTGCTGCCCAAGGCGGAGGTTCTCACCGGCCGGGTCACCACCATCGACCAGGACCGCAAGGTCGCCACGGTCTCCCCGCTGGTCGGCGAGGCCTACGAGCTGCCCTTCGACTACCTGGTGATCGCGCTCGGCGCGGTCTCCCGCACCTTCCCGATCCCCGGCCTCGCCGAGCAGGGCATCGGCATGAAGGGCGTCGAGGAGGCCATCGGCCTGCGCAACCACGTCCTCGAGCAGCTCGACAAGGCCGACTCCACCACCGACGAGGAGATCCGCCGCAAGGCGCTCACCTTCGTCTTCGTGGGCGGCGGTTTCGCCGGTGCGGAGACCATCGGCGAGGTCGAGGACATGGCCCGCGACGCGGCGAAGTACTACAAGAACGTGTCCCGTGAGGACATGCGCTTCATCCTGGTCGACGCCGCCGACAAGATCCTCCCCGAGGTCGGTCCCAAGCTCGGCAAGTACGGCAAGGAGCACCTCGAGGGCCGCGGCGTCGAGGTCTACCTGTCCACCTCCATGGACTCCTGCGTCGACGGCCACGTGGTGCTGAAGAACGGCCTCGAGGTCGACTCCAGCACCATCGTCTGGACCGCCGGCGTCAAGCCCAACCCGGCCCTGTCCCGCTACGGCCTGCCGCTGGGCCCCCGCGGTCACGTCGACTGCGAGCCGACGCTCCAGGTCAAGGGCACCGACTACATCTGGGCCGCCGGCGACAACGCCCAGGTCCCGGACCTCGTCGGCCGCAAGGCCGGCAACGAGAACGCCTGGTGCCCGCCGAACGCCCAGCACGCGCTGCGTCAGGCCCGGGTCCTCGGCGACAACGTGGTCTCCGGCATGCGGGGCTTCCCGCAGAAGGACTACGCCCACGCCAACAAGGGCGCGGTGGCCGGTCTCGGCCTCCACAAGGGCGTCGCGATGATCGTCATGGGCAAGATGAAGATCAAGCTCAAGGGCCGTCTCGCCTGGTACATGCACCGTGGCTACCACGGTCTGGCGATGCCGACCTGGAACCGCAAGATCCGCGTCTTCGCCGACTGGACCTTGGCGATGTTCCTCAAGCGCGAGGTCGTCTCCCTCGGCGCGATGGAGACGCCGCGCGAGGAGTTCTACGAGGCCGCCAAGCCGGCCCCGGTCGCCGCCGCGCCGAAGGAGAAGACCGAGGAGAAGGCCAAGGCCTCCTGACCCTCCCCCGGTCACCCGCCTGACGAAGGACCTCCCGCCATCCGTGGTGCGGGAGGTCCTTCGGCGTTGTACGGAACCCACCCGCCGGGTGGGCGAAGTGGCGGTTTTGCTCAGACATGACGCGTGCCGGGGACTGCGCTAGGGCCTCGCAGGTGTTTACGTGGTGTCGGACATTCCGGGATTCCCCGTCACGGAGGTGTACACCATGGCAGACGCCGCGCAGCGGCTGCAGGGCCTCTTCGCACAGTTGCTGGGAGCACCGCCCCCGGTGCGCGTCCGCGCCTGGGACGGTTCGCAGGCGGGCCCGCCGGGCGCGCCGACCCTGGTCGTACGCAACCGCCGCGCCCTGCGCCGCCTGCTGTGGAAGCCGGGCGAACTGGGTCTGGCCCGCGCCTGGGTGGCGGGCGACCTGGACATCGAGGGCGACCTCTACACCGCTCTCGACCTGCTCGCCGGAGACATCTGGGAGCGCGGCGAGGACGCCCGCACCCTCACCCAGGCCCTGCGCGACCCCGAGGTCCGCTCCGCGGTCCGCGGGCTCATCAAGCTCGCCGGGAGCCCGCTGCCGCCCGCCCCGCCCCCCGAGGAGGCCCGCAGCCCCCGCCGCCACCTGCACACCAAGCGCAGCGACAGACGCGCCATCAGCCACCACTACGACGTAGGCAACGACTTCTACGAGATCGTCCTCGGCCCGTCCATGGTGTACTCCTGCGCCTACTGGGAAAGCCCGGACAGCCCCGACGCCACTCTCGAACAGGCCCAGCACGACAAGCTCGAACTCGTCTGCCGCAAGCTGGGCCTGAAACCGGGTCAGCGGCTGCTCGACGTCGGCTGTGGCTGGGGCTCCATGGCCATCCACGCCGCCCGCGAGCACGGCGTCGGCGTCGTCGGTGTCACGCTCTCGCAGGAGCAGGCCGCCTACGCCCGCAAGCGCGTCGCGGAAGAGGGCCTCACCGACCGGATCGAGATCCGCGTACAGGACTACCGAGACGTCCGCGACGGCCCGTACGACGCGATCTCCTCCATCGGCATGGCCGAACACGTCGGCGCCGAACGGTACCTCGAGTACGCCGACGCCCTGTACGACCTGCTCAAGCCCGGCGGCCGGCTGCTGAACCACCAGATCGCCCGCCGCCCGCAGCGGGACGAGACGACGTACGAGGTCGACGCGTTCATCGACTCCTACGTCTTCCCTGGCGGCGAGCTCCAGCCCATCGGCATCACCGTCACCCAGCTGGAGCGCGCCGGGTTCGAGGTGCGCGACGTCGAGTCGATCCGCGAGCACTACGCCCTCACGCTGCGCCGGTGGGTCGCCCGCCTGGAGGCCGACTGGAAGGCTGCAGTCCAGCTCACCGGCCCCGGCCGCGCCCGCGTCTGGCGCCTGTACATGGCCGCCTGCGCGGTCGCCTTCGAGCGCAACCGCATCGGCGTCAACCAGGTCCTGGCCGTGCGGGCCCCCGAATCCGGGGAGTCGGGCATGCCCCTGCGCGCCCGCACCTGGAACTGACACGGCGAAGGCCCCCTCTCCCACGGGTGGGAAAGGGGGCCTTCGCCGTTCCGCTACTCCGCCTTGATCGCTTCCAGCATGTTCAGCCGTGCCGCCCGCCGGGCCGGCCACAGCGCCGCGAGGACACCCACCGTCGCGGCCAGCAGCAGGAAGACACCCATCCGGGCCCAGGGCAGGACCAGCGCGTAGGTCGGCATCTTCGAGGCAAGCAGCTCACCGGCCGCCCAGCCGAAGAACACGCCAAGGCCGATGCCCAGCACCCCGCCGAACAGCGAGATCACCAGGGACTCCATACGGACCATCCGCTTGATGCCCTTGCGGTCCAGGCCGATCGCCCGGAGCATGCCGATCTCCTGGGAGCGTTCGAAGACCGACATGGCCAGGGTGTTGATGACCCCGAGGACCGCCACGATCACGGCCATGGCGAGCAGTCCGTAGAGCATGTTCAGCATCAGCGTGAACATCTGCGCGATCTCGTTGGAGATGTCCTGCTTGTCCTGGACCTTGATCGCCGGGTTGTTGTCGAGGGCCTTCTCCAGCTTGTCCTGCGCCGCGGCGGACGGGCCGCCGGAGGTCTTCGCCATGACCTTCATGACGTACGGGTCGGACGTGTGCGGCGCGAGCGTCGCCTGGTCGAGCAGGATGCCGCTGAGGTACTCGTTGCTCTCGTACGTTCCGGCGACGGTGAGCCGCTGCTTCTTGCCGTCCTCGAAGGCGACGCTGAAGCTCGAACCTGCCTTCCAGTGGTTGGACTCGGCGGTCGCGGCGTCCACGACGACCTGGGAGCCGCCCACCTTGAAGGAGCCGTCCTCGACCTCCGGGCCGGCCAGCTCGCCGATCGCGGCGCCGTTGACGCCGGTCAGGTACTCGTCGGTCTTGCCGTCGACACGGGCCACGGCGTTGGTCATCGCGCTGGTGGCGGTGACGCCGTCGGTCTGCTTCAGCTTCTTCTCGACGTCCGGGGACAGCGGGTTGCCGTTCGCCATGGACACCACGTAGTCCGCCTTGATCGCGGACGCCGCCATCTTGTCGATGGCCTGCTGGAGGCTGCCCGCAGTCACCGTCATACCGGTGATGAGGGTCAGGCCGATCATCAGCGCGGAGGCGGTGGCGGCCGTACGGCGCGGGTTGCGCACCGAGTTCTGCCGGGCCAGCTTGCCGGAGACGCCGAAGGCGCGCAGCACCGGCGCCGCGGCGGCGATCAGCGGCCGGGACAGCAGCGGGGTCAGGATGAACACACCGATGATCAGCAGCACCGCGCCGAGGCCCATGGGCATCTGGCCGTCCGAGCCGTCCATGGTCGTGGCCGCCAGGACCACCGCGATGCCCGCGGCCGAGAACAGGGTGCCCAGCGTGTTGCGCA
Organism: Streptomyces sp. NPDC057002; assembly: GCF_042673825.1. Lineage (NCBI taxonomy): Bacteria > Bacillati > Actinomycetota > Actinomycetes > Kitasatosporales > Streptomycetaceae > Streptomyces > Streptomyces sp. NPDC057002. Next base: position 557,945 of record NZ_JBHURZ010000006.1, read on the forward strand.
GCACCAGCGACTTGGTCGTGGCCGTGGCGTGGACGCTGCTCATCGCCGCGACCGGCGGGATCTTCGCGGCCCGGCGGCCCGGCAGCCACGCCGCCAGCATGGTCACCAGGATGCCGACGGCGAACGCGACGGCGATCGTGGCCGGCTTGATGACCAGCGGGCCGTCGGGCACGGTCGCGCCGAACGAACCCATCAGGGAGCGCATTCCGGCCCCGATGCCGATGCCCGCGACCAGACCGGTCACGGCGGCGACCGCGCCGACCACGAACGCCTCGATCAGCACCGACCGCGTCACCTGCCGGCGTGAGGCGCCGACCGCCCGCATCAGCGCCAGCTCCTTGGTGCGCTGGGCGACCAGCATGGTGAAGGTGTTGGCGATGATGAACGTGCCGACGAACAGGGCGATGCCGGCGAAGACCAGCAGAGCCGTCTGCATGCCGCTCATGGACCGGGCGATGGTCTCCGCCTGGTCGTCGGCGAGCTGCTTGCCGGTGGTGGTCTGGACCGTGCCCTCGGGCAGCGCCTTGTCCAGCTCCGCCTTGAGCGCGGCCTGCGAGACGCCCGGCTTCGCCTTGACGTTGATCTGGTCGTAGACGCCCGCCTTGCCGAACTGCTTCTGCGCGGTCGCCGTGTCGAACAGGGTCAGGGAGCCGCCGGCCGCGACATTGCCGTCGTCGGTGGTGAAGATGCCGGCGATCTTCGGGGTCAGGACCGGCCCGTCGACCGACATGCGTACGGTGTCGCCGACCTCGTACCCGGCCCGCTTGGCCGTCTCGGAGTCGATGAGGATCTCGCCCGCGCCCTTGGGCGCGTGCCCGCTCGTCAGCGGGTAGCGGGGGTCCTTGTCCCCCCAGTAGTTGCCGCCCTGCGACTGGAAGCCCTCGCCGATCAGCTTGCCGTCCTTGTCGGCGATGGCCGTGAAGCCCTGCACGACCCCGATGGCGGACGCGGCGCCGGGAACCCGCTCGCTCTTGTCGAGCACGGCCCGGTCCAGGTCGTGGACCTTGCCGACCCGGTCGCCCTCGGAGTCCTGGTAGTCCGATGTCATGGCGACGTCGACCTGGTCGAAGCCCTTGGCGGAGCTCTTCTGGAAGGCGTCGGAGATGGTGTTGGTGAAGACCAGGGTCCCCGACACGAAGGCCACGCCGAGCATCACGGCGAGGACGGTCATCAGGAGCCGGGCCTTGTGCGCGAGCACGTTGCGCAAGGCGGTACGGAACATGGGTTCTTCTTCTCAGTCCTGTCGGTCCTGACGGGGGATCAGCTGGTGCGGCCCTTGGCGTCGAACGCCTTCATGCGGTCGAGCACCGAGTCGGCCGTGGGCCCGTGCATCTCGTCCACGATCCGGCCGTCCGCGAGGAAGACGACCCGGTCCGCGTAGGCCGCGGCCACCGGGTCGTGAGTCACCATCACCACCGTCTGGCCCAGCTCCCGCACGGAGTTGCGCAGGAAGCCCAGCACCTCGGCGCCGGAGCGCGAGTCGAGGTTTCCGGTGGGCTCGTCACCGAAGATGATCTCGGGCTTGGAGGCCAGCGCCCGCGCCACGGCGACACGCTGCTGCTGACCGCCCGACAGCTGTGAGGGCCGGTGGCCCAGCCGGTCCGCCAGGCCGACCATCCGGATGACGGAATCGAGCCACTGCTTGTCCGGCTTACGGCCCGCGATGTCCATCGGGAGGGTGATGTTCTCCAGGGCCGTCAGGGTCGGCAGCAGATTGAACGCCTGGAAGATGAAGCCGATCTTGTCCCGGCGCAGCTTGGTCAGCTGCTTGTCCTTCAGGGAGCCGAGCTCGGTGTCGCCGATGCGCACCGACCCGGAGGAGAAGGAGTCGAGCCCGGCCACGCAGTGCATCAGGGTCGACTTGCCGGAGCCGGAGGGGCCCATGATCGCGGTGAACTCGGCCTGCCGGAAGTCGGCGGAGACCCGGTCCAGGGCGACCACCTGGGTCTCACCCTGCCCGTAGATCTTCGACAGATCTGTGGCGCGCGCGGCCACGGTGGTGGCCCGGTCGGCGAGGGAAGCGGTGGTCACGGGATGGCACTCCTGTCGGGACGGCGATGGTGTCGGGAGGACGTGATCCATCGTCCGGGTCCCCGGCCGCCCTGTAGTCACCCGCAGTTCCCGTTCCGGGGGCCGACTTCGGTCTGACCACGAGCGGCGGCGTCATACCTGGGGATGACGAACGTCCCTGAGTGGGCCCGGTGTCGGGGACCTGAGAGGTCCCGATGTCAAGAACAGGTGGAGTGCCCTCGTTCGGGCGGTGAAATTCCGTCATTCCGTATGCGGCGCCCACCGCCGCACGGAAGGCTATTGGCAAGTGCGGATGGCGCGTTCCGTGTGCTGATGCACCCTCAGACGTCAATAAAATAAGACAACATCGGTCCGTGCTTCCGCTGTTCGGGGGATCCGTCCCGATAGTCTCGGAACCTCGACGCGGAGCCCATGGCCTGCCCGGATGGTGGAATGCAGACACGGCGAGCTTAAACCTCGCTGCCCCTTCGCGGGCGTGCCGGTTCGAGTCCGGCTCCGGGCACCTTCCGACTCCTGCATGGTTCATTGAAGACTTCACGGCATGCCCGTTGACAGCGGGCGCATGCCGTCGGAAACTCACATCCGACGGTAGTGAAATAATTTTCACCACGCGAACAAGCCTCCGTGAACCTGAGAGAGAAGGTGCCCGATGCGCACCACCGTCGGCATCATCGGAGCCGGCCCCGCCGGCCTCCTCCTGGCCCGGCTGCTCCACAACGCCGGCATCGACTCGGTCGTCCTGGAGAGCCGCGACCGTGCCTACGTCGAGCGGCGGCAGCGGGCCGGGATCCTGGAGCAGGGCACGGCGGACGTACTGCGCGCGGCCGGCGCCGGGGAGCGCATGGACCGAGAGGGCCTGCGCCACGACGGCATCGAACTGCGTTTCGACCGCCGACGACACCGCGTCGACTTCCCCGCCCTCACCGGCGGCCGGTCCGTGATGGTCTACGCCCAGACCGAGGTCTGCAAGGACCTCATCGCCCTCCAGCTCCGGGAGGGCGGCCCGCTGCTGTTCGAGGCGGAGGCGCTGGCCGTGGAGGACGCCGGCACCGACGCCCCGCGCGTCCGGTTCCGGCACGAGGGCCGCGAGGACGTCCTGGAGTGTGACTACGTCGTCGGCTGCGACGGCTTCTGGGGCGTGGCCCGCAAGGCGATCCCGGCCGAACTGACCCAAGTCTTCGAACGGACGTACCCCTTCGGCTGGCTCGGCATCCTCGCCGACGTACCGCCCTCGCACGACGAGCTGGTCTACGCCCGCCACGACCGCGGCTTCGCCCTCCTCTCCATGCGCTCGCCGTCCGTGTCCCGCCTCTACCTCCAGGTACCCGACGGCGCCGACGCCGGGTCATGGAGCGACGAGGAGATCTGGGACGAGCTGGAGCGCCGCTTCGAGACCGCCGACGACTGGCGCCTCGAGCGCGGCCCCATCACCCAGAAGTCCGTCACCCCGATGCGCTCCTACGTCCACGAGCCCATGCGCCACGGCCGCCTGTTCCTCGCCGGTGACGCCGCGCACATCGTGCCGCCGACCGGCGCCAAGGGGCTGAATCTCGCCGTCGGCGACGTCGTGACGTTCGCGCGGGCCCTGACACACCGCAAGGTGACCGGTTCGGCGGAACTGCTCGACGCCTACTCGGAGACCTGCCTGCGCCGGATCTGGCAGGCCGAGCGGTTCTCCTACGACATGACGACCCTGCTGCACCGCGCCCCCGGCGCGACCGGCTTCGAGGACCGGCTCCAGCTCGCCCGGCTGGAGCGGATCGCCTCCAACCGCGCCGCCGAGACCGACCTGGCTGAGGGGTACACGGGGTTTCCGCTCGACGTGTGACGAATGACCCCCTCCGGTGAGGGGAATCACGAAGCCGCGTAGCGTGTTGCGCAGCACGACGAGGGAAAGATCCTCCCCAAGCACTAGGGTCATTCCTTTGCCTACCTATTACTCTTGAGCCAAGGCCACGACGTGTGGCCATGGAGGAGTGAAATGAGGAGCAGAAACCCGGTCTTCTCGCGACGGGGGTTCAGCCGCGACAACGGCTACGCGGGCTTCAACACCGCGCCGCAGGCCGGGGGTCCCGCTGTCGCCACGCAGGGCAACCCGTACGCGCAGCCGACGGGCGACCAGTACGCGCAGAACCCTTACGCGCAGAACCCTTACGCCCAGCAGGACCTGCAGCACGGCGCGCCGCCGCAGGCGCCGGCCACCACCGGCCGGATGACCATCGACGACGTCGTCCTGCGCACGGCGAGCACGCTCGGTGTGCTCATCCTCACCGCGGCGCTCTCCTGGGCCCTGCTGCCGATCGACGACGCCAACATCGGCCGTAGCTACGGCATCGGTATCGGCGCCGCGCTGATCGGCATGGTCCTGGCGTTCGTGCAGTCCTTCAAGCGCAAGGCCTCGCCCGCGCTGATCCTGACGTACGCGGCGTTCGAGGGTGTCTTCCTCGGCGTCGTCTCCAACATCGTCGACAACCGCATCGCCGACGGCGCGGCCATGCAGGCCGTGATCGGCACCATGGCGGTCTTCGCCGGTGTGCTGATCGCGTACAAGGCCGGCTGGATCCGCGTCAACCGCCGTTTCTACGGCTTCGTGATGGCGGCCGCGCTCGGCTTCATCCTGCTGATGACCGTGAACCTGCTGTTCGCGGTGTTCGGCGGCGGTGACGGCCTCGGCTTCCGCAGCGGTGCCATGGGTGTCATCTTCGGCATCATCGGCATCATCCTCGGCGCCTGCTTCCTCGCTCTGGACTTCAAGCAGGTCGAGGACGGCATCGCCTACGGCGCTCCGCGCGAGGAGGCGTGGTTCGCGGCCTTCGGCCTCACGCTGACGCTGGTGTGGATCTACCTGGAGTTCCTGAGGCTCATCTCGATCCTCAACAGCAACGACTAGTACGGCCAGTCCTGACAGTCGTACGCGATAGGGCCCCGGCTTCGGCCGGGGCCCTTCTCGTTGTCCGCGCCTAGAGCAGTTTGCGCGCGGCCCTCCTCAGGTCGTACTCGTGGATGATCGCTTTGGCGTGGCCGTAGGCCAGGTTGTGTTCGTGCCGGAGCCAGCTGACCTTTTCCTCGAAGCGGAAGAGCGCCGGGCCATCTTCGACGGTGCGAAGCCAGTCGGTGATCTCACGACCGGTGCAGTGGGGGATGCGGGCTAGCAGGTTGCGATGGGTCTCTTCGGAGAAGACTTGGGACATCGGCGCCTCCGGACGCTGGGATGTAAGCCGGTCCTTCAGGTCACCGTGCCTGAGTGTTCGCCCGTTGGCAACAGTCCCGGTGCGACGCGTACGCTCGCGGCGTGGTTGATACGACGCCTCTGACCCGTGCGGTGGATCACTTCGCCGATCGTTTGAGGGCCGCGCCCCAGAGCCGGCTGCAGCGGGGCGCTGCCGCTGAGGCTCTCGGGCTGGCCCGGGAGTTGGCCCGCAGGGCGCAGGCTCTTGAGGAGCCGGGCGTGGAGCCTCGGGAGATGCCGGACGCGGGGATGTTTGCTGCCGCAGATCAGATCACCGTGGCCGGGCATGATCTGGCCGTGGTGATTCCCAGTGATGCGGATGTCGATGACGCGGTGAGGGTGGTGGAGGAGGCGCAGAAGCGGGCGGGGGTGTGACCCGTTTCGTCGGCGGGTGCGGGGTGCGTTGTGGTTGCTCGCGCAGTTCCCCGCGCCCCTTAGAGGGACGAGATGACCCTGTCCGCCAGGATGTAGACGTTTTCCTCGCCGCATTCGAACGTCAGGGTGTACGCGCCCGCGATGCCGGAGCCGCCTAGGAGGACGGGGGTCTGGCCCGCGCGCAGGGCCGTGGCGAGGTGCTCCGCGGTTTCCCGGTGGCCCGGGGTCATGCACAGGGTCGTGCCGTCGGCGAAGACGTAGACGTCGAGGGTGCCCAGCGGGCCCGGGCGGACGTCCGTCAGCTCGACGCGGGAGGAGGCCAGCTCCTCCAGGGTGGCGACCGTGCGCTCGTGGTCGTTCACCACGGGCGACTGGGCCGGCACGAAGTCCGGGTGGGAGGGGTGACGGCGGCGGGCCGCGGCCAGCTCCGGGGACTCGGCCGGTTCCTCGGTGTCGGCGCCGGGCTCGGACACCGACTCCAGACCCGCGAAATCGGCCTGCCGGGGCAGGAACAGATCGTGCTCGGGCAGGCCCAGCAGGGAGGGCGCGTCGGAGGCGTCACGGGTCTCCTGGGCGGCCCAGAAGGCCCGTGCCTCGGCGAGCTCCCGCTCCCGTTCCTCGGCCAGCGCCGCCGCGACGGCGGCGCGTATCTCCTCGGTGTCGGCAGTGGTGCGGGCGGCCGGCAGCAGCGCACGGGTGGTGGCGGCGCGGTTCTCGGCCAGCGCGGTGTGCAGGGCCGCGACCTGTCGCCGCAGCTGCAGGACGGTGCGCAGGACGGCAACGCCCACGGCGCCCGTGGCGGCCGTGGTGACCAGCAACGCGATCGGCATGGCGCTCACTGACGTACTCCCGGTTCAAAGTCGACCCCCGACTTCCTACATCAGCTTGAAGGGCGGACTAACCAGCTGTCAGTGCGTAACGTCACGAAACGGACAGGGCTTCGGCCTCGGGGGAGGGGGTGTGGCTGCTGTGACCTGCGCTTCTCCCCGGGCGGAGGGAGATAGGTCACATCCTGGGGGAGATTGGATCACAAAACGGCCCAGAACCCTGGAGTTTCCGGGGTTCCGGGCCAATGCCTCACAGCCGGTGCTATGGCGGCTACGGTGCGGTGCTCAGCTGAGGCGCTCGATGACCATGGCCATGCCCTGGCCGCCGCCGACGCACATCGTCTCCAGGCCGAACTGCTTGTCGTGGAACTGGAGGGAGTTGATGAGCGTGGTGGTGATGCGGGCGCCGGTCATGCCGAAGGGGTGGCCGACGGCGATGGCACCGCCGTTGACGTTCAGCTTCTCCAGCGGGATGCCCAGGTCGCGGTAGGAGGGGATCACCTGGGCGGCGAACGCCTCGTTGATCTCCACCAGGTCGATGTCGTCGATCGACAGGCCTGCGCGGCGCAGGGCCTGCTTGCTGGCCTCGACCGGGCCGAGACCCATGATCTCGGGAGAGAGGCCGGAGACGCCGGTCGACACGATGCGGGCGAGCGGGGTGAGGCCGAGCTCGCGTGCCTTGGTGTCGGACATGATCACGAGCGCGGCGGCGCCGTCGTTCAGCGGGCAGCAGTTGGCTGCGGTTACCAGGCCGTCCGGGCGGAAGACCGGCTTGAGGCCCTGGACGCCTTCCAGGGTGACGCCGGCGCGGGGGCCGTCGTCCTTCGAGACGACCGTGCCGTCGGGGAGCGTCACCGGGGTGATCTCGCGCTCCCAGAAGCCGTTCTTGATGGCTTCCTCGGCGAGGTTCTGCGAGCGGACGCCGAACTCGTCCATGTCCTGGCGGGTGACGCCCTTGGTGCGGGCCAGGTTCTCGGCGGTCTGGCCCATCGCGATGTACGGGTCGGGCAGCAGGCCGTCCTCGCGCGGGTCGTGCCAGGTCGAGCCCTCGGACTGGGCGGTGGCGACGGTGCGGGCCTCGGCGTCGGCGAAGAGCGGGTTGTGCGTGTCGGGCAGGCCGTCGGAGCTGCCCTTCGCGTACCGGGAGACGGTCTCGACGCCGGCCGAGATGAAGACGTCGCCCTCGCCGGCCTTGATGGCGTGCAGGGCCATGCGGGAGGTCTGCAGCGAGGAGGAGCAGTACCGGGTGACGGTACAGCCCGGCAGGTGGTCCATCCCCGCCTGTACGGCCACGATGCGGCCGAGGTTGTGGCCCTGCTCGCCGCCGGGCAGGCCGCAGCCGAGCATCAGGTCGTCGATGTCCTTCGGGTCCAGCTCGGGGACCTTGGCCAGGGCGGCCTGGACGATGGTGGCGGTCAGGTCGTCCGGGCGGAGGTCCTTGAGGGAGCCCTTGACGGCGCGGCCGATGGGGGAGCGGGCGGCTGAGACGATCACGGCTTCGGGCATCACGGCTCCATTGACGTACCGGGTGGTCTGGCTGGGCTGTCTGGGAAGTTACCCGTACGTATGGGCTGGGTCACGGGTCTCGCGGTGTGACCCTGGCCGCAGTTTACTAAGCGCTTGCTTTCCCTGCCTTCAGTTCGAGGGCGTGACAGGCGCCGGCTCCTGCTCGGGTACCCGCCGGCGCCGCCGGCGCTTCAGCAGGGCCCAGGGTCCCCGCGACCCGGTCGGCATCGCCGCCGCGACCTCCGTGCCCGCCTCCGACGCGGCCTCCGCCGCCGCCCGGGCCACCGGCAGGAAGCCCTCGCGACGGGAGGCGTCCGGGCGCTCCTCGTCGGCCGGCCACAGGCCGAGGGAGGCGCAGACGCTCGGCAGGACCGCCATCGCCGCCGTCGCGTAGCCCTCGGCGGAGGGGTGGTAGCTGTCGGGGCCGAACAGCTCGCGCGGGTTCTCGGCGAACTCGGGGCCCAGCAGGTCGCCCAGGGACACGGTGCGGCCGCCCTGCTCGACGACTCCGATCGTCTGGGCGGCCGCCAGCTGGCGGGAGGCCCGTCGCGCCAGCCAGCGCAACGGCTGCCGGACCGGCTCGATGGTGCCCAGGTCGGGACAGGTGCCGACCACGACCTCCGCACCGGCCGTGCGCAGCCGCCGGACCGCCGACGCCAGACAGCGGACCGAGCTGGTCGGGGGCATGCGGTGGGTGACGTCGTTGGCGCCGACCATGATCACGCAGATGTCGGGCACCGGATCGGGGTCGGCCAGCACCAGGGCCACCTGGCGGTCCAGGTCGTCCGAACGGGCCCCGGGCGTCGCCACCGTGCGCAACCGCACCGGGCATTCCGCCAGCGCCGCGAGCCCCGACGCCAGCAGCGCCCCCGGTGTCTGCCCGGACCGGTGCACGCCCTGGCCCGCGGCCGTGGAGTCGCCCAGCATCGTCAGCCGCAGCGGCGACTCACCGGAGCCGGCGTACGCACGGCCGTACAGCCCGTCCGCGTTCGGCACGTGCCCGGACGTGCCGTTGCCCACCCGGCGCCGCGCCAGCTGCACCTCCGCCAGCACCAGCCCCACGGCGGCCGCCCCCGCCAGACCGATCCCGCCGCCGCCGTACGCCGCGCCGGCCGCGATCCGCCGGGCCACCCTCGCCCTCGACATGCTCGTCATGCGTCGCCGCCACCTCCTCGAACCCGTACACCCAGTGCTTGCCCCGTACAGGCCGTCGCCCAATCTCAACGCGCAGTGAACGACCGTCACGGACCACGGGCAGCACATAGGCTGGCGGCACCACACAGACCACTTCTTCTGCGGCATCCGGAGACAACGGTGCAGTTCCACGACTCGATGATCAGTCTCGTCGGCAACACCCCGCTGGTGAGGCTCAACAGCGTGACCAAAGGCATCAGGGCGACCGTCCTGGCCAAGGTGGAGTACTTCAATCCCGGCGGTTCCGTGAAGGACCGCATCGCCCTGCGCATGATCGAGGCCGCCGAGGAGAGCGGCGCGCTCAAGCCGGGCGGCACGATCGTCGAGCCGACCAGCGGGAACACCGGCGTGGGGCTCGCCATCGTGGCGCAGCAGAAGGGGTACAAGTGCATCTTCGTGTGCCCCGACAAGGTGAGCACCGACAAGATCAACGTGCTGCGCGCGTACGGCGCCGAGGTGGTCGTGTGCCCGACCGCCGTGGACCCCGAGCACCCGGACTCGTACTACAACGTCTCCGACCGGCTGGTCCGTGAGACGCCGGGCGCCTGGAAGCCCGACCAGTACTCCAACCCCCACAACCCGCTCTCCCACTACCACTCCACCGGCCCCGAGCTGTGGGAGCAGACGGAGGGGAGGATCACCCACTTCGTGACGGGTGTGGGCACCGGCGGCACCATCTCCGGGACCGGGCGCTATCTGAAGGAGATCAGCGACGGAAAGGTCCAGGTCGTCGGCGCCGACCCCGAGGGTTCCGTCTACTCCGGCGGCTCCGGGCGTCCGTACCTCGTCGAGGGCGTCGGCGAGGACTTCTGGCCGACCGCCTACGACCGGACCGTCGCGGACGAGATCGTCGCCGTGTCCGACAAGGACTCCTTCCAGATGACCCGCCGCCTGGCCAAGGAGGAGGGCCTCCTGGTCGGCGGCTCCTGCGGCATGGCGGTCGTCGCCGCGCTGGAGGTCGCCGGGCGGCTCGGCCCGGACGACGTCGTGGTGGTGCTGCTGCCGGACAGCGGGCGCGGCTACCTCAGCAAGATCTTCAACGACGAGTGGATGGCCGACTACGGCTTCCTCGAGGACACCGGCCCGAGTGCCCGCGTCGGCGACGTCCTGGCCGACAAGGAGGGCGACCGCATGCCCTCCCTCGTCCACATGCACCCGGACGAGACGGTCGGCCAGGCCATCGACGTGCTGCGTGAGTACGGCGTCTCGCAGATGCCGGTCGTCAAGCCGGGCGCGGGCCATCCCGACGTGATGGCCGCCGAGGTCGTCGGCTCGGTCGTGGAACGCGAGCTGCTGGACGCGCTGTTCAGCAAGAGCGCCTCGCTCGACGACCCGCTGGAGAAGCACATGTGCGGCCCGCTGCCCCAGGTCGGCTCCGGCGAACCGGTCGAGGACCTGATGGCCGTGCTGGGCAAGGCGGACGCGGCGATCGTCCTGGTCGAGGGCAAGCCGACCGGTGTGGTCAGCAGGCAGGACCTGCTGTCCTTCCTCGCCAGGACCGGGAAAGCGGCGGCCAACGCCCGGTGAACCACCCGTGAACCGGGTGAACTCGGGGCGTCCGTGATCTTCGTGGACTTCGCGGAAGTGGTACGAGCGTGTCACGTTCGCGCAGCACCCGCTTAACACGAGTCCTGCACATTGGTGGGTGTCGGCAGGGCGGGAGCGGCTCCCCGCCCAGGTCGACGCCGTAGGCGTCAAGGACCTCCGGAGCGGCTCCCGGACCTCCATGGACCCTACTGACGCGCCAGCCCGGCCCTGACCAGGCCCGCGTCCCTCGCGGGGACCGCCGTCGTCCCGCCCCCCGAACAGGGGGTGCGGCGGTCCCCGCGCATTTCTCTTCCCGGCCTCAGCAGGCCCGGCTCGTCGCCCAACTCCCCAGCAGCGCCAGGCGCTCCGCCGTCTCCGAGCCCGGTTCCGGTGTGTAGGCGACGATCATCTGGTCCGGAGCCCCGGGGATCGCGAGGGTCTCGTACGGGAGGGTCAGCAGGCCGGCGACCGGGTGCCGCAGCTGTTTCACTCCGTGGTCGCAGGGCTTGACCCGATGGTCGGCCCACAGGCCCCGGAAGTCCTCGTCGGCGCGGGAGAGTTCGGCGACGAGTTCCCCCGTGGCGGCGTCCCCGGGGTGGTGGCCCGCCTGCAGGCGCAGATGGGCGACCGTCTGGCCCGCGATCGCGGCCCAGTCCGGATAGATCTCGCGGGCGGCGGGGTCGAGGAAGACGCGGCGCGGGATGTTGCGCTCCGCGGAGCCGGGTCCGGTGAAGTCGAGCAGGGCGTCGGCGAGCGCGTTCCAGCCGAGCACGTCCATGCGGTGGTCCAGGACATAGGCCGGATTGCGGTCCATGCCGTCCAGGATCAGCCGGACACCCGGGCGCACCCGGGAAGCGGCCTCCCCGGGCGCGGACCGCGGGGGCGCGGCCGGAGCGCTCTCGACCCGGCGGGGCCGGGCGACCGCCCGCAGATACGCGTGCTCCGCCTCGTCCAGCCGCAGCACCCGCGCGACCGCGTCCAGCACGGCGTCCGACACTCCGCCGGACTTCGTCCGGGACGGGTCCCCGGGCCCCCTGCCCTGCTCCAGGCGGACGTAGTAGTCGACGCTCACCCCGGCCAGCTGCGCCACCTCCTCACGGCGCAGCCCCGGGACACGGCGGCGGCCGTAGGAGGGCAGCCCCACCTCCTCCGGCTGGATACGGGCACGGCGCGAGCGCAGGAAATCTCCCAGTTCTCCGTCCATGCCTTCGAGCCTAGGCGCCCCGCGCGCGGCGAACCTGGTACTGGCAGTCCCAGGAAAAGCGCCCCCCTGGGTACGGCGGCCGACGGCGCCGAGGGTGGTGGACGAGGCCGGGGAGACGCCCCGGCCACCACCGAGGGGATCTCCCATGTCGTACGAGAACCTGGCCGGCCGTACCGCCGTCGTCACCGGAGCAGCGAGCGGGATCGGCGAGGCCATCGCCGTCCTGCTGGCCGCCCGGGGCGCACGGGTGGCCCTGCTGGCCCGGCGTGAGGAACGGCTGACGGCGCTCGCCGGGAAGATCCGGGCCGACGGCGGACAGGCCCTGGCCGTCGTCGCGGACGTCACCGACGAGGCGTCCGTGGCGGCCGCCGCCGACCGGATCCATACCGAGTACGGGCCCGTCGACCTGGTCGTCAACTCCGCCGGCGTGATGCTGCCGCACCCCGTCGACGCCCGGCGCGCCGACGAGTGGCAGCGGATGCTCGACACCAACGTCGCCGGCGTGCTGCGGATCACCGGCGCCTTCACCGGCGACCTGGTGGACGCGGCGGCGGACGGCCGTACGGCCGACATCGTGAACATCTCGTCCATCGCCGCGCATGTCAGCTTCCCGAACTACGCGGTGTACGGCGCGACCAAGGCGGCCGTCACCTATCTGTCGGAGTCCCTGCGCGGCGAGTTCGGGCCGCGGGACGTCCGGGTCACCAACATCGAGCCCGGGTTCGTCGAGAGCGAGCTGCTCGCCCACATCGGCGACGCGGAACTGGCCCGGCAGGTGGCGGAGCTGCGGGACCAGGTGGGCGCGCTGTCCGCCGAGGAACTGGCCGACCTGGTGGCCTACGTGACCAGCCGGCCGCGCCGGGTCAATCTGCGGCAGATCGTCGCGCTGCCCACCCGGCAGGCCTGAACGGCGTGCGCCCGCTCAGTCCTCCCAGCCGCTGTCCTGGGAGGACTTGCGGCGGCCGAACAGCTCCGGGTTGGTGCGGACGGCCTGGACGAGGTTGACGCCCACGATGCCGGCCCAGGCGACGAGCATGCCGGGCAGCTGGGCCACGCCCCCGCCGATCGCGGACAGCGGCACCGCGAGGACCAGGGAGACGATGCCGAAGCCGAAGCGCTCGCCCCAGGAGTCCGTGGGCCGCGGCGAGCGGGAGTCCCGGGCCGTCTGCATCTGCTGCTCGGCGAGCTGCCGGCGCACCCGGCGGTCCACCGCGCCGTCGATCCGCTGGTCGACCTTCTCCAGGAACGAGTCGACCAGCGCGGACTCGTACTCCTCGCCCAGCTCCCTGCGTGCGTGCAGGGTGGCGTCGAGTTCCTTCTTCAGCTCGGTGTCCCGCGCGTCCATTCCGGTCATGAGACCCACGGTAGAAAGTAGCGACGCCCGCCGCACTGGGGTTAGCCCCCGGGTCGGGACGGGGGGCGGCCCGGGGGCCCTCCACTCCCGCTTGCCGGTCTGCATATGCTCATGCAGAATCCTCAGCTACTGAATAGGCGAGGGGGAGCACGTCATGAGCGTGACCGACAGCCCTGCCGCGCGGCTCCAGGCGCTCTTCGAGGGCCACCGGCTGACGCCGACCCAGCGGCGCATCGCGCACAGCATGGTGCGGCGGGCCGCCGACGTGCCGTTCCTGTCGAGCGTGGAGCTCGCCGAACTGGCCGGGGTCAGCCAGCCGTCCGTGACCCGCTTCGCCGTGGCCCTGGGCTTCGACGGCTACCCGGCCCTGCGCCGCCATCTGCGCGAGGTCGCCCCGGCCGAACCCGCGGCGGACGCCGGGTCAGTCAACGAGTACCAGCAGGCCGTCGAGGCCGAGATCGAGAACCTGCGGCACCTGGCGGAGGCCCTGGCCGACACCGGGCCCGTGCAGCGGGCCGGGCGCATCCTCGCGGCCTCCCGTCCGCTCCCCGTCCTCGGACTGCGGGCGGCGGCCGCCCAGGCGCACGGCTTCGCGTACTTCGCCGCCAAGGTCCACCCCGACGTACGCCTCCTCAACGAGGGCGGCACGATGCTCCAGGACCGCATCGACGCCGCCGTCCGGGCCGGTGCCACCGCACTGCTCTGCTTCGCGCTGCCCCGGCACCCCCGCGAGGTCGTCGACACCCTCGCCCACGCCAAGGAGGCCGGGCTGACCGTCGTCACCGTCGCCGACTCCGCCTTCGCACCGGTCGCCAAGGTGTCCGACCTGCTGCTCCCCGCCGCGGTCGGCACCGGCCTGGCCTTCGACACGGCCTGCGCGCCGATGCTGCTCGGCCGGGTGCTGCTGGAGGCGATGTGCGACGACCTGCCCGAAGCCCAGTCCCGCCTGGAGGAGTTCGACACGAAGGCGGCGGCGCGGGGCCTGTTCGTCGACTGAGGGAACGCGCGCCGGTTTCTCAGACCCGTCTCACGTTGCGTCGCTAACGTGCCTTTCCTGCACCCCCTTCAGAGGATTCGGAAGACGGCACGGAGGCTGAACGTGACGCGCGGAGGACAGGGACTGGCTCGGGTCGCCGTCGTCGTACGGGCGGGGGCCGCACCGCTGTGGTGGCTGGGCGTGTGCGCCGCGGGCATCGGCGTCCTCGCACCGGGACTGACCGGCCGCCGTATCGGCGTCCTGGCCGGGGCGGCGCTGTTCCTCCTGGCGACGGCCCTGGTGGCCCGCGGAGGCCGTAGGCGCTACGTCACCCTGGCCGCCGCCGCGTCCCGCGCCGGCAAGCACGACGTACTCCAGGACCGAGCGGTGACCGTACGCAACTGGCGCCGCCACCACCGCTGGTGGCTCCTCCTCGCCTTCCTCGGCGCCCTGGGCACCGCCTTCGCCGTCCCGGCCGCGGGCGGCATGCTCCTGGCCGGCTGCGGAGCGGGCCTGCGGCTGAAGGCGGCCTGGCTGGGCCGCCGGGAGCGGGCCGACGAGGCGTTGCTGTGGGTCCGGGTGGACTGGCTGCGCGGGGGCGCGGGCAGCCCGGCGGGCAAGCAGGTCAAGGCGTACCGCAGCACGGGCATCGCGGCGGGCGACGCGGCCCCGGGCGGGGCACGGAGGAAGTCGCCGGCGCTGGTGTAGTCGGGCTGGGGGCGCATGCCCTGCCTTTTCAGGGGCGCGGGGAACTGCGCGACCAGCCCCAACGCGCCCGCAGACCGGTGACTACGGAAGCCCCAACGGCGACTGCGTAAGCGCCTCCACATGCGCCCCACCAGACTCCGCCACCACTTCCTCGACCGTCTGCGCCTCCCGCACGACCGCGAAGACCACACCCCCCTCCCCGCCCGGCCCGAACCCATAAACCCCAGGCCGGACAAGGGAGTTGTACCCATAGTGATGCGCGAAGTAATACGCCCCCGTATCCAGTGCCGCCGCATACTCCCCCTGCTCCAGCACCGGCATGGACCGCCCCTCCGCCAGCAGATCCCCCGCGAAACACGCCGGCCCCGCGACGTCCTGCACCACGACGGGCCCCTCCTTCACCCGCCCCTTCGCGTCATACGCCGCGATCCTCAACGGCCAGCTCTCCGGCGCGTACACCGTCCGCGTGGCGACCTGCACCCCGGCATGCGTCACCGCGACCGCCCGCCCGCCGGAGGTCTTCGCGTACTCGACCCGCGCCACCACCGTGCCGTGCTTGGCCAGCAGCGACCGTCCGAACTCGGTGACCAGCCCGTACCGCCCGTCGAACAGCCCCGGCACCTCCTCGGCCAGCGTCCGCGCGTACTGCGCGTACGTCGGCGTCGTCGCGTCCGACGCGAAGTTCACCGGCAGCCCGCCACCGATGTCGAGCGTGTCGATCTGCCGTCGCCCGATCCGCCGGTTGATCTCCTCGGCGAGCGCGTACGTCTCCGCGACCCCTTGGGCCAGCAGCGACAGCGGGATGCCCTGGGACCCGGTGTGCGCGTGCAGCCGAGTCAGCCACGGGCGGTCCTGGTACGCCCGCACGACCCACTCCCGGGCCCCCTCGTCGCGCAGCGCCACCCCGAACTTCGATGTCGCCGTGGCCGTCGAGGTCGCCCCGATGGAACCCCCGCCGACCTGCGGATTCACCCGGATCCCGAGTGGGGAGCGAGTGCTGCCGTCGCTCATCAGGCCGTCGATGCGGTCCAGCTCCTGCGGGTTGTCCGCGTTGACGGCGATGCCCAGCGCCAGCGCCTCGCGCAGTTCGGCCGGTGTCTTGGCGGGTGAGTCCAGGACCGTCATCTCCGGGTCCATCCCCGCCGCCCGGGCCAGCGCCAGCTCGCCCGGGCTCGCCACCTCCGCTCCGATGCCCTCCGCGCGCAGCAGCCGCAGCACCGCCACCAGCGGGGTCGCCTTCACCGCGAAGGCGTGCAGCACGGGCGTGCCCGGTGCCACGAACGCGTCGAACGCCGCCCGCAGCTCCGCCGCCGACTCCCGGATGCCGGTGACGTCCAGCAGCCCGACGACGGGGCTGCCGGCCCCGAGCAGTCCCTGCTCCACGGCGGCCCGCACTGCCTCGTCCCGCCGGGCCGCCCGCCCCGCGCCCGAGTCGCCTGCCTGAATGTCGTCATCCATGGATCCAGCCAAACATCCACGGCACCGCCGCGCCGACCTCCCCATGTATTGACTAGCTCTATTCATAAAGCCAGGATGTGAATAGACGTAACAACAGACCGCCGGGAGGCAGACCATGTCAGGACCCCGCCCCGTCCGAGCGCCGCGCGGCACGGAACCGAGCGCCCTGGGATGGCAGCAGGAAGCCGCCCTGCGGATGCTGCAGAACAACCTCGACCCGGAGGTCGCCGAGCACCCCGACAAGCTCGTCGTCTACGGCGGCACCGGCAAGGCGGCACGCGACTGGCGCTCCTTCGACGCGATGGTGCGCACACTGAAGGGCCTGAAGCAGGACGAGACGATGCTCGTCCAGTCCGGCCGCCCCGTCGGCGTCATGCAGACCCACGAGTGGGCCCCGCGCGTCCTCATCGCCAACTCCAACCTCGTCGGCGACTGGGCCAACTGGGAGGAGTTCCGCCGCCTGGAGGCCCTCGGCCTGACGATGTACGGGCAGATGACCGCCGGCTCCTGGATCTACATCGGCACCCAGGGCATCCTCCAGGGCACCTACGAGACCTTCGCCGCCGTCGCCGCGAAGAAGTTCGGCGGCACCCTCGCGGGGACCATCACCCTCACCGCCGGTCTCGGCGGCATGGGCGGCGCCCAGCCGCTCGCCGTGACGATGAACGACGGTGTCGCGATCTGCATCGACTGCGACCCGCGTGCCATCGAGCGGCGTATCGAGCACCGGTACCTGGATGCGAAGGCCGACTCCCTCGACCACGCCCTCCAGCTGGCCACCGAGGCCCGTGACGCCCGCCGCCCGCTGTCCATCGGGGTCCTCGGCAATGCCGCCGAGCTGCTGCCGCAACTGCTCGCCATGGGCGCCCCGATCGACATCGTGACCGACCAGACCTCAGCCCACGACCCGCTGGCCTATCTGCCCCTCGGCATGGCCTTCGAGGACATGGCCGACGCCGCCGCGAAGGACCCGGCCGGCTTCACCACCCGGGCCCGCGAGTCCATGGCCACGCATGTCGAGGCCATGGTCGGCTTCATGGACGCCGGAGCCGAGGTCTTCGACTACGGCAACTCCATCCGGGGCGAGGCCCAGCTCGCCGGATACGACCGGGCCTTCGCCTTCCCCGGCTTCGTCCCCGCCTACATCCGCCCGCTGTTCTGCGAGGGCAAGGGCCCCTTCCGCTGGGCCGCGCTGTCCGGCGAGGCCTCAGACATCGCCAAGACCGACAAGGCGATCCTCGACCTCTTCCCGGAGAACGAGTCCCTGGCCCGCTGGATCCGGATGGCAGGGGAGCGGGTCCACTTCCAGGGCCTGCCCGCCCGTATCTGCTGGCTGGGCTACGGCGAGCGGGACAAGGCAGGCGAGCGGTTCAACGACATGGTCGCGAGCGGTGAGCTGGCCGCGCCGGTCGTCATCGGCCGCGACCACCTCGACTGCGGATCCGTCGCGTCCCCCTACCGGGAGACCGAGGCCATGCTCGACGGGTCCGACGCGATCGCCGACTGGCCCCTGCTGAACGCGATGGTGAACGTGGCGTCCGGTGCGTCCTGGGTGTCCCTGCACCACGGAGGCGGGGTCGGGATGGGGCGGTCGATCCACGCCGGGCAGGTGACGGTGGCCGACGGCACGAAACTGGCCGGTGAGAAGATCCGCCGGGTCCTCACGAACGACCCCGGCATGGGCGTCATCCGCCATGTCGACGCCGGGTACGACATCGCCGACTCGGTGGCCCGGGACAAGGGCGTCCGTGTTCCGATGCGCGAGGGTGACGACGCGTGACGCAGGAAACCGCCGGCCCCCGGCCGGACCCCACCGGCACCTCCTTCCACCGGATGTGGCGCGAGCTGCTCCCGATCGGCCGCCACCCCGCCTCCGGCGGCTACCGGCGCTTCGCCTGGAGCGGTGTCGACGGTGACTGCCGGGCCTGGTTCGAAGAACAGGCCCTCGCCCGCGGCCTGCGCTACGAGACCGACCGGAACGGCAACCAGTGGGCCTGGCTCGGCGACCCCGCCGCCGGGGACGCCGTCGTCACCGGGTCGCATCTCGACTCCGTGCCGGACGGCGGGGCCTTCGACGGGCCCCTCGGTGTCGTGTCCGCCTTCGCCGCGCTGGACGAACTGCGCGGGCGGGGCGCGCCGCTCACCCGCCCCCTCGGCATCGTGAACTTCGGTGACGAGGAGGGCGCCCGGTTCGGGCTCGCCTGCGTCGGTTCCCGGCTCACCGCCGGGCAGCTCACCCGCGAGCAGGCGCACCGGCTCACCGACGGCGAGGGCGTGACGCTGCCGCGCGCCATGGAGGCCGCCGGATACGACCCCGACGCCATCGGGCCCGACCCCGAACGGCTCGCCCGCATCGGCGCCTTCGTCGAACTCCACGTCGAGCAGGGCCGGGCCCTGGACCTGTCCGGCGACCGGGTCGGCATCGCCAGCGCGATCTGGCCGCACGGCCGGTGGCGGTTCGACTTCGGGGGCGAGGCCAACCACGCCGGCACCACCCGGCTCGCCGACCGGCGCGACCCCATGCTGTCCTACGCCGAAACCGTCCTCGCCGCCCGCCGCGAGGCTGAACTCGCCAGTGCCGTCGCCACCTTCGGCAAGATCGCCGTCGAGCCGAACGGCGTCAACGCCATCCCCTCCCTGGTGCGCGGGTGGCTCGACTCGCGCGCCGCCGACCAGGACAGCCTGGACGCCGTGGTCGCCGGTGTGGAGAAGGCGGCCGGGGAGCACGCCGCCGCCCACGGCGTCGAGCTGGCCGTCGTCCGCGAGTCGTTCACCCCCGTCGTCGAGTTCGACCACGCCCTGCGCGACGAACTCGCCCGCATCCTCGGCAAGGACACCGGCCTCACGGTCCCCGTCCTCGGCACCGGCGCCGGACACGACGCCGGGATCCTGTCCGGGAGCATCCCGACCGCCATGCTGTTCGTGCGCAACCCCACCGGCGTCTCCCACTCCCCGGCCGAGACCGCGGCCGAGGACGACTGCGTGGCCGGGGTACTCGCCCTCGCCGACGTACTGGAAGGACTGGCCCGCACGTGACGCCCACCCAGCAGACCCGTACGTACTGGCTGGAACACGCCTGGCTCGGCACACACGTCGAGCCGGGCGTCGCCCTCGACGTCCACGACGGCCGCATCACCGCCGTCCGCACCGAGGTCACCGCCCCGCCCCCCGGCGCCGAGGTCCTGCGCGGCCTCACCCTCCCCGGGCTGGCCGACGCCCACAGCCACGCCTTCCACCGGGCCCTGCGCGGCACCGCCCAGGTCGGCTCCGGAACCTTCTGGACCTGGCGCGAGGTCATGTACGCCACGGCCGCCCGGCTCACCCCGGACACCTACCACGCCCTGGCCCGCGCCGTGTACGCCGAGATGGCCCTGGCCGGCGTCACGGCGGTCGGCGAGTTCCACTACGTCCACCACGCCCCCGGCGGCACGCCCTACGCCGACCCCAACGCGATGGGCGAGGCCCTGATCGCGGCCGCCGCCGAAGCCGGGATCCGCATCACCCTCCTCGACACCGCCTACCTCTCCTCCGGCTTCGGGCAGCCGCCCTCCGCCCAGCAGCTCCGCTTCTCCGACGGCACGGCGGACGCCTGGGCCGAACGCTGTTCAGTTCTCAAGGAACGGGATCACGCGCGGATCGGAGCGGCGATCCACTCCGTACGAGCCGTGCCCGCCGACCAGCTGGCGACCGTCGCGAGGTGGGTCGAGGAGCGGCGGGCCCCGCTGCACGTGCACCTGTCGGAGCAGACCGCCGAGAACGAGGCCTGCCTGGAGATCCACGGGTGCACCCCGACGCAGCTGCTCGCCCTGCACGGCGTCCTCGGGCCGCGCACGACCGGTGTCCACAACACCCACCTCACCGCCGAGGACGTCTCCCTCATCGGCGGCAGCGGCACCGGCACCTGTATGTGCCCCACCACCGAGCGGGACCTGGCCGACGGCATCGGGCCCGCCGCCGCCCTGCAGAACGAGGGCTCCCCGCTCTCCCTCGGCTCCGACAGCCACGCGGTGATCGACCTGCTGGAGGAGGCGCGCGCCCTGGAGCTGAACGAGCGCCTGCGCACCCGCACCCGAGGTCACTGGACGGCCTCGGCCCTGCTGCGGGCGGCCTCGGCCGACGGCCACGCGGCCCTCGGGTGGGAGGACGCGGGCGTCCTGGAGGGCGGGGCGCTCGCCGACTTCACCACCGTCGCGCTCGACTCGGTCAGGACGGCAGGGCCGCTTCCGCGGCTCGGGGCCGAGACGGCCGTATTCGCCGCGTCGGCAGCGGACGTGTCGCATACGGTCGTGGGAGGTCGGCACGTCGTACGGGACGGGGTCCACTCCCTCGTACCGGATGTGCCGAAAGCCCTCGCGGACGCCGTCGAAGCCCTGCGCGGATGACGACGGCGGGCCACCCACCCGCACGGCCCGCACCTGCCTCCGTCCCCGAACCCGCCCCCACCGCCGACCAGGCAACCAAGGACGCCATGAGCAACGCGACGACCGTCAGCCCCGCCCACTCCGCGAGCACCGCAAGCACGCTCATCACCAACATCGCCGCCCTGGTCACCAACGACCCCTCCCTCGGTGACAATTCCCCCCTCGGACTGGTCCAGGACGCGGCCGTCGCCATCGAGGGCGACCGCGTCGTGTGGACCGGTGATCAAAGCAAAGCACCCGCCACTGACAATCGGGTCGACGCAGGTGGCAGGGCGGTCGTCCCGGGCTTCGTGGACTCCCACTCGCACCTCGTCTTCGCCGGTGACCGGACACAGGAGTTCAACGCCCGCATGTCGGGGCGGTCCTACAGTGCGGGCGGCATCCGCACGACCGTCGCCGCCACCCGCGCCGCGAGCGACGCGGAACTCGAGGCCAACGTCACCCGTTACCTCCGCGAGGCGCTGCATCAGGGCACCACCACCTTCGAGACCAAGTCGGGCTACGGCCTGACCGTCGAGGACGAGGCCCGGGCCCTGCGCGTCGCCGCCGCCCACACCGACGAGGTCACCTACCTCGGCGCCCACATCGTCGCCCCCGAGTTCGCCGAGGACCCGGCCGGCTACGTCGCCCTCGTCACCGGCGAGATGCTCGACGCCTGCGCCCCGTACGCCCGCTGGATCGACGTCTTCTGCGAGAAGGGCGCCTTCGACGGCGACCAGGCCCGCGCGATCCTCACCGCGGGCAAGGCCAAGGGCCTGCACCCCCGTGTCCACGCCAACCAGCTCTCGTACGGCCCGGGCGTTCAGCTCGCCGTCGAGCTCGACGCGGCCAGCGCCGACCACTGCACCCATCTGACCGACGCGGACGTGGACGCCCTGGCGAACAGCCGTACGGTCGCCACCCTCCTGCCCGGCGCCGAGTTCTCCACGCGGGCCGAGTGGCCGGACGCCCGCCGTCTCCTCGACGCGGGCGCCACCGTGGCCCTCTCCACCGACTGCAACCCGGGCTCGTCCTTCACCTCCTCCGTCCCGTTCTGTGTCGCGCTCGCTGTACGGGACATGGGCATGACCCCGGACGAGGCCCTCTGGTCGGCCACGGCGGGCGGTGCGGCGGCCCTCCGGCGCACCGACATCGGCCGCATCGCCCCGGGCGCGTACGCCGACCTGACGCTCCTCGACGCCCCGAGCCACGTCCACCTGGCCTACCGCCCCGGCGTCCCCCTGGTCAGCGGAGTCTGGCGGCGCGGTGAAAGGGTGCTCTGACCAACCGACCCGGCCCGATGCTGTGCGCGACAGGCGGACGGCGAGGCGGCGGTGGCTCGCGCTGGGCGTGAACGTGCTGCTGGGGATCCCGGCCGTGGTGCCGGTCTGGCTGCTCTGGTACCTGGCGTCGAACTGGCCGCTGGCCGCACTGGGCCTGACCGACCGGGAGCCCACGGAGAACGACGGCGTCCTGCCGTGGTTCATCGTCGCGGGGCCGGTCGTCCTCGCGTTCGGTCTGCTCTGGTGGTCGGCCAACCGTCCGCTGCGGCGCGGCACGAACCTGCCGCCGGCCCGCTATTGGGCGCTGGGCGCCCTCGCCATGCTTCTGCCGACGCTCGTCCTCGTCGTCGTCTCCGACGTCTGAGAGGGTCCGTGGCACGCGCCCGGGGGCGGACCGTTCGGTCCGCCCCCGAAGGACACGTCACCCGGCGGGGTTCACACGAGGCTCACTCCTCGACGGTCAGCCCCTTGCGCAGCCGTACCAGCGTGCGCGACAGCAGTCGCGACACGTGCATCTGCGAGATGCCCAGTTCCTCGCCGATCTCCGACTGCGTGAGACCCGCGACGAACCGCAGCGACAGGATCTTCCGGTCGCGCGGCGGAAGTTCGGCGATCAGCGGCTTCAACGACTCGACGTACTCGATGCCTTCGAGTCCGTGGTCCTCGTAGCCGATACGGTCCGCGAGCGCGCCCTCGGAGTCGTCCTCCTCCGGCTGGGCGTCCAGCGAGGAGGCGGTGTAGGCGTTCGAGGCGGCCATGCCCTCGACGACCTCGTCCTTGGACAGGCCCAGGCGCTCGGCCAGTTCCGTCACCGTCGGGGCGCGGTCCAGCTTCTGCGCCAGCTCGTCACCGGCCTTGGCCAGGTCGAGCCGGAGCTCCTGGAGCCGCCGCGGAACGCGCACGGACCACGAGGTGTCGCGGAAGAAGCGCTTGATCTCGCCGACGATGGTCGGCATCGCGAAGGTGGGGAACTCGACACCCCGGGAGAGCTCGAACCGGTCGATCGCCTTGATCAGGCCGATGGTGCCGACCTGGATGATGTCCTCCATCGGCTCGCTGCGGGAGCGGAACCGGGAAGCGGCGAACTTGACCAGCGCGAGATTCAGTTCGACAAGCGTGTTGCGGACGTACGAGTACTCGTGCGTGCCTTCCTCCAGCGCCTCGAGGCGCTCGAAGAGGGTCTTGGACAGAGCCCGTGCGTCGACCGCGTCGACCTGCTCGTACGGGGGGATGTCCGGAAGTCCGGCGAGAACGTCGTCGTGTGTGACGAGCGTCTCGTCCTGCTCGATGGGATCCAGATGTTCCGGAGGGGGTGTCGACGTCGCTTTCTGGGTACGCGATGCGTCGAGCCGGGGTGACATGATGTCCTCCATCGTTCTCGGCATAAGGCTGCCGGAGCCAATTACGTGCACTGCGGTGTGCGGCGCCTCCAAAGCCGGCCGTGTGTCGGGTACGTGTCCTTACTAGGCCTACCCGCTTTCCCGAGCCCACCGCAAGTGCGTTCTGTGGGCATATGTCCGTTTGTGTGTAGTTGTTCGGGTGTCGGAGCACGTCAGGAAGGCGTAGTGTTCGAGGGCGTCAGCAAGCAGCCTCGACGTCAGGAGAGAGAGACGGCATGGACCGCGGGACGGTCGGCAGCGCACAGTCTGGCCGGCTTCTGGTGGAGGTGCGGGACGAGGGCTCTAGCGCCGTCGTGACCCCGGCGGGTGAGTTGGATCACCACACCGCCGATTTGTTGCGTGAGCCACTCGAGGACTGCCTCGCCAAGGGATTCAAGCGCCTGGTCATCGACTGCGTACGCCTGGAGTTCTGCGACTCCACGGGGCTCAATGTGCTCCTCGGCGCACGGCTGAAGGCGGAGGCCGCCGGTGGCGGTGTGACCCTCGCCGGGATGCAGCCGGTGGTGGCGCGCGTATTCGAGATCACGGGTGCGGACGCGGTTTTCACCGTTCACGACACGCTCGAGGCGGCCCTGGCCGACGAGTCGAGCTGAGCGGCGGTGCGTCGGCGCGCCGAGCCTCGGCCTTCCCCCTGTGACCGACGTCCTATGTACGTCGCGCCTTTCGTGCCGAATCCGGGGGTGTTCCGTCGGGACGCCAGGGCAGGAGACATCCTGAACCTGTTGGCTGCCGGGGTGTCGGGGGCACCGCGAAACCGATGTGCCGCGCACTGCGTGACTGACGGTGTAGAGAATCTTTTGAATCGTGAACTGGTGAATCGGTGAGGTGAAGCGCTGATGAGCACCACCCGGCCTTACCCGCCGGGCGACCGCGGGCCGGAGCCCAGCGGCGCTTCCGGGGCGTCCGAGGGTGGCGTACCGGCGGCCACTGCGTCCGGCGAGGGCGTGGGCGCGCCGTCCGGAGCCGCGGCGCCGCCGGGGGGACGGCAGGTGCGCCGGCTGAGCTTCGACGGGGAGAGCGGTGTCGTTCCGCTCGCCCGCGACTTCACCCGCCAGGCGCTGTACGCGTGGGGCTGGCTGCCCGCCGCCTCCGCCGACCAGCGGGCCGCCGCCGAGGATGTGCTGCTCGTCGTCTCCGAGCTGGTCACCAACGCCTGCCTGCACGCCGAGGGGCCGGACCAGCTGTGGATCACCTGCGACAACAAGGTGATCCGTCTGGAGGTCGCCGACCGGGGGACCGGGCAGCCGGCTCCGCGTAATCCGCACCGGGCCGGGCGCCCGGGCGGCCACGGCATGTTCATCGTCCAGCGGCTGTGCCTGGACTGGGGCGTCGTGCGCACGCCGGGTGTCGCCGGCAAGACGGTGTGGGCGGAACTGGGCGCACCCGCCTGACCGGGGACCGTCCGCCCGTCCTCACGGATTCCCCGCCGTACATCCCCTCATACGTCACTCACCGCGCGCCGGATCGCCACAGATCCGGCGCGCGCTGTGTCTTCCTTCCTCCGGGTCCCGGGCGTACCTTGACGGCCCGATCTGATACGCCGTCAGGAAACAGGAAGGGGAGTGGCATCGTGTCGTACCGGAATCGAACCGCCGCGCTCGCGTCCGCGGCGGCCCTGGCCGGCTCGGCGGTGTTGATGGCCGCCCCCGTGGCGCGGGCCGAGGTCGTCGACGTCAACTACCAGTGCAAGACGCCGATCGGCGACAAGAGCGCCGTCTCGCCCATCGACATCAAGGGCGTCGAGGACGGTGACGGCTACAAGATCACCATGTCCTGGCAGAAGGGTGTCTCCTCCAGCCCGGTCGAACTGGGCAAGGGCGCGATGACCCCGAGCGCCACGATCGCCCTGGGCGGTGCCGACGACGGCACCCTGACGGTGACCGGGCCCGCCAACGACGCGGCCATACCGGCCAACACCCCGATCAAGATCAACGACTTGAGCGGGACATACACGCCGAAGAAGAGCGGCGAGGTCACCTTCACGGCCGGCGTGCTCACCATCAAGGCGCTCGGTACGACGACCACATGCACCCCGACCAACGACCCGGACCCGTCCCTGACCCTCGACGTCAAGGCCGCGAGCGGCGGCGGCACCGGCTCCGCCCAGGGCGGCGGCTCCGGCTCGGACTCCGGCACCGGCGCCGGGCTCCCGCAGACCGGGCCCGAGGACTCGGCCATAGCCCTCGGCACCCTCGGCGGCACGGTCCTGCTCGCCGGCGCGGCGGGCACGTTGTGGCTGACACGGCGTCACCAGAGCACTCGCGTCCGCCACTGAGCATGCCCGGGACGCGTGCGGGATCCGACGCGGTATGCCCGCCCGGGCCACCTGCCGAGACCGACACCGCCACTCACCGACGGCCCGGCCGGCCAGGGCCGTTGGCGCGGGTTCGTGCGTACGTCGCCGAGCGCGGGTCGCCGCGCTGGCCCGGGCGGGTGGAGCCGACCGCTCGGGCTGTCGATGCCGCGCGCATGGCCGGGTGCCGGTCGGCGCCGACGCGCGCAGGCCCTGGACGTCCGCTGGAGTCGGTTTCTCGGGCGGCCGATGCCGTGCGGCCGCGGGAGGTGACGCCGTGCGCCCGGTCCGGACGTCTGGTGGAGCCGGCCGATCGGGCTGTCGGTGCCGTGTGCGTGCCCTCACGCCCGCTGGAGGCGACGCGCGCAGGCCCCGGAAACCCGCTGGATCCGGCCGCTCGGGCCGTTGATGCCGTGAGCGTGCCCGGACACCCGCCGGAGTCGAGGTCGTATGCCCGCCCCGGAAGACCGATGGAGCCGCCGATGTCGCGTGCCGCGCGCCTTCCGTACCTGTCGCTGTCGGTTCTGTTCGTGTTTCTGATGGTTCTAATGGGGGCCGGGCCCGTCGGGGCCGTGGAGCGGCCTCGGGTCGAGGTGTCCGAGGCGGAGGCCGGGGCGGGTGGGGCGGTCACTGTCAGCGGTAGTGGCTGGCGGGCGCGTGCCCTGCTGACGCTGCTGGTGTGCGGGCAGGCCGAGCCGGACCGGGGTGTGACCGGCGGCACCAACTCCTGCGCGAACGCCGACGGCCGGGCCGTCACCGCCGATGCCGAAGGACGCTTCCGCCGCACACTGCCCGTCGTCGAGCCGCCGGTGCCGTGCCCCTGCGTGGTGCACGTGGCGACGGTGACCGGAGCCGGTGCCGAGGCCGACGCGGCCCTCCGGATCGCCGGGCACACGGTCGAGCCGTTGCCCGCGGAACGGTCGGGCGGGCGGCTCTCCCTGCCCGCGGACACCCGGCTGCGCGGCGGCGACGGGCTGCTGACCTGGTTCGGCTCGCCGCCCGCCCGGACCCTGGAGGTCACTGTCGGCAACGTCGGCACGTCCCCCGTGAAGGACCCCGTCTTCCAGGTCGGCACCGCACACGGCGTGTTCGCGCCGCAGTGGCAGGACCAGCGCTGGCGCGGCACGATCCGGCCCGGCGGCGAGGCCCGTATCGAGCTGCCCGTGGAGCTCGCGGCCGGGGCGCACGGCGACTACACGGTGTCCCTGAAGTACGGCGGCAAGGTCCTCGCCGAACATCCCTGGGGCGTGGGCCGCCCCTGGGGCGTGACCCTGTTCTGGGTCCTGGTCCTCCTGGTCGTACCGGCGGCGGTGGTCCGCGCAGGCCTGGCCCTGGTGGACCACCTGCGGCCCCGCCGGCCCGGCCACGCGGCCCGCCCGGCCCGTCGTAAGGGGCTGCCCGGGCTCCTGCCGCGTCCCGCGAGGGCGAACACCCCCTCCGCCGCCCCGGCCCTGCCCTGGGTCGCCCCCGACGCCGGCCCGGAGGACGCGGGGCGGCCCTCCGTGCCGTACGGAAAGGGCCCGACGACGAGGGCCTGACCAGCGCGAACGCACGCGAAAGGGCCGCCGCGTCCCGAGGGTGCGGCGGCCCTTCGTCATGGCCCGGTGGGGCGGGTCAGCGGACGTCGCCCATGAGTTCCTTGACCTTCTTGCGGTACATCCACACCGCGCCGCCGGCGAGGACGGCGAGCGTGGCCTCCAGCGCCACGATGCCCGCCTTGTTCAGGTCGACCCCGGCGATGGAGAGCAGACCGGTCGTGGCGTCACCGGCGGTGACGGCCAGGAACCAGACGCCCATCATCTGCGAGGCGTACTTCGCGGGAGCCATCTTCGTCGTCACCGACAGACCGACCGGGGAGAGCAGCAGCTCACCGACGGTCTGCGTGAAGTAGATCGCCACCAGCCACAGCGCGGCCGCCTTGTGACCGCCCTCGGCGATCGACAGCGGGGCCAGGAAGAGGAAGAAGGACGCGCCGACCAGGACCAGACCCGAGCCGAACTTCACGATCGTGCTCGGCTCCTTGCCGCGCCGGTTCAGCGCCAGCCAGAACCAGGCGAAGACCGGGGCCAGCGCCATGATGAGGACCGGGTTGACCGACTGGTACCAGGAGACCGGGAACGCCCAGCCGAGGACGCTGTTCTCGGCGGAGGAGTCCGCGAAGATCGACAGCGTCGAGCCGCCCTGGTCGTAGATCATCCAGAACACGGCCGCGGCCACGAAGAACCAGATGTAGGCGGACATCTTCGACTGCTCGGCACGGTCGAGGTCCTTGTCGCGCTTGATGCGGACCAGGACCATCGTCGGGATGATCACGCCCAGCAGGGTCAGCGGGACCAGGATCCAGTTCAGCGTGTAGTGGCCGGAGAAGCCGACGATCGCGTAGACGACGACCGCGATACCGGCCCAGATCGCCGCCTTGCGCAGCGTCGAGGCCTTCTCCTCGCCGGACAGCGGCGTCGGGACGACGCCGGAGCGCTCGGCCAGGTTGCGCGAGCCGATCAGGAACTGGACGAGACCCAGTGCCATGCCGAGCGCGGCGAGCGCGAAGCCCAGGTGCCAGTTGACGCTCTCACCGATGGTGCCGATGATCAGCGGCGCCGCGAAGGCACCGAGGTTGATGCCCATGTAGAAGACGGTGAAGCCACCGTCGCGGCGCGGGTCGTCCGGTCCGTCGTAGAGGTGGCCGACCATCGTCGAGATGTTGGCCTTCAGCAGACCCGAGCCGATCGCGACCAGGCCGAGGCCGGCGTAGAAGGTGCCGGAGGAGGGCAGGGCCAGCGTGAGGTGGCCGAGCATGATGATCCCGCCCGCGATGGCGACGGTCTTGCGCGGCCCCCAGACGCGGTCGCCGAACCAGCCGCCGGGCATGGCGAGCAGGTACACCAGCGACACGTACACGGAGTAGATCGCCGTCGCCGTCCCCGCGGGCAGGTGCAGGCCACCCGGGGCCACCAGGTACAGCGGGAGCAGGGCCCTCATGCCGTAGTAGGAGAACCTCTCCCACATCTCGGTCATGAAGAGAGTGGCCAGTCCGCGGGGGTGGCCGAAGAAGGTCTTCTCGGAGCCGGGGGTGCCCGGACGGGCCGAGTCCTTCGTCAGGCTGGACGCCATGGTCGTTCCTTGCTGGTCGGGACGCGCCCCGCGACAGCGGTGGTGCGCCCGGTGGGGGTCTGTCGGCACCGGAGCGTACGGCCGTCGCCCCCGACGCCTACGGGGGCCGCTCCGGGGCACGGAGCGATGGGCGGTCGCCTCCGGGGCCCGACATAAAAGAGACCTTCAGGGCAGAGAGCCACAGAAGGTCGCCTAGGGCTACAGGCGTCGATTCACCATACGGCAGGACACTGCCGCATATGGAAGGACTTGAGAGGAGGATCACAGGTGACGGGGGAACCGTAAGCCCCGTTTCCAAGGTCCTTACCAGGATCGCACCCCATAGGCAGAGGTTCGTCAGCGTTCCCCTGGAACGTAAGAAGTGGGTATGCCAACGGTAAGAATCAAGGCTTCCGGTCACACCCCAGCTCAGGGCCTCGCAGGTCTACCATCACTCCATGACCCGTGTACTGCTCGCCGAGGACGACGCGTCCATCTCGGAGCCGCTGGCCCGTGCTCTGCGCCGGGAGGGCTACGAGGTCGAGGTGCGTGAGGACGGCCCCACCGCTCTCGACGCAGGACTTCAGGGCGGCGTCGACCTGGTCGTGCTCGACCTGGGGCTGCCCGGCATGGACGGTCTGGAGGTCGCCCGCCGCCTGCGCGGCGAGGGCCACACCATCCCGATCCTCATCCTGACCGCGCGCGCCGACGAGGTGGACACCGTCGTCGGGCTCGACGCGGGCGCCGACGACTACGTCACCAAGCCCTTCCGGCTCGCCGAGCTGCTCGCCCGCGTCCGGGCCCTGCTGCGGCGCGGTGCCGCCGAGCCGCAGCAGCCGCCCGCCACGCACGGCGTGCGCATCGACGTCGAGTCGCACCGCGCCTGGATGGGCGAGGAGGAGCTCCAGCTCACCGCCAAGGAGTTCGACCTGCTGCGGGTGCTGGTGCGTGACGCGGGCCGGGTCGTCACCCGCGACCAGCTGATGCGCGAGGTCTGGGACACGACCTGGTGGTCGTCGACCAAGACCCTCGACATGCACATCTCCTGGCTGCGCAAGAAGCTCGGCGACGACGCGGCCAACCCCCGCTTCATCGCCACCGTGCGCGGTGTGGGCTTCCGTTTCGAGAAGAGCTGAGCCACAGGGCAGGCACGGGTAACAGGACATGCGCCGCCGACTGATCCAGTCCACGCTCGCCGTGGTGCTGGTCGTGATCGCCGTCTTCGGTGTCTCGCTCGTCATCGTCGAGACCCGGACGATCAGCAAC
Organism: Streptomyces sp. NPDC057002; assembly: GCF_042673825.1. Lineage (NCBI taxonomy): Bacteria > Bacillati > Actinomycetota > Actinomycetes > Kitasatosporales > Streptomycetaceae > Streptomyces > Streptomyces sp. NPDC057002. The sequence goes on from NZ_JBHURZ010000006.1 coordinate 588,066, forward strand.
AGTGCCCAGGAGCGGGTGGAGTCCGAGGCGGTCCGCCTCGCCAGCATCGTCGACAGCCGGCTCTTCGGGGCCCAGCAGGTCGACGCCGAGGTGCTGCGCGACCAGGTCACGCAGGACCGCTACTACGCGGTGATCCGGCTCCCCGGCGAGGCGCCCATCGAGGTCGGCACCAAGCCGTCCGGTGACGTCATCAGCGCGACCGCGCCCGGCGAGGAGGGCGAGACGGTCACCGTCGAGGAGCCGCGCTCCTCGGTGACCCGCGAGGTCGGCCGGACGCTGCTGATCATCGCGCTGGTCGCGCTGCTCGCGGTGGTGGCCGCGGTGCTGCTTGCGGTCCGCCAGGCGAACCGGCTGGCATCGCCGCTGACCGACCTCGCGGAGACCGCCGAGCGGCTCGGCTCGGGCGACCCCCGGCCGCGGCACAAGCGGTACGGCGTGCCCGAGCTGGACCGGGTGGCGGACGTGCTGGACGGCTCCGCCGAGCGCATCGCGCGCATGCTCACCGCCGAACGCCGCCTGGCCGCGGACGCCTCCCACCAGCTGCGGACGCCCCTCACGGCCCTGTCCATGCGGCTGGAGGAGATCACCCTCACCGACGACCCGGCCACGGTGAAGGACGAGGCGACGATCGCGCTCACGCAGGTCGAGCGGCTGACGGACGTCGTCGAGCGGCTGCTGACCAACTCCCGCGATCCGCGCACCGGCTCCGCCGTCACCTTCGACCTCGACGAGGTCATCCAGCAGCAGCTCGCCGAGTGGCGGCCGGCGTACCGCAGTGTGGGCCGGGCGATCGTCAGCTCCGGCAAGCGGCATCTGGAGGCGGTCGGCACGCCCGGCGCGGTCGCGCAGGTGCTGGCCGCGCTGATCGAGAACTCCCTGATGCACGGTGGCGGCACGGTGGCCCTGCGCACCCGCGTCACCGGAAACCAGGCGGTCATCGAGGTCACGGACGAGGGCCCCGGCGTCCCCGCCGACCTGGGCGCACGCATCTTCGAGCGGGCGATCAGCGGCCGGAACTCCACGGGCATCGGCCTGGCCGTCGCCCGCGACCTGGCGGAGGCGGACGGCGGCCGCCTGGAAATGCTCCAGACCAAGCCCCCGGTCTTCGGCCTGTTCCTGTCCCGCACGGCCACGCAGACGCCGCTGACGGACGAGGACGAGCCGATGGTCCGCTGAGGCTCTCGTTCGGTACGGCTACGGCACCCGCTGCTTGTTCCGCTGCTGCTCCACCGCCGGTCCGGTCTCCGGCGCCGGTGTCCGGGCCGGGAGCGCGCGGAAGACCCAGGTGCGGTACGACCAGAAGCGGAAGAGCGTGGCGACGCCGATGCCGACGAACTTGAAGATGTTGTTCTGGAGCGGGGTGTTCCAGCCGAAGCCGTAGGTCGCCGCGTACAGCACGCCGTTCTCGATGACCAGGCCCACCGCGCTGAACAGCAGGAACAGGGTCATTTCCCGGGTGCGGCCGCTCTTGTCGCGGTCGCGGTACGTGAAATAGCGGAAGCCGACGTAGTTGAAGACGATCGCGACGACGGTCGCGATGACGCTCGCGCGCACCACCTGGAGGTCGGTGACATGCCGCACCAGGTTGAACACGAGGAGGTTGACCAGCACCCCGGCCCCGCCCACCGCGCCGAATTTGGCGACTTCGCGAACGAGCCGTCGGAGCCGAGAGGCACCATGTCCCATGGTCGTGCAGGCCCCCGTCCCTCAGTTGGCGTCAACCCAGCCATGCTAACCACCCTCCCGCGCGATCTTCCTGCGGATACCGGTGTACGGCCGGAGATGGTCCGGACCGGGGAGGGGAGGGACAGGAAACCGGCCACCCTGGCGCGGCCGATACCCTGAGGGAGTGACGTTTCCGGTAGTCGGCATGGTCGGCGGTGGCCAGCTCGCTCGTATGACACACGAGGCGGGCATCCCGTTGGGCATCAGGTTCAAGCTTCTCAGTGACACCCCGCAGGACTCGGCTGCGCAGGTCGTGAGCGATGTCGTCATCGGCGACTATCGCGACCTCGACACGCTGCGCGAGTTCGCCCGCGGGTGCGATGTGATCACCTTCGATCACGAACACGTTCCCACCGAGCACCTCAGGGCCCTGGAGGCGGACGGCATCCCCGTGCGCCCCGGCCCCGACGCGCTCGTGCACGCCCAGGACAAGGGCGTGATGCGCGCGAAGCTCGACGCGATCGGCGTGCCCTGCCCCAGACACAGGATCGTCTCCGATCCGCGGGACGTGGCGGCCTTCGCCGCCGAGGGGGACGGGTTCCCCGTCGTCCTCAAGACCGTCCGCGGCGGCTACGACGGCAAGGGCGTCTGGGTCGTCGACTCCGTCGAGGAGGCCGCCGACCCGTTCAAGGCCGGTGTCCCCGTGCTCGCCGAGGAGAAGGTCGACTTCCTGCGCGAGCTCGCCGCCAACGTCGTACGGTCGCCGCACGGCCAGGCCGTCGCCTACCCGGTCGTGGAGTCCCGCCAGGTCAACGGCGTCTGCGACACGGTCATCGCCCCGGCCCCCGACCTCGACGAGGACCTCGCGGTCCGGGCCTCCGAGATGGCCCTGAACATCGCCAAGGAGCTCGACGTCGTCGGGCACCTCGCCGTCGAGCTGTTCCAGACCCGCGACGGTCGTATCCTCGTCAACGAGCTGGCGATGCGCCCGCACAACTCCGGCCACTGGTCGATGGACGGCGCGGTCACCAGCCAGTTCGCCAACCATGTCCGCGCGGTCCTGGACCTGCCCCTCGGCGACCCGCGCCCCCGCGCCCCGTGGACGGTCATGGTCAACGTCCTCGGCGGCGACTACCCGGACATGTACTCCGCGTACCTGCACTGCATGGCCCGCGACCCCCAGCTGAAGATCCACATGTACGGCAAGGACGTGAAGCCCGGCCGCAAGGTCGGACACGTCAACACCTACGGCGACGACCTGGACGACGTGCTGGAGCGCGCCCGTCACGCAGCCGGCTACCTGAGAGGCACCATCACCGAATGAGCCCTGTTGTTGGCATCGTCATGGGGTCGGACTCCGACTGGCCCGTCATGGAGGCCGCCGCGAAGGCCCTCGACGAGTTCGAGATCCCCTACGAGGTGGACGTCGTGTCGGCCCACCGCATGCCGCGCGAGATGGTCGCGTACGGCGAGCAGGCCGACGGCCGCGGGCTCAAGGTGATCATCGCCGGGGCCGGCGGCGCCGCCCACCTGCCCGGCATGCTCGCCTCGGTCACCCCGCTGCCGGTCATCGGCGTGCCCGTGCCGCTGAAGTACCTCGACGGCATGGACAGCCTGCTGTCGATCGTGCAGATGCCGGCCGGTGTCCCCGTCGCGACGGTCTCCGTCGCCGGTGCCCGCAACGCCGGTCTGCTGGCCGCCCGCATCCTCGCCGCGCACGACGAGGAACTGCGCGGCCGGATGCGCGACTTCCAGCAGGAGCTGAACGACCAGGCCACCGAGAAGGGCAAGCGCCTGCGCTCCAAGGTCGAGGGATCGGGCGGCTTCGGCTTCGGCGCGGGGAAGTGACGGCGATGACCTCCCTGGAGTCAGCCCGTGAGCTCCTGCGCGAGTTCCCGGTCGCCGACGGCCACAACGACCTGCCCTGGGCGCTGCGCGAGCAGGTCCGCTACGACCTCGACGCCCGCGATGTCGCCGCCGACCAGAGCGCCCACCTGCACACCGACATCCCGCGGCTGCGTGCGGGCGGCGTCGGTGCGCAGTACTGGTCGGTGTACGTCCGCACCGACTCGCCGGACCCGGTCGCCGCCACCCTCGAACAGATCGACTGTGTACGGCAGTTGCTGGCCCGCCACCCGGCCGACCTCCGGCCCGCGCTGACGGCCGCCGACATGGAGGCCGCGCGCGGGGAGGGCCGGATCGCCTCCCTCATGGGGGCGGAGGGCGGCCACTCCATCGCCAACTCCCTGGGCACCCTGCGCGGTCTGTACGGGCTCGGTGTGCGGTATCTGACCCTCACCCACAACGACAACGTGGACTGGGCGGACTCCGCGACCGACGAACCGAGGGCCGGTGGCCTCACCGCGTTCGGCCGTGAGGTCGTGCGGGAGATGAACCGGGTCGGCATGCTCGTCGACCTCTCCCACGTGGCGGCGACGACCATGCGGGACGCGCTCGACACGAGCACCGCCCCCGTGGTCTTCTCCCATTCCTCCGCGCGGGCCGTGTGCGACCACCCGCGCAACATCCCGGACGACGTCCTGGAGCGGCTGCCCGCCAACGGCGGTGTCGCGATGGTGACGTTCGTGCCGAAGTTCGTGCTCCAGGCGGCCGTGGACTGGACGGCCGAGGCCGACGAGAACATGCGCGCCCACGGTTTCCACCACCTCGACACCACCGCGGAGGCCATGAAGGTCCACCGCGCCTTCGAGGAGCGGCGGCCCCGCCCGGTCGCGACGGTGGCGACGGTCGCCGACCATCTGGACCACATGCGCGAGGTCGCCGGCATCGACCACCTCGGCATCGGCGGCGACTACGACGGCACGGCCTTCACGCCCGACGGGCTGGACGACGTCTCCGGCTACCCGAACCTCCTCGCCGAGCTGTTGGAGCGCGGCTGGTCGAAGGCCGATCTGGCCAAGCTGACCTGGAAGAACGCGGTACGGGTGCTGGGCGCGGCCGAGGACGTGGCCCGTGGCCTTCAGGCGACGCGGTCGCCGTCCAACGCCACGATCGAGTCACTCGACGCCCTCGACGGCTGAGTGTCCGTCTTGTCCAGGGCGGGGTAGTCGGTGTAGCCGGCCGCCCCGCCCACGTACATGAAGTACCGGTCGCGCAGCTCGTTCAGGGGCGCACCGAGCCGCAGCCGGGTCACCAGGTCCGGGTTGGCGAGGAAGGGCCGGCCGAGGGCGATCAGGTCCGCCCCGGCGGCCAGCAGCGCTTCTGACTCCCGGTGCACGGCATCGGTGGTGACCTCCTTCAACACCGGGTTGGCGATGATCACCCCGGGCCATGCGGCGCGCACCCGCCGGAACACCGGGGCCTGCGGGTCGGCGTACCCCAGGTGCAGATAGGCGAGCCCCAGCCCGCCGAGCCGCTCGGCGAGCGCCGGGTAGAGCTCCTCGGTCTCGCCCTCCGCGATGCCGTTGACGGTGTTGCCGGGGGAGACCCTGAGTCCTACGCGCTCGGCACCGATCTCGGCGGCCACGGCCTCGGTCACCTCGGCCGTGAACCGGATCCGGGCGGCGACCTGTCCGCCGTAGCCGTCGGTGCGCAGGTTGGTGTTCGCGGCCAGGAACTGGTGCAGGAGGTGGCCGTTGGCCGAGTGCACCTCCACCCCCTCGAACCCCGCCTCGACCGCGTTGCGGGCGGCCTTCGCGAAGTCGGCGACGGTGGTGCGGATGTCCTCGGCGGTCATCTCCCTCGGCACCACGGCCGGCCGGTGGCCCTCCGGCGTGAAGATCGTCTCGGGGAGCGCGACGGGCGAGGGCGCGACCGGCGTCAGCCCGCTGGTCGCCGGGTGGCCGACCCGCCCGCCGTGCTGGAGCTGCAGGAACATCCGCCCGCCCGCCTCCCGTACGGCGTCCGTGACCTGCCGCCAGCCGGCCACATGCGCCGGGCTGTGGACGGCGGTGATGTTCGGATACGTCTGCCCGACCGGGTTCGGTGTCGAGGCCTCGGCGATGATCAGCCCGGCCGAGGCACGCTGGGCGTAGTACGTGGCCATGAGCGGGGTCGGGGTGCCGTCGGCCTCGGCCCTGTTGCGGGTCAGGGGCGCCATCACCAGACGGTTGGGCAGGTCCAGCCCGGGGAGACGAGCCGGTTCGAAGAGTGCTGTCGTGTGCTGCGTCATGCCCTTACGCTAGAACCTGACACTGATGTCAGAATCAAGTGCGGGAGCGGACGTGCGGATCGGTGAACTGGCCCGGCGTACCAATGTGAGCGAGCGGTCGCTGCGCTACTACGAGAAGCAGGGCATGCTCTCCGCCGAGCGGACGCCCGGCGGGCACCGGGAGTACCCGGAGGCGGCCGTGGACCGGGTCATCCGGATCCAGGAGCTGTTCGCGGCCGGGTTGTGCAGCGAGAAGATCGTCCAGCTGCTGCCGTGCATGCGGGACGCGGACGGTGGCCCCTCGGTCCGTGCCACCCCGAGCCTGGTCGCGAACCTCACCGCCGAGCGCGCCCGTATCGACCGGATGATCGCCGACCTGGTCCGCTCCCGGGACACCCTGGACGAGGTGATCGACGCGGCCCGGCTGCCCTGAGCGCCCGCCCGTCGGGCCGGGGCCGTACTCCGAACGCCCCGCTCACCAGGAACAGCCCCTAGCTCCGTGCGACGGTGACCGTACGTCACGAGCACCGTACGGAGCCGCCATGGCAGATCTCCAGCACGACCTGCGCCCCACCGCCGCGACCGGCGAGTTCGACGATCTGGCCGAGCCGTACCCCGACGAGGGCCTCGTCGCGGCGGAGCCCTACGAACCCGTCTCCGATCCGGACGACGCGCCCCTGACCCGGGCCCACGCCATCCTCGCCGCCCATCCCGTCGCCGACGGGTACAACGGACTGCCCTGGGCGCTCAAGCGCCTCTCCTACTACGACCTCGAGGACGGCGAGAGCACCGTCGACACGGACGTGCCCCGGCTGCGCAGCGGCCATGTGGGCGCGCTGTTCTGGTCGCTGCACCTGCCCGAGGGCCTCGACGGCGACCGGGCCGTCGGCGCCACCCTGGAACAGCTCGACCTGGCGAAGAGCATCGTCCGCACCTGCGACGAGGGCCTGCGGCCCGCCTGTACGGCCGGGCAGGTCGCCGACGCCCGCAACTGCGGCCGCGTCGCCGTGCTCCTCGGTCCCGCCGGAGCCTCGGCCGTGGGCGACTCGCTGGGCACCCTGCGCCAGCTCCACCTCCTCGGCCTGCGCGCCCTGACGCTGACCGGTGTGTCCTGGGCGAGCGACGCGGGGCTGACCCGGTTCGGCGAAGAGGTCGTGCGCGAGATGAACCGGCTCGGTGTCATCGCGGACCTCTCCGGCGCCCCGGAGCAGACCGTCCGCCGTGTGCTGAGCCTCTCCCGGGCACCCGTGCTGTTCAGCCGCTCGGCGGCCCGCGCGATCCGCCCCCACCCGGTCAACCTCCCCGACGACCTGCTGGCCGGGCTGGGCGCCGCCAAGGGGCTGTGCCTGGTTCCGCTGACGGCGGAGCAGACCGGCCCGACCGTCCGTGATGTCGCCGATCACCTCGACCACATCCGTGCCGTGGCCGGAGCGCAGTGCGTCGGACTGTCCGGCACCTACGACTCCGGCTCGGCCCATCCGCAGGAACTCGGCGACGTCTCCTGCTATCCCCGGCTGATCGCCGAGCTGCTGCGGCGCGGCTGGGACGAGGGCGATGTGGCCCTTCTGACCTGGGGCAACGTCCAGCGCGTCCTGCGCGGGGCCGACTTCACCGCCCGCGCCGCGCAGCAGCGTCGCGCGCCGTCGAAGGCGACGATCTCGGAACTGGACGGTTAACCGTCCCGCTCTCCCGTCTCCTCTGCCTCTGCGGGGTCACTCGTGCGCGATCCGGCAGAGGCAGAACGGATGGCCCGCCGGGTCCGCGTAGACCCGGAAGTCCTTCCTCTTGTCGTCCTCCTTGTCCAGCACCCGCGCTCCCAGCGCCAGCACCCGCTCCTCGGCCGCGTCGATCTCCTCCCAGGTCGCACCACCGTCGAAGTCCAGATGGAACTGCTGGGCGTTGCGGTCGGACCGGGGCCACTCCGGCGGGGTGTACCCGGGCGAGCGCTGGAAGGCGAGCCGGGGTCCGCCGGGGAGGCGCAGCACCACCCAGTCGGGGTCGTCGTCCTCGGGCGTGCCGCCCCCGACCGCCGCGTAGAAGCGGGCCAGTTCGCGCGGGTCGGGGCAGTCGACGACCACGGAACGGAAATGTGCCACGGCGGACATGAGGCCTCCCGGTGTCAGCAGGCGCAGAGACAGAACGGGTGCCCGGCCGGGTCGGCGTAAACCCTGAAGGTCCGGGAGCGGTCCTCGGTGTCCAGCGGCTTGGCGCCGAGCGCCAGCACCCCCTTCTCCGCGGCGTCCAGGTCCTCCACGGTCAGGTCGAGGTGGAACTGCTGCGAGTGGTCGGGTGACGGCCACGTCGGGGGCACGAAACCGGGGGCGGCCTGGAAGGCCAGCGGTGTACCGCCGGGCACCTTCAGGTCGACCCACTCGTCCTCCCCGTCGGTCGCGACCTCCGGCGTGCCGCCGAGCACCTCGGCGTAGAAGGCGGCGAGTGCGTGCGGGTCGGGACAGTCCAGGACGACGACACCCAGCTTGGCGAGAGCCATGACTTCCTCCTCGAAGTCGCTGTTACCTTCAGAATCGGGTAACCAGTAACCGTTACTGCATGCTCCCTCATTGGAGGTAACCTCGCAAGGGAAAAAGCGAGAGGTACGGTCCAGCCATGACGGAGAGATCGCCCGCGCCCGGCGGCCTGGCCCTGGTCGAGGCCCTGGTGAACACGCTGGACATCGAGTCGGGTGCCGACGCGCTGGACACGCCCGAGGGCCGGGCGCGCTTCGGGATCACACCGGACGAGACGGACCTGGCCCGCGCCCTGCGCGAGTCCCTGCGCGCCACCCTCCTCGCTCACGCCGGCCACCCGCCGCACCGCGAGACGCCCCCGCTCGGCGAACTCCTGGCCCAGGCCCCGCTGATCGTCACGGTCGACGCGACGGACGGCTCGGCCGCCCTGACCCCCGCCGGCGACCGCTCACTGCACGCCCGCGTGGCCGCAGCCGTCGCCGAGTCCCTGGTCGCCGGCACCTGGACCCGCCTCAAGGCCTGCGAGGCCCCCGACTGCCACTGGGCCTACTACGACCGCAGCCCGGCAGGCCGCGGCCGCTGGTGCTCGATGCAGGTGTGCGGAGCCCGCGCGAAGATGCGCCGTTACCGGGCGAAAGGGGCGTGACCCGCCCGCGCGGGGGCCCGGTGGGGCAGAATGCACGGTGACGCCGGTTCGGCCGACTGAGCCTCGGCCGAACCGGCGTCACCTGTTCTCACACATCGTCAGGCCTTGGGACGCCCCATCGCGCGGTACGTCCAGCCGGCCTTGCGCCAGCGGTCCGGGTCCAGGGCGTTGCGGCCGTCCAGGATCAGACGGGTCGCCGCGACCTCGCCGAGAGCCTCGGCGTCCAGCTCCCGGAACTCCCGCCACTCCGTCAGATGCAGCACTATGTCGGCGCCCCGCACGGCCTCCAGCGCCGAGTCCGCATAGCCGAGGGTCGGGAAGACACTGCGGGCGTTGTCCATGCCCTTCGGGTCGTACACCGTGACCTGGCCGCCCTGGAGATGGATCTGCCCGGCCACATTGAGCGCGGGCGAGTCCCGTACGTCGTCGGAGTCGGGCTTGAAGGTCGCGCCCAGCACCGCCACCCGCTTGCCGAGGAACGGCCCGCCGCCCAGCGCCTGCCGCGCCAGCTCCACCATCTGCCCGCGCTGGCGCATGTTGATGGAGTCGATCTCCCGCAGGAAGGTCAGCGCCTGGTCCGCGCCCAGCTCACCGGCCCGCGCCATGAACGCCCGGATGTCCTTCGGCAGACAGCCGCCGCCGAAGCCGATCCCGGCCCGCAGGAACTTCTTGCCGATCCGGTCGTCGTAGCCGATGGCCTCCGCCAGCTTGGCGACGTCACCGCCGGCGGCCTCGCACACCTCCGCCATGGCGTTGATGAACGAGATCTTCGTGGCGAGGAAGGAGTTCGCGGAGGTCTTCACCAGCTCCGACGTCGGGAAGTCGGTCACCACGAACGGCGAGCCCTCGGCGATCGGCGTGGCGTACACCTCCCGCAGCAGCTTCTCGGCACGCTCGCTGCGCACGCCCACCACGAGCCGGTCGGGATGCAGCGTGTCGTCGACCGCGAAGCCCTCGCGGAGGAACTCCGGGTTCCAGGCCAGCTCGGCGTCCTCGCCGGCGGGCGCGTGCGCGGCCAGGTAGGCCGCCAGGCGATCGGCGGAGCCGACGGGCACCGTCGACTTGCCCACGACCAGGGCCGGTCCGTGCAGATGCGGGGCGAGGGAAGCGATCGCGGAGTCGACGTACGACATGTCACAGGCGTACTCGCCGTGCCGCTGCGGAGTGTTCACACAGACGAAGTGCACATCCCCGAAGGCACCGACCTCGGCCCAGTCCTGGGTGAAGCGCAGCCGACCGCTGGAGCCCTCGATGCCGGCGACGTGCTTGCGCAGCAGCTCCTCCAGGCCCGGCTCGTACATCGGGGCCTCGGCGCGCTCCAGCTTCTCGATCTTCTCGGGCACCACGTCGAGGGCGAGCACCTCGAAACCCAGCTCGGCCATGGCCGCCGCGTGTGTCGCGCCGAGATAACCGGTGCCGATCACGGTGATCTTCAGGGCCATGGGGTGCTCCAGGGGTCTACGGCATGCGGTGCGCGCCCGAGCATAGCCGGGGCATGGGAAGGCGCTTCACTGGGCAACTTCTCCGCTGTCGTCTAGCTCACGTATCACTCCCGGGGACGACCCCATAAACTTTTGATTACTTAACGGTAGTTAGCGTCAGCATCGCAGCGTTTTGGAGCGTGAGAGACCTTGGCCGGATCGGCTGACTTCGACCTGTACCGCCCGTCCGAGGAGCACGACATGCTCCGTGACGCCGTCCGCTCACTGGCCGAGGCGAAGATCGCGCCGTACGCCGCCGCGGTGGACGAAGAGGCCCGCTTCCCGCAGGAGGCGCTCGAGGCGCTCGTCGGCAACGACCTGCACGCCGTGCATGTACCCGAGGAGTACGGCGGGTCGGGCGCGGACGCGCTGGCGACCGTCATAGTGATCGAGGAGGTCGCCCGCGTCTGCGCCTCCTCCTCCCTCATCCCCGCGGTGAACAAGCTGGGCTCGCTCCCGGTGATCCTCTCCGGCTCCGAGGACCTGAAGAAGCGGTACATGACCCCGCTCGCCAAGGGCGACGGCATGTTCTCGTACTGCCTGTCCGAGCCGGACGCCGGCTCCGACGCCGCCGGCATGAAGACCAAGGCCGTCCGTGACGGCGACCACTACATCCTCAACGGCGTGAAGCGCTGGATCACCAACGCGGGCGAGTCCGAGTACTACACGGTGATGGCCGTCACGGACCCGGCCAAGCGCTCCAAGGGCATCTCGGCCTTCGTCGTCGAGAAGTCGGACGAGGGCGTCTCCTTCGGCGCCCCCGAGAAGAAGCTCGGCATCAAGGGCTCCCCGACCCGCGAGGTCTACCTCGACAACGTCCGCATCCCCGCCGACCGCATGATCGGCGAGGAGGGCACCGGCTTCGCCACGGCGATGAAGACCCTCGACCACACCCGCATCACCATCGCCGCGCAGGCCCTCGGCATCGCGCAGGGGGCGCTGGACTACGCCAAGGGCTACGTCCAGGAGCGCAAGCAGTTCGGCAAGGCGATCGCCGACTTCCAGGGCATCCAGTTCATGCTCGCCGACATGGCCATGAAGATCTCGGCCGCCCGCGCGCTGACCTACCAGGCAGCCGCCGCCTCCGAGCGCGGCGACGCCGACCTCACCTACCAGGGCGCCGCCGCCAAGTGCTTCGCCTCGGACGTGGCGATGGAGGTCACCACGGACGCCGTCCAGCTCCTCGGCGGCTACGGCTACACGCGCGACTACCCGGTGGAGCGCATGATGCGCGACGCCAAGATCACGCAGATCTACGAGGGCACGAACCAGGTCCAGCGCATCGTCATCGCCCGCAACCTGCCGTAGTGAGCCGATGAAGCAGCCCCGGCCGGCCGTTCGAGCCGGACCGGGGCTGCTTCGACAAAGCCTCAGGTCCTGGATCAGTCACACGCCGCGACGGTCAGGACCCGGTCGATGATCGGAACACCGTCCGACCACATGACGGCCGTCACCTCGGAGCAGTCCACCCAGGAGCCGTTGCCGGTGGCCTCATATTTCACCGGTCCCGCGTACTGCGAGTAGGTGCCCTCGTCCACCTTGCACGGCACGTCCGACTTGTTCGGACACAGCTTGAGCTTCATCTTCTTCGCGGTGCCGAGGTTGTTGTCGAAGACCGCGCAGGCCCCGTATTTGCCGGACGCGTACTTCGTGTAGGTGAACAGCGTCCCGAAACGCCGTGCGTCGGGAAGACGTTCCGCGTATTCCAGCTTGTATCCGCTTCCGCACAGCGTGGCGGTCGCGCGTACCGCTGCTGAATCCTCGAATGCGATGGCACGGGTCTGCGGGCTGCGTGCGCCGGCTTCGGAGAACTCGACGCCGGTCCCGGCGACGACCGTGTTGGTGTCCGTGGAGGTGTGGTCTTCGGCAACGGCCTGGGGAGCGACCAAGAATGCGGAGAGAAGAACTGCGGCCGGGGCAGCGGCGCGTATCAGTGTGCGCATGGAAATCCGATGTTCCCTTCCTCGAGGATCGCACTGGTCAGGCTCTCGGCCCGCCGAGCGCCTGAGCACTGTAGACACGCTGTCACCATCAGTAACAGAGACTGATCAGGACATGGCAATAATCAGTCCCGCTCACCCGGGGATCCGGAGGAATGGCGCTCCGTCCCTTTACATGCTTGACCCGAAGAATTCCAATGAAGCGGAATCATGCGGCGTGCGAGGTGCGGGAAGCAGCTTGGCTGATTCCATCTCGTGTACGCGATTCGGCCGTTCTGCTGGGTAATTCACCACCGGGGATGATGGAGAGAAGGCCGCGGTCCCGGTCAGTCCTCGAACCCCTCCGCCGCCCGCTTCTCCCGCAGCTCCATGATCGCGCGGCGGCGGGCCAGGCGGTGGGTGCGGCGGATCTGGGCCTCCTGGTAGCGGCGCTTGTCGCGTTCGGTCTCGGGGAGGACCGGGGGGACCCGGCGGGGCTTGCCGTCGGCGTCGACCCCGGCGAAGACGAGGTAGGCGGAGCCGACCTGGGTGGCCGGGGCGGACTCGTTCCAGCGTTCGGCCAGGACGCGGACGCCGACCTCCATGGACGTCCGGCCGGTCCAGTTGACCTGCGCCTTGACGTGGACCAGGTCGCCGACGCGGACCGGTTCGAGGAACGCCATCTCGTCCATGGACGCGGTGACGGCCGGCCCGCCGGAGTGCCGCCCGGCCACGGCCCCCGCCGCGTCGTCGACCAGCTTCATGATCACCCCGCCGTGGACCGTCCCCAGCAGGTTCGTGTCGTTGTGGGTCATGATGTGGCTGAGGGTGGTGCGGGACGCCGAAGTCGGCTTGCCCGGGATATCCGGACTGCCGGAATCCGCAGCTGGGGCCTGGTCTGTCATGGCCCCTACCTTATGCCGAGGCGGCATGAGGGGGTTTTGTGTCAGCTTCGCCACAGCCGTGCTCTGATTTTCCGACGACTCTTGTATGGCGCACTACAGAGACCTGCACACTGGGGCGCATGAACACTTGGCCCGAGGGGCGGTCCGACGACAACCGCGGCAACCGCTACGGACACGGAAGCTCGAGCGCACAGCCCGAGAGCGCCCGCGTCATGCGGCAGGTCCGCCGTGGCCCGGCGCCGTCGCCCGGGCAGGCCGGGTACGGCGGTGCGCCGCCTTACGGCGGCGGAGTACCGCAGCAGCCGTCGTACGTCGACGGCGGCTACGGCGGCCCCGGCGACTACGACAGCGGCTACAACACCGGCCAGGTCTACGGCTCCCCCGGTGGCAGGGGTCCCGGCGGCCCGGGCGACGGCAGGTACGAGCCGCGCCCCGCGCCGAACTGGCGCCGCCGAATCAAGGTGACGACCATCACGCTGGTGACGGTGCTGGTGGTGACCAGCGTCGCCACGTACTTCTGGGCCGACTCCAAGCTCAACCGCGACGTCGATCTGTCGCAGGTCATCGACCGGCCGGAGGCGGGCGAGGGCACCAACTACCTGATCGTCGGCTCCGACAGCCGTGCGGGCATGTCGGCCGAGGAGAAGAAGAGACTTCGCACCGGTTCCGCCGAGGGCAAGCGCACGGACTCGATGATGATCCTGCACACCGGCAGCAACGGCCCGACGCTGATCTCCCTGCCGCGTGACTCGAACGTCACCATCCCGTCCTTCAAGGGATCCGACTCCGGGAAGGTCTACCCGGGCACCGGCCGCCAGACGAAGCTGAACGCGGCGTACGCGGAGGACGGCCCGGAGCTGCTGGTCCGTACCGTCGAGGCCAACACGGACCTGCACATCGACCACTACGTGGAGATCGGCTTCGGTGGCTTCGCGAGCATCGTGGACGCGGTCGGCGGCGTGGAGATGGACATTCCGCAGGACATCAAGGACACCAAGTCCGGCGCGGACTTCAAGAAGGGCAAGCAGACGCTGAGCGGCGAGCAGGCCCTGGCCTTCGTCCGCACCCGTTACGCCCTCAAGGGCTCCGACCTGGACCGTACGAAGAACCAGCAGAAGTTCCTGTCGGCCCTGGCCAACCAGGTCGCCACGCCGAGCACGGTCCTCAACCCGTTCAAGCTGTACCCGACCATGGGCGCGGGCCTGGACTCCCTCGTGGTCGACAAGGACATGGGCCTGTTCGACCTGGCGTCCATGTTCTGGGCGATGAAGGGCGTCAGCGGCGGCGAGGGCAAGTCGATGAACATGCCGATCTCGGGCAACTCCGCGAACGGCAACCTCCAGTGGGACACCACCAAGCTGAAGACGCTGGTGAACCAGCTGAAGAACGACGAGACGGTCACCGTCTCCAGCAACTGAGCACGCGGCAGCAGGAAAGAAGGGGGGCACCCGGGCGGGTGCCCCCCTTCCCTGTGAGGCGGTTCTCACATCGCGGCGGCCGACATCGAGCGGCACATCTCGGCGCAGCGGCGACACGCCTCGGCACAGCGCATCATCTGGTCGTCGTCCGGCATGGACATACACGCCTCGGCGCACATGTCACAGGCCCTGGCGCACATCGCGCACATCTCGGCGGACAGCGGCGAGCGGCGCATCATCATGTCGGCGCACATGCGCGTCATCTCGGCGCAGTCCATGACGGCGCGCATGATCTGCATCTGGGCCGGGCCGCCCATCTGCAGGCAGGAGCTCATGGTCTCCTCGCACACGCTGTGGCAGGCCATGCACGCCTGGACACAGTCCTGCATCTCCTTGCTCAGCGGAGTCGCGGTGGCGGGCTGCTGGGTCATGACTTCCTCCCGGGGGGACGGTGAGGGCCGGGGGCGGCCCCCGTGCCTTCCGTCCTACGCCTGCGCGGCGCCTGCCGCCATGGGGCGGAGGGAAGGAATCCGCCATGCGTGCGTCACGGGCCCATGGGCGTCACCGACGGGCTTCATGAGCACGCCACCTGGTCCCCCCGCACCACCACGCCGGACTCGCCCTCCCCCGTGTCCTCCGCCCGCACCTTGCGTACGCGTTCGAAGTCCGTGCCCGCGATGACCTTCAGGGTCGCGCCCAGCCCCGGGGCCGCTCGCAGCTCGCTGCCCGGCAGGGCTGCCGCGAGCGACTTGGCCGAGCGGTCCCAGCCGGGGTCGTAGACGATGACCGTGCGTTTCACATCGGTGGTGGCGGCGTTGGCCGGGACCCCGGTCGTACGGAAGCCCGTCGAGGCCAGTGCCGCGTCGACCCTGCGGCCGAGGCCGGGCGTGGGGGTGCCGTTCTCCACCTGGACGCTGATCTGCTGCGGGGCGACCGGGACGACCCGGGCCTCGTCGCGCTGGTGCCGCACGGACAGGGGCTGGTCCGCGCGCAGGGCGTGGAAGAGCCGCTCTGCCTTCACGGGGTCCCACTTCAGCGTCGAGCCGACGCCCTCCACGGGGTATCCGAGCTGCCCGATCGGGACGGTCGTGAACTCGGAGGAGGAGGGGGAGAAGTTCCGCATGGCCCGGCCCAGGGCCAGCATCTCGTCCGTGCCGAAGCCCTTGTCGGCCCGCACCGAGCCGAGCACCGCCCGTGTCACGTCCCGGAACTTCATCGGGTTCAGCAGGATCCCGGAGGACATGACCCGCTCCACGAGCGCCGCCATGAACCGCTGCTGCCGTTTCATCCGGCCCAGATCCGACGCCCCGTCGACATGGCGTGCGCGCACATACTGAAGCGCCTGCCCGCCCTCGAGGGTGTGGCGCCCGGCCGGCAGGTTCAGTCCCGTGTAACTGTCGCTCAGCGGAGCCGCCGTGCAGATCTGCACGCCCCCGACCACGTCCACCGTCTTCATGAAGCTCGTGAAGTCGACCTCCAGATAGTGGTCGATCTTCACCCGGGTCATGTTCTCGACCGTCCGCACGGTCAGCGGCGCCCCGCCCTCCGCGTACGCCGCGTTCAGCTTGATCGGGTGCCCCTCGTGCCGTCTGCCCGTCGTACGGTCGACATGCGCCGGCGTCACGGCGTACGAGTCACGCGGCAGGCTCACCACACTCGCCCGCTCCCGGTCCTCCGAGATGTGCACGATCATCATCGTGTCGGTGCAGTGGCAGGGCGCGCCGCCCAGCCGGTACTTCTGCCGCTCGTCCTGGCTGATCTTCTCGCGGCCGTCGGTGCCGACCAGCAGGACGTTCATGCCGTGGCCCGCCTCCGGCCGGTTCTTCATGTCCTTGAAGGCGTCGACCCGGGCGATGTCCGCGTCCAGGCTCGTGACCACCGCGTGCCCGATACCGGCGGACGCGAGGACCACCACGGACAGCGTGGTCAGCGCCCGCATGCCCCAGCGCGGCTTCCGGCGCCGCGCCGGCGGCGCGGACCTGCGCGGGCGCCGGACGGAGGAGGGCGGCTGCGGGCGGCGCTTCGGGGCGGCGGTGGTCCGGGAGGACCGCGGCGGCGTGGGCAAGAGGACACCTCCGGACGACGGCCGTACGTGGGATCCGTGACACCGTAGGCCGATACGATCTGCAGCCCGCGGTACCGCCCCGGCGGCGCGCACCGGTGTCCCCCGTTCGCGGTAACGTGAGGCCCCTATGAACGCCAATCCCGACGTGCGCCCCCCTGCCGTTTCCGTGATCATGCCCGTCCTCGACGAGGAACGGCATCTGCGGGGAGCCATCCAAGCGATCCTCGCGCAGGAGTACGCCGGCGAGATGGAGGTCGTGATCGCCCTCGGTCCGTCCACGGACCGCACGGACGAGATCGCGGCCGAGCTCGTTGCGGAAGACGCGCGTGTCCACACCGTCCCGAATCCGACCGGCCGTACGCCCGCCGCGCTCAACGCCGCGATCAACGCCTCCCGCCACCCGATCGTCGTGCGCGTCGACGGGCACGGCATGCTCTCGCCCAACTACATCGCCACCGCGGTACGGCTCCTGGAGGAGACCGGCGCGCAGAACGTCGGCGGCATCATGCACGCCGAGGGCGAGAACGACTGGGAGCACGCCGTCGCCGCCGCGATGACCTCGAAGATAGGGGTCGGCAACGCCGCCTTCCACACAGGCGGCCAGGCCCAGCAGGCCGACACCGTCTACCTCGGCGTCTTCCGGCGCGAGGCGCTGGAGCAGCAGGGCGGCTACAACGTGGAGTTCATCCGCGCCCAGGACTGGGAGCTGAACTTCCGCATCCGTGAGGCCGGCGGGCTGATCTGGTTCTCGCCCGAGCTGCGGGTGTCGTACCGGCCGCGGCCGAGCGTGAAGGCCCTCGCCAAGCAGTACAAGGACTACGGCCGCTGGCGGCATGTCGTCGCCCGCTACCACGAGGGCTCCATCAACCTGCGCTACCTCGCCCCGCCGACCGCCGTGTGCGCGATCGCGGCCGGGATCGTGGTGGGCGCGCTGCTGACGCCGTGGGGCTTCGTGGTGCCCGGCGGCTATCTCGCGGCGATCCTCGCGGGCTCGGTCCCGGCGGGCAAGGGGCTGCCGCTGAAGGCGCGGCTCCAGATCCCCGTGGCGCTGGCCACCATGCACATGTCGTGGGGCTGGGGCTTCCTGACCAGCCCGCGGGCGCTGGCCCGCAAGGTGATCGCGAGCCGGCGTCCGGCGGTCCGCGCGGACGCCTCAGCGAGCTGAGTCACCGGCGTATCGACGCGGGCCCTCTCCCCGGCCGGGGAGAGGGCCCGTCGCCGTTCAGTCCCAGGTGAACGCCGGGTTCACATGCATACAGGCCTTGTCGTCGGCGCCGTTGAGCGCCTCGGCCGACTTCGGGGTCCTGTCGTTCTCCTCGGGCGCCTTGTAGGCCGTGCCCTCACGCCAGTCGGCGCCGACGACGAGGGCGATGCCGGAGACGTCGGTGGACCGCTGCACCGAACTCGCCGGAATGCCCAGGGCCTTGGCGAGACGCCGGGCGTCGCCCTCCAGATCGGTGCTCGGATAGCGGACGACGGTCCGTTCCTCGCTCCATGAGCCGGTGGTGTCGGCCACGGCCTGGGCGAAGCCCTCGTCCTTCAGGACGCCCGCCACCGTTCCGGCGCGTCCGCGGGCCGCTGCCAGGGTGTCGGTGCGGGTGCCGTTGCGGACCTGGACGGGGATCTCGTCGTCGGGCGCGGCCGGGTCGGCGGAGGCCTTCTCCGCGGCCGGCTTCTTCGCCTTGTCCTTGCCGTCCAGGGCGATGTCCTCCCGCACCAGCCGGAACAGCTGCTCGGCGTCCTCCGTGGGCTCGACGCGGGCGCCCACGTAGCGGTTGGGCATCGTCGTCATGGTGATGCGCTTCGGCTCCACCCTGCGCAGCTCGTCGCTGAGGTCGTAGAGCTTCTTGACGGTGTCGAGGCCCGGGTCGACCGTCATGGCCCGGGTGGCCTCCTCGGCCAGTCTGCGGAGCTTGTTGGGGCTGCTCAGGGTCATGTTGTCGCGCAGCTGGCGGACCATCGCGTTCATGTACATGTGCTGGGCCTTGGCGCGGGCGAGGTCGCTGCCGTCCTCGAAGCCGTAGCGGGTGCGCAGCCACTGCAGGGCCTGCTCGCCCTGGATGTACGAGGTGCCCTTCTGCAGTTTCAGGCCCGAGCCCTTGCCGTCGGAGGTACGGGAGTGGATGTCGGCGTCGACGCACACGGGGACGCCTCCGACGGCGTCGGCCATCGACACCACACCCGCGAAGTCGACCATGATGAAGTGGTCGATGTGGATGCCGGTGAGCTCCTGCCAGGTGGCCACGGCGCAGCCCGGACCGCCGTGTCCGAGGCTCTGGTTGGTCATCGTCCGTCCCTGGGTCGCCTGGTAGACCTTCCCGTCGTCCGGGTCGGTGCACTTCGGGATCTTCACCAGGGTGTCGCGGGGCATGCTGATGACCGACATGTTGGTGCGGTCGGCGGACAGGTGCAGCAGCATCTGGACGTCCGCGAGGGGCGTGGCGCCGAACGTCTCGCGGGCGCCGCCGAGTTTCTGGTTCTCCTTGCTGTCCCGCGCGTCGGAGCCGATGAGCAGGATGTTCAGCGGGGTCTGCCCGGCCGCGTTGGGCGTCGGAGCGGCGACCTTGCCGTCGCCGAGGTTCAGGGCGTCCTTCTTGATGTTGCCGTTCAGATGCCGGTAGTAGAGGTAGCCGGCCCCGGCCGTCCCGAGCATCAGCACCGCCAGCACGACAGCGGACCACTTCAGCACCCGCCGCTTGCGGGGTGCCCGGCCTCCACGCGGCCGACCGCTCCCCCCACCGCCGCCTCCGGCCGCGCCGTCGCTGCGGGGTGAGTCCGGGTCTGCCGTCGGTGTGCTGTCGCGGCCGGGTGAGTCCGGGTCTGTCGCCGGTGTGCTGTCGCCGTCAGGCGAGTCTTCCGGGTCCGTCGCTGATGTGCTGTCGCCGTCGGACGTACTCGCGCTCCCCGTCGGCAGGCCCTCGGCGTCGGGCGTTCGCGCGTCCTGTGCCGGCGTGCCGTCGCCGTCGGGCGGCCGGTTGCCCGGCGTCGGCTCCTCCTCGCCCGGGTCCGGTTCGTGGCGGACGCTCTGCCGCTTACCGTCCTCCCGCACACCGCTCTGCGTCACTTCCCCGGTCCTCTCCGCCCCCCGGCGCATGCAGCAGGCCCGCCCTGCCTCCTGTTAGACGCACGACGGGCCTGTCAGTTGCCCTCAACGGGTCAACTCGCGCACTTCACCTTGTCCGCGGTGGACTTCTCCACGTCCGCCGCCTCGACCGGGGCGTTGAGCTTCACGCCGGCGCCCTTGAAGTCCTTGCCGAGGGTCAGGGTCATCGCGGGCAGGCCCTGGGAGTTGTTCACGCTCTCGCCGGGCTTCAGCGCGGATCCGGACAGCCCCATGATGTCGGCGAGGCGGCGGGCCTGGTCGGCCTGGTCGGGGGCGTACTCGAGGGTCGTCTTCGCCAGTTCCGCGGGCGCGTTGCCGGCGTTGTCCGACTTGGTCACGCCCTCCTCGACCTGGAGGTACTGGAGGGTCTTCTGCGCGCTGCCGGCGTCGGCACCGCCGTTCGTGATCCGCACCCGTACCTCGGAGGCCGCGGACTTGGTGCCCTTCAGCCGCGCGGCCTGGGCGTCCTTCTCCTTCTTCTCCTGCTGCTTGACCTCGGTGAACGAGACGTCGTTCTCGATCATGTCGAACACCTGCGGGGCCTTGGAGTCGTCGAGGACGACCGTCGCCTTCACCGTTTCCGCCGGGTTGTCCACCACCGGCACCGTCGTGAAGCTGATGTTCTTCGTCGGCACCTTCTTCAGCTCAAGGGCTACGTCCTTGAGCGTGCTGACCTTGCCGATCGCCTGGTCCACGGTCAGCGCCTTCGTCGCGGCCTCGGCCAGGTTCAGCAGCTTCGAGGGACTCGTGAGGGTGTCGCTGGAGGCCATCTTGCGCATCAGCGAGCCCAGGAACTGCTGTTGCACCTTGATCCGGTCGAGGTCGCCGCTGTTGCCGAAGCTCTTGCGCGTACGGACGAAGGCGAGCGCCTGCTCGCCCTCCACCGTCGACTCGCCCGCGGGCAGCACGAGTTTGGACTGCTTGTCGTTGACCGGCTTCTCCACACACACGTCGACCCCGTCCACCGCCGTGGTCAGCGTCTTCACCGCGTTGAAGTCGGCCATCATGAAGTGGTCGACGGTGATGCCGGTGTTCTCCTTCACCGTGCGCATCGTGCAGCCGGGGTCCCGGCCGCCCTCCCCGAGGCTCCGGTTGAAGCGGACGCCCTGGACCCCCGGCACGACCTTCTCCGAGCCGTCCTCCAGTTTCGTCGGGCAGTCGGGGATGTTCACGATCAGGTCGCGCGGGATGCTCAGCGCGGTCGCGTTGGAGCGGTCCTTCGCGACATGCAGCAGGATCGTGGTGTCGGCGTGCCCGGAGCTGCCCTTGTCGCCGTAGCCGCCATTGCCCTCGCCGGTGCGCTTGTCCGTACCGATGATGAGGACGCTGAAGGCCTCGTCCTTGCTGAAGTTGCTGGCACCCGCGCTGCCGACGTCGGTCGTCGAGACATTGCCCTCCAGGTGCTGGAGGTAGAAGTAGCCCGCCGCACTGACCCCGACCAGCACGAACGCCATCGTGCCGCCGGTCCACAGCAGCACCTTCTTCGCCTTGCCCGGCTTCTGCTGCACCGGCCGGCGACCGCCGCGCCGCCCCGGCGGCGGCTCCTCGGGAGCACCGCGCCGCCTGCGCTGCGGCGGAACCTCGGTGCGGGTCGCGCCCCCATGGGGAGTGCCCCCACGGGGAGCGCCCTCACGGGGAGCGGCCGAACGTGCGGAGGCCGTACGTGCGCCGGTCGAACGTGCGCCGGTCGGACGTGCGGTGGCCGTACGGGGAGTCGCCCCCGATTGCGCTGCGGATGGATTCAGTCGCAGTTCGTATTCGCCGGTGTTCGGATTGAGTACCCACTGGTCTGCGGGGTCCATCTGTTCCCCCCGCCCACGGCGTTGCGCGTCCACGGTTGTCCGATTCCTCCGTCGGGGCACGCGGCGCCTTCTCCCCCCGGAAGGCGCGCGGGTACTTGGTCATCACAGAAGCACTGGATCGCTCACACTATCCGCCCAGTTGAACGCCGGTGTGCGCTGAATGACAAATTCAACGTCCCTACATTTGGGCAATCCGGCCCAATTCCGTGCCGGGAATCTCTACCAGCGGTAGGGCGCGTACACATCCATGCACTTACCGGAGTCCGAGCCGTTGAGCGCGTCCGCGTCACCTGGCAGGTCCCCGGCCTTCGGCGCCGGCTGCTTCGGATACGCCGTCCCCGTACGCCAGTCGGCACCCACGACGACCGTGACACCGGATACGTCGGTGGAGCGCCGCACCGAACTCAGCGGAAGGTCCAGCGACTTGGCGACGCGCTGGGCATCGCCCGCCAACTCGGCGCTCGGATAGCGCACGACGGTCCGCTCCTCGGCCAGCGCGCCCGAGGTGTCCGCGGCGGCCTTCGTGAAGCCCTTGCCCACGAGCGACTGGGTGATGGCGCCCGCCCGTCCGGTCACCGGACCGAGGGTGCTGGAGCGCGTGGCGTTCTGCACCAGGACGCCGATCTCGCCGTCCGCCGCTGCCGGATCCCGGGACGCCTTCTCCCCGGCCTTCTTCGAACCGGGCTTCTTCGAACCGCCCTTCCCGCCCTTCCCGCCCTTGCCGTCGAACGGCACGTCGTCGCGGATCATCTCCCACACCCGGTCGGCGTCGGTGCCCGCCGGTATCAGGTGGTTGGCGTCCTCCGGGTCCGCGGCCGTGGGCAGCGTCGTCATGGTGATGCGGTCCGTCGGCACCGTCTTCAGCTGCGCCCCCAAGTCGTACAGCTTCTTCACCGTGCCGATCTCCTCGGACACGTGCAGCGACTTGGTGGCGGCCTCGGCCAGGTCCGTCAGCCGGCCGGTGTCGGTGAAGACGTTCTGCGACTTGAGCGTGCGGATCATCGAGTTCATGTACATGTGCTGCGCCCTGGCCCGCAGCGGGTCGCTGCCCCAGGCGTGGCGCGTACGCAGCCACTGCAGGGCCTGCTCGCCCTGGACCTTCGTCCGGCCGGCCTTCAGCTTCAGACCGGAGCCGCCGGGCACGCGGGGCAGCGGGCGGTCCCACACGTTCTGCTCCACGCACACTTCGACCCCGCCGATGGCGTCCGCCATCTTCACCACGCCCGCGAAGTCGATCGTCATCCAGTGGTCGATGTAGACGCCGGTGAGGTTCTCCCAGGTCGCCAGCGTGCAGCCGGCCCCGCCCCGGGCCAGCGAGGCGTTGATGATCGTGTTGATCTGCGGGTACGTCCGACCGGACCTCGGGTCGGTGCACTTGGGTATGTCGACCCGGGTGTCACGCGGGATGCTCACCACGGCGGCGCTCTCGCGGTCCGCGGCCAGATGGATGAGCATCTGCACATCGCCCCGCGGCGGAGTGCCGCGGTCCTTCCTGGCGCCGCCCAGCTTCACGTTCTCGTCGGAGTTACGGCTGTCGGAGCCGATCAGCAGGATGTTCAGGGGCGTCTGCCCGGCCGCGTTCGGAGCGGCCCGCCTCGCCTTGGAGTCGCCGCTGCTGCGCTGGCCCTTCTCGATGTTGCCGTTCAGGTGCTCGTAGTAGAGGTAGCCGGCGCCGGCGGTAGCGAGGACCAGCATGGAGAGGGTCGTCGCCGACCAGCGCAGCACACGGCGTCCGCGGCGGGCCCGACGCCCTCTGCGGCCGTCCCCGCCGCCCGGCCCGGAGGATCTGCCCGGGGCCGGCTCACTCGGGACGGAACCCGGTTTCGTCCCCTCCCCATACACACCACTGCTCCGCGCCATGTGCTCTTCCCACCCCCGTGTCACCGGACAAGGCCTGCCCTACGCCCTGTGAGACGTACGGCAGGCCCTTCAGGTCACTCGGCGCACTCGACCTTGTCCGCCGTGGACTTGTCCACGTCCGCCGGCGCCTTGGTGGGAGTGGTCTGGGAAGAGCCCGCGCCCTTGAAGTCCTTGCCGAGGGTCAGGGTCATCGCGGGTACGCCCTGGGCGTTCTCCACGCTCTCGCCGGGCTTCAGCGCGGACCCGGGCAGGCCCATGATGTCGGCGAGCCGTCGGGCCTGGTCGGCCTGGTCGGGGGCGTACTCCAGGGTCGTCTTCGCCAGCTCTGCGGGGGCGTTGCCGGCGTTCTCCGACTTGGTCACGCCCTCCTCGTTCTGCAGCCAGCTGAGCGTCTCCTGGGCGCTGCCGGCGACGGCACCGCCGTTCATGATCCGCACCCGCACCTCGGAGGCCGCGGCCTTGGTGCCCTTGAGCCGGGCGGCCACCGCGGCGGCTTCCTTCTTCTTCTTTTCCTTGACTGCGGTGAAGGAGACGTCGTTCTTGATCATGTCGAAGACCTGCGGGGCCGACGACTCGTTGAGGACGACCGTGGTCGGGACCTTCTCCGCCGGGTTGTCGATCACCGGGGTCGTGGCGAACGTGAGGTTCTTGGTGTTGAGCTTGCCCAGCTCAAGACCGAGGTCCTTCAGCTTGCCGATGCTGGACAGCTGCGAGTCGACGGTCAGCGCCTTCGTGCCTGCCTCGGCCAGGTCGAGCATCTTCGAGGGGCTGGTGAGCGTGTCGTTGTCCTTCAGCTTGCGCATCAGCGCGCTCAGGAACTGCTGCTGGAGCCCGATCCGGCTCAGGTCGCCGCCGAAGCCGACCGAGTGCCGGGTGCGCACGAAGGCCAGCGCCTGCTCGCCCTCGATCGTGTGGTTGCCCTTCGACAGCTTCAGGTGCGAGTCCGGGTCGTCGATGTCCTTGCCCAGACAGACCTCGACCCCGCCGACCGCGCTGGTCAGCGTCTTGACCGCGTTGAAGTCGGCGACCATGAAGTTGTCCGGCTTGACCCCGGTCAGCTCCGTCACGGTCCGCATGGTGCAGCTCGGCGTCCGGTCGTCCTGGCCGAGGCTGGTGTTGAAGCGGGTCTTCGGCGTGCCCGGGATGACCTTCTGCGACCCGTCCTCCTGCGTGGTCGGGCAGTCCGGGATGTCGACGATCAGGTCACGCGGGATGCTCAGCGCGGTCGCGTTCGAACGGTCCTTGGAGACATGCAGCAGGATCGTGGTGTCGGCGTGCCCGACACTGCCCGCGTCGCCGTACTTCTCGTTGCCCGCGCCGGTGCGCTTGTCGGTGCCGATCAGCAGGATGTTGATGGCCTTGTCCTTCTCGAAGCCACCGGTGCTCGCGCCGTCGTCGGAGACCGACGCGATGTTGTTGTTCAGGTGCTCGATGTAGAAGTACGCGGCGCCAGCCCCGGCGACCAGGACGAACGCCATCACGCCGCCGGTCCACAGCAGGACCTTCTTGCCCTTCGCGGCCTTCTTGGCGGGCCGGCGGCCACGCCGCCCCGGCAGCGGTTCCTCCGCAGCCGGAGCCCCGCGGCGCCTGCGCGGCGGCGGCACCGCACGGCCGGGCGTCTCGGGCCGCCGGCGGCCGGGCGCCTCGGTGCGGCCGAGCGGCTGCGTGGTGCCGAGCGCCGACGGGTCTCCGTCGGAGGGCGGTGGTTTGCGGGGCCCGGGGACACCCGACCGCGGTGCGGAAGCGGGCAGTCGCATTTCGTATTCGCCGGTGTTCGGATTGAGCACCCACTGGTCTGCGGGATCGATGTCGTCCGCCCGCCCACGGCCTTGCGCGTCCACGGTTGTCTGATTCCTCCGTCGGGGCACGCGGCGCCTACCCCTCCAAGGCGCTCGGTCTCGGTCACACAGTGCGCGTTCTCAGGAACGTCCTCAGAGCCGGGCGCACCGGGATCGCTCACACTAACCGCCCAGTTCAGCGTCGAGCGACGACGGTGACGAAGTCCACGTCCCTACACCTGGGCAATTCGCCCATTTTCCGGGTGAAGAGCGCGTTACCTTGAGGCGGCCTTGGTGCCCGCTTTACTCACAGGTGTCCTCGGCTGCCGTGTTTCCACGGAACGTGGGTGGAGGAGAAACGGTGACGGCGGATTTCGTGAACGGACCCGGATACGGATCCCCGTGCGACCGTTCACGCGAATCGGCAGGCCCCGGCGGGGCGGAACTTCCCGGTGCGTCCCCCGCGACCGCCACCGGAGTGTCCGTCCGCAGCCGCTCGAACAGCTCGTCCGCCTCGGGCTCCACGAGTTGGTCGCGATTGGCGTCGTACGCATACGACTCCCGGGGGACGGTCAGGAATTGCACTTGTTCCATGGGGATGTCGCGCAGACCGCGCACGAGTTCGTACAAACCGCGGAGGCTGGCCAGATCCGGGTCTGTAGTGAGAGAGGACGTGGCGGCGTCCAGCACGGGATACAGCTTCACCGGATTCAGCAGGACGTCATTGCTGCGCACCTTGTTGACGAGTGCGCCGAGGAATCGTTGCTGCCGTTCCATCCGCTCCGTGTCGCTGCCGTCACCGAGGGACTTGCGGGCGCGGACGTAGCCGAGGGCCTGCTCGCCGTTGAGCGTCACGCGTCCCGCGGGCAGCCTCAGCTTGGCGGCCCGGTCGTCGACCGGCTCCCGCAGACACACCTCGACACCGTCGACCGCGTCGACCATCTCCTTGAAGCCGTGGAAGTCGACGACGACGTGGTGATCGACGCGGACGTCGGTGAGCTTCTCGACGGTCCTGATGGTGCAGGCCGAACCGCCCAGCTGGAAGGCCTGGTTGAACATCGCGAACCGCGGCGCGCTGCGGGACCCGTCCGGGCGCCGGCAGCCCGGCAGCTCCACCATCAGGTCCCGGGGCAGGGAGACGGCGGTGGCGCTGCGCCGGCCCGCGGACAGGTGCAGCAGGATCGTGGTGTCCGACCGCTCGGTCCCTGAGTCCCGGCCGTAGCGGGCGTTGTCGTTCCCTTCGCGCGAGTCCGAGCCGATCAGCAGGATGTTCCGCGCGTCCTTGACCAGCGAGGTGGGCCGCTCCTTCTCGTACCGCGCGAGCTCGGCGGCGGCGGCCTCGTCGGGCGTGATGTTCCCGCTGAGCTTGGCGTACACGGCCCATCCGGCCCCGGCGGCCACCACGACGACGCCGGCGATCCCGAACGCCGTGAACCGCACCCACCGCCGCCGGCACCGCCGCGCCAGCCCCCGCCCACCGGCCGAGGCCCCCGCACCCGGCCCAAGCCTCCGCAAGGACCCACCACCACCGGTGTCGCCCACGACAGGGACCACCCCTCACGTCGTACGAACGTGCCGCGCGCACTGTTCTTACGACTCGCGCGCACTGTTCTTACGACTGTGGCGTGGATGGGGGGCGGGGGAGGGGTCGGGATGGGCCGAATGGGGCCATCCGCCCTAGCTGCGGGCATGCGTGCCGCTAAGGGCGGCACGGGTGGGCGCAGCGGCACCCCGCTACGCCGGGCTGCGCACCCACCCGCCCTCAGCAGAATCGCCCAGCACCAAGAGAAACGGCCTACCGGGCAAGCGCCGTAACCCGCTCACTCTCCACCCGCTTGTCCAGCACCTCGCCCCTCGCCAACTCCAGATTCCGGCACAGCACCACGGAACCCCCCGTGGCCAACGGCCCGTACAACCCCGCGTTCAACCCTTCCCACGTGTCGTACGGCAACCCCGACAGAATCCGCGACCCGGGCCCGGTCAGCCCCAGCCCCGTCGCCCCCGCCCGAGCCCGCTCCACAACCTCGGCCCCGCTGAACTCCCGCCCCGCCACGATCAGCGCGGGCTCCTCCGGATCCACCGGCGCGTACGGCACGAACCGGTCCCCCTGCCCCGGCACCTCCACCGCGTAGTCGACGAACCCCTCGGGCGTCTGCGGAAACCGCCCCCCGAGCGGCCGCAGCGCCATCGCGATCCGCGCCCCGGAACACGCCCGGGCCGCTTCCAGCCCGTCCGGCCCGCTCACCACGACATCGGCGGCCCGGGCCTCCCCGGACACGTCCGCGACCACACCGACCGACGCACACGCGAGCAACCACACCGCCGTCTGCCAGTGCGCGGGCAGCAGCAGCGCGACCCGGTCCCCGGGCTCGACGGACAGCTCGTCCTGGAGCAGGTTCGCGGTCTTGGCCACCCAATTGGCGAAGGTGGCCACGGACAGTTCGACGCGTTCGCCCGTGGCGTCGTCGTAGAAGGTCACCAGGGGGCGTCCCGGATCCGCGGCGAGCGCGGAACCCAGCAGGTCGGCGGGGGTGCGATCGGTGGCGTTCACCCGCGCAAGCGTACGCGGCACGCCGGCCTCCGCCCAACGGCCGGGCCACCGCCCCGCCGTGCGTTCACCACCGGTTCGGCCGAATCCACGCCGACAGTCCGTCAAATCCCAAATGGACAGACTTATAGGGTTATGTCAAAGATCAGGGGCATGCGTGGATTCCTTGCTTCCTCGATCGGTGTCACCTGTGCGGCCGCTCTGGCCCTTCCCCTCACCCCGCCCGCCCTCGCGGCGACGGCGAGACCGGTGCCGACCACCGAGGCCGCCACGGCCGCGAGACCCGCGCCCCACGCGGGGACGCCGGACCCGACCATGACCGCCCGGCGCGGGGCCGAACCGTACGCCTCCGGCAGCACCCAGTCCCTCCCCCTCGAACCCCTCACCCGCAACCGCGCCACCCGCTCCGCATCTGCCTCCGCCTCCGCCTACGCCGAACAGGGCCTGTCCCGCCGTGCCGTACGCCGCTTCTCCCTCGTCGGCGTCATCTGGGACGACCCCCATGCCGAACTGCACGGCCGCGTCCATGTCCGCACCCGCGCCGCCGGCACCGGCACCTGGTCGGGCTGGCAGGACGTGGAGACGCACAACGCCGACCACGCGGCCGACCTGGACACCCCCGAGAGCACTTCGGGCCGCGTACGCGGCGCCACGGCACCGCTGTGGGTGGGCGACTCCGACGGCGTGGAACTCCGGGTCCGTTCGGAACTCCAGGGCACGGGCGGCCGCAGCATCGCGGTCGCGGCGCCCTCGCTCCCCTCCGGCCTCCGTCTCGAACTCGTCGACCCCGGAGAGGGCGACGAGGCACTCCCCGGCGGCCCCGTGGACGGCCCCCGCACCGGCGGCCTGAACACCGAGGCCTCCGCCGCCACCGACGCCTCCGCGGCCAACGCGGACCTCGCCCCCCTCGGCGCCACCGAGATCACGGCACTGAGCCGCGCGGCGACCGAGCGCGAGTTCTACACCCTCCGCGCCGGCGAGGCGGTGGAGCGGAAGCGGGCGAAGCCGTACGTCGGCCCGCGCCCCCGTATCGTCACGCGTCGCGGCTGGGGCGCGAACGAGGGGCTGCGGGAGCGGAAGTTCGTCTACACGAAGAAGGTCAAGGCGGCGTTCGTGCACCACACCGCCAGCGGCAACAAGTACAGCTGCTCGCAGTCCCCGTCACTCATCCGCAGTATCTACCGCTACCACGTCAAGAGCATGGGCTGGCGGGATGTCGGCTACAACTTCCTCATCGACAAGTGCGGAAAGATCTACGAGGGTCGCGCGGGTGGCGTGGCGAGGCCGGTCCTCGGCGCGCACACCCTTGGTTTCAACAGCAACAGCATGGGCATCGCCGTCATCGGATCGTACGGAGCCAAGAAACCGTCGTCCGCAGCCGTCAAGGCCATCGCCCGGGTCACGGCGTGGAAGCTGGGCCTGTACCGGATGAATCCGCGGGGGAAGACCTATCTGAAGTCGGCCGGCAGCAACCTCTACCGCAAAGGCAAGAAGGTACGACTGAACGTGATCTCCGGTCACCGGGACGGCTTCAAGACCGCCTGCCCGGGACGGAAGCTCTACGGCAAGCTCGGCTCGGCCCGCTCCAAGGCGGCCCGCTACCAGGGCCGCTGAGAACACGTTCACCGCCGTCGGGGGACAGGGGGGCGGAATGCCGCACGGCCAGCGAAGGCGCCACGGAACGGTCTGCATACACTGACCGGCCGAAAGACAGTTCGGCCGGTCCCGGCAGGAAGCAGAGACGACACGTGACTGAAGCGATCCTCTTGGTCGGTGGCAAGGGCACCCGGCTGCGCCCGCTCACGGTGCACACGCCCAAGCCCATGGTCCCGGCGGCCGGGGTGCCCTTCCTCACGCACCAGCTCGCGAGAGCGAGAGCGGCGGGCGTCGAGCACATCGTCCTGGCCACGTCCTATCTGGCGGAGGTCTTCGAGCCGTACTTCGGTGACGGGTCCGCGCTCGGGCTCCACATCGAGTACGTGACGGAGGAGGAGCCCCTCGGCACGGGCGGCGCCATCCGCAACGTCGCCTCCCGGCTGCGCTCCGGCCCCGACGACCCGGTCCTGATCTTCAACGGCGACATCCTGACGGGCCTGGACATCCGGGCCCTGGTGGACACCCATGAGACGACGGGCGCGGACGTCTCCCTGCACCTCACGAAGGTCTCGGACCCGCGTGCCTACGGTCTGGTCCCCACGGACGACACGGGCAGGGTCCTGGCGTTCCTGGAGAAGCCGCAGACCCCCGAGGAGATCGTCACCGACCAGATCAACGCGGGCGCGTACGTCTTCCGCCGTTCGGTCATCGACACGATCCCGCAGGGTCGGCCGGTGTCGGTGGAACGGGAGACCTTCCCCGACCTGCTCTCCGCCGGAGCCCACCTCCAGGGCATGGTCGACTCGACGTACTGGCTGGACCTCGGCACACCGGCGGCCTTCGTCCGGGGCTCGGCGGACCTGGTCCTCGGCCGGGCCCCGTCGCCCGCCGTCCCCGGCCGCTGCGGCGACCGACTGGTGCTGCCGACGGCGACGGTCGCGGCCGACGCGAAGCTGTCGGGCGGCACGGTGGTGGGGGAGGGCGCCTTCGTCGCCGAGGGCGTGCGGGTCTTCGGCAGCACGATCATGCCGGGCGCCGTGATCGAACCCGGCGCGGTCATCACCGACTCCCTCATAGGAGCCCGGGCCCGAGTCGGCGAACGCACCGTCCTCACGGGCACGGTCATAGGCGACGGCGCGACCATAGGCCCCGACAACGAACTCCTGGAGGGCACCCGCATCTGGTGCGACACCCAAATCCCACCGGGGGCGGTCCGCTTCTCATCGGACCAATAACCACTCAGCCACGGGCATGCGCGCCGCCCCAGCCACGGGCGTGCGTGCCGCCCCAGCTGCTTAGCTGCGGGCAATCGTGCCGCTAAGGGCGGCACGGGTGGGCGCAGCGGCACCCCGCTCCGCCGGGCTGCGGACCCACCCGCCCCCAGCACCAACGCAGGGCTCCACACACCGGGCAGCCCATCACAACGCCCCGATATCCCACCGAGGCATCTTCGGCGCCCGACGCCCCGGCACCCTCCCGCTCAGCAGAACCAACCGAGCCGCCCGATGCCGCTGCCCCGCATACGGCTCCAACAACGACAGCATCACGGCGTCATCCGCATCCCGATCCCCGGCAAGCGCCCACCCCACGATCCGAGGCAGATGCAGATCCCCCGTCGTCACCTCATCCGCCGCCCCATGACTCCGCTGCACCGTCTCCGCCGACGTCCACGGCCCCACCCCCGGCACAACCTCCAACCGCGCCCGAGCAGCCCCCGGCTCCATCCCGGCCGCCTCCTCCAACCGCCCGGCCACCCGAACCGCACGCAGAATCGTCGACGCCCGCTTGTTGTCGACCCCGGCCCGATGCCACTCCCACGACGGAATCAACGCCCACGTCCGAGGCCCCGGCATCACATGCATCGGCCCGGGCACGGGCCCCGGCGCCGGCTCCCCGAACTTCCGCACCAGCAACCGCCACGCCCGATACGCCTCATCGGTCGTGACCTTCTGCTCGAGAATCGACGGAATCAGCGACTCCAGCACTAGCCCGCTCCGCGTCAGCCTGAGCCCCGGCCGCCGATGCCGGGTCAACGCCACCAGCCGGTGCCGCGGCACGAACGCGGACGGATCATCGGCGGCCCCGAGCAGCTCTGGCAACCCCTCCAGCAGCCACTCGGCCCCGGGCCCCCACGCCTCCCCGCGCACCCCGCCACCGGACGCGCGCACCCGTAGTGTCCCGGGCCCGGCAGGAGTGAGCGCGGCCCGCCACACCGACCCGTCCGGCGTCGTCCGGAACGTCGGATCACCCGGCCCGCGCCGCAGTGGCCCGAGCACCAGACCGAGATCCAGCGGCCCGTCCGGCACCCAGTCGCGCACCCGCCCGGTGTCCGCCCGCACCGCTCGACGTGGAACGGGCACGACGACCTCGCCACCGCGCACGGGGGCACCTCCCACGCCATTCGGGCTGTGGGGGAGCGTGGGCCGGGGAGCGAACCGTCCTGCCATGAATGAGTCCCTGGAATCGGAATGCGAGAGGAGCGGGCCCTACGAGCGTAGACGCCGCCCCATCCCGGTCACCGCACCTCGATGAACGCCCCCGCGTCCCGCTCCGGCCGCGCTCGCGGTTCCTCCGCGGGATGCCCGACCGCCACCGCGCCCATCGGATCCCAGTCCGCCGGCAGCCCCAGCACCTCGCGCACCACGTCCCGGCAGAACATCGTCGACGACACCCACGCCGACCCCAGCCGCTCCCCGGCCAGCGCGACCAGGAGGTTCTGCACGCCGGCGCCCGCGGCGACCACGAACATCTCCCGCTCGGCGCCGTCCCGCCGCGGATCGCCGTAGGTGTGCGAGCCGTCCATGACCAGGCAGGGGACGACGAGGTACGGCGCGTTCCGCAGGACGTCCCCGCGGCGCACCCGCTTGGCGACGGACTCCTCCGTCTTGCCGTCCCGCCGCAGATCGGCGATCCAGGCGTCACGCATGGCGTCGAGCAGCCGCGTCCGTGCCTCCCCGGACTCCAGCAGCACGAACCGCCACGGTGTGGTGTGGTGCGGCGCGGGCGCCGTCACGGCAGCGGCCACCGCCCGCCGTACGGCACCGGGGTCCACGGGCTCGTCCGTGAAGGCCCGTACCGTACGCCGCTGGGTCACCGCCAGCCGTACCGCCTCCGACGTGCCGAGCCGGAACATGTCGTCGCGCGCGCCGCGCACCATGGCCCGCGCCCCTTCTTCGTCACCGTCCCCGGCGACCAGGTCCGGGAGTCCGCGTACGACGGCCACGGGCAGCCCGGCGGCCTTGCCCTTGACCAGGTCGCCCGCGGAGGCGAGTTCGTCGGCCGTGGCGACGACGGTGGCGCTCAGCGGATTGCCGTACGCGTCCGTGCCCCCGCGCAGATCGTCGAGGACGCGCACCCCGGCGGCGCCGATCGCGACATCCGTGAGCCCCGCGCGCCAGGGCCGCCCGAATGTGTCGGTGACGACGACACCGACCTCGACGCCGAGGATGTCCCGCAGCCCGTCACGGATCGCACGGGCGGACGCGTCCGGGTCCTCGGGCAGCAACAGCACGGTCCCAGACGGGGTGTTGGACGCGTCGACCCCGGCCGCGGCCATGACCAGGCCCTGCCGGTTCTCGACGATCCGGAGGGCGCCGCGCCGGGCCACCACCCGTACCGTCTCCGCATCGATGGCCGCCTCCCGGTCGGCCGCCCGGACGATGCGGCCCTCCGCCTTGGACACGATCTTCGACGTGACGAGCAGCACGTCCCCGTCGGCCAGACCGGGTTCCGCGGCCGCGATCAGCTTGGCCAGATCGTCCCCGGCCGCGACCTCGGGCAGCCCGGCCACGGCCCACACCCGGTATCCGTCGCCGTCCCGCCGCCGGTCCGAGACCTCCTCGCTCAAGCTCCCCGCACCTCCTCCGCCAGCGCCAGGGCCTCCCGGGCCATCCGCGCGGTCGCGTCGGTGTCGGTCATCATCAGCGGCACGGCCCGGCAGCGGACCCCGGCCGTCTCGACCTGCTCCACCACGCCCGCGTCCACCGTGTCCACGAGCCAGCCGTCCAGCAGGCCCGAGCCGTAGTGCTCGGCCACCGCCGCCGCGGTCGACTCGACACCAACGGCGGCCAGCACCTTGTCGGCCATGCCCCGCACGGGCGCGTCGCCGACGATGGGGGACAGGCCGATCACCGGCACCCCGGCGTCGGCGATCGCCTCCCGGATACCGGGCACGGCGAGGATCGTGCCGATCGACACGACCGGGTTGGACGGCGGGAAGAGGATCACGTCCGCCTCGGCGATGGCCTCCAGGACCCCCGGAGCGGGCTTCGCCTGGTCGGCGCCCACCGGCACGATCGCCTCGGCGGGCACCGAGGCGCGCAGCCGCACCCAGTACTCCTGGAAGTGGATCGCCTTGCGCTCACCGTCGATCTCGACCGCCACATGGGTCTCGACGCGGTCGTCGGACATCGGGATCAGCCGCACGCCCGGCTTCCAGCGCTCGCACAGCGCCTCCGTCACCGCGCTCAGCGGGTATCCGGCGCCGATCATCTGCGTCCGCACGATGTGCGTCGCGAAGTCCCGGTCGCCCAGGCCGAACCACTCGGGCCCCACGCCGTACGCCGCGAGCTCGTCCTTGAGATGGAAGGTCTCGTCGGCACGGCCCCAGCCCTGCTCCTCGTTGATGCCGCCGCCGAGCGTGTACATCACCGTGTCGAGGTCCGGGCAGACCTTCAGCCCGAAGAGGTGGATGTCGTCTCCGGTGTTGCCGATGACCGTGATGTCCGCGTCCGGCACGGCCCGCTTCAGACCACGCAGGAACCGGGCACCACCGATGCCGCCTGCCAGAACCACAATGCGCATGGGAGCCAGTCTTGCAGGCCCCTACGACAACCGGTCAGGCAGTGAGGGCGCCCGGCTCGGTACGGGCCGCCTCGCAGTGCGGGGCAGTGTGCATCGGCATCGCCGTCAGCCCCGGGTAATAGACGTGCAGGCTCACCGCCGACTCGAGTGCGTCATTCACGACCTCGTGTACATACCCCGGCGCGAACACGCGCTGCGCGCCCGCCCGCAACGCGCGCGTGCCCCGCTCCGTGCGCTCCGTCAGCGTGCCGTCCAGCACGGTCAGCACACCGGAGGAGCGGCCGTGGTCGTGCAGCCCGCTCCCCTGCCCGGGCACCCAGGACAGCAGCCACACCTCGTAGCCCGGACCGGTGCGCAGCCGGTGGTACCAGCGGCTGGCGGCGTCGTAGCGGACGAGGTGCTCCCACTGGGAGCGGTCGTCGGCGATGGAGCGGGCCAGGCCGACGAACTCGGCGACGGTGGCCGGGTGCTCGCGCTCCAGCTGGAGCAGGTGCGGGACTTCGAGGATGTCGCCGGCGATCTGGAGGTCGCTGTCGCTGTTCATGGGGTGCGTGGTTCCTCAGTGAAAGTGGGTCAGAGGGAACAAGGGCCGGGGGACTGGTGGCCGGCCTTCAGCTGGAGCGGGTGTGGCTCAACAGCTGGAACAGCAACAGCTACAGCGAGCGCGGGCAGCACCGTGGGACCCGGCGGTGCGGGTCGAGGTGAGTGCCAAGTTCGCGAGCATGCCCACTAGGACACCGGGTCACACCTCCGGTGTCAACTCGGCACCCGGTATGTGGGACGAGGTTCACCTCATCCGGTCGTTCACTCAGATGAAAGGTTTGTTCATGCCCCGACCGGGACACATGGCGTCCACCGGGCGCACAAACCTCGTTGCGTACTCGTGATCAGACTGTGATCAGATTCGCTTCGACGTGCGTGCCGGAACGAGATCGAACTCCTGGGCGTCCTCCCTCGTACAGGTCCGTACGGGGCCCGGGTGACGGTGGGGTCCTTCGCGGGCTCCGTCTGCGTGTCAAGGTTTATGCCGATTTGAACACTTTCCGCACGGCCTTGGTTCCGCAGAGTGAATAAGGGGCTCAATAGCAGATCTCGGCTTGACTCGCCCGGAGCAGCACACTTGTAATTTCACTCGTGTCGTTCAGCCGCAATCGGTAACGGCTACATCACGGGGACGCGGAAAAGAACAGACGAGGGGCGCACATGACCGAGCTGGTGCAGCAACTGCTGGTCGACGACGCGGACGAGGAACTCGGCTGGCAGGAGCGCGCGCTGTGCGCCCAGACCGACCCCGAGTCCTTCTTCCCCGAGAAGGGCGGCTCGACCCGGGAGGCCAAGAAGGTCTGTCTCTCCTGCGAGGTCCGCTCCGAGTGCCTCGAGTACGCCCTCGCCAACGACGAGCGATTCGGCATCTGGGGCGGCCTGTCCGAGCGGGAGCGCCGTCGGCTGAAGAAGGCCGCGGTCTGACCGGACCCTGGTTCGTGAACGGCCCGTCGCCGGTGGGTTATCCACAGGCGGCGGGCCGCCTTGCTGCCAGCCGATAGTGTGGGCGCTCGTCCGAGACGCCCCGCGGCCCCCGCCGGTCGCAGGCGTCCACCGCAGTCCACCGAACCGGGGCCCGTACCTCGATGTCCGTGCACAGCCACCCGGCAGCTCATCACGACACCGCTGCCACAGCCGTGTTTGACCCGGCCCACCCGCCCGAGTTCCCGCGTCATGTGGTGACCGCGGTCCTCGTCTCCCACGACGGCGCCCGCTGGCTGCCCGACGCGCTCGCCGGGCTGCTCGGCCAGGAGCGCCCCGTCCAGTACGCGATGGGGGCCGACACCGGCAGCGCGGACGCCTCCGCCCAGCTGGTCACCGACGCGCTCGGCGCCGACCGGGTGCTGCACCTCGCCCGCCGTACCGGCTTCGGCCAGGCCGTCGAGGAGTGCGGCCGCAGCGCCCCGGTCCTCACCCCGGACGAACTGCCGTACCTGAAGCGCCCCAGCGGCTGGGACCCCGTCACGCGCTCATGGCGGGACGACGCCTACGACATGCCCGAGCTCCCGCACGGTGAGCCGGTGCAGTGGCTGTGGCTGCTGCACGACGACTGCGCCCCGGAGCCCGACGCCCTGGCCCAGCTGCTGCGCGTCGTGGACAACGAGTACGAGCTGGGCCGCGACGACGTGGCCGTCGTGGGCCCCAAGCTCCGCGGCTGGTACGACCGGCGGCAGCTGCTGGAGGTCGGCGTCTCCATCGCCAACTCCGGCCGCCGCTGGACCGGCCTGGACCACCGGGAGCAGGACCAGGGCCAGCACGACCACGTCCGGACCGTGCTGTCGGTGTCCACCGCCGGCATGCTCGTCCGCCGCGACATCTTCGAACAGCTCGGCGGCTTCGACCGGCACCTGCCCCTCATGCGCGACGACCTCGACCTGTGCTGGCGCGCGCACACCGCGGGCCACCGCGTGCTGATCGCCCCGGAAGCCGTCGTCCGGCACGCCGAGGCGGCCTCCCGGGAGCGCCGCGCCGTCGACTGCGTGGGCCGCACCTCCGCCTCCCCGCACAAGGTCGACAAGGCCGGCGCCGTCTACAGCCTGCTCGTCAACACACGCACGGCCGTGCTCCCCTGGGTGCTGCTGCGCGTCGTGCTCGGCACCCTGCTGCGCACCGTCGCCTACCTCGTCGGCAAGGTCCCCGGACAGGCCGTCGACGAGATCCGCGGCCTCATGGGCACCCTGCTGCGGCCCGAGCGGATCCTCGCCGGGCGGCGCGTCAGAGGCACCCCCCAGGTCGACAAGGGCGAACTGCGGCCGCTGTTCCCGCCGCCCGGCGCGACCGTCCGCATGACCGTCGAGCAGGTCGCGGGCAACCTCGTCGGCAGCTCCGACCCCGAGGTCACCTCCGGCGCCGGACGGCACGGCGGAGCCGTCGAGTCGGGCCCCGGCGGCGACGACGCGGACTTCCTGCAGATCGAGCAGTTCGCCCGGCTCAAGCGCATCGCGCGCAAGCCCGGCCCGGTGCTCTTCCTCGTCCTGCTGCTCGTCTCCCTGCTCGCCTGCCGTGAACTCCTCGGCGGCGGCGCGCTCGCGGGCGGCGCCCTGCTGCCCGCCCCGGCCGACTCCGCCGCCCTGTGGGCGCGCTACCTGGACGCCTGGCACCCGGTCGGCGCCGGCGGCACCTCCTCCGCGCCGCCGTACGTCGCGCTCGTGGCGATGCTGGCTTCCCTGCTGTTCGGCTCGACCGGCCTCGCCGTCACCGTCCTGCTCGTCTGCTCGGTGCCGCTGGCCGGTGTCGCCGCCTACTTCGCCTCCCGCCCGCTGGTCGAGTCCCGGCTGCTGCGCGCGTGGGCGGCCGTCGTCTACGCCTTCCTGCCCGCCGCCACCGGCGCCCTCGCCGGCGGCCGCCTCGGCACCGCCGTCCTGGCCGTGCTGCTGCCGCTCATCGCGCGCGCGGGCATCGCGGCCAGTGGCCTGGCGAACCCGTCGGGCGCGCGGGGCAGCTGGCGCGCCACCTGGGCGTACGCACTGCTGCTGACCATCGCCACCGCGTTCACCCCGATCGTGTGGCCCGTCGCGCTGATCCTCGGGGCGGGGCTGCTGGCCGTGCGCCGGACGGACATCACGGCGTACGGGACGCGCTTCCTCGCCCAGCTCGGCACGCCCCTGCTGGTCCTCGCGCCCTGGTCGCTGTCGCTGCTCCCGTTCGGCTTCTTCCACCAGGCCGGCCTGGAGTACGGAGCCGCCTCCGCCTCCGCCCTCGACCTGCTCGGCGCCAGCCCGGGCGGTCCCGGCACCGTCAGCGGCCTGATGCTCATCGGCATCGTGCTGGCCGCGCTCGCCGCCCTGCTGCGCTCGGAACGCCAGTCGGGCATCCGCACGGCCTGGGCGGTCGCCCTGGTGGGCTTCGTCTTCGCGGCCCTGTCCAACAGCTCCACCTGGGCCGGCCCCGCGACCCTCGTCT
Source organism: Streptomyces sp. NPDC057002 (assembly GCF_042673825.1). NCBI lineage: Bacteria > Bacillati > Actinomycetota > Actinomycetes > Kitasatosporales > Streptomycetaceae > Streptomyces > Streptomyces sp. NPDC057002. Next base: position 626,179 of record NZ_JBHURZ010000006.1, read on the forward strand.
ACGGCATCGCCCTCCTGGCGGCCGCCGCGCTCGGCGCCGACGGGGCACGCGCGCGCGTGGCCGAGCAGAGCTTCGGCTGGCGCCAGCCGGTCGCCGTGCTGATCGCCTTCGCCTCGGCCGCGGGCCCGCTGCTCGTCGCCTCCGGCTGGATGATCCGCGGCGCCGACGGGCCCCTGGAGCGGCGCGACCCGACCCAGGTGCCCGCGTTCGTCGCCGAGGAGAGCGGCAGCCGCGACCAGGCCCGCACCCTCGTCCTCGACAGCGACTCCGGCGCCCACGTCGGCTACATGCTCGTGCGCGGCTCCGGCGCCCGCCTCGGCGACGGCGAGGTCGCCGCGGCCGACGGCGAGAACAGCAGGCTCGACAAGGTCGTCGCCAACCTCGTCGCCGGCTCCGGCGCCGACCAGGCCGACCAGCTCGGCGGCTTCGCCGTGCGCTACGTCCTCGTCCACCAGGGCGCGCCCCGCGAGGTCACCCGCGTCCTGGACGCCACGCCCGGCCTGACCCGGCTCAGCCAGCAGGGCGGCGGAGCGCTGTGGCGCCTCGACCGGCAGGTCGCGCGCGCCGCCATCGTCCCCGCCGCCGGATCCGGCACCCCGCAGCCCGTCGCCGCCGGGCCCGTCGACATCCACACCACCATCCCGACCGGCGCCGACGGACGGGTGCTGCGCCTCGCCGACACCGCCGCCGACGGCTGGACCGCCACTCTGGACGGCAAGCCGCTGACCCGCACCACGGTCGACGGCTGGGCCCAGGGCTTCGAACTCCCCGCCACCGGCGGCACGCTGGACGTCACCTACGACGACCCGGTCGGCCACACCGTGTGGCTGTGGACGCAGGGCCTGCTCGCCGTCGTCCTCGTGGTGCTCGCCCTGCCCGGCCGGCGCCGCGACGTCGACGACGACATGCCCGAGGAGCCGGTCGTCCCGGCCCCGGCGGTCGCCGGCGAGGGCCGCCGCGCCCGCCGCCTGCGCGCCCAGGCCGAGGCCGAGACCGAGGCGGAAGGAGCGGCCGGTCCCGGGGAGTTCCCGCCCCCGCCGCCCGAGCAGCCCCCGGCGGCCGTTCCCCAGCAGCAGAACTACGGTCAGTGGGACGGCGCGGGCTACCCGGGCGGCGAGTACCCGGGCTACGGCGACCAGTACCAGGCCGCCCCGCACCCGGCGGACGCCTACGGCGGGCAGTACCAGGCGGATCCGTACCAGGGCGGCCAGTACGACCCGTACGCGTACGGCGGCTCGCCCCAGGCACCGCAGTACGACCCGGCGGGCTACGACCAGGCCTACAACCAGGGCTACGGCACGCCGTACGACCCCGCGCAGGAGCAGCACCACCCCCACGGCACGGGCAGTGAGCGTCCCGACGGGAGCCAGCAGTGAACCGCACCACCCTGTCCCTGATCGCCGGCGTGACCGCGCTCGCCGCCGTCACCGGCTTCGCCGCGCTGTCCGCCCCGGACGACCCGGGCACGGACGCCACCGCCAAGGCGGCCGCCCAACTGCCCGTGGAGCGCACGAGCCTGCTGTGCCCGGCGCCCAGCACGTCCGACCTCGCCGAGACGTCCTACACGTCCTTCACGCCCGTCACGAAGGGCACGGAGAGCGGCGGCAAGGCCGAACTCCAGGCTTCGGTCAAGGGCAAGTCCGGGAAGCCCGTGCTGACCCCCAAGGAGCCCGGCAAGCCGGTCACCGGGGACAGCTCGGGTCCCGACGCGCCCGCGCTCGTCGGGACCGCCGACGGCAGGTTCGCGCCCGGCTGGACCGTCCAGGAGACCACCGAGGTCGCCGCCGGGACCGGGCGCGGCCTTCAGGGCGTCAACTGCGCGGCCCCGGACACGAGTTTCTGGTTCCCGGGCGCCAGCACGGCGGCCGACCGCACCGACTACGTCCACCTGACGAACCCCGACGACTCGGCCGCCGTGGTCGACATCGAGCTCTACGGCAAGGACGGCACCCTTCAGTCCCCGGTGGGGGAGGGCATCACCGTCCAGCCGCACTCCAGCGAGCCGGTCCTGCTGTCCACGCTCACGGACGAGGAACAGACCAACCTCACCGTGCACGTCAACGTCCGCAGCGGACGCGTCGGAGCTTCCGTGCAGGCCCTGGACGACAAGCTCGGCGGCGACTGGCTGGCCGCGTCCACGGACCCCTCGGGCAGCCTGGTCCTGCCCGGCATCCCCAAGGACGCCACCTCCGTGCGCCTGGTCGCCTTCACCCCCGGCGACGCCGACGCGGACCTGAAGGTGCGCCTCGCCTCCCCCTCAGGGCTGATCACCCCGGCCGGGCACGAGACGGTGCACGTCAAGGGCGGCATGACCACCGCCGTCGACCTCGGCGACGTCACACGCGGCGAGGCGGGCTCCCTGGTACTGACGCCGACGGACCAGTCCGTGCCGGTCGTGGCGGCCCTGCGGGTCGTACGGGGCAAGGGCGACAAGCAGGAGACGGCGTTCATCCCGGCCACCCGCCCCGTCGGCACGCGCGCGACGTCCGCCGACAACAACGCCAAGGGCAGCACCCTGTCCCTGACCGCCCCCGGCCGTGCCGCCACGGTCAAGGTCACCGCCTCGGCGGGCAGCGAGGGCGGCACCCCGGTGTCGAAGACGTACACGATCAAGGCCGGCACGACCCAGGACATCGAGCCCCCGGCCCCCGGCGGCCTCAAGGGCACCTACGCGCTCACGGTCGAACCGGTCTCCGGCGGCCCGGTCTACGGCGCCCGCACCCTGACGGCGAACGAGGGCGGCGTCCCCGCCTTCACCGTGCAGACCCTCCCCGACGACTGGGGGACGGTGGCGGTACCGGAGGCGGACGAGGACCTGTCGGTGCTGCAGAGGTAACAGGCGCGGGGAGGGGACGTACGGGCCGGCCCGTACGTCTCAGCCCTGGTCCTCGCCGTACCGCGGGTCCACCGTCTCCGGCGTCAGCCCCAGCAGCTCGGCGACCTGCTCGACGACGACCTCGTGCACCAGCGCCGCCCGCTCGTCGCGCCCCTTGGTGCGGATCTCGACCGGCCGCCGGTAGACCACCACGCGCGCGGGGCGTCCCTCGCGCGCACTGATCGTGCCGCCGAGCGGAACCGCCTCCTCGTTCCAGGCCTCGCCGGGCCCGTCGAGCCGCGGCACCTCCAGGACCAGGAAATCGATGTCGGCGAGCTGCGGCCACCGCCGCTCCAGACGCTCCACGGAGTCCTGCACCAGATCCGCGAACGCCTCCGCGCGGCTCGCGGCGAGCGGCACCTGCGGCGGTGCGATCGGGCCGCGCATGCCCCGGCCGTGGCGATCACGACGGCGGGGCCCGGGGGCGGCGGCACGGGGCGTTACGGGCTTGTCCATCACCGCTGAAGGGTAGTCCCCGCCACGCGCGTGTGCCCGGCACCGCGCGGCGCCACGGACGGCTTCCGGCCGACCCGCACGGCATGTCGTTACATGACCATTCCAGCCAAGGTTGGGCTTGATTCCGTATCCCGCCGAGACCGGCGACGTCACGGCAATTGACGATTTTGTGACGACTCTTGACCGCTCGCGGGCTCGTCCGACACCCCGGACGACGGTGTCCTGGCAGGTCAGCCGGGTGTGCCGCCAGGGGCGTGTGGGGCGTTTCACAACGCGACACGGTGGAGTGACGTGGTGGAGAGTCGTCGCGGCCCGCTCAAGAGTGCGGTACCGTCCAACATCGTGAGCCCTGTACGTCGCTGTTCGCGCACCGCCTGCGGCCGTCCCGCCGTCGCGACGCTGACGTACGTCTACGCCGACTCGACCGCGGTCCTCGGCCCGCTCGCCACCTACGCCGAACCCCACTGCTACGACCTGTGCGCCGAGCACTCCGAGCGCCTCACCGCCCCGCGCGGCTGGGAGGTCGTCCGGCTCCTCGACGGCTCCGCTCCGGCCCGCCCCAGCGGCGACGACCTGGAAGCCCTTGCGAACGCCGTGCGAGAGGCGGCCCGCCCCCAGGAGCGGGCGGCCGGGGCCGGCGGCGGAGGACGTGCGGCCGACCCGATGGAGGTCGCGCGGCGCGGTCATCTGCGGGTCCTGCGGTCCCCCGACAACTGAGCGCCCGTTCGGCTGCTGTCTCGCGCACACCCATTGACGCGAGCTTGTCGCGGACATGACCATTCCGTTTGAGGACGCGAGAAATCGCTTTCACATGACGGAAACCGGGGAGGCGCCCGTTGTACGTCCAGGAACTGGAACCCGTCGCCGGCTCACTGGGCGTGTCCGCCCTCGTGGCCGCCCTGCCCCTCGTGATCGTCCTGGTCCTGCTCGGCGGCGTCCGCCTCAAGGCGCACCTGGCAGGCCTGACCGGCCTCCTCGCCGCCGTGCTCGTCGCCTGGCTCGCGTACGGCATGCCCCTCGGCCAGACCCTCTCCAGCGCCGCCCAGGGCGCCGTCTTCGGCCTCTTCCCCATCCTGTGGATCGTCGTCAACGCCCTGTGGGTCTACCGGATGACCGTCCGCACCCGGCACTTCGACATCCTGCGCCGGTCCTTCGGGCGGCTCTCCGACGACCCGCGCATCCAGGCGCTCGTCATCGCCTTCTGCTTCGGAGCGCTGCTGGAGGCACTCGCCGGCTTCGGGGCGCCCGTCGCGATCAGCGCGGTCATGCTGGTCGCCCTCGGCTTCGAACCGGTGCGCGCCGCCGTCGTCGCCCTGGTCGCCAACACCGCCCCCGTGGCCTTCGGCGCGATGGGCACCCCGGTCGTCACCCTCGCCCAGGTCACCGGACTGCCGCTGGACTCCGTGGCGTCCGTGGTGGGCCGTCAGACACCGCTGCTGGCCCTCGTGGTGCCCCTGGTGCTGGTCTGGCTCGTGGACGGCCGACGCGGGCTGCGCGAGACCTGGGTGCCCGCCCTGGCGTGCGGAGTCGCCTTCGCCGTCGCCCAGTTCGCCGCCTCCAACTACGTCTCCGCCCAACTCGCCGACATCGGCGCCGCCCTCGCCGGCGCGGGCGCCCTGGTCGCCGTACCGCACGCGCGCGTGCCCGCCGCCGAGGCCGTACGCGCCTCCGTGCTGACCGGCGCCCGCAGCGAGGAACTCGACCAGGAGGACCCGCCCCGCGAGATCCTGCGCGCCTACGCCCCCTACGCGCTGATCGTCGTGATCTTCTCCGTCGCGCAGATACCGGCCCTCAAGGACTGGCTCGCCAAGACCACCCAGACCTACGACTGGCCCTTCCTGAACGTGGCGGGGCCGGACGGCGACCCGGTCAGCGGCAACGTCTTCACCTGGCCGATCGTGTCGACCGGCGGCACGCTGGTGCTCCTCGCCGGCGTCTGCACGGCCGCCGTCATCGGGGTGCACGCGCGCGTGGCGGTCAAGGAATGGCTCGCGACCGTCCACGAGCTGCGCTTCGCGATCCTGACCGTGACCTCCGTGCTGGCGCTCGCCTATGTCATGAACCTCTCCGGCCAGGCGGCGACGATCGGCCACTTCGTCGCGGCGGCCGGAGCCGGACTGGCGTTCCTCTCACCCGTCCTCGGCTGGTTCGGAGTCGCCGTGACCGGATCCGACACCTCGGCCAACGCCCTCTTCGGCGCCCTCCAGGTGACCGCAGCCCGCGAGTCCGGACTCTCCCCCGACCTGCTGGCCGCCGCCAACAGCTCCGGCGGTGTCCTCGGCAAGATGATCTCCCCGCAGAACCTCACCATCGCCTGCGCGGCCGTCGGACTCGCGGGCCGGGAGGGCGACTTGCTGCGCAAGGTACTGCCGTGGAGCCTGGGCCTCCTGCTGGTCATGTGCCTGATCGTGGTCGGCCAGAGCACGCCGGTCCTGGGCTGGATGCTGCCCTGACCTGAGGGGACGCCGGGGCGTCCTCCGGCGTCCGCCCGGCGCGCTGTCAGCGGGCGGGGGTAGTTTGGGCCGACCGACAGTACTTTTTCAGGAAGGTTGGCCGTGGCTGCTGATCTGTCGCAGGTCGTGAAGGCGTACGACGTACGCGGGGTCGTCCCGGACCAGTGGGACGAGTCCCTGGCGGAGCTCTTCGGGGCGGCCTTCGTCCGGGTCACCGGTGCGAGTGCCATCGCGACCGGGCACGACATGCGGCCCTCCTCGCCGGGCCTGTCGCGTGCCTTCGCGCGCGGGGCCGCAGCGCAGGGCGCCGATGTGACGGAGATCGGGCTGTGCTCGACGGACCAGCTGTACTACGCCTCGGGCGCGCTGGACCTGCCGGGCGCCATGCTCACCGCCTCCCACAACCCGGCCCAGTACAACGGCATCAAGATGTGCCGCGCGGGCGCCGCCCCGGTCGGCCAGGACACCGGCCTCGCGGAGATCCGCGAACTCGTCGAGGCCTGGAGCGAGTCGGGTGCCCCGGAGCCGGCCGCGAAGACGGGAACGATCACCGGCCGCGACACGTTGTCGGACTACGCGGCGCACCTGCTCTCGCTGGTCGACCTGGCCTCCGTCCGCCCCCTGAAGGCCGTCGTCGACGCGGGCAATGGCATGGGCGGCCACACGGTCCCCGAGGTCTTCGCCGGCCTGCCGGTGACGCTGGTCCCGATGTACTTCGAGCTCGACGGCACCTTCCCCAACCACGAGGCCAACCCCCTCGACCCGGCCAACCTCGTCGACCTGCGGAAGCGGGTCCGCGAAGAGGGCGCCGACCTGGGCCTCGCCTTCGACGGCGACGCCGACCGCTGCTTCGTCGTCGACGAGCGCGGCGAGCCGGTCTCCCCGTCCGCGATCACCGCCCTGGTCGCCTCCCGTGAGCTGGCCAGGCACGGCGGCAAGGGCATGATCATCCACAACCTGATCACGTCCTGGTCGGTCCCCGAGGTCGTCGAGGAGAACGGCGGCACCCCGGTCCGCACCCGCGTGGGCCACTCCTTCATCAAGGCGGAGATGGCCCGGTCGGGCGCGATCTTCGGCGGCGAGCACTCCGCGCACTACTACTTCCGCGACTTCTGGAACGCCGACACGGGCATGCTGGCCGCCCTCCACGTCCTGGCGGCCCTGGGCGGCCAGGCAGGCCCGCTCTCCGCCCTCGTCGCCCAGTACGACCGCTACGCGGGCTCCGGCGAGATCAACTCCACGGTCACCGACCAGGCGGCCCGCCTCGCCGCGATCCGCTCCGCCTACGAGAGTCGCGAGGGCGTCGAACTGGACGACCTCGACGGCCTCACGGTCTCCGCCGCCGACTGGTGGTTCAACGTCCGCCCCTCCAACACGGAGCCGCTGCTGCGCCTGAACGCGGAGGCGAGGGACCCGGAGACGATGGCCCGGATCAGGGACGAGGCACTGGCGATCATCAGGGGCTGACAGGACCGCGAGCTCAGCTTCTTCCCCTCCGCCCCACCCTCACCGGCGGTACTCTGACCAGGCACATCCGCACCGCCCTGACCCCTGGAAGTGAAGCCATATGCCCCTCGAATCCGGCCTCCTGGACATCCTCGCCTGCCCGGCCTGCCACGCCCCGCTCAAGGAGCAGGACACCGAGCTGATCTGCACCGACCAGAGCTGCGCCCTGGCCTACCCCGTCCGCGACGGCATCCCCGTCCTCCTGGTCGACGAGGCCCGCCGCCCCGCGTAGGACACACGGGCGGACCCGCCCGCGTGAGCCCCCGGTGCGCATGGCTCCCGGCACAACGGGCACCGAGGCAGGACGACATCCCCATAACGGACCCCGGCGATCGGAGGCTGCCGCCCCATGCTCGACGAATCGCTGCTCGACTCCCCTGAGGGCCTCGCGGAGGCCGACCACCGAAACCTGCTCCGCGGCGCCGCGGAAGCCGGTGCGCGCGTCCGCACGGCCGCCCGCCACGCCGCCGAGGCGGGCATCAACGACCTCAAGCCCGACGGCCGCCCCCGCGGCGTCCTGATCGCCGGCCCGGGCGCCGCCGCCACCCACGCGGCCGACCTCCTCGGCGCGCTCGCCGGCGCCGGCAGCCCGGTGACCCGCCTGGCTCCCACCGGCGTCGCCCCCGCCGCGGGCGCCCTGCGCTGGGAACTGCCCGGCTGGGTCGGCTCAGTGGACCTCCTCCTGATCACCACCCCGGACGGCACCGAACCGGGCCTCTCCCTCCTCGCCGAGCAGGCCTACCGCCGCGGCTGCACCGTCGTCGCGGTAGCCCCCAGCAGGTCCCCGCTCGCCGACGCCGTCAACGGCTCGCACGGCCTGTTCGTCCCCATGGCGACCGCCCCGTACGACCAGGACGAGCCCTTCGCCGCGTCCGCCCCCGGCGTCCTGTGGGCCCTGCTCACCCCGCTCCTCGCGCTCCTGGACCGCGCGGGCGTGCTCGCCGCCCCGCCGGACGCCCTCGGCAAGGTCGCCGACCGCCTCGACCGCATCGCCGAACGCTGCGGCCCCGCCATCGCGACGTACAGCAACGCCGCCAAGACCCTGGCCGCCGAACTCGCCGACGCGCTCCCCATCGTCTGGACCGAGGGCGTCTCGGCCGGACCCGCGGGCCGCCGATTCGCCGCCGCCCTCGCCGAACTGTCCGGCACCCCCGCCGTCGTCGCCGAACTCCCCGAGGCACTCGCCGCACACAGCGCCCTGCTCGCGGGCCCGCTGGCCGCCAGCGCCGACCCCGACGACTTCTTCCGCGACCGCGTCGAGGAAGCACCAGCCCTCCACGCGCGCGTGGTGCTGCTCCGCGACCGCCCCATCGGCGGCCTCACCGCCGCCCCCGGCGCCCGCGACCTGGCCCTCAGCCACGACACCCCGATCAGCGAACTGGAACCGGAGGCGGGCGACGAGCTGGAGACCCTCGCCGAACTGATCGCCATCACGGATTTCGCCGCCGTTTACCTGGCGCTCGCTTCGAGGGCCTGATCATGCCCGGGACACCCTGACGCCCACGCGGCAGCCGCCCGGGAGCAGCAGGCGTACGTACGCACTCACAGGACCAGAGAGATCCCCATGGACCGCCTCGACAACACCATCCGCCCCTACGCCTGGGGTTCCCCGACCGCCATCCCGAACCTGCTCGGTGCCGAACCGACCGGCGAGCCGCAGGCGGAGATGTGGATGGGCGCCCACCCGGGCGCACCCTCGCGCACCGGCCGGGGCACGCTCGTCGAGGTCGTCGACGCCGACCCCGAGAAGGAACTGGGTCCGGCCGCCGTCGCCAAGTTCGGCCCCCGCCTGCCCTTCCTCCTCAAGATCCTCGCCGCCGGAGCCCCGCTCTCCCTCCAGGTCCACCCCGACCTGGCGCAGGCGAAGGAGGGCTACGCGGACGAGGAGCGCCGCTCCATCCCCGTGGACGCCCCGCACCGCAACTACAAGGACGCCAACCACAAGCCCGAACTGATCTGCGCGCTCACCGAGTTCGACGGGCTGTGCGGCTTCCGTGACCCGCTCGAGGCAGCCGGCCTGCTCGACGACCTCGGCGTCGACTCCCTCAAGCCGTACGTCGACCTGTTGCACGCCCACCCCGAGGACGCGGCCCTGCGCGAGGTCCTCACGGCGATCCTCACCGCCGACCCCGACGAGATGTCCCGCACGGTCCAGGAAGCGGCCGCCGCCTGCGACCGCCTCGGCGGCGCCTACGCCCCCTACGCCGACATCGCCCACCACTACCCGGGCGACCCCGGCGTCATCGCCGCGATGCTGCTCAACCACGTCCGGCTCCAGCCCGGCGAGGCCCTCTACCTCGGCGCCGGCGTCCCGCACGCCTACCTCGACGGCCTCGGCGTGGAGATCATGGCCAACTCCGACAACGTCCTGCGCTGCGGCCTCACCCCCAAGCACGTCGACGTCCCCGAACTCCTGCGCATCGTCCATTTCCGCGCCGGCGACCCCGGCGTCCTGCGCCCCGAGGCCTCCCCGGACGGCGAGGAGGTCTACGAGACCCCGATCGACGAGTTCCGCCTCTCCCGCTACGTCCTGCCCGAGGCCGGCGCCACCCACGACCTCACCCGCCCGACCCCGCAGATCCTGCTCTGCACGGCCGGCGCCGTCCGCGCGGGCGAGCACGACCTCACCCCGGGCCGGTCCGTCTTCGTCCCGGCCGGCGAAAAGGCCGAAGTGTCCGGAACCGGCACGCTCTTCCGGGCCACGGTCATCGCCTGACCTCCCTGGACGGTGACCTGGCGCGCTCCCGCCGGAGCGGGCTGCAACAATGGCCCACCGTCAAGCACGGGCAAAGCCACGGGCGACGCACCCGGGCCCTGAAACGGCGTACGAAGGGACAACGCGAACATATGAGCGCGTCAGGCGGCACCAAGGCGATCGTGGCGGCATTGGCCGCCAACCTCGCGATCGCGGTAGCGAAGTTCGTGGCGTTCCTCTTCAGCGGCTCGTCCTCGATGCTCGCCGAGTCCGTGCACTCGCTCGCCGACTCCGGCAACCAGGCACTGCTCCTCCTCGGCGGCAAGAAGGCGAAGCGCGAGGCCACCCCGCAACACCCCTTCGGCTACGGCCGCGAGCGCTACATCTACGCCTTCCTCGTCTCCATCGTCCTCTTCTCGGTCGGCGGCATGTTCGCCCTCTACGAGGGCTACGAGAAGATCAAGCACCCGCACGAGCTGACGAACTGGTACTGGCCGGTCGGCGTCCTGGTCTTCGCGATCATCGCCGAGACCTTCTCCTTCCGCACCGCCATCAAGGAGTCCAACGTCCTGCGCGGGCGCCGCTCCTGGACGGAGTTCGTCCGCCACGCCAAGGCCCCCGAGCTCCCGGTCGTCCTCCTGGAGGACCTCGGCGCCCTCGTCGGCCTGATCCTCGCCCTCGGCGGCGTCGGCCTCGCCCTGCTCACCGGCGACAGCGTCTGGGACGGCGTCGGCACGCTCTGCATCGGCATCCTGCTCATCCTTATCGCCCTGGTCCTCGCCGCCGAGACCAAGTCGCTGCTGCTCGGCGAGTCCGCCGGCGTCGAGGAGACGCAGAAGATCGAGACGGCCCTCGTCGACGGCGACACGGTCACCCGCATCATCCACATGCGCACGCTCCACCTCGGCCCCGAGGAACTCCTCGTCGCCGCGAAGATCGCCGTCCGCCACGAGGAGACGGCCACCGAGATCGCCGCCGCGATCAACGCCGCCGAGTCCCGCATCCGCGAGGCCGTCCCGATCGCCCGTGTGATCTACCTCGAGCCGGACATCTACAGCGAGACCGAAGCCGCCAAGGGCTCCGACCCCGAGGCGACGCCCGGGGGACCGACGCCGAGCGACGCCGGACACTGACGTCCCGCAGGAGCACCGCCCGGACACACGTGGGGCCCGCCGAACCAAATCGGCGGGCCCCACGCGCATCCTCCTACTCGACTACTCGACCTCGCGCAGCACCTCGAGGAGGGCCGATTCGCCCGAGGCTGCCAGCAGCCGCTCCCGGAACCCGGCGTCCATCAACTTCCGCGACAGCAGCGCCAGAATCCGCAGATGCTCGTCACCCGCCGCCGCCTCCGGTACGGCGATCATGAACACCAGCCTCGCCTTCGTACCGTCAAGCGAGCCCCACTCGACGCCCTGCGCGGACCGCGCGAAACCGACGACCGGCTCCGTCACCGCATCCGTCTTGGCGTGCGGAATCGCGATCTCCTCACCGAGCCCGGTCGTGCCCTGCGCCTCCCGCCGCAGCGCGGTCGCCACCAGTTCCTCCAGGTCCGCGACCTTGCCGGTCCGAGCCAGCAGCTCCGCCATCTCCCGGATGGCGGCCTCCTTGTCGCCCGCTTCGAGGCCGACCTTGACGGTCTGCTCGGTGAGGTGACCGGAGAGCACCTCGGCGGACGCGCCACCGAGGCCGGACGGCTCGGGCACTGCCGCTTCATCCGCCACGGCTGTGGCACCGCTCGCGGCAGCAGCGGCAGTCGCCGGCCCACGTACGGCCGCCGGCGCTACGACTGCACCGCCACCGCCACCGCCACCGCCACTGGGCACTCCGGCCGGCGCGGGCTCAAGCCCGGCGGCACCCGCACCGAAGCCCGCCGCCTCCCCGCGCCGCTTGCGCTCACCCAGGTCGACGAGGGCCACCGTCGTCAGCGCGGTGACGACCGAGCCGATCACCACGGCCACGAAGAACATCGGCACGCCGCTCACCGCACCCAGCACGGCCACGATCGGCCCACCGTGCGGCACCGCGTCCTCGACCCCGGCGACTCCTGCGATCGCACCGGCGACCGCGCCGCCCAGCATGTTGGCGGGGATGACCTGCGCGGGCCGCGCCGCCGCGAACGGGATCGCACCCTCCGAGATCCCGAAGCACCCCATGAACAGTGCGGCGAACCCGGTCTCCCGCTCCTGCTCGGTGTACAGCCGCTTCCGTATCAGCGTGGCCAGGCCCTGCCCCAGCGGCATGACCGGGATCGCGGCCGCGCACATGCCCATGACCGTCTGGTTGCCGGTCGCGATGAGGCCCGCCCCGAACAGGAACGCCGTCTTGTTGACCGGCCCGCCCATGTCGAACGCGATCATGAGCCCCAGAATCGCGCCGAGCAGGATCGCGCTGGTACCGGTCATCCCGCTGAGCCAGTCGGTCAGGTGCTCGAACACCCAGGAGATCGGCTTGCCGATGACGTAGATGAAGAACAGCCCCAGAGCCGTGGTCGCCACGATCGGGATCACGATGATCGGCATGATCGGCTGCGCGAACTTCGGAACCTTGACCTTCTTGATCCACAACACCAGATACCCGGCGAGGAACCCGGTCACGATCGCTCCGATGAACCCGGCGCCCGCCTTGGAGTCGTACAACTCACCGGTGTTGGCGATCCAGCCGCCGATCATGCCGGGCACGAGGGCGGGCCGGTCCCCGATGGCATACGCGATGTAGCCGGACAGGATCGGCACCATCAGCGTGAAGCCGATGACGCCGATGTTGTTCACGTCCATCCAGAAGGAGTCCTTCGGGATGACCAGACCCCCCGACGGGTCGGTGTGCCCGCCGAGCGAGAGCGAGATCGCGATCAGCAGCCCGCCGACCACGACGAACGGGATCATGTAACTGACCCCGTTCATCAGCGCCTTGTACCCGACGCTCCGCTCCTTGCCGCCACCGGCAGCGGGAGCCGTGGGGGTGCCCCCTGCCGCGTGCACGGGCGCCGACAGCACCCGCTCGATCAGCTGCTCCGGGTGACGAATGCCCTCCGCCACCCCGACGGTCAGGACCCGCTTCCCCGCGAAACGGCTCAGGTCCACGTCCTTGTCCGCGGCGACGATGATGCCGTCGGCGTGCTTGACATCGTTGTCATCGAGGACGTTTTCAGCCCCGATGGATCCCTGCGTCTCCACCTTCATCTCGATGCCGCGACTCTCGGCGGCCTGCGCGAGCTTCTCAGCCGCCATGTACGTGTGGGCGATGCCGGTCGGGCATGCGGTCACCGCGAGCAGCTTCAACCGCTGCCGCTCACCATTGCCGCTGCCCGTGGGGGGAGGGCCGGCCGGACTGGTCACGTCGATCTCCTAACGCCTTTGTCATGCGGAATCGCCGTCCCGGACGCCCCGCAAGATCGATCAGTTGTTCAGATCTCCCGGGCATCCTGCACCACGCCGCCGCAGACTCAAAGGCCAAAAGATCCCTGATAGTTCTGCTTTGTCGCCTCCTGTCGACTGTTCGTTGGTGTCCTGTTATCGCGCCCGCTCATCGCCTCGATGGCGCGATCTGTTCGGATGCGGACTGGGGACGGTGCGGCCTCCCGGTGTAGCTTGGGACGGAGCCAGACGTCGCTGCTGATGGCGGTCGGGCGGTCCCACCGCGGACCGGCCGAGGGAGAGAGGGCCTCCGACGGACTGCGCTGCGTGTACGCGGGCATGCCAGTGTCCTCCCTGGGCACCCCTGTGTCCGCCGCCGCGCAGACCAGCCGTATACACCTCGACCCAACTCCGAGGAGCAGCTCGCAATGACGACTGTCGACAACCGACAGGACTTCAAGGTCGCCGACCTCTCCCTGGCCGACTTCGGCCGCAAGGAGATCACCCTCGCCGAGCACGAGATGCCGGGCCTGATGGCGATCCGCAAGGAATACGCCGAGGCGCAGCCCCTCGCCGGCGCCCGTGTCACCGGCTCCCTGCACATGACCGTGCAGACCGCCGTGCTCATCGAGACCCTGGTCGCCCTGGGCGCGCAGGTCCGCTGGGCCTCATGCAACATCTTCTCCACCCAGGACCACGCCGCGGCCGCCATCGCCGTCGGCCCGAACGGCACGCCCGACAACCCGCAGGGCGTCCCGGTCTTCGCCTGGAAGGGCGAGACCCTGGAGGAGTACTGGTGGTGCACGGAGCAGGCGCTGACCTGGCCGGACACCCCCACCGGCGGCCCGAACATGATCCTCGACGACGGCGGTGACGCCACCCTCCTCGTCCACAAGGGCGTCGAGTACGAGAAGGACGGCAAGGTCCCCGCCGTCGACACCGCCGAGAACGACGAGCACCGCGTCATCCTCGAACTCCTCAACCGCACCATCACCGACGGTTCCCAGAAGTGGACCCAGCTCGCCTCGGAGATCCGCGGTGTCACCGAGGAGACCACGACCGGCGTCCACCGCCTGTACGAGATGCAGCGCGACGGCAACCTCCTGTTCCCGGCGATCAACGTCAACGACGCTGTCACCAAGTCGAAGTTCGACAACAAGTACGGCTGCCGCCACTCGCTCGTCGACGGCATCAACCGCGCCACCGACGTCCTCATCGGCGGCAAGACCGCGGTCATCTTCGGCTACGGCGACGTGGGCAAGGGCTGTGCGGAGTCCCTGCGCGGCCAGGGCGCCCGCGTGATCATCACCGAGATCGACCCGATCTGCGCGCTCCAGGCGGCGATGGACGGCTACCAGGTCACGACCCTCGACGAGGTCGTCGACAAGGCCGACATCTTCGTCACCACGACCGGCAACAAGGACATCATCATGGCCTCGGACATGGCCAAGATGAAGCACCAGGCGATCGTCGGCAATATCGGCCACTTCGACAACGAGATCGACATGGCCGGCCTCGCTAAGATCCCCGGCATCGTCAAGGACGAGGTCAAGCCGCAGGTCCACACCTGGACGTTCCCCGACGGCAAGGTGCTCATCGTCCTCTCCGAGGGCCGCCTGCTGAACCTGGGCAACGCCACCGGCCACCCGTCGTTCGTGATGTCCAACTCCTTCGCGGACCAGACCCTGGCCCAGATCGAGCTGTTCACCAAGCCCGACGAGTACCCGACCGGCGTCTACGTGCTGCCCAAGCACCTCGACGAGAAGGTCGCCCGCCTGCACCTCGACTCGCTCGGCGTGAAGCTGACCACGCTCCGCCCCGAGCAGGCCGAGTACATCGGCGTCCAGGTCGAGGGCCCGTTCAAGCCGGACCACTACCGCTACTGAGCCGCGCCGCCCGGCAGCAGGTCCTTCGAGGCAGGCCCCCGCACCCCCGTGCCGGGGGCCTGCCCCTTTCCCGGACCAGTGACCGGGCCGGCCCGTCAAGCCCCAGGACGACCCCCATGCCCCGCGGCCGTTATTCGCTCCACGATCCGCACGATCACACCCCCCTCGCAGAAGAGCACTTCCACTGCGCCACCGGCCCCTCCGGCTGGCGCTACGTCTCCCAGCTGACCACCCCCTCGGGCGATCACCACGGCTCCGTCGACCTCACCCTCGACGAACTCGGCCGCCCCATCCGCCTCGAACTCCACGCCTCCGCCTGGCAAGTCCGCGGCGCCGCCCTCGACGGCGTCACCTGGGTCCGCACCGACCCCACCGGGATCGAGGCCACCGAAGGCAACGTGCGCGCCCATGCCTTCACCGGCACTTCCCCGGCGTTCCTCGTCGCCACCGCCCGTCTCCTGCGCCTCACCCCCTCCGCAGCCGCCACCCGCGTACGTCTCGTCGCCTTCACGGACCCGGTCCTCGCCCCCCGCACCGTGGACCAGTCGTGGTCCTTGGTGAAGAGAGAAGCACACGCCACTGACAACGGCCCTCTGACCGTGGACGAATACCAGGTCACAGACCTGGACACGGGCGAGCAGCACGCCGTGCACATCGCGGGCGATGTGGTGCTCGCGGCCCCCGGCATCGAGCTCGAGGACCTCGAATCACCGCCGTCGGCATTCACCTGACCAGGCAGCCGCGGCTGAGCGGACAGCCCCGCTCTCACTAAGCCGGCGGCACGAACCCGGTGCCGGGACGCTCACCCGCCGGAACCTCCGGCGCCTCCACAGGCCGGCCCCCACCAGACGACTCGGACGCCGCACCAGGCGCCACAACGGGCGGCACGTCAGCAGCCGGCGGTCCGTACGCGGCCGGAGGCCCTTGCCCAGCCGGAGCGGGAGCCGGGGCCGCACCGCTCCCGAAAGCCCGCCGGGACTCCCGCGCCTGCCGCTCCTGCACGACCGCCGCCAGATACGCCGCCGGCGGAACACCCTGCGGCACCGGTGCCCCCGTACGCTCCGCGAGATCCGACGCCAGCCGCTCCGCCATCGACCAGCCCACCTGCGGATCCAACTGCTGCATCCGCGTCAGATACTGACGGACGGCGAGCCACAGCCCGTCGGGCACCGCGGACAGATCGAGCCCCGAGAACCGTCCCGCCAGCCAGGGCGGAGGAGGCGGCACAAACCCGGTCCGCGTGACCGGAATCCGCTCCCGTACGACAAGAGTCCCTGCGAACACATCTCCCAGCCGCCGCCCACGCGCCGACACGAACGAGGCGATACAGGCGATGATCCCGAAGGTCATGAGGATCTCGATCACCGCGATCAAGCCCCTCACCAGCGCATGACGGAAGCGGATCGGACCCCCGTCGTCCCGCACCACACGCAGACCGCACGCCATCTTCCCGAGCGACCGCCCGTGACTGAGCGTCTCCACCGCGATCGGCGCACCCACCAGCACGAGAACGAACGTCGCGATCGACAGAGCCGTCTGCGCCGCCTCGTCGAGCGAGGCCGTGGAAGTCACCAGCACGATGGTCACCGCCACATAGACGGCCATGGCCGCCACAAGGTCGAGCAGCACGGCCAGCGCCCTGCTGGGCAGCCTCGCGGGGCGCAGCTCCAACGCCACAGCCTCGCCCGTCACCAGCTCACTCACGCCCGCCGTCCTTCCCCTGCCCTGCCCCGAACAGGGCCAGTCTGCCAAGCTGAGGGCGCATCGCGCCGCAGTACGACAAGCTGATCCACGACGAGTCGCCGACGAACAGCCGAGGAGCAGGCACACCGATGGACCTCGACGTCTTCGTCTCCGCCCACCGAGCGGAGTGGGACCGCCTCGAAGCCCTGCTGCGTCGCCAGCGCCGCCTCAACGGCGCCGAAGCCGACGAACTCGTCACTCTCTACCAGCGCACCGCCACACACCTCTCCCTGATCCAGTCCAGCGCCCCCGACCCCCAGCTGACCGGTCGGCTCAGTCACCTGGTGGCACGCGCGCGTAGCGCTGTGACAGGCACCCGACGTGCCTCCTGGCGCGACGTCACCCGCTTCCTCGCCCAGAGCTTCCCCGCCGCCGTCTACAAGTCACGCCACTGGTGGGTACCCACCGCGCTCCTGTCCACGGCCGTGGCCGCGCTCCTGGGCTGGTGGATCGGCACCCACCCTCCAGTACAGGCGTCCATCGCGGCCCCCAGCGAACTACGCGAGCTCACCCGCCCCGGTGGCCAGTACGAGACCTACTACTCCAGCCACCCGGCTGCCAGCTTCGCCGCCCAGGTCTGGACGAACAACGCCTGGGCCGCCGCCCTGTGCCTGATCCTCGGGGTCTTCCTGGGACTCCCGGTCATCTGGATCCTCTTCCAGAACATGCTCAACCTCGGCATCGGCTTCGGCCTGATGTCCTCGGCCGGCCGACTCGACACCTTCCTCGGCCTGGTCCTCCCGCACGGCCTGCTGGAACTGACCGCGGTCTTCGTGGCCGCGGGCACCGGCCTGCGCCTCGGCTGGACCCTCATCGATCCGGGCCCCCGCACGCGACGCACGGCTCTGGCGGAAGAGGGCCGCGCCGCCATCGGCATGGCCATCGGCCTCGCCCTGGTCCTCTTCGTCTCCGGCGCCATCGAAGGCTTCGTCACCCCGTCCGGCCTCCCCACCTGGGCACGCATCACCATCGGAGTCGCCGCCGAACTGGCTTTCCTGGCCTACGTCTACGTCCTGGGCGGTCGTGCCGCCCGAGCCGGAGACACCGGTGACGTCGAGGCAGCAGAGCGCAGCGCCACCGTTCCGACAGCGGCCTAAACCTCCTGACGGCCACCGGATGTGCGACCACGTCCGTTCAGCTGCTAGTCTCCTCTTCGCCCCACAGGAGTCGTTGACGCGGCGAGTGCGGGGAGGTAGATTTGAACAGTTGCCTGGAGATGGGTTCCACCCCAGACGGCGACAGTGAACATCTACCTGCTTCTTGAAACGCTGATTTCATTGAAGCCACTCCCGATGAATCGGAAATGAGCGGCCGGTCAGTACGGCCCGGAACTTCTGATAAAGTCGGAACCGCCGGAAAGGGAAACGCGGAAGCGGGAACCTGGAAAGCACCGAGGAAATCGGATCGGAAAGATCTGATAGAGTCGGAAACGCAAG
>NZ_JBHURZ010000007.1:0-334322 GCF_042673825.1 Streptomyces sp. NPDC057002
ACCCGCTACGACAAACGCGCCCGCCACTATGAAGCCATGGTCACCCTCGCCTGCCTACGACTCTGGCTCCCCTGACTTTGCGGACACGACCTAGGACGTGTCCTGTGCGGTGAGGCGGACGGGCCGCGACGCACCCCCGACCACCCCCGCCGCCCACCCCAGCTGACGCCGCACATGCACCGCGTCCCCGCCCTCATGCCCATTGAACGGGTAGGCATGGATCTCCTTCACCGGGGCCGCCCCCGCCGACTCCCCGTAGACGTTGAACGCCCCGTACGCCCCACTCGGAGGACACACCGTGTCCCGCAAGCCCACGCCGAAGTGGGCGGGGGCCGAGGCCCGGCGGGCGAAGGAGATGCCCTCCACATAGGACAGCGTGCGATACGCCTCTCGCTCGGCGCCCCGATGGACGGACAGATACGCGGCGATCTCCCCGTACGGCCCCGCGTCCGTGAGGTCCAGGGCCCGCCGGATCCCGCACAGCAGCGGGGCGGTGACGAGCAGCGCCGCCAGGTCGGGGACTAGCCCCGCGACTGCCAACGCCACTCCGCCCCCCTGGCTGTTGCCGGCCGCGACGGTCCGCCCGGCGTCCACGCCGGGCAGTGCCCGTACCGCCGAGACCGCCCGCACCGCGTCGGTGATCAGGCGCCGGTAGTGATAGTCGTCGGGCGCGAGCAGTCCGCGCACGGCCGGCCCGGGCCCGCCCGGCGCCCCGGCGTGTGGATCGGGGGTGTCGCCACCGCACCCGTACTGGTCGCCCTGGCCGCGGTTGTCCATGAGCAGATGCGCGTACCCGGCGTTCACCCACGTCAGACGCTCATGCGGAAGCCCGCGCCCGCGCCCGTACCCGGCGAACTCGACCACGGCGGGCAGGGGTTCACCGACCCCGGCGGGGCGGCTGAACCACGCCCGTACCGGATCGCCCGCGAAACCCCGGAACGTCACGTCCCAGGTCCGTGTCAGCCGAAGCCCCGTCTCCACCGGCCGCACCGACACCAGCGGATCCGCCTGCCCGGCCTCCTTCAACGTGCTCAGCCAGAACGCGTCGAAGTCGGCGGGCTCCTCCAAGTCCGGGCGATGACGCTCCAGTTCCGTCAGCGGCAGGTCGAAAGCGGGCACGGCGACACCTCGCAGGAGTCGGTGGTCATCCAGAAACTTGCGACGGACGATGGGCGGCGGATCTCCGGGGTCTACCCAGGTTCGATGGGATTCCAACGCGGCATGGACGCCCCACCTGACTGCCGCAGCACCCATTGACAGCGCTTTCTGCTGCCCTTAGGTTGCCGCGAAGTTACCGGTAAGAGCTCGAAAGTTTCGGTTCCGCGTCCCTTGCCCACGGGAGGCCCGAGCAATGAGCACGTCCACCACGTCGGCCCCGCCGGGCACCCAGGACCCGCCTCCGGCACGGGCCGCACCCCGACGCGGCAACCGGGTCTCCGCCCGGACCGGCTGGCGTCGGGCGCTGCGCCGCGACTGGCAGTTGTACTCACTGGCGATCCTGCCGCTGCTGTTCTTCCTGGTCTTCCGCTATCTGCCGATGGTCGGCAATGTGATCGCCTTCCGCCGCTTCGAGCCCGGCGGTTCGATGTTCGGCGAGGACTGGGTGGGCCTGCGCTATGTGCGCATGTTCCTCAGCGACCCGACGTTCTGGCAGGTGTTCCGCAACACCCTGTGGCTCGGCGGGCTCACGCTGGTGTTCTGCTTCCCGATTCCGATCGTTCTCGCCCTGCTGCTCAACGAGGTCCGGCGGCGCTCCCTGAAGCGGTTCGTGCAGTCGGTGTCGTACCTTCCGCATTTCTTGTCGATCGTGATCGTCGCGGGTCTGACCATGCAGATGCTCGCCACCGACGGCCCGGTCAACCACGTCCTCGGCTGGCTCGGCCACGACAAGATCCGCTTCATCCAGGAACCCGAGTGGTTCCGCACGATCTACGTCGGCTCGGAGATCTGGCAGACCGCCGGCTGGGGCACGATCCTCTACCTCGCCGCGCTCACCACCATCGACGAGGACCTGTACGAGGCCGCGCGCATCGACGGCGCCAACCGCTGGCAGCAGATCTGGCACGTCACCCTGCCCGGCATCCGCCCCACCATGATCACGCTGCTGATCCTCAACGTCGGCACCTTCATGGCCGTCGGCTTCGAGAAGGTCCTGCTGCTGTACAACCCGCTGACCTATCCGACGGCCGACGTGATCTCGACGTACGTCTACCGGGCGGGCGTCGAATCCAACAGCTTCAGCTACGCCGCCGCCATCGGGCTGTTCGAGGCGATCATCGGCCTGGTCCTGATCACCTCCGCCAACACGCTCTCGCGCCGCACAGTGGGGACCAGCCTGTGGTGAAGCCGAGCCGTTCCTATCGGGTCTTCCAGGGCGTCAACGGGGTGATCCTCACCCTCGTCGTGGTCGTGACCCTGTACCCCTTCGTCAACATCGTCGCGCGGTCCTTCAGCGGGGAGCGGCAGATCCGTGCCGGTGAAGTGACCCTGTGGCCAGAAGGGTTCAACCTCACCACGTACAAGATCGTGTTCCAGGACTCGATGTTCTGGCGGAACTACGGCAACACCGTGCTCTACACCGTCGTCGCCACCGCCGTCGCCATGGTTCTGACGACCTGTTACGCCTACGTTCTGTCGAAGAAGCAGCTCAAGGGGCGCGGGGTGCTCGTCGGCATCGCCGTGTTCACGATGTTCTTCACCGGCGGTCTGATCCCCAACTACGTCCTGGTCACCAGCCTCGGCCTGAAGAACAGCGTCTGGGCGATCGCGCTGCCCAACGCGATCAGCGTCTTCAACCTGCTGGTGATGAAGGCCTTCTTCGAGAGCCTGCCGACCGAACTGGAGGAGGCCGCGCAGATCGACGGACTGAGCACCTACGGCACCCTGCTCAGGATCGTGCTGCCGCTGTCCAAGGCGGTCGTCGCGACCATGGTGCTCTTCTACACGGTGTCCTTCTGGAACTCCTGGTTCAGCGCGTTCCTGTACATGGACCACTCCGACCTGATGCCGGTCACCGTCTATCTGCGCAACCTCATCGCGGGCGCCACCGGCGGCGGGAACGCCGGTGCCACCACCGCGGAGCTCAGCCAGGTCGGCGCGAGCATCCAGGCGGTCACCATCGTGCTCACCGCGCTACCGATCATCTGCGTGTACCCGTTCGTCCAGCGCTTCTTCGTCTCGGGCGTGATGCTCGGCGCGGTCAAGGGCTGACACCCCCTCACCTCACCTACGCCCCAAGGGAGTCCCCGTGAAGAACGCAGGAGAGCTGTCGCGGCGTCAGATCCTGGCCGCCGCAGGCTTCATCGGCCTCGCCACCCTCACCGGCTGCGGCAGCGGCGACGACGGAGGCGACTCCAAGGACCTGACCAAGAAGCAGAACGGCGCGATGAAGGACTACCGGGCCGGCCAGCAGTTCAAGGCCGCCAAGGCGCTGTCCTTCTCGATGCTGCACAACGACAACCCGGTCTACCCCCTCAAGAAGAGCTGGCTGTTCTGGAAGGAGGTCACCAAGCGCACCGGGATCACCATCAAACCCCTCGACGTCCCGCTGGCCGACTACGAGAAGAAGCGCAGCGTCCTCATCGGCTCGGGCGACGCCCCCTTCATCATCCCGAAGACGTACCACCCCGGCGAGGTCGCCTTCGTGTCCTCGGGGGCGATCCTCGCGGTCAGCGAGTACGTCGACCTGATGCCCAACTTCCGGGACAAGGTGAGGAAATGGAGTCTCGAACCCGAACTCGACTCCATCCGCCAGTCCGACGGCAAGTACTACCTGCTGCCCGGCCTGCACGAGAGGCCCAAGTCCGGCTACTCGCTGTCCTTCCGCACCGACATCCTCGACAAGCACGGACTCACTCTGCCCACGACCTGGGACGAGGTGTACGGCGTCCTCAAGGCGCTCAAGGCGGAGTACCCCGACAAGTACCCGTGGACCGACCGCTGGAGCACCAACACCCCCTTCCCCTGCGGGGCGTTGTTCCAGTACCTCGGCCAGGCCTACGGGGTGAAGGCGGGCTGGACGTACGACAACATCAGCTTCGACACCAAGGCGCAGAAGTTCGTCTTCACCGGTGCCCGGGACGCGTACCGGGACATGATCGAGTACATGCGCAGACTCGTCTCCGAGAAGCTGCTCGACCCGGAGAGCTTCACCCAGCAGGACGACCAGGCCGTGCAGAAGCTGCTGGCGGAGAAGTCCTATGTGATCAGCGCCAATCCGCAGGAGCTGGTGCAGAACTACCGCTACAACCTGAACAAGCAGGTCAAGGGCTCGAAGATCGAGATGATCCCGGTGCCGCTGGGCCCGGCGGGGCCGATCCTGCTGAGCGGCATCCGGCTGGAGAACGGCGTCATGATCTCCAGCAAGGCCCTCAAGAGCGACACCTTCGTCGCGATGATGCAGTTCGTGGACTGGCTCTGGTACTCCGACGAGGGCCAGAAGTTCTGCAAGTGGGGCGTGGAGGGCGTCACTTACACCGAATCCGGCGGCACGTACACGCTGAAGCCCGGGATCTCGCTCATGGGCTCCGACCCGGACGCGCCGAAGGACCTACAGAAGGACTACGGCTTCTTCAACGGCGTCTTCACCTACGGCGGCAGCTGGGAGCTGGTGTCCTCCAACTTCAGCCCGGACGAGAAGAAGTTCCAGGACGTCATGTCCCAGCGCAAGGAGCTCCCGGTCGACCCGGCCCACCCGCTCCAGTCCTTCGAGCAGGAACAGGCGACCCTCTGGGACACCCCGCTCAAGGACACCGTCATCCAGAACACCCTCCAGTTCGTCCTCGGCAAGCGCCCGATGTCCCAGTGGGACGCCTACCTCGCCGAGCTGAAGTCGAAGAACATGCAGCAGCTCGTCGACCTGCACAACAAGGCGTACGAGCGGTTCAAGAAGGAGAACGGGTGATCCTCCGCGTCCCCGATGCGCCGAGCGGCCGGCTCACCGACGCCTGGCGCGGTTGCGTCGGCACCGGCCGACTCGAACTCGCCCTGCGCAGCGACTACCAGGAGTCGCTGAAGGTCCTGCGGCGCGACATCGGCTTCCGGTACATCCGGGGCCACGGGCTGCTCAGCGACGGCATGGCGGTGTACCGCCCCTACGAGTGGCAGGGCCGCCGGCACGTCCGGCACTCCTTCACCCACGTCGACCAGGTCCTCGACGCCTACCTCGGTCTCGGCATCCGGCCCTTCCTCGAACTCGGCTTCATGCCGGGCGAGCTGGCCTCGGGCGAGCAGACCGTGTTCTGGTGGCGCGGCAACGTCACGCCGCCCCGCTCCCACCAGGAGTGGGCCGACCTGGTCCGTGCCCTCCTCGCCCACCTCGTCGACCGCTACGGCCTCGACGAGGTCCGCACCTGGCCCGTCGAGGTGTGGAACGAACCCAACCTGCCCGACTTCTGGCAGGACGCCGACGAGAAGGCCTACCACCGGCTGTACGAGGTGACCGCGCACGCCGTGAAGGAGGTGGACGCCGGGATCCAGGTCGGCGGGCCGGCGATCTCGCCGGGCGCGGACGAGTGGCTGGAGCGGTTCGCCGAGTTCACCGACCGTCACGACGTGCCGCTGGACTTCGTCTCCCGGCATGCCTACAGCTCCGGGCCCGCCCAGCACGTGCCGTTCGGCGTCCACCAGACCCTGGCACCCGCGAGCCGGCTGCTCGACCAGTTCGCCACGCCGAGACGACAGCTGGCAGGGACCCGGTACGCCGAACTCCCGGTGCATATAACCGAGTTCAACTCCTCCTACCGGCCCGACAACCCGGTGCACGACACCGCCTTCCACGCCGCCTACCTCGCCCCGGTCGTGGCGAACGGCGGCGAGCACGCCGACTCCTTCTCCTACTGGACGTTCAGCGACGTCTTCGAGGAGGCAGGGGTACCGACCGCCCTGTTCCACGGCGGGTTCGGCCTGCTCACCCACCGGCAGGTGCGCAAGCCGACGTACCACCTCTACGCCTTCATGGCCCGGATGGGCCCCGACCTGCTCGCGCGCGGCGACGACCACCTGGTCACCCGGCACCCCGACGGCCGGGTCACCGTCCTGGCCTGGGCACCCGTCGACCCGACCGGCGAGACACCCGGCCCCGACCGGCACACCCTGCGCCTGTCCCTGCCGGTGTCCGGCGGCGAGGTGTTCGTCCGCCGTTCCTCCGTGGACGAGGAGCGGGGCAACGCGTACACGGCCTGGCGGCACATGGGCAGCCCGGCCTCCCCGAAACCCGGACAGCTCGACGTCCTGCACGAGGCCGCCGAGCCCGCGCGCACCCACCGGCGGCTGACCACCGAGGACGGCCGCGTCGACCTGCCCCTCACCCTGAGCCGCCACGAAATCACCCTCGTCGAGCTCACGCCCGTCGACGACGAGACCCCGCCCTGGTGGGACGAACGGCGCCTGCTCGGCAGGGAGGTGACGGCATGAGCACCGTACGCACGTCCGACTTCGGCACCGGCGCCCTCTCCCGCGCCTCCGCCCTGATCCACACCGTCCTGACCGTCGAGGCGCTGCTGCTCCTCACCGCCTCCCCGGGCCTGGCAGGCCTGCTCCTGCTCGGCCCCGACCCCGCCAACCTCCCGCTCGCGGCCCTGTGTCTGCTGCCCCTCGGACCGGCCCTGTCCGCCGCCCTCTACGCCCTTCACCACCGCAGCCGCGATCTCACCGAGCTGCGTCCGGCCCGCGCCTACCTGCGCGGCTGGCGGCTCAACGCCGTACCGGCCCTGAAGCTGTGGACGCCCCTGCTGGCCTGGCTGACGGTCATCACCTTCACCCTCACCCACTTCTCCGCCACCGGCCTGCCCGGCTGGTGGGCGCTGCTGCTCGCGGCGATCGGCGCCTTCGGCCTCCTCTGGGGCGCGCACGCCCTCGTTCTCACCTCGCTCTTCGCCTTCCGAGCCCGGGACACCGCCCGCCTCGCCGGGTACTTCCTGTTCCGGCACGGCCGCGCCACCCTCGCCGCCGCCTCCCTGCTGATCCTGACGGCCGCGCTGACCACCCTGCTGACCGAGGCCCTGCCCGCCCTGCTGGCCGCCCCGCTGCTGCTGTCCCTGCTGCACGGCAGCCGCACGGTGATCACCGAGACCCAGGAGGAGTTCACGGCATGACCGCGCCCCGCACCCCCAAGATCCCGTACGGCGGCGACTACAACCCCGAGCAGTGGCCCGAGGACGTCTGGGACGACGACCACTGCCTGTTCACCAGGTCCGGCATCGACACGCTCACCGTCGGCGTCTTCACCTGGTCGCTCACCCAACCGGCCCCGGACAGCTACGACTTCACGGTCCTGGACCGCATCCTGGACCGCGCCGCCGCCGAGGGCCGCCAGATCTGCCTGGCCACCGGCACCGCCGCCCTCCCGCCCTGGCTCGCCAAGCGGTACCCCGAGGTCAACCGCACCGACTTCGAGGGCCGCCGCCACCGCTACGGCCAGCGCCACAACTTCTGCCCCAGCTCACCGGCGTACCGCGAGCACGCCACCGCCGTGGCCTCCCGCCTCGCCGAACGGTACGCGCACCACCCGGCCCTGCTCGCCTGGCACATCAACAACGAGTACGGCGGCGCCTGTTACTGCGAGCTGTGCGCCGAGGCGTTCCGGGAGTGGCTACGGGACCGGCACGGCACCCTCGACGCCCTCAACGACGCCTGGTGGACCTCCTTCTGGTCGCACCGCTACACCGACTGGGACCAGATCGAGCCGCCCAACGCCCTCACCGAGCACTGGCGCGGCCCCGACCACACCGCCTTCCAGGGCATCACCCTCGACTACTTCCGCTTCACCACGGACGCCCTCCTCGGCTGCTTCCTCGCCGAGAAGGAGGTGATCCGCGCCCATGACCCCGACACGCCCGTCACCACCAACTTCATGGGCACCTTTCGCCCCCTCGACTACCACCGCTGGGCGCCCCACCTCGACTTCGCCTCCTGGGACAGCTACCCGCCCCTCGACGCCCCGCCGACCCGGCCCGCCCTCGCCCACGACCTGATGCGCGGCCTGAAGGACGGCGCGCCCTTCTGGCTGATGGAGCAGACGCCCTCCACCACCGCCTGCCGTGACGTCAACCCGCTCCGGCGGCCCGGCGAGCTCCGACTCGCCACCTTCCAGGCCGTCGCCCACGGCGCGGACGCCGCCCTCTACTTCCAGATGCGCGCCTCACGGGGCGCCTGCGAGAAGTACCACGGGGCGGTCATCGGCCACGCGGGTCGCGACGACACCCGCGTCTTTCGCGAAGTCGCCGGACTGGGACGGGAGTTGGAGAGTCTGGGCGACCGGACGCTGGGCGCCCGCACCCCGGCCCGCACCGCCCTTCTCTTCGACTGGGACAGCTGGTGGGCCCTGGAGATCTCCGACGGCCCGTCCCGGCTGGTCAAATACCCGGACGTGGTCCACGCCTACTACCGGGCCGCCCGCCAGGCCGGCGCCGACGTGGACGTCATCCCGCAGACCGCCGACCTCACGCGCTACGACGTGGTGCTCGCGCCCGCCCTGCACATGGTCAAGGGCGACCTCGCCACCCGTCTCGAAGCCGTGGCCGCGCGCGGCGGCACGGTCCTGACCACCTTCCTCTCCGGCCGCGTCGACGAGCACGACCGGGCCTTCCTCACCGACGTCCCCGGCCCGCTCGCCCCCCTCATGGGCGTCCGCGTCGACGAGTGGGACGCCCGAGCGCCGGAGTTCGCCCAGACCGTCCCGGAGCTGGGGGCAGAGGCGCGACTCGTCTTCGAGATCGTGCTCCCGCGAGGCGCCGAGCCGGTCGCCACGTACGGCACCGACTTCTACGCGGGCACCCCGGCCGTGACCCGCAACCGCTTCGGCGAGGGCGAGGGCTGGTACGTCGCCACCGCCCTCGACCAGCCGGGCGTCGACGAGATCGTCCGCCGGATCCTGACCCGCCACGATCTGCTCGGCCCCTACGCCGGCCACCCGGCGGTCGAGACGGCGACCCGTGTCGCCCCCGACGGCACCCGCCTGCTCTTCCTCCTCAACCACGCCCCCGAACCGGCCCGCCTCACCGCCCACGCCACCGCCACCGACCTGCTCACCGGCAAGCGCGTGGACCAGGGCGAACCCCTGGTCCTCGACCCCTTGGGCGTGGCGATCCTTCAGTAGATCCGCCGCCCCCGCTCGTCCGGCACCCCGGACTTGCGCAGGAAGTAGCTGTTGATCTGGTCGCGCCACTCGCGGGCACTACGGAGCTGCTCCTCGTACCGCTCCGCCACCCGCGCATGGCGCACCGGATCCACCAGCCCGGCCAGTGAGGCCCACACCTCCCGGGCCTCCTCGACCTCCGCCACGCCCTCGAAGTGCGTGTCGTAGATGTGCTGGACCACCGTCTTGCCGCTGCGCAGGGTGTGCCCGTACGGCACGTGGTGGAAGAACAGCAGCAGCTCGTCGGGGCAGGTGTCCGGAGACTCGTACAGTTCGGCCCACGGCTTGGCGTACTGCCCGGCGTAGCCCGTGCCGGTCGCCACGCTGCGGTCGACGCCGATGCCGTCCCGGTCGGCGAAGTGGTAGGTCCCCCACGGGCTGTACTCGTAGCCGTCCACGCTCGGCCCGTAGTGGTGCCCCGGCTGCACCATGAAGCCCACGCCGAGGGGAGCGGTGTACTTCTCGTACGTCCGCCACGAGCCGTCGAGCACGGCGTGCAGCCCTTCCGCCGGCCCCGGACCGAAGGTGAGCCCGATCCACTCGTCGAGCACCTCGCCCGGCTCGGCATCGGGCTGCCAGGCCAGCCGCCCGAAGGTGTAGAGGTTCGCCTGGGCGAGGGGATGCCCGGTCCAGAACGGGTCGTCGCCGGCGTTGGACACGGCGATCAGCCCGCCCCGCGCCAACTCACCGACAGAAGACCCCTGTTCAGCCGGGAACCGCAGCACCTCGCTCCACATCGGCCCCAGCCAGCAGACATGCCGCTGCTGCCCGGTGTACTCCTGGGTGGCCTGCAGCTCCACCGCCAGCCGGGTGCCGGGCATCGCCCCGATCAGCGGCGAGACCGGCTCGCGCACCTGGAAGTCGATCGGCCCGTGCTTCACCTGGAGCACGGCGTTGGCCGCGAACTCGCCGTCCAGCGGCACGAAGTGGTCGTAGGCGGCCCGGGCCCGGTCCGTCCTCCGGTCCCGCCAGTCCTGGCAGTGGTCGTAGACGAACGCCCTCCAGTGCACGGTGCCGCCGTACGGTTCCAGCGCGGCGGCCAGCAGGTTCGCCCCGTCGGCGTGGCTGCGGCCGTAGCCGAACGGCCCCGGCTGCCCCTCCGAGTCGGCCTTCACCACGTACCCGCCGAAGTCGGGAATGGCCTCGTGGACCCGCCGTGTCGCTGTGGACCACCAGTCGCGCACCGCCCGGTCGAGGGGATCGGCCGTGGGCAGGCCGCCGAGCACCACCGGCGCGGCGAAGGACACCGACAGGTGGGTGCGGACCCCATAGGGCCGCAGCACATCGGCGATCGCGGCGACCTCGCCGATCCGGTCGGTCAGCAGACGCGCCTCTGTCTCGTGCACATTGACGTTGTTGACGGCGACCGCGTTGATCCCGCACGCCGCCAGCAGTCTGCCGTACGCCCGCACCCGTTCCAGGTCCCCGCGCGCCCGCCCGTCCTCCCAGAACAGCGAGCCGCCGGCGTACCCGCGTTCCACCTGGCCCATGACCGGGTGCACGGCGACGTTGTCCCAGTGGTCGAGCATGCGCAGGGCGAGAGCGGGGCGATGGGTCTCCCGGGCCCGCTCGCCGGTGAACGCCGTCTCCCCGAGCCGTACGACATGGAACAGGCCGTAGAGCAGCCCGCGTCCGCCCGAGGCGGTGACGGTCGTCGTGCCGTTCTCCCGGGCGACCGTGAAGTCCTCGTCTCCGAGGTCATGGACGCCGAGGCCGAGGACCAGGTCGTACGCGCCGCCCTCCGGCTCGGCGTCGCGCACGACCCGGCCCCCGAACCGCCGGCAGGCCTCCGCCACCTCTCCGTGCACCGTCTCCACCAGCGGATCCGATCCACGGATCAGCGTCCGCCCGCCGCCCACCGCGCGGAAGGCGGCGGGCGGCAGCCAGGCCGGGTCGACACCCTCGGGCAGGACGGGCACGGGAAGCGGCATGAGACCCCCAACTCGATTGCTCAGGAGAGCAGTTCGACCTCCGCCAGCGTGCCCTCGCCGTCGAGGACCAGGCGGTATTTCTCGTACGTACCCGGTGACCTCACCGTGAACGCGCGTGTCTGCCTGTCCCATGCGAAGGACTCATCGGAGCGCCGGTCCAGCGTCCGCCAGGTCGTGCCGTCGGAGGAGCCCTGGAGCGTCCAGCCCGCCGGTGCCTTCGCCCGGTCCGCCGACGACGTGAGTGTGTACTGGAACGCCTTGGCGCCCTCCGGGACCGGAAGATCCACGGACGTCACAGCCGTGTCCGTCGCCGACGTGTCGTCGAACAGGGCACCCTCGCCCTTCAGCACGTCCGCGCGGGGCGCCGGCACCTTGTCGTCCCGGGTGATCGACACGGGCGCGGCGTGCTTGCCCGTGCCCCAGGACGACGGCCGCGGGCCCATGTCGAACTCCAGGACACCGCCCTTGGCGACCATGGAGTGGGGGAGCGAGGTCTTCGTCCAGGTGCGGCCGTTGACCTTCAGCCCCTGCACATACACGTTCTTCGCGCTGTTCCGGGGCGCCTTCACCACGAGCTCGCGCCCGTTCTCCAGGTGCACGGTCGCCTTCGTGAACAGCGGTGAGCCGATCGCGTACTCGCCGCTGCCCATCACCAGCGGGTAGAAGCCGAGTGCGGAGAAGAGGTACCAGGCCGACTGCTCGCCGTTGTCCTCGTCGCCGTGGTAGCCCTGGCCGATCTCGCTGCCCGTGTACAGGCGCGACAGCACCTCGCGGACGTTCTTCTGCGCCTTCCAGGGCTGCCCGGCCGCGTCGTACATGTAGATCGCGTGGTGGGCGACCTGGTTGGAGTGCCCGTACATACCCATCCGCACGTCCCGCGCCTCGGTCATCTCGTGGATGACACCGCCGTAGGAGCCGACGAACTCGGGGGAGGCCGTCTCGGGCGTGGAGAAGTAGCCGTCGAGCTTGTCGGCGAGGCCCTTCCGGCCGCCGTACAGGTTGGCCAGGCCCCGGCTGTCCTGAGGGGCGGTGAACGCGTATCCGTACCCGTTGGTCTCGGTGTAGTCGTGGCCCCAGACCCGCGGGTCGTACTTCGAGGACTCGACCCGCCAGTCACCCTTGGCGTCCTTGCCCTGGAAGAAGCCGGCCTTGGTGTCGAAGAGGTTCACATAGTCCCGGGCGCGGTTCAGGAAGTACTCCGACTCCTCCTTGTAGCGCCGCTCGCCGGTCTCCTCGTAGAGCTTCCGGCCCATCCGGGAGATGCCGTAGTCGTTGAGGTAGCCCTCCAGTGCCCAGGACAGGCCCTCGTGCGTCTCGGTGCTGGTGTAGCCGAGGAAGGGGGAGGTGGTCATGCCCTTGCGGCCGACGCCCGGGTTCGGGGGGACCACCGTCGCGTTCTTCACGGCCGCGTCGTACGCCGCCTTCGCGTCGAAGTCGACGCCCTTGACGTACGCGTCCGCGAACGCCACGTCCGAGGACGTGCCCGTCATGAGGTCCGCGTAGCCGGGGGAGGACCAGCGCGAGGTCCAGCCGCCGTCCTTGTACTGCTGCACGAAGCCGTCGACCAGCTCACCGGCCCGTGACGGAGTCAGGAACGAGTACGCCGGCCAGGTCGTCCGGTAGGTGTCCCAGAAGCCGTTGTTGACGTACACCTTGCCGTCGACGATCTTCGCGCCGGTGTGCGTCGGGGTGTCCGGGTTCGGCATGGGGGAGAAGGGCGAGGCGTACTGGTGCTTCCCGCCGACCTTCTCGAAACCGGAGTTCGGGTACAGGTACAGCCGGTAGAGGCTGGAGTACAGCGTGGTCAGCTGGTCCGGTGTCGCGCCCTCGACCTCCACCTTGCCGAGCAGCCGGTCCCACTGCCGCTGGGCGCTCTTCTTGACGGCCTCGAAGGACCTGCCTTCGGGGATCTCCTGGCGGAGGTTGTCCTTCGCCTGGTCGACGCTGATGAGCGAGGTCGCCAGGCGCAGGGTGACGGTCCGGTCGTCGGCCTTGAAACGCAGGTGGCCCTTGACTCCGGACGAGGAGCCCTCGATCACCGGCTTGTCGAACGCGCCGTAGACGAACAGCCGGGTCGCGCCCGTGGACAGCCCGGACTTCACGTCCGAGTAGCCGGTGACGATCCCGTTCTCCTTGTCGAGGGTCAGGCCCGCCTGGTCGGTGACGTTGTCGAAGAGGACGCTCGTGTCGTCGCCGGGGTAGGTGAAGCGCAGGGCCGCCGCGTGGTCGGTCGGCGTCATCTCGGCCTTCAGCCCGTTCTCGAACCGCACCCCGTAGTAGTAGGGCCGCGCGGTCTCGTTCTCGTGCCGGAAGGCCAGCTCCCGTGCCTCCCGGCCGAGGTCGGGGGTGCCTGCCGCGATGGACGGCATCACCTGGAAGGTCTGCCGGTCGCCCATCCAGGGGCTCGGCTCGTGGCTCGCGCTGAACGCCTGGATCGTCGGCAGGTTGTCCGCGTTGTTCGCGCGTGCGTAGTCGTACAGCCAGCTCAGCGAGCCCGCGTTGGTCACCGGCGTCCAGAAGTTGAAGCCGTGCGGCACCGCCGTCGCCGGGAAGTTGTTGCCCCTCGAGAAACCGCCGCTGGAGTTGGTGCCGCGCGTCGTCACCGCGTAGTCGGACAGATGCGCCTTCGGGCGCTCGGGAGCGGCGGACTCGATGGTCACGTCGTCCAGCCAGCCCCGGAACTTCGCCGGGCCCTTGGGGGAGTCGTACGCCACCAGGATCCGGTCCACGGTCTTCCCGGCCGCGACCGACCCGATCCGCGAGGCCACGTTGTTCCACTGGTTGACGTAGAGGATCTTCGCCTCGCCCTGCCCCCGCGGCGTCAGCGGGAAGCCGTGCTGGTCGGTGGCGCGCAGCTCGCTCAGATGGGTGCCGTCGGTGAAGGCGAGGTCGACGGAGACGTTCGTCGCGTCGTAGTCGAGGTCGCCGTCCGCCATCGACGGGAAGATCCGGTAGCCCAGCCGCGTGTCCCGGCCGACGGCCACATTCACGTCGAAGACCTTGTTGTACGAGTAGGCCCGCCCGTCGGCGGTGTGCCGGCCGGCGTAGCGCAGGGCCCGGTTCCCGGTGAACCCGGCGCCCGCCTTGGCGGTGGGGGAGCCGCTCGGGCCGCGGTCGACGAGGGAGAGCATGTCCTGCGGGACGGGTCCGTCACTGCCGCCCGTGGACAGCTGGAGGTCGGCGAGCTGGAGGATGTCGCCGCCGTTGTTGCCGGTGATGTCGAGCCGGAAGTGCCGGTACTCGGCGGGCTCCGCGATGTCGTACGTCTTCGTCTGGAACCGCTCGGAGAAGGACTCGCCGGAGCGGGAGTCGAGGGTCTTCCAGTCCTTGCCGTCGGCGGAGCCCTTCAGGGTCCAGTCCTTCGGATCGCGTTCGTCGTGGTCGTTGGCCGACGTCAGTGCATAACGCACCAGTTTGACTGGTTTGTCCAGGTCGAACTCGGCCCAGCCGGTGGGCTCGAAGGTGAGCCACTTGGTGCTCGGCTCGCCGTCGACGAGGTTCTCCTTCACCTCGCCCCCGCCCGTGTTCTCGTCACTGGCCCGGACGTCGGTCACATGGTCGGTCACATTGCCCGGTATGCCGCTGCTGTAGCCGCCGTCGACACCCGAGGCCCGCTTGCCGCCGTCGGGTGCGGTGTCGACGGTGTTCAACCAGTCCGGAACCGGGTCGTCCGGCTCGAAGGAGGAGGCGAACCTCCGGTCGGGGGTCTCGGGGGCTTCGGGCAGTGCGACCGCAACGCCCTGTGAGCTCAGGGCCAAAGTGAAGGCGGTCGCCGACACGACCGCCGAACCCCATCTGTGCCGAGCTTTCCGTTGCATCAACGGGTACCCTCCCTGCGCAGTGGACAACGTTGTCAGCTTCGAGGCGCAAGGACCAGTAGTTGCCCAAGTGCCAGGGAGTGTCAAGGGTGTTGGTTGTGGCATTCGGAGGTGACGACCGGGATATTTCCGCCGAGGAGTACACGGACCGCTCGACTTTCCGCGAGGTCTCAACTCGGATAAGACCCACGGCCAACCTTGTGTTCGATCTTGATCCGTCGGCGGGAAGTGGACTATACCTGTCGGGCGCTTCACACCATCCGCACGTCATCACCCGCACTTTCCTGCACGACCCAGCGTGACCCGATCGCGGTGCCGGGGAGGATCCGGTTCACCGCCTGAGTCCTGGAGAAGGCGAGGACTTGAGCATGGGATCCACTTCCG
Source organism: Streptomyces sp. NPDC057002 (assembly GCF_042673825.1). NCBI lineage: Bacteria > Bacillati > Actinomycetota > Actinomycetes > Kitasatosporales > Streptomycetaceae > Streptomyces > Streptomyces sp. NPDC057002. The sequence continues at coordinate 15,270 of NZ_JBHURZ010000007.1, forward strand.
CCGAGAACCACGGCACCGAGGGTGTCGGCCGCCGTGATCTGATCAAGAGGTCCGCCGCGCTCGGGCTGATCTCCGTACCGACGATGAGCTTCCTGTCCGCCTGCGCCAGCAGCGGCGGCGACGACAGCGGCGACAAGGCCAAGGCCGGCAAGAAGACCGCGAAGAACCCGCTCGGCGTCAACGACACCGCGGGCATGGAATTCGTCCTGTTCGACGGCGGCTTCGGCAAGGAGTACGCCGAGGACGCGGTGAAGATCTACGAGAAGAACTTCCCCGAGGTGAAGGTGAAGTTCTCCGCCACCCAGAAGATCCAGTCCACGCTCCAGCCCCGCTTCAACCAGGGCACCCCGCCGGACCTCATCGACAACTCCGGCGCCGAGCAGATGGACATGGGCGTCCTGGTCGGCAAGGACCAGCTCACCGACCTCACCCCGCTGCTGGACGCGCCCTCCTACGACGACCCGGCCAAGAAGGTCCGCGACACGCTGCGCCCCGGCATCGTCGAGATGGGCCAGTTCGACGGCGAGAAGGTCTGGATCTTCTACTACGCCTACACGGTCTACGGCGTCTGGTACTCGCAGAAGGCCCTGGACTCGCTCGACGAGCAGTACCCCGAGACCTGGGACCAGATGCTCGCGGTCTGCGCGAAGGCCAAGAAGAAGGGCATGGCGGGCTGGACGTACGCCGGCAAGTACCCGTACTACCTGCCGTTCTCGCTCTACCCCATGATCGGCAAGGTCGGCGGCGTCGAGGTCCTCGACGCCATCGACAACCTGGAGCCCAACGCCTGGAAGCACCCGGCAGTCAAGGCCTGCTTCGAGGCCTACTACGAGCTCTTCAAGAAGGGCTACATCCTCAAGGGCACCCCCGGTCTGGACCACATCCAGTCGCAGACCGCCTGGGCCCAGGGCAAGGCGCTGTTCATCCCGAACGGCTCCTGGGTGGAGAACGAGTCGGCCAACGTCATCCCCAAGGACTTCGCCCTCTCCGTCTCCGCGCCCACCGGACTCGACTCCTCCGACAAGCTGCCCTTCGGCACCATCTGGGCCTCCGGTGGCGAGCCCTTCATCGTCCCGTCCAAGGCGAAGAACGCCGAGGGCGGCATGGAGCAGCTGCGCATCATGCTCAGCGAGGCGTCCTCGAAGAACTTCACGAGCAAGGTGAAGTCGCTGACCGCGTACAACGGCGGAACCGACGGCATCGCCCTCACGCCGGGTCTGAAGTCGGGTGTCGCGGCCCTGGAGAAGGCCGGCGACAACGTGGTGAATCCCCGTCTCCAGGACTGGTACGTGCAGTTGCAGAAGGAGAAGATCGGGGTGTCCGGCCTGGGCGAGATGATGGCCGGCCGCCTCACCCCGGCCGAGGCGATCAAGAAGATCCAGGGCTTCGCCGACGAGGCCGCCAAGGACGACTCGATCAAGCACTACAAGCACCAGTAACGGCACCGGAAACTCATTTCCGCAACGGCACCGGAGTGGCGATGCAGCACGGCAAGTACCGGTTCATCGTGGGCTTCCTCGCGTTGCCCCTCGGCCTGTACGCGCTCTTCGTGGTCTGGCCGTTCATCCAGTCCATCTATTACTCGTTCACGGACTGGACCGGCCTGAGCCCCGAATTCAAGATGGTCGGCTTCGACAACTACAGCCGGCTGCTCGACGACGAGATCTTCTGGAAGTCGTTGCAGCACAGCCTGCTGTTCGCGCTTCTGCTGCCGGTCGTGACGATCAGCCTGGCGCTGTTCTTCGCCTTCATGATCAATGTCGGCGGACGGAAGAGAAGGAACGGACCGGTGGTCACCGGCGTCCGGGGCTCCTCCTTCTACAAGATCGTCTATTTCTTTCCGCAGGTGCTCTCCATCGCCATCGTCGCCCTGCTGTTCGCGTTCGCGTACAACCCGGACAGCGGCGCGATCAACTCGATCCTGCGCGGGATCGGCCTGGACGACGTCCAGCCGCTGTGGCTCGGCGACCCCGACCTCGCGCTGTGGGCCGTGATGGCGGTGCTCGTCTGGTCCACGGTCGGCTTCTTCGTGGTGCTCTTCTCCGCCGGCATGGCCTCCATCCCGGCGGAGATGTACGAGGCGGCCCTGCTGGACGGGGCGGGCCGCGCCACGACCTTCTTCCGCGTCACCCTGCCGCTGCTGTGGGACACCGTGCAGTCCGGCTGGGTCTACATGGGCATCCTCGCCCTGGGCGCCGAGTCCTTCGCGGTCGTGCAGATCATGACGACCGGGCCGGGCGGCCCCGACTACTCGACCACCGTCATGGTCCTGTACGTGTACCAGAAGGCGTTCCGTGACGGGCAGGCCGCCTACGCCACCACCATCGGTGTCGCCCTGCTCGTCGTCACGCTGGCCTTCGCCGCCGTGGTGATGCGGCTGGGCCGTCGCGAGCGGCTGGAGTACTGATGAAGACGACGCAGACCCCCGCGCCCGTGCCGGCCGAGTCCGGCGCGCCCGTCACCAAGGAGGACATCCCGGCGGGCCCGCCGCCGAAGGCGAAGAAGGAAGGCACGGTCCTCAACGTCTTCTCCCACGGCGTCCTGGTCATCTGGGCGTTCATGGTGGTGATGCCGCTGCTGTGGGCGGTGATGACGTCCTTCAAGGACGACCGGTCCATCTTCTCCTCGCCCTGGTCGCTGCCGGACACCCTGCACTTCGACAACTGGTCGCGGGCGTGGACCGAGGCCAACATGAGCGACTACTTCCTCAACACCGTCCTGGTGGTGGGTGGTTCGCTCGTCGGCACGCTGGTGCTCGGCTCGATGGCGGCCTACGTCCTGGCCCGCTTCGACTTCCCGGGCAACCGCTTCATCTACTTCCTCTTCATCGGCGGCATGAGCTTCCCGATCATGCTCGCGCTGGTCCCGCTCTTCTACGTCGTGAACAACATGGGCCTGCTGAACACCATCCACGGGCTGATCCTGGTCTACATCGCCTACTCGCTGCCCTTCACGGTGTTCTTCCTGACGGCGTTCTTCCGGACCCTGCCGACGTCCATCGCGGAGGCGGCCTTCGTCGACGGCGCCTCCCACAGCCGAACGTTCTTCCAGATCATGCTGCCCATGGCCAAGCCGGGCCTGGTCAGCGTCGGGATCTTCAACTTCCTGGGCCAGTGGAACCAGTACATGCTTCCCACGGTCCTCAACACGGACCCGGACAAGCGCGTCCTCACCCAGGGCCTCGTCCAGCTCGCGGTCAGCCAGGGCTACAAGGGCGACTGGTCGGGCCTCTTCGCGGGCCTGGTGATGGCGATGCTGCCGGTGCTCGCCGCGTACATCGTCTTCCAGCGGCAGGTGGTGCAGGGGCTGACGGCCGGCGCGCTCAAATAACCCTGCGCGTTCGCTCGCGTACACGCCGCTCCCGCTCGCGGGGGCGGCGTGCGGGCGTGTGTCCATGGACCCGGAAACGGTTCAACCTCTTGACGGGAGGCGACCCGAACAGCTCAGCTTAGAGTTCACTAGTTGGACATGGACGGGGTCTCATCGAAGCGACCCCGCGCGCAGGAGGTCGTCGTGGAGACTCCGGGGTCGCAGTCGTCGCTGCACCGAGCCAACCTGGAGCGGGTCGTACGAGCCGTGCGTCTGGCGGGTTCCCTCACCCAGGCCGAGATCGCGCGGACGACAGGCCTGTCCGCGGCGACGGTCTCCAACATCGTCCGGGAGCTGAAGGACGGCGGAACCGTCGAGGTCACGCCCACCTCCGCGGGCGGGCGCCGGGCCCGCAGCGTGTCGCTGAGCGGGGACGCCGGGATCGTCATAGGGGTCGACTTCGGGCACACCCACCTGCGCGTCGCGGTGGGGAACCTCGCCCACCAGGTGCTCGCCGAGGAGTCCGAGCCGCTGGACGTGGACGCCTCCTCGACACAGGGCTTCGACCGGGCGGAACAACTGGTCAGCCGGCTGATCGAGGCCACCGGGGTCGACCGCTCCAAGATCGCCGGGGTCGGTCTCGGCGTGCCCGGCCCCATCGACGTCGAGTCGGGGACCCTCGGCTCGACCGCCATCCTGCCCGGCTGGACCGGCACCAAGCCCGCCGAGGAGCTGCGGGGGCGGCTCGGAGTGCCGGTGCACGTGGACAACGACGCCAACCTCGGCGCCCTCGGCGAGATGGTCTGGGGCAGCGGTCGCGGGGTGCGCGACCTGGCGTACATCAAGGTCGCCAGCGGTGTCGGCGCCGGTCTGGTGATCAACGGGAAGATCTATCGCGGCCCGGGCGGCACCGCCGGGGAAATCGGACATATCACTCTCGATGAATCCGGTCCCGTCTGCCGCTGCGGGAACCGCGGCTGTCTGGAGACCTTCGCGGCGGCGCGCTATGTGCTCCCGCTCCTGCAGTCCAGCCACGGCACCGACTTGACCATGGAAGGCGTCGTACGGCTCGCACGGGACGGGGACCCGGGCTGCCGTCGGGTGGTCGCCGACGTGGGCCGCCACATCGGCAGCGGAGTGGCCAATCTCTGCAATCTGCTGAACCCGAGCCGCGTGGTCCTCGGCGGCGATCTCGCCGAGGCCGGTGAGCTGGTGCTCGGGCCGATCCGGGAGTCCGTGGGGCGCTACGCGATCCCCAGCGCGGCCCGGCAGTTGTCCGTTCTCCCCGGTGCCCTCGGCGGCCGTGCGGAGGTCCTCGGAGCGCTCGCTCTCGCCCTCAGCGAGATGGGCGATTCGACACTTTTGGACGGAACTGCCCCTGGAGCGCTGCAGACTGCGACGCCCGCCTTCACTTAGAGAACGGATGGCACCGTTGCCATCTCGTTAAGGATTTACTTCTTGACGTCGCACGTGTGGCCGAGTTGACTTCCAGCCACCTCGGCCGCAATGTCGCGGCCTCGTCAGGGAGGTTTCTGAAGTGAACACGCGTATGCGTCGCGCCGCCGTTGCGATTGCCGCCGGTGCGATGGCCGTTTCGCTTGCTGCCTGTGGCAGCGCCAAGGAGTCCGGCGACAAAGCCGATTCCAGTGGGTCCGCCAAGAAGGGCGACGACATCAAGGTCGGTCTGCTCCTTCCGGAGAACGCGACCGCCCGCTACGAGAAGTTCGACCGGGTGCTCATCGAGAAGAAGGTCAAGGAACTCACGGGCGGCAAGGGCGAGGTCGTCTACGCCAACGCCAAGCAGGACGCCGCCACGCAGAACCAGCAGGTCGACACCATGGTGACCAACAAGGTCGACGTGCTGATCGTGGACGCTGTGGACTCCAAGGCCATCGCCGGCTCGGTGAAGAAGGCCAAGGACGCGAACATCCCCGTCGTCGCCTACGACCGCCTGGCCGAGGGCCCGATCGACGCCTACACCTCGTTCGACAACGTCACCGTCGGCAAGACCCAGGGCGAGGCCCTGCTGAAGGCCCTGGGCGACAAGGCCAAGGACGGCCAGATCGTCATGATGAACGGGTCCTCCACCGACCCGAACGCCGCCCTGTTCAAGAAGGGCGCGCACTCCGTCCTCGACGGCAAGGTGAAGGTCGGCCGCGAGTACGACACCAAGGAGTGGAAGCCGGAGAACGCCAACGCCAACATGGAGGGCGCCATCTCCGCCCTCGGCAAGGACAAGATCGTCGGCGTCTACTCCGCCAACGACGGCATGGCCGGCGGCATCATCACGGCCCTGAAGGCCGCGGGCATCGCCGACGTCCCGGTCACCGGCCAGGACGCCGAACTCTCCGGCGTGCAGCGCATCGTGACCGGTGAGCAGTACATGAGCGTCTACAAGCCCTACCCGCAGGAGGCCGACGTCGCCGCCGAGATGGCCGTCGCGCTCGCCCAGGGCAAGTCGCTCGACTCCATCGCCAAGGACAAGGTCGACAGCCCGACCACCAAGGCCGTCCCCTCCGTCCTCGTCCCGGTCGTGTCGCTGACCAAGGACAACATCAAGGACACCGTCATCAAGGACGGCATCTACACCGTGAGCGAGATCTGCACCGGCAAGTACAAGGCCGCGTGCGACAAGATCGGCCTCAAGTAGTCACCCCGAGTTCCTCCGGCGCCCCGCACACCAGCCCCGCAAAGCTACGCGGGGCGCCGGAGTGATCACTCCTCCCACACTTCTGCACAACCTCCCGCCGGGTCAGGCGGCGAAGGAGATGGTTCACGTGTCCGCTACGCCCGTGCTGGCGTTGCGCGGGGTCTCCAAGCGGTTCGGTGCCGTACAGGCGCTCACCGACGTAGAGCTTGAGGTCCACGCCGGTGAGGTGGTCGCCCTGGTCGGCGACAACGGCGCCGGAAAGTCCACGCTGGTCAAGACGATCGCCGGCGTGCACCCCATCGATGAGGGCGTCATCGAATGGGACGGCAGGTCCGTCCAGATCAACAAGCCGCACGACGCCCAGAACCTGGGCATCGCGACCGTCTACCAGGACCTCGCGCTGTGCGACAACATCGACGTCGTCGGCAACCTCTACCTGGGCCGGGAGCTCCGCAAGCGCGGCGTCCTGGACGAGGTGGAGATGGAGCGCCGCTCCCGCGAGCTGCTCGACACGCTGTCGATCCGCATCCCCAGCGTGCGCATCCCGATCGCCTCGCTCTCCGGCGGACAGCGCCAGACGGTGGCCATCGCGCGGTCCATGCTCGGCGAGCCGAAGCTGGTCATCCTGGACGAGCCCACCGCCGCCCTCGGCGTCGAGCAGACCGCCCAGGTCCTCGACCTCGTCGAGCGGCTGCGGGAGCGCGGCCACGCCGTCATCCTCATCAGCCACAACATGGCCGACGTCAAGGCCGTCGCGGACAAGGTCGCCGTGCTGCGCCTCGGCCGCAACAACGGCATCTTCGAGGTCAAGTCGACCTCGCAGGAAGAGATCATCTCCGCCATCACCGGCGCCACCGACAACGCCGTGACCCGCCGTGCGGCGCGCACGAACGGGGAGGTTTCCAAGTGAGCATCGACAAGACCTCCGCGGCTACGGGAGCCCCCGAAGACCACGTGGTGGAGAACCCCGAGGCGGCCAAGGCCGCCGTCACGGTCGTCGACCCACGGCTCCTGGTGCGCGAGCAGGGCTTCGCGGGCTACGTCACCGAGTTCAAGCGGAAGATGAAGTCCGGTGACCTGGGCTCCATCCCGGTGGTCGTCGGCCTGGCCATCATCTGGATCATCTTCCAGAGCCTGAACTCCAACTTCCTCACCGCGGGCAACCTGTCCGACATGTCCGTCGCCATGGTCGGCACCGGCATGATCGCCGTCGGCATCGTGTTCGTGCTGCTGCTCGGCGAGATCGACCTGTCGGTCGGCTCGGTCAGCGGTGTGGCGGGCGCGAGCTTCGCCGTGCTCAACGTCACCAACGGCATGAACGAGTGGCTGGCCTTCGTGCTGTCCATCGTCACCGGCACGGTCGCCGGCGCGCTGCACGGCTTCTTCTTCGCGAAGATCGGCGTCCCCGCGTTCGCCGTCACGCTGGCCGGCCTGCTGTTCTGGAACGGCTTCATGCTCCAGATCCTGGGCGACAACGGCACGATCAACCTCGACCCGGACGGGGTCGTGGCCCAGCTGACCAGCTACTACTTCTCCGACGTGGCCGCCGCCTACGGTCTGGCCGCGGTGGTGACCGCCGGGTACTTCCTCAGCTCCTTCCTCGGCAACCGGCGGCGTGAGGCCGCGGGCGTGCCGTCGCGGCCGCTGAGCGAGACGGTGGTGCGGACGGTACTGCTCGCGGTCCTGGCCTTCGCCGTCGCGATCGTCTTCAACCAGTACAAGGGCCTGCCCCTGGCCGTGGTGATCTTCATCGTGGTGCTCCTGGTCACGGACTTCGTGCTGCGGCGTACGGCGTACGGGCGGAAGGTGTTCGCGCTCGGCGGCAGCGTCGAGGCGTCGCGGCGTGCCGGTATCAATGTCGAGGTGGTCCGGATCTCGGTGTTCGCGATCGCCGGGACCTTCGCCGCGGTCGGCGGTCTGTTCATCGCGTCGAAGATCGCCGCGGCGAACCAGGGCGCGGGCGGCGGTGACCTGCTGATGAACGCGATCGCCGCCGCGGTGATCGGCGGTACGTCGCTGTTCGGCGGCCGCGGGCGGACGTGGAACGCGCTGCTCGGTGTGCTGGTGATCGTGTCGATCCAGTACGGGCTCGCCCTGGAGGGCATCGCCTCTCCGGTGCAGTACATGATCACCGGTGGTGTGCTGTTGGCCACGGTCGTGATCGACGCGGTGACGCGCAAGACGCAGAAGACCGCGGGCCGCGCGTAGCGCCGGCCGACCCCCTGTGCCCGGCACCGGCAGGTGCCGGGCACAGTTGTGTCGTAGGTGTGGCACAACTTGGGTACAGCCGAATGCGTGATGTATCCCCCACGGCCTCGGCGCAGTCCTCAGGAGCGGAACATTAGACTCGACACGCCCGGCAACTGCTCGATCAGCTCTACTGCAAGGAGGCACGGGTGCCGCTGCTGACCCGTATCAGGGGACCGCGCGATCTGGACCGGCTCAGCCTGGAGGAGCTGAACCAGCTGGCGGAGGAGATCCGGAGCTTCCTCGTCGAAGCGGTCTCCAAGACCGGCGGTCACCTCGGCCCCAATCTCGGCGTGGTGGAGCTCACCATCGCCCTGCACCGGGTCTTCGACTCGCCCAGGGACAAGGTGCTCTGGGACACCGGCCACCAGTCCTACGTCCACAAGCTGCTCACCGGCCGTCAGGACTTCTCCAAGCTCAAGATGAAGGGCGGCCTGTCCGGCTACCCCTCGCAAGGAGAGTCCGAGCACGACGTCATCGAGAACTCGCACGCCTCGACCGTCCTCGGCTGGGCCGACGGCATCGCCAAGGCCAACCAGATCAAGGACCGCGACGACCACGTGGTCGCCGTGATCGGTGACGGCGCCCTGACCGGCGGCATGGCCTGGGAGGCGCTGAACAACATCGCCGACGCCAAGGACCGGCCCCTGGTCATCGTCGTCAACGACAACGAGCGGTCCTACGCGCCGACCATCGGCGGCCTCGCCAACCACCTCGCCACGCTGCGGACGACGGACGGCTACGAGCGGTTCCTCGCCCGCACCAAGGAGGTGCTGGAGCGCACCCCCGTCGTCGGCCAGGCGCTCTACGACACCCTGCACGGCGCCAAGAAGGGCCTCAAGGACTTCATCGCCCCGCAGGGCATGTTCGAGGACCTCGGCCTGAAATACGTCGGCCCGATCGACGGACACGACCTCGAGGCCCTGGAGTCCGCGCTCGCCAAGGCCAAGCGGTTCGGCGGCCCGGTCATCGTGCACTGCCTCACCGAGAAGGGCCGCGGCTACCAGCCCGCCCTCCAGGACGAGGCCGACCGCTTCCACGCCGTCGGCAAGATCCACCCCGACACCGGCCTGCCCATCAAGAGCTCCGGCGCCGACTGGACCTCCGTCTTCGGCGACGAGATGGTCGAACTCGGCAAGGAGCGCGAGGACATCGTCGCCATCACGGCCGCGATGCTCCAGCCGGTGGGCCTGGAGAAGTTCGCCAAGCGCTTCCCCGACCGGGTCTACGACGTCGGCATCGCCGAGCAGCACGGCGCCGTCTCGGCGGCCGGCCTGGCGACGGGCGGAGTGCACCCCGTGTTCGCGGTGTACGCCACCTTCCTCAACCGCGCCTTCGACCAGGTGCTGATGGATGTGGCCCTGCACAAGTGCGGTGTCACCTTCGTGCTGGACCGGGCCGGTGTCACCGGCACCGACGGGGCCTCCCACAACGGCATGTGGGACATGTCGATCCTTCAGGTCGTGCCGGGGCTGCGGCTGGCCGCGCCGCGGGACGCCGACCAGGTCCGCGCGCAGCTGCGCGAGGCCGTCGCGGTCGACGACGCGCCGACCGTGGTCCGCTTCTCCAAGGGCGCTGTCGGTCCCGCCGTACCCGCCGTCGGCCGCGTCGGCGGCATGGACGTGCTGCGCGAGCCCGGCACCGACCGGCCGGACGTCCTGCTGGTCTCCGTCGGCGCCCTCGCGCCGATGTGCCTGGAGATCGCCGGGCTGCTCGACAAGCAGGGCATCTCCGCCACCGTCGTCGACCCGCGCTGGGTCAAGCCCGTCGACGAGGCCATGGCCCCGCTCGCCGAGCGGCACCGCGTGGTCGTCACCGTCGAGGACAACAGCCGGGTCGGCGGTGTGGGATCGGCGATCGCGCAGGCACTGCGTGACGCGGGTGTGGATGTGCCGCTGCGGGACTTCGGTATCCCGCCGCGCTTCCTCGACCACGCCACGCGTGCCGAGATCCTCGCCGAGATCGGCCTCACCGCCCCGGACATCGCCCGGCAGGTGACCGGGCTGGTCGCCAAGCTGGACGGGCGGTACGAGCGGGGCGCGGTGGACTCGGTGGAGTCCGTGGAGTCCGTGCGCGACTGACGCGGCTCGCGGCCGACGCCGCCGAACGGGTTCCGATGGGCCGGTTTTCCCACCATGAGGGTGGTGGAACCGGCCCATTGGCGTGAATCAGTCCGCGCCGGGGCATACGGAGTGTGCCACCTCTCGATCATGTCGAGGACGACAAGCGTGGGAGGTACCCGTGAGCAGCACCCTCTTCCGGACGAAGAAGGTCGAGCAGTCCATCCTCGACACCGAGGAGCCAGAACACGCGCTCAAGAAGTCCTTGTCCGCGTTGGATCTGACCGTCTTCGGCGTCGGCGTGATCATCGGCACCGGCATCTTCGTACTCACCGGAACTGTCGCCAAGGACAACGCCGGGCCCGCGACGGCCCTGGCATTCGTCGCGGCCGGCGTCGCCTGCGCCCTGGCCGCACTCTGTTACGCCGAGTTCGCGTCCACGGTCCCGGTCGCCGGGTCCGCCTACACGTTCTCGTACGCGTCCCTCGGAGAACTGCCCGCCTGGATCATCGGCTGGGACCTGGTTCTGGAGTTCGCGCTGGGGACGGCGGTGGTGGCCGTCGGCTGGTCGGGCTACATCCAGTCGCTCATGGAGAACGCGGGCTGGACGATGCCCGCGGGTCTGGGCAGCCGGGAGGGCGCCGACGCCTTCGGCTTCGACATCCTCGCCGCCGCGCTCGTCCTTGTCCTCACCGGCATCCTCGTCATCGGCATGAAGCTGTCCGCGCGGATCACGTCGGTCGTCGTCGCCATCAAGGTGACGGTCGTCATGGTCGTGATCATCGCGGGTGCGTTCCTCATCAAGGGCGACAACTACGACCCGTTCATCCCCGAGGAGAAGCCGGTACCGGCCGGCTCCAGTCTCGATTCCCCACTGATCCAGCTCATGTTCGGCTGGGCGCCCTCCAACTTCGGCGTGATGGGCATCTTCACCGCCGCCTCCGTCGTGTTCTTCGCCTTCATCGGCTTCGACGTCGTGGCCACGGCCGCGGAGGAGACCAAGAACCCGCAGCGCGACATGCCGCGCGGCATCCTCGGCTCCCTCATGATCTGCACGACGCTGTACGTCCTCGTGTCGATCGTCGTCACCGGTATGCAGCACTACAGCGAGCTGTCGGTCGACGCGCCGCTCGCCGACGCCTTCAAGGCGACCGGGCATCCGTGGTTCGCGGGCTTCATCAGCTTCGGGGCCGCGGTCGGCCTGACGACGGTGTGCATGATCCTGCTCCTCGGCCAGACCCGGGTGTTCTTCGCGATGAGCCGTGACGGACTGCTGCCGCGGTTCTTCTCGCGCGTCCACCCGCGGTTCAAGACCCCGCACCGGCCGACGATCCTGCTCGGTGTGATCATCGCGGTGCTGGCGGGCTTCACGCCGCTGACCGAACTCGCCGCGCTGGTGAACATCGGCACGCTGTTCGCCTTCGTGGTCGTCGCCATCGGTGTGATCATCCTCCGCAAGACGCGTCCCGACCTGCCCCGGGCCTTCCGGACCCCGTGGGTGCCGGTCATCCCGATCCTGTCGGTGTGCGCCTCACTCTGGCTGATGATCAACCTGCCCGCCGAGACATGGGTGCGGTTCGGCATCTGGATGGCCGCCGGGTTCATCGTGTACTTCCTCTACGGCCGCACGCACAGCCGCCTCGTGACGGGAGAGGAACCGAAGACAGAGAGCACGCCGTAGCAGCCGCCGTGGGGTGTCGCTCCCGCTTGGCCGCGGGCATGCGTGCCGTTGGGGGCGGCACGGGTGGGCGCGGCGGCACCCCGCTACGCCGGGCTGCGGACCCACCCGGCCTCGGCTCCGGACACCGGGCCCCTGCACACCGGGGCCCCTACGGCCGCACCGTACGCGGCCCCGTCACCTCCGCCCCCAGCTCCCCGACCCGCCGCCGCAGCTCCCGGTCCGCCGTGACCACGAGTACGGACCGCCCGGCCGCCCCCGCGACCACCTCCACGATGTGATCGTCACCGCTGCCCGGTGCCGACTCCACCCGCACTCCCGGCACCGACTCCACCCCCCGAGCCGCCCCCTCCACCACGAGCACGATCTCCACCGGCCCGGAAACACCCGGCACCCCCTCCGACGCCAACCGGTCCCGCAGCCGCTCCGCGGCACCCCGTCGGTCCCGCCACCAGCCGTCCGGTACCGACCCGACGACGTTCGCGGCGTCGACGACGACGAGGACAGGCGCGTTGTCGTTCATGCGGCCAGGGTCGCACGGCGGTTGTCGGCCAGGCAGGGGGCGGGCCGGGCGCCGAGCCGTCCCGCACGACTAAAGTGAACTGGTGAACGGCGACTGGCTCATCCGCGGCCGCGACGGCCGCCTCACCGTCTATCTCCCCTCCGGCGACGCCGTCCTGTGCCGTGCGGAACGCGGGCCCGCGGGCCCCTGGGACGCCGCCCGCACCGTCGGCGGCGGCCAGAAGCTGCACCCGGGTCAGGCGATCGGGCAGGGCGCCGACGGCTACGCCCATCTGGCCGCCTGGCGGCCCACCGTGCCCGGCGAGTCGGGGCTCGTGCACTCGACGCACTTCCGGCCCCGGCTCGCGCCCCTGGACTGGGTCTCGATCGGGCACCCGGACAAGAAGGGCGACCGGACGGGCCCGCCGGCCGTGGCCGTGGACTCGGCGGGGCGTGGCTATGTCTTCGTCCGCAACAAGGGCGGCGGGGTGAGCCTGCGCAACCAGAAGGAGAAGGGCGGCTGGGGGCCCTGGCAGAACCTCGAAGGGCACGATGTGGAGGGCGAGCCGGCCGCCGTGACGGGGGAGTCGGGGCTTGTGGAGGTGTACGCCTCCGTGCCCGGCGGGGTGCTGCACTGGCGGCAGGAGGAGCCGGGCAGGACGCCGGTGCGGACGGAGGGCGTCGAGGTGCCCGTCCGGCCGGGGACGCTGCGGGCGCTCGCCACCTCCGCCGAGCACACGACCCTCTTCTTCACGGACACCTCGGGCGACGTGTGCGCCTGGCGGCCGGGCGAGAAGCCGGTGACGCTCATCGCCTCCGCCGGGCCGGGGCCGGTGTCCGCCGTGCGCTGTGACATCGAGGGGCACGACTGCACCGTGCTCGCCCAGCGGTCGGCGAGCGGCCGGGTCGCCTTCGCCGCCTATCCGACCGAACAGGAGTCGGCCGGTGCATGGTGGACCGAGTCCGGCCCTCAGTTGCCCTCGGACGCCGTGGTGGCGGTGGCGCTCGACGAGGACGACGAGGTCGTAGCGGCTTCCCTCTCACCCTCGACCGGGACCCTGCTTCTCACCCGTCGCAAGGACGAACCCGGGCTCGCCCTGGAGGCCTGGCGGGAGATCTGACACCCGGACAGGACCGTTCCTTTTGTGGCTCCCGTCGCTCCAGACACACCAGGTGTGTCAAGGGTTGTACGGATGTGTGCGTGACAAGGCGCACCTCGGGTGAACGTGGTCAAAAAGTGAAGGTCTTGTTAACCTCTTCGCACTTGTTCGATTTTGCTCGGGGGGGGCCGGTTGCTGTGCGCCTGGCCGGGGCCGTGGCAACGGGGTTGGGAATGATGTCGTGAGCAGATCCTCCACGGTGGATCTTGTTGTTGTCGGACTCGGTTACGTGGGGCTGCCGTTGGCCAGGTCCGCGGCCGCCGCGGGACTGAAGGTGGTCGGCCTCGACCGCAGCCGCAGGGTGGTCGACGGGCTGAACGCCGGCTGTTCGCATGTGGACGACATCACCGACTCCGATGTGCGCGCCATGCTGGAGCGGGGCTTCGAGGCCACCGACGGGGCCGAGGTCATCGCGGATGCCGCCGCCGTCGTGGTGTGCGTGCCGACGCCGCTCACCGACCACGGTGCTCCCGACCTCGGCGCGGTGCACGCCGCCGTGGACGACATCGCCGCCCACCTCAGGGCCGGCACGCTCGTCGTGCTGGAGTCGACGACGTACCCGGGGACCACCGACGAGGTCGTCAGGCCGCGGCTGGAGGCCGGGGGACTGCGGGTCGGGGCCGACTTCCATCTCGCCTTCTCGCCCGAGCGCATCGACCCGGGGAACCCCCACTTCGGGCTGGAGAACACGCCCAAGGTCGTCGGCGGCATCACGGCCGACTGCACCAAGGCCGCCCGCGCCCTCTACGAGCGTTTCGTGAACCGGGTCGTCGAGGCCAAGGGCACCCGCGAGGCCGAGATGGCCAAGCTGCTGGAGAACACCTACCGGCACGTCAACATCGCGCTCGTCAACGAGATGTCGATGTTCTGCCGTGAGATCGGCGTCGATCTGTGGGACGCGATCCGGTGCGCGTCCACGAAGCCGTTCGGGTTCGCGCCCTTCTACCCCGGCCCGGGCGTCGGCGGGCACTGCATTCCGATCGACCCCAACTACCTTTCTTACAAGGTGCGTTCGCTGGGCATCCCGTTCCGGTTCGTGGAGCTGGCGCAGGAGATCAACCAGCGGATGCCCGTGCATGTCGTCAACCGGGCGGCCGATCTGCTCAACGACCAGGGGAAGGCCGTGCGCGGCTCCCGGGTGCTGCTGCTCGGCGTGACCTACAAGCCGGACATCTCCGACCAGCGGGAGAGCCCCGCGCTGGCCGTCGCGGAGAACCTCCTCGCGCGGGGTGCCGAGCTCGTCTACTTCGACCCCCGGGTCGAGGACTGGCGCGTCGGCGGGATGCCCGTCGAGCGGGCCGGTGACTATCTCGCCGCCGCCGAGACCGCCGACCTGACCGTCCTGCTCCAGCCGCACCGCGAGATCGACCTCGGCGAACTCGCCGACCGCGCCCGGGCGTTGTTCGACACCCGGGGCAAATCCGCCGACCACCCGCGGGTGGTCAAGCTGTGACTTCCGAAGATACGTACATACCCGGGGCCGTCGACTCCGGTGGGCGTCGAGCGCACCGGAAGCGGCGGCACCTGAAGGTCTCGTACTTCGTCTTCCTGGGCCTGGCCGCGCTGATCGCCACCCGGCTCGACGCCGGCTCCCTGCACCTGTACTCCATGGGTGCCATGGGCCTGCTGACCCTGAAGATGTTCGGCGCGCTCTTCTACCGTCCGGCCAAGGCCGGGCGGGAGGAGCTGGAGTACCTGGAGAACGCCTGGGTCACCGCGGTCATCCCGATCTACAACGAGGACCCGGTGATGTTCGAGCAGGGCATGCGCAGCCTCCTCGCGCAGAGCCGCCTGCCGAACGAGATCCACATCATCGACGACGCCAGCGCCAACGACTCCGGCATCAGGGCCGCGAAGAAGATGCGCCGCGAGTTCGAGGCCAAGGGCGTCAAGTACACCGTCAGCGTGCAGCCCGAGAACAAGGGCAAGCGTGAGGCGCTGGCGCTGGGCTTCGAGGCCGCCCCGTACTCCGACATCTTCCTCTGCGTCGACTCGGACACCGTGCTGTCCCGGGACACAGTGCGCGAGCTGCTGATGCCGCTGGCCGACGAGAAGATCATGGCCTCCACCGGCATGGTGCTGGCGCTCAACCACGACAGCAACATCTTCACCCGCCTCCAGGACCTGCGCTACGGCAACTCGTTCCTCTTCGAGCGGGCCGCCTACTCCCGGCTGAAGTCGGTGCTGTGCTGCTGCGGCGCCCTGTCGGCGTACCGCGGCACGCTGGTGCGCAAGTACCTGCCGGACTTCCTCAACCAGCAGTTCCTGGGCAAGCCGGCCGTCTTCGGCGACGACCGCCGGATGACCAACTACTGCCTGATAGAGGGCCAGGTCGTCTTCCAGGAGACGGCCGTCGGCTACACCGCCGTCCCCGAGAAGCTGCCGCACTTCCTGCGCCAGCAGGTCCGCTGGAACAAGTCCTTCTTCCGCGAGTCGCTGTGGGCCTTCCGGCACCAGAAGAAGTACCGGCCGGCCTTCTGGCTGACCTGCATGGAACTCGCGCTGTGGCTGGTCTTCGGCTCGGCGATGTTCTACTCGATGGTCATCCTGCCCATCATCAAGCCCCAGCAGTTCGTCCACCACATCGGCGACTACCTCGTCTTCATGGTGCTGATGGGCTATCTGCGCAATGTGCGGTACCTCGACTTCCCGCGGCGCGGGATGGGCTTCATCAAGCGGTTCGGCATGTTCCTGCTCGCGCCGATCTACGGCGTGATCCAGCTGACCCTGCTGACCCCGCTGCGCTTCTATGCCCTGTTCACCCTGCACAAGGGGAGCTGGGGCACCCGCCAGGGCGGCGTCGAGGTGTCCGTGGCCGGTGATCACGAGAACGATGTGACGGAGATCTTCGAGGAAGAGGACCCGTACTCCGACAAGAAGGTCACCGAGACGCTCCAGTTGATGCGTCTGGAGGGCGTGGCCCTGCGCACCCGGCCCCGCCCGACGGGCGGCATCCCCTCCCAGCCGCAGCCGATCCCCGGCTACGACGAGGAGCAGCACGCGGCGGCACCGCAGCAGCGTGTGAGCTGGGGGGCGCCGGCCCCGGCCGGGCAGCAGCAGTGGCAGGGCGAATACGAAGGGCAGCACGGGTACCCCGACCCGTACCAGCAGCAGTATCAGGGGCACGGCTATCCGCCGCAGCAGGGCGCGTACCCGTACCAGGACCCCTCCTGGCAGCAGCAGGGGCAGCAAGGACGGCAGGGGGACGGCCAGGGCGGCTGGTAGGCCCTCGGAGAAGAACACGGGAGAGGGGCGGCCGGGGGGCCGCCCCTCTCCCGTGTCCGGGCCTCAGGTGTACGAGGCCATGGCCTCCTCGACCGTCAGCACCGGGATGTCCCGGTCGTCGATCGCCTTCATCAGGGTCTCGAGACCGGCCTTGCCGATCTCGGTGCTCGTCGCCGGAGGGCCCTCGGTGACCTTGTGCAGACAGAGGATCAGCCAGTCACCGCTGTTCACGCACCGGTCGAGCCGGCCGCCCGCCGCGGTCAGCTTCGACAGCGCCGTACCGCCGATGCCGTTGCCGTCGTTGATGCCGGTCAGTGCCTTGAGGCGGTACGGCATCGCCGGGGCGAACGACTCGATCGTCTCGGAGATGATCGACCGGGCCGTGGTGAAGTGCCGGCTCGCGATCTGGTCGACGGGAACGCCGTCGGACGTCTTCTGGAACGCGCCGTGCGGATAGGCGAAGTGCTCGCTGGTGAAGCCGTTGGACACCAGCCACTCGCGCAGCTTCCGGAAGTCGTCGTCGGCCTGCTCGGCGGTGAGCTTGGGATAGCTGGCCGTGTGGACGGCGTTGGCGTACGAGTGGCCCGCCATCTCCCAGCCGGAGAAGTCCTGCATCGACTTCATCTGGTTCAGCGTCAGGAAGCTGCCCGTGCCGATGGCGTCGGCGATGTTGTAGACCGTGCCGGGGAAGCCGTAGCCGTCCATGACCGGCCGGGCCAGGTCGTGGATCGACTTGTGGGAGTCGTCGAAGGTGATGGAGACGACGCCCTTGGGGAAGACCGAGACCGTGTCCGGTATCAGCTCGACGGCCTGGAGCCGGTAGGTGACCGGGCCGCCCGCGTTGTCGTACACCGCGAACGACATGTCGGTGAAGCCGGTCTTCGTGGACGACTTGCCGTCGGCGCCGATGGAGTACGTGCCGGCCGCCCCGTTGACGTCCGCCCACTGGAGGTGGACCGTCACCCACTCGCCGGACTGGACGTAGTTGGCCCCCGTCTTGGAGTGGGCGTGGATGGTCCAGGCGAAGTGATTCGCGAGGGAGCCGCTGCCCAGGTAGAAGACCATCTTGGCCAGGTTCGTCACGTCGTCGACGCGGAAGACGAGCCGGATCATCTTGCCGGTCAGGCTCATCGCGGACAGGCCGGTCTTGCGGACGTACGACTGCTTGCCGGTGCCGTTGGTGGTGACCCGGACCGACTGGGTGCCCCGCACGAACTGGGACTTGTCGTTCGCCTCGGCCGACGTGGTGCCCGCGCCGCCCGGCGTCCAGCCGTGGCCGGACTGGAACTGCTGGGACCAGCTCGCCCGGCGGTACTTGGGGCGGCGGCCGGAGGGGGCGTAGAGGGGAGGCGTGGTGAGACCTCCGATGGCGCCTTCGGCGGCCGGCGCGGCGGCGGGCTGGGCCACCACCTGGCCCAGCCACGCGCCGCCGCCGGCCATGGCGACGCCTCCTGTACCGCCCATCAGCAGGGCGGAACGCCGGCTCACCACCGGCTTCTTCTCCGCCTCCGCCGCAGCGTGCCTGTGGGCGTTGGACCGCCTTTTCCTCACCGGGACTCCCGAACCGTGTCGAAGTAGTTCATTCCCTTGTCGGTGAAGCCCTCGACCGCGGACTGGACTTCGTTCACCGACAGGGTTTCGTTCGCGTTGTAGTAGAGCCAGTCCACCTTCATGTCCCACGCACGGTCGCCCTTGAACGGCAGATCGATGAACCAGTGGTTGAAGTTCACCGACATGTCGGCGCGCGGGGCGTACTTCCCATTGCTGAGGAAGAGCTTCTCGCCGTCCATCCAGTACGCGACCACGCCGTCCTTCACCCTGATCATCACGGTGTGCCAGGCGTCGAGGCTCTTCTTCGTGGTCTCGTAGACACGGTCGTTCGTCTTGTGGTCGTACCAGGTCACGGTGTCGAGCTTGGGACCGGGCCGGCCCCAGCCGCCGTTGGGCATGTACTCGTTGTCCAGCTCGCTGTACTTCGAGCCCTTGCCGCCGATGGTGTAGAAGGTCTGGTTGACGTGATCGCCGGCGTCTCCGGAGGCCGGCTCGTCGCTGAAGTGGATCCGGGCCGCGTAGGTGCCGTCGCGGAACTTGCTGGCGGCCGTGCCGAGGCTGGCCTGCTTGGTCCCGGCCTTGGTGCCGTCCGTGCTCGCCCGCAGGTTGAGCACCTGGCCGTCGGCCAGGGAGCCCTTGGCGGTGGGGAAGGTGACGCCGTCGGCCGACCAGGTGTTCTCGACTCCGGGGCCGCCCTTGCTGGTGCGGACCAGCCAGCCGTGCTTGAACAGGGCCGGGTCCTTGGCGCCCTGGTAGGTGAAGTCGTCGAAGAGCACCCCGGCCGGGGGAGCGGGCACCGGGTCGGGCGCGGCGGCCTTCGCCGAGGCCTTCTTCTCGTCGCTCGCCTTGGTGCCGTCCGGCTCCTCGCCCCAGGCGAGGACGCCCCGCTTGTACGCGGTGACGTTCTCCGCCTCCTTGTAGCTCGTCATCTCGGCGTCGAAGGAGCGGTCGTCGGACTGCTTCAGCTTCTTGTGGTCGGTGCGGAAGAGCTGGAGGTCGATGCCCTTGCTGTTGGCGCCGGGCTTCAGGCTGCCCGCGCCTTTCCCGAACCTGACCTCCAGATAGTGGTCGGCGGTGTCGGTGGCCTTGTCCATCGCGACGACCCGTCCGGCGACGTTCGAGCAGCCGATGGCGACGTTGACGCAGTTGAATGCGTACGGCGCGGCGCCCGGGGCGTCGTCGGCGGTGAAGTAGTACCGGAGCGTCACATCGCTCAACGGCAGTGCCTTCTCGGTGTCGTTGAAGACCTCGAGCGACGGCTTGGCCACCGCGGCCGTCGCCGGAGTGTCGGTCCGGTACCGGACCTTCAGCTCGGGCGGATCCGGGTTCGCCGCCTTCCACACGGGATAGAGCGCCGTGCCGCCGGCGGCGACCACCGCCACGAGGAGAAGGAGTCTGATCTTGGGCCACACCCGGCTTCGGGCAGGGCGGCGGCGGGAGGACGCCACGGAGACTCCTTCTAAGGCATCCGGTGGCCTCTGGTGGAGACCGTCAGAGCCGGGTAAACAATGGTCGGATTGTGTGAGGATCCTATCTGTGTGTGCATACAAAAAGGGGGGCGGGTGCACGGATTGTTACCGTACGCCCCACCCCCCTCAGGGGTTACGCGTTACGCGGGGATGCTCGCCACGCCCTGCGCGAGGAACCTCTTGCCGTTGACCCGCTCGGAGACACCCTCGCGGTCCAGGTACGGCGTGATGCCGCCCAGGTGGAACGGCCAGCCGGCGCCCGTGATGAGGCACAGGTCGATGTCCTGCGCCTCGGCGACGACGCCCTCGTCGAGCATGATCCCGATCTCCTGCGCCACGGCGTCCAGCACGCGGTCGCGGACCTGCTCCTCGGTCAGGACGGAGTCGCCCTGCTTCAGCAGCGCGGCGACCTCGGGGTCCAGCTCCGGCTTCCCGGAGTCGTAGACGTAGAAGCCGCGCTTGCCCGCCTTGACGACGGCCGCGAGGTTCGGGGAGACCGTGAAGCGGTCCGGGAACGCCCTGTTGAGCGTCTCCGAGACATGCAGACCGATCGCCGGGCCGACCAGCTCCAGCAGGACCAGCGGCGACATCGGCAGACCGAGCGGCTCGACGGCCTTCTCGGCGACCGCGACCGGGGTGCCCTCGTCGATGACGTTCTGGATCTCGCCCATGAAGCGCGTCAGGATGCGGTTCACGACGAACGCCGGGGCGTCCTTGGTGAGGACCGCGGTCTTCTTCAGCTTCTTGGCGACGGCGAACGCCGTGGCCAGGGAGGCGTCGTCGGTCTTCTCGCCGCGCACGATCTCCAGGAGCGGGAGGACCGCGACCGGGTTGAAGAAGTGGAAGCCCACGACCCGCTCGGGGTTCTTGAGCTTCGACGCCATCTCGGAGACCGACAGCGAGGAGGTGTTGGTGGCGAAGATGGCGTGCGCCGGGGCGACCGCCTCGACCTCCGCGAACACCTGCTGCTTGACGCCGATCTCCTCGAAGACCGCCTCGATGATGAAGTCGGCGTCCGCGAAGCCCTCGGCCTTGTCCAGCACACCGGACACCAGCGCCTTGAGGCGGTTGGCCTTGTCCTGGTTGATACGTCCCTTGCCGAGCAGTTTGTCGATCTCGGCGTGGACATAGCCCACACCCTTGTCGACGCGCTCCTGGTCGATGTCGGTCAGGACGACCGGCACCTCCAGGCGGCGCAGGAACAGCAGCGCCAGCTGGCTGGCCATCAGACCGGCGCCGACGACACCGACCTTGGTGACCGGGCGGGCCAGGTTCTTGTCCGGGGCGCCGGCCGGGCGCTTGCCGCGCTTCTGCACCAGGTTGAAGGCGTAGATGCCGGAGCGCAGTTCACCGCCCATGATCAGGTCGGCGAGCGCCTTGTCCTCGGCGTCGTAGCCCTGCTGGAGGTCGCCGTTCTTGGCGGCGGCGATGATGTCCAGGGCGCGGTAGGCGGCCGGGGCGGCGCCGTGCACCTTGGAGTCCGCGATGAAACGGCCCTTGGCGACGGCCTGGTCCCAGGCCTCGCCGCGGTCGATCACCGGGCGCTCGATCTCGATCTCGCCCTTGAGGACGGCCGCGGTCCAGATCAGCGACTGCTCCAGGAAGTCCGCGCCCTCGAAGAGCGCGTCGGCGATCCCGAGCTCGTAGACCTGCTTGCCCTTGAGCTGCTTGTTCTGGTTGAGGCTGTTCTCGATGATCACCGAGACGGCCTTCTCCGGGCCGATCAGGTTCGGCAGCAGGGCGCAGCCGCCCCAGCCGGGGACCAGACCGAGGAAGACCTCGGGGAGCGAGAACGCCGGGAGGGCCGCGGAGACGGTGCGGTAGGTGCAGTGCAGACCGACCTCGACACCGCCGCCCATCGCGGCGCCGTTGTAGTACGCGAAGGTCGGGACCGCCAGCTTGGACAGCCGCTTGAAGACCTCGTGGCCGCCCTTGCCGATGGCGAGCGCGTGCTCGTACTCCTTGAGGATCTCCACGCCCTTGAGGTCGGCGCCGACCGCGAAGATGAACGGCTTGCCGGTGAGGCCGACGCCGGTGATCTCGCCGTCCGCCGCCTCCTTCGCGACCTGGTCGATCGCGGCGTCGAGGTTGGCCAGCGATGCCGGGCCGAAGGTGGTCGGCTTGGTGTGGTCCAGGCCGTTGTCCAGGGTGATCAGGGCGAAGCGCCCGGCACCCAGGGGGAGGTCGAAGTGGCGGACGTGCGCCTGTGTGACGACCTCGTCCGGGAACAGGTCGGAAGCCTGCTTCAGAAGCTCGGCGGTGGTGCTCACTTGTCCCCCTCGAAGTGCGGGTTCTCCCAGATGACCGTCGCGCCCATGCCGAAGCCGACGCACATGGTGGTCAGGCCGTAGCGGACGTGCGGCTGCTCCTCGAACTGGCGGGCCAGCTGCGTCATCAGACGGACGCCGGAGGAGGCCAGCGGGTGGCCGAAGGCGATGGCGCCGCCGTACTGGTTGACGCGCGCGTCGTCGTCGGCGATGCCGTAGTGGTCGAGGAAGGCCAGGACCTGGACGGCGAAGGCCTCGTTGACCTCGAACAGGCCGATGTCGGAGATCGACAGGCCCGCCTGGGCCAGCGCCTTCTCCGTGGCCGGGATCGGGCCGTAGCCCATGACCTCCGGCTCGACACCCACGAAGGAGTACGACACCAGACGCATCTTGACGGGAAGGTCGTTCTCCCGCGCGAACTCCTCGGAGGCGATGACCGAGGCGGTGGCGCCGTCGTTCAGACCGGCCGCGTTACCGGCGGTGACCCGGCCGTGCACCCGGAACGGGGTCTTCAGGCCGGAGAGGTTCTCCAGGGTCGTGCCCGGGCGCATCGGCTCGTCGGCGGTGACCAGGCCCCAGCCCGTCTCGCCGGCCTCGGGGGAGGTACGGCGTACGGAGATCGGCACCAGGTCGGCCTGGATCTTGCCGTCGGCGTACGCCTTGGCGGCCTTCTCCTGGGAGCGCACGGCGTACTCGTCGGCGCGCTGCTTGGTGATGTGCGGGTAGCGGTCGTGCAGGTTCTCCGCGGTCATGCCCATGAACAGGGCCGACTCGTCGACCAGCTTCTCGCTCACGAACCGCGGGTTCGGGTCGACGCCCTCGCCCATGGGGTGGCGGCCCATGTGCTCGACACCGCCGGCGATGGCGACGTCGTAGGCGCCGAAGGCGACGGAACCGGCGACCGCGGTCACGGCCGTCAGGGCGCCGGCGCACATGCGGTCGATGGAGTAGCCCGGGACGGACTGCGGGAGACCGGCCAGGATCCCGGCCGTACGGCCGATGGTCAGGCCCTGGTCACCGATCTGCGTGGTCGCGGCGATGGCGACCTCGTCGATCTTCTTCGGGTCGAGACCGGGGTTGCGGCGCAGCAGCTCCCGGATCGCCTTCACGACGAGGTCGTCGGCACGGGTCTCGTGGTAGATGCCCTTCGGTCCCGCCTTGCCGAACGGGGTGCGGACGCCGTCGACGAAGACGACGTCCCTGACGGTACGAGGCACGATGGCTCTCCTCCAGGGTCCGGAACTGCATTGCTGCTGCGAGGTGCGCTGAGCGCGCGCTCAGGCCCATGCTACTTATGGGTAACGTAGCTGCACAGTCCTGACAGGCGGAGCGGTGAAGGTCACACCTTCGGGGGTGCCGTGGACCCCCGAGGCGTCAGCACCGGCGTAGGCACCGGATGCGATCCGGCCGTCCCCTCTCCGGTGATCACCCCGAACAGCGTCCGGGCCACCTCCGCCCCGAACCCGTGCACGTCATGACTCATGGCGGACAGCGTCGGATGCGTCAGCCGGCACAGCTGCGAGTCGTCCCACGCCAGCAGCGAGACGTCGTCCGGCACCCGCAGCCCCATCTCCGCCGCCACCGACAGCCCCGCCACCGCCATGATGTCGTTGTCGTACACGATCGCCGTCGGCCGGTCCGGCGGCGCGGCCGTCAGCAGGGACCGTGTCGCCCGCGCCCCCGCGTCCCCGGAGAAGTCCGTCGCGACCTGCCACGCCCCGGCCAGTGCCAGCGCTCCCGCCGCCTCGTCGAACGCCGCCGTCCGGATGGCCGTGTGCCCGAGGGCCGCCGCCCCGCCGACCCGGGCGATCCGCCGGTGCCCGAGCGCCGCCAGATAGCGCACCGCCTCCGTCACGGCCGTGGCGTCGTCCGTCCACACCGAGGTGAGCCCCCCGGTCAGCGAGGGATGCCCGACCGCGACCACCGGCAGCCCGAGCCGCTCCACCAGGCCCACCCGGGGATCGCCGGCGCGGAAGTCGACCAGGATCGACCCGCCGATCTGCCGCCCCCGCCACCACGCCTCCTGGACCCCGGTCTCCTCGTCCAGATTCCGTACGAGCCGCAGCAGCAGGGAGCAGGAGTGCTCGGCCAGCACGCTCTCGACACCCGAGACGAAATCCATGTACCAGGGCTCGAGCCCCAGCATCCGCGCCGGCCTGCACACCGCGAGACCCACCACGTCCACGCGCGAACCGGCCAGCGTCCGCGCCGTGAGGTTCGGTGCCCAGCCCAGCTCCCGCGCGGCCCGGAAGATCCGGTCCCGGGTCGCCTCCGACAGGCCCGGCTTGTGGTTGAAGGCGAGTGACACGGCACCCTTGGACACACCGGCGAGCGCGGCGACGTCCTTGATGGTGACGCGGGGGGCGGGCGTTGCCGTCATCGAGTGGGCTCCACGCAGTACAGGGCCGAACGAGCATGCCGAGCGTCCGGAGTCTTCCAGCCGCGCACCCCGATGGTCACCTCTTCGCCCGGCAGCAGCGTGACCAGCCCCCGGTCGGCCCGGGCCTGCGGATCCAGCCGGTCGGCCTGGAGCAGCAGATCCCGGACCAGGGTGCGGGCGGTCACGGTGACACCGCCGGGCGCGAGCGCGACATCGAACCGCGGTGCGGGATAGAGGACTTCGCGGTCCGGTACCGGGAAGTGCAGCGCCCGCAGGCCGTCCGCGTCCGCCACCAGGAACTCCTTCGGCCCGTCGGGCGTCAGCTCTGGCGGGACACCGACCCGGGCCACGGCCCGCCTCCCGGCCGCCAGTTCCACATCCGCCCGCCCCAGCACCTCGCCCTCGACGGACACCCGGCGCAGGATCAGCGTCCCCGACCACTCCTCCGCCCCCTGGTTCACGGCGGCCAGCACCAGTTTGCCGTCACCCTCCTGGAGCGTCAGCAACCGGTCCGCGTACAGCCGCTTCAGCTCGTGGTACAGCGGCTTCTCGCGCCCGTCACCGTCGACCGCAGCCCAGGAGGTCACCGGCCAGCAGTCGTTGAGCTGCCAGACGACCGTGCCCGCGCACACCGGCCAGTGCGAGCGCCAGTGCTCGATCCCGGCGGCGACGGCACGCGCCTGGTTGACCTGCGTCAGATAGTGCCAGCGGTCGAAATCCCCGTCCGGCAAGGCGAAATGCCGGGCCAGCCCCCGTTCCAGCTTGCCGTTGCCGTCGTCGGCCTTCTGGTGGTGCAGCATGCCGGGGGAGTCCGGCGCGAGGGCCTCCCCGGGCAGCGCCCGGCGCAGGGTGGCGTACGCGGGCGGCGCCTGCCAGCCGAACTCGGCGACGAACCGCGGCACGCTCAGCCGGTAGTCGGCGTAGTCCTCCCGGTTCCACACCTCCCACGAATGGTGCGTGCCGTGCGCCAGGTCGTTCGGATGGTGCCGCCAAGACCCGGACCAGGGACTGCCCGCCGTGTACGGCCGGGTCGGATCCAGCTCGGCCACCACACGCGGCAGCACGCCCAGGTAGTAGCCCTCGCCCCAGGAGTCCCCGGCCAGCCTCGGCTCCCACGCCCAGTCCCGGAAGCCCCACAGGTTCTCGTTGTTGCCGTTCCACAGCACCAGCGACGGATGCGGCATCAGCCGTACGACGTTCTCCCGCGCCTCGGCCTCCACCTCGCCGCGCAGCGGCTGCTCCTCCGGGTAGGCCGCGCAGGCGAACGGGAAGTCCTGCCAGACCAGCAGCCCGAGTTCGTCGCAGGCGTCGTAGAAGTCCTCGCTCTCGTAGATCCCGCCGCCCCAGATCCGTACGAGGTCCACGCCCGCGGCGGCGGCCTGCTCCAGTCGCTGCCGGTAGCGAGCGCGGGTGATGCGGGACGGGAAGACGTCGTCCGGGATCCAGTTGACGCCGCGTGCGAAGAGCCGCTCGCCGTTGACGACGAGGGTGAACCCGGTGCCGTGCGAATCGGGCCGCCGGTCGAGCTCCACGGTCCGGAAGCCGATCCGCCGCCGCCACACATCCAGGGCGCCGCCATCGCCCAGCAAGCTCAACTCGACGTCGTACAGCGGTTGTTCGCCATACCCGCGCGGCCACCACAGCTCCGCGTCCGGCACCCGGAGCCGTACCGCCCCGTGCGCCCCGTCCAGTTCCGCACGGGCCCGCACCCCGCCCACCGTCGCCTCCACGGCCAGCGGCACCTCTACCCGGGTCCGCTCGACGTCAACGGCCAGTTCGACGACCCCCACACCCTCCTCGACGGTGACCAGCGGACGCACCCGGGCGATCCGGGCCGTCGACCAGTGCTCCAGGCGCACCGGCCGCCAGATCCCGGCCGTCACCAGGGTCGGCCCCCAGTCCCAGCCGAAGGAGCAGGCCATCTTGCGGAGGTACTGATAGGGCTCGGCGTAGGCGGCGGGCCGTTCGCCCAGGCGACCCCGCACGGCCTCGGCCTCGGCGTAGGCGGAGACGAACCGCACCGACAGCAGCCCGGACAGCCCCGTCACATCGAAGCGGTACGAGCGGTGCATGTTCCGCACCGTGCCCAGCGGCCGCCCGTCCAGGGAGATCTCGGCGACGGTGTCGAGCCCGTCGAAGACCAGGTCGGTCTGCTCCTGTGCGCCGGGGACCCCGAGCTCCCGCTCGTACGTCCAGTCCCGGCGCCCCACCCACGCCACCTCTGACTCGCCCTGGCCCAGGAACGGATCCGGGATCACCCCGGCCGCCATCAGGTCGGTGTGCACGCAGCCCGGCACGGAGGCCGGCAGTGTGTCCGACTCGTGCCGCAGGATCCATCCGTCTCCGAGCGGTGTGGCCTCCAGCATGCGCACTCCCTTAACCGGTCCAGTGAAGAGTCGTGTCCAGGTTTCGCATCGTTGGCGGGAATGGGACTTTACCGGTTGAGGAAAGCGCTGTCAGAGTGCCGAACCAGCCATACCGCACGTGCTCTTCCGTCCCGAGTTCTCCTCCGCGAACGGAGCTGATGCACATGAACCGCCGTACTCTCCTCGCCCTCGCCGTGGGCGCCGCCCTGCTCGCCTCGGGCTGCACCGGCACCGGAGGCACCTCCCAGGGCGCGGACGCCGAGGCGCCCGACGATCCCGGCAAGGTCAGCGGGACCATCACCGTCCTCACCCACCGGACCGACCTCGTGCAGGACGGGACGATGAAGAAGTACGCCGCCGAGTTCAGCAAGACCTACCCCAAGGTGAAGGTCGAGTTCGAGGGCCTCACCGACTACGAGGGCGAGGTCAAGATCCGTATGAACACCGAGAACTACGGCGACGTCCTCATGATCCCGGCCGTGATCGAGAAGAAGGACTACCCGAAGTTCTTCGCCTCGCTGGGCACCCGGGCCGAGCGGAGCGAGAAGTACCGCTTCACCGACTACTCCACCGTGCGGGACAAGGTCTACGGGCAGAGCCCGATCGGCGTGGTCCCCGGCTTCGTCTACAACAAGAAGGTGTGGAGCGCGGCCGGCATCACCGACTGGCCCACGACCCCGGCCGAGTTCCTCGACGACCTCAAGGCGATCAAGGCCGAGTCCGAGGCGGTCCCGTACTACACCAACTTCAAGGACATGTGGCCGCTGACCCAGTGGACGAACGTCAACGGCTCGGTCGGCTGCGACACCGGGGCCACCACGCGTCTCGCCGAGGGCGATCCGTGGGCCGCCGGCGCCGATCTGCGGGTCGGTGACACGCTGCTCCACGACATCGTGAAGTCGGACCTGATCGAGAAGGACCCGACGACCACCAACTGGGAGGCGTCCAAGCCCAAGCTGGCCAAGGGCGAGATCGCCACGATGTGGCTCGGCTCCTGGGCGATCGTGCAGATGCGGGACGCGGCGAAGCAGGCGGGCACCGACCCGGCCGACATCGGCTTCATGCCCTTCCCCGCGCAGAAGGACGGCACGTTCTGCGCGGTGACGTCCCCCGACTACCAGCAGGCCGTCAACGTCAACTCCGACAACAAGGCCGCCGCCCGCGCCTGGATCGACTGGTTCACCGACAAGTCCGGCTACGCGGACGCCAATCTCGCCCTCTCGCCCCTCAAGGACGCCCCGCTGCCCGACGTCCTGAAGCCGTACGAGGAGGCGGGCGTGAAGCTCCTCGACATCGACGACACCAAGGGCGCCGAGGTCAAGTCCATCGACAACCAGTCCGAGGTCGGCATCTACAAGCCCGACTACCGCCAGGACCTCGTCGATCTCGCCCGCGGTGCGCGCAAGGGCGGCCTGGACGACTTCCTGGCCGGACTCGGCGACAAGTGGACCGAGGCGCAGCGGAACCTGGGCTCCTGATGGCCCGGCCCACCCGGCGGTGGCGGGGCGTGACGCCCTGGCTGTTCCTCCTCGCCCCGCTCGTCCTGCTGATCACGTTCACCTACGCGCCGATCGTCAACATGGTCGCGTACAGCTTCACCGACTGGGACGGCGTCAGCCCCGAGCTTCAGTACACGGGCGCCGAGAACTACGCCGAACTCTTCACCCGCTCCGAGCTGTTCGAGGTGTTCTTCGTCAGCGGGTACTACCTCGCCGCGTCCGTGGTGCAGATCGCCGCCGCGCTCTACTTCGCCACCGTCCTGAGCTTCAACGTCCGCTTCCGTAACTTCTTCAAGGGCGTGCTCTTCTTCCCGTACCTGATCAACGGCGTCGCCATCGGCTTCGTCTTCCTGTACTTCTTCCAGGACGGCGGCACCCTGGACGCGATCCTGGGCCTCGTCGGCTACGACGGCGACCGCGCCTGGCTCGGTACGCCCACCTCGGCCAACGTCTCGCTCGCCGGCGTCTCGGTCTGGCGGTACATGGGCCTGAACTTCGTCCTCTTCCTCGGGGCGATCCAGTCCATCCCGGGGGAGCTGTACGAGGCGGCCGAGATCGACGGGGCGAACCGCTGGCAGCAGTTCCGCCACATCATCGCGCCCGGCATCCGGCCCGTGCTGAGCCTCTCGGTGATCCTGTCCGTCTCCGGGTCGCTGTCCGTCTTCGAGATCCCGTACATCATGACCGGCGGTGCGACCGGCACCGAGACCTTCGTGATCCAGACCGTGAAGCTGGCCTTCCAGTTCAACAAGACGGGCCTCGCCTCGGCGGCGGCCGTCGTACTGCTGCTGATCATCCTGGCGGTGACCTGGGTGCAGCGGCGCCTCGTCCCGGACGACAAGGTGGACCTCGTATGACGCGCCGTACGGTGGCCCGGGCCCTCGTGTATCTGTCCCTGGTCCTCGCGACACTGGTCGTGTTCCTGCCGCTGGCCGTGGTCTTCCTGACCTCGCTGAAGACCTCCGGCGAGATGGCGGACGACAGCGGCGCCCTCGCGCTGCCCGACGACCCGCTCAACTTCTCCAATTACGTGACGGCGTTCCAGGACGGCCGGATGCTCTCGGCATTCGCCAACACGGCGATCATCCTGGTGGTCGCCGTCGGGGGCACGATCCTGATCGGCTCGATGACGGCGTACGCCATCGACCGCTTCCGGTTCCGCCTCCGCAAGCTGGTCCTGGCGCTGTTCCTGGTCGCCGCGCTGGTCCCCGGGGTGACCACCCAGGTGGCCACCTTCCAGATCGTCAACAGCTTCGGCATGTTCGACAGTCTCTGGGCGCCGATCGCGCTCTACATGGGTACGGACATCGTCTCGATCTACATCTTCCTGCAGTTCGTACGATCGATCCCGGTCTCGCTCGACGAGTCGGCCCGGCTGGACGGCGCCAACGCCTTCACGGTCTACCGGAAGATCATCTTCCCGCTGCTGAAACCGGCGATCGCGACGGTCGTGATCGTGAAGGGGATCAACGTCTACAACGACTTCTACATCCCCTTCCTCTACATGCCCTCCGAAGATCTTGGCGTGATCTCGACGTCGCTGTTCCGCTTCAAGGGCCCCTTCGGCGCCCACTGGGAGACCATCTCGGCAGGCGCGATCCTGGTCATCGCCCCGACGCTGATCGTCTTCCTGTTCCTGCAACGCTTCATCTACAACGGCTTCACCAGGGGAGCGACCAAGTGACGGGGCGGCGGCTAGGCCTCCTTGACGGACAGCGCCTCGACCAGCCCAGGCGTCACCAACTCCACCTGCCAAGCCCGAGCCCCGTACCCGACAAGGGCGGCGCTCACGGACTCCGCATCCACCACACCCGGCGGCTCCCAGCAGACCCGCCGCACCGTGTCCGGCGTGATCAGATTCTCCTGCGGCATATTGATCTGCTCGGCCAGCGCCGAAACCCCCGCCCGGGCGGCGGACAGCCGCGCCGCGGCGACGGGATCCTTGTCGGCCCAGGCCCGCGGCGGCGGCGGCCCCGCGACCGGCTGCCCCGGCTGCGGCAACTGCGCCTCGGTCAGCGCCTTCGCCCGGTCCACGGCCGCCTGCCACTGCTCCAGCTGCCGCTTGCCCGTCCGGTGTCCGAAACCGTTCAGCGCGGCGAGCGCGTGCACGTTGGCCGGAAGGGCCAGCGCGGCCTCCACGATGGCCGCGTCCCCGAGCACCTTGCCGGGCGAGACGTCCCGCCGCTGCGCGATCCGGTCCCGGGTCTGCCACAGCTCCCGCACGACGGCGAGCTGCCGCCGCCGGCGCACCTTGTGCATGCCCGACGTACGACGCCACGGGTCCTTGCGCGGCTCCGGTGGCGGGGCCGAGGCGATCGCGTCGAACTCCTGGCGGGCCCACTCCAGCTTGCCCTGCCGGTCCAGCTCCTTCTCCAGCGCGTCACGCAGGTCGACGAGCAGCTCGACGTCCAGCGCCGCGTACCGCAGCCAGGGCTCGGGCAGCGGCCGGGTGGACCAGTCGACCGCGGAGTGTCCCTTCTCCAGGACGAAACCGAGCACGCCCTCGACCATCGCGCCGAGGCCGACCCGGGGGAACCCGGCGAGCCGCCCGGCCAGCTCGGTGTCGAAGAGCCGCGTCGGCACCATGCCTATCTCGCGCAGACAGGGCAGGTCCTGGGTGGCGGCGTGCAGCACCCACTCGACGCCGGAGAGGGCCTCGCCCAGGGCGGACAGATCGGGGCAGGCCACGGGGTCGATCAGAGCCGAGCCCGCGCCCTCGCGGCGCAGCTGCACCAGGTAGGCGCGCTGGCCATAGCGGTAGCCGGACGCCCGCTCGGCGTCGACGGCGACCGGGCCGGTCCCCGCCGCGAAGGCGGCGATCACCCGGGCCAGGGCGGTCTCGTCCGCGATCACGGGCGGAATGCCCTCGCGCGGCTCGAGCAAGGGGGTCGGCGCCTCCGTAGCAGAAGATCCGCCGTCGTCCGGAGGGGCGCCTCCGGTGGTTCGCAGTGAGCTGTCTGCTGCGGTGTCGTGGGCGTCGGTCACATGTCAAGGGTATCCATGTATGGACAGCGCCCGCCGACGGAACGTTCCGTCGGCGGGCGCCCGAGGGTCGCAAACCAGTCACGTCGGGGAAGTACGGGGTTCGCGAGCCACGCCTGGGGTGAAGGGGACCGGCGGACGATCCCGTTCACGTGAGTGAATGATCACAAAGGGTCATGGCGGAACGGATCAGTGGATGATCCCGGTCCGCAGCGCCACCGCCACCATGCCGGCACGGTCGCCCGTGCCGAGCTTGCGGGCGATACGGGCGAGGTGGCTCTTGACGGTCAGTGCGGACAGGCCCATCGAGACGCCGATCGCCTTGTTCGACTGGCCCTCCGCGACCAGTCGCAGCACCTCGACCTCACGGCCGGACAGTTCGCGGTAGCCGCCCGGGTGACTCGGGGCACCCGGGGGGCGGCGGTGCAGACGCGCGGCGGCGGCTCCGATGGGGGCGGCGCCCGGCCGGGTGGGGAGCCCGACGTTGGTACGGGTGCCGGTGACGACGTAACCCTTCACCCCGCCAGCGAGCGCGTTGCGCACGGCGGCGATGTCGTCGGCGGCGGAGAGGGCGAGGCCGTTGGGCCAGCCCGCCGCGCGGGTCTCCGACAGCAGGGTGAGGCCGGAGCCGTCCGGCAGGTGGACGTCGGCGACGCAGATGTCGCGGGGGTTGCCGATGCGGGGACGAGCCTCCGCGATGGACGAGGCCTCGATGACATCGCGCACACCGAGCGCCCACAGGTGGCGGGTGACGGTGGAGCGGACGCGCGGGTCGGCCACGACCACCATGGCGGTCGGCTTGTTCGGGCGGTAGGCGACCAGGCTTGCGGGCTGCTCGAGGAGAACGGACACCAGGCCTCCTGGGGTGCGGGACGGGGCCGGCTCGTGGGGATGAAGCCGGGACGAACCGTGCTTTCAAGGTCACAGTCGTCTTCGGCACCGAACCCGTCCGCCTTTAGAGAATGATCACGATTCGGTGATAACAATCCGTGCAATTCGGACACGCGGTCGATCATTCGAAGGTCGAACGGTTTCGCTCTGCGTCGCTACGCGGTCGAAAGTGGCCGTATCGACAAAGTGATTCGGCCAAGAGGGGGATGCGGGTGTGATCGTCGACCGGACATGGCTGACCGCCCCGCACAAGGTCGATCAGTGCGGGGCGGTCAGGGGGCGGTCAGCGGGCCATCGGTCAGCGGGACTGGGGTCCCCGCCGCTGCGGCAGGGTCACCACCGACGCGTCGCCCGGCCCGGCCGGCGGCAGTCCCGCGACCTGGGCGAGCAGATCGCACCAGGCCGCCAGGTGCCCGGCCGTGTCCGGAACCCCGCCCATGCCCTCGCGCGGCGTCCACGACGCGCGGATCTCGATCTGCGAGGCGGCCGGGCGTGCGGACAGACCGCCGAAGTAGTGCGAACTCGCGCGTGTGACGGTGCCGCTCGGCTCCCCGCACGCCAGCCCGCGCGCCTGGAGCGCGCCGGTCAGCCAGGTCCAGCACACCTCCGGCAGCAGCGGGTCCGCCGCCATCTCCGGCTCAAGCTCCGCGCGCACCAGCGTCACCAGCCGGAACGTGCCGTGCCAGGCCTCGTGCCCCGCCGGGTCGTGCAGCAGCACCAGCCGGCCGTCGGCCAGGTCCTGGTCGTCGTCGACGACCGCCGCCTCCAGCGCGTAGGTGTAGGGGGCGAGCCGCTGCGGCGGGCGCGTCGGCTCGATCTCGATCTGAGGCCGCAGCCGCGCCGTCCTGAGCGCGTCGACGGCGGACCGGAAGGGCAGCGGGGCGGTGTCCGCCTCCCTCCGGTCGTTCTCGGTGTCCTTCGCTTCGTCCATTCCGCCAGCGCCGTCCGACAGTCGTCCCTGAGCCGCAGCCATGCGGGAAGGTTACGGGGACCGGGCCCCGGGTGCCGGGCTAGACACCCCGCGCCGCTCCAGGGGCTGAATCGCGCTCCTTGACGGCGTGCGAAACTTGGCCCCGTGAGTGCCAACGACGCCCCCCGGGCCAAGCAGCCGTCCGCCACATACGACTCAGCCTTCCTCAAGGCCTGCCGGCGCGAGCCCGTGCCGCACACTCCGGTGTGGTTCATGCGGCAGGCCGGGCGCTCACTGCCGGAGTACCGCAAGGTCCGCGAGGGCATTCCGATGCTCGAGTCCTGCATGCGGCCGGAACTGGTCACCGAGATCACGCTCCAGCCGGTGCGCCGGCACGACGTGGACGCGGCGATCTACTTCAGCGACATCGTCGTCCCGCTCAAGGCCATCGGCGTCGACCTCGACATCAAGCCCGGCGTCGGCCCGGTCGTCGAGCGCCCGATCCGCACCCGGGCGGACCTCGCGCAGCTGCGCGACCTGACCCCCGAGGACGTCTCCTACGTCACCGAGGCCATCGGCCTGCTGACCCGCGAGCTCGGCGCCACGCCCCTCATCGGCTTCGCCGGCGCCCCGTTCACCCTCGCCAGCTACCTCGTCGAGGGCGGCCCGTCCCGCACGTACGAGAACGCCAAGGCGATGATGTACGGCGACCCCGAGCTCTGGGCCGACCTGCTCGACCGCCTCGCCGACATCACGACCGCCTTCCTCAAGGTGCAGATCGAGGCGGGCGCCTCCGCGGTCCAGCTCTTCGACTCCTGGGCCGGCGCCCTGGCCCCCGTCGACTACCGGCGTTCGGTGCTGCCCGCCTCGGCGAAGGTCTTCGAGGCCGTGGCCGGCTACGGCGTACCGCGCATCCACTTCGGCGTCGGCACCGGCGAGCTGCTGAGCCTCATGGGCGAGGCCGGCGCGGACGTCGTCGGCGTCGACTGGCGCGTCCCGCTGGACGAGGCCGTCCGCCGCGTCGGCCCCGGCAAGGCGCTCCAGGGCAACCTCGACCCGACCGTGCTGTTCGCCCCGACGGAGGCCGTCGAGGCGAAGACCCGGGAGGTCCTGGACAGCGCGGCGGACCTGGAGGGTCACATCTTCAACCTGGGCCACGGCGTCATGCCGTCCACCGACCCGGACGCGCTGACGCGGCTCGTGGAGTACGTCCACACGCACAGCGCCCGCTGACGGGCCTTCCTCAGGAAGACGGGTCCTCCCGCGTCGCCCGGATCAGCCACCAGGTGGCCGCCAGGCAGCCGGCCGCGGGCAGGGCCAGCAGCACCGGCACGGCGTCGACACCGGCCAGTTCGATGCCCTTGCCCAGCACCGGCCCGGCCGCGACCCCGCCGATCATCGAGGCGGCGATCACATGGGCCCCCGCCCGTCGTGCCCGCGGCACCGCCCGGGACAGCCACGGCAGCCCCGTGGGGAAGATCGGCGCGTGGAAGAGGCCGACACCGGCGTACGCGTACGGGGCCGCCGCCGGGATCAGGGCCAGCAGGAGGCAGACCACCATGCCGACGGAGCTGACCACCATGATCGTCTGAACCGGCCAGCGCAGCGTCAGCGGTGCGACCAGCAGCCGTCCCACGGTCACCATCAGCCAGAAGGCCGAGGTGGCCGTGGCCGCGGTCGCCGCGTCGTGCCCGACGGACTCCAGATGCGTCGGCTCCCAGCCGCCGACCCCGGTCTCCACCGCCACCATCAGGACGTACAGCGCGATGAAGACCGTGACGACCAGGGCCGCGGAAGTCCGCGGTCCGGGAGTCCCCTTCTCGTCCTCGTCGTCCTCCGCGGGCGCCGGCGGGGCGGGCGCCTCCCCGCCCTCGCGGACGCCGCGCTGCGCCAGGACCAGTACGGCGGACAGCGCGGCGAACCCGGCGAAGACGGCCGGGTACTCACCCGGGCCCAGCAGCCCCAGGAGCGCGGGACCGCCCACGGCGCCGAGGCCGTAGGCCGCGCCGATGATGTTGAGCATCGCCGGGCTGCGGCGGCCGAACCCCACCGAGAACAGCTGGTTGAGTCCGTAGTCGATGCCGCCGAAGCCCACCCCGGTCAGCAGCGCGCAGGCCAGCGCCCACGGCCAGGCGGAGGCCAGCGCGAAGCCGGCCCCGCCGAGCGCCATCAGCGCGTACGAGGCGGACAGCAGGGTTCTGTTGCCCAGCCGCCCGTGCACCCGGTTGAGCAGCAGCACACCGGCCACGCCGCCGACGAAGTGAGCGCTCAGGCTCAGCCCGGCGGCGGCAGGCGACAGGCCGAACTCCGCGCGGAACGCGGGGATCGCCGGACCGTACAGCGCCTGCAGGGCCCCGATCAGCGCGAAGCCCACACACGAGGCGACGACGGCGAACGGACTGAACAGGGGCCGCGCCACAGCGGTGTCGTGCGGCGCGGCCCGCGTCGAGGTCCCGGTCAAGAGACGTTCCTCTTCCCCGCGATGCCGGTGCCGATGCCGATGCCGATGCCCCTGCCCTGTGCGTCGCGCGGTGTCACGAGGGCACCGCGGCGGCGAGCGCGTCCTGCTCGTCGCCCGCCAGCAGGCGCTCCAGCACCCGCTGGCTGCGCAGCCCGTCGCCGAAGCGGGCCAGTGCGCTGTCGCCGCTCCGCGCGCCGGCGGTGTCCTGTGCGGAGACCGCGTCGCGCCACTCCCGCAGCTGGTGCCGGAACGTGTCGCTCCACCCGGGCACCTCACCGGGCGGCGAGGCGAGCCTCTCCTCGCGGGCGAACGTGCCCTGCTCCCAGGTGACACGGGACTTCAGGAAGTACGTCGTGTCGTCCTTGGAGTGGTAGTACAGCTCCTTGCGGTCGCCGATGATCTTCAGCGAGAAGCCGAGCTCCTCCGGCAGCGAGGACTTGGAGGTGACCAGGTTGAAGAAGGTGCCGTTCTCCAGACGGCCGCTGACGAAGGCGTAGTCGTCGACCTGGACGTCCTGGCCCTCCTTCTGCGGCACATTGACCTGGAGCTTGGTGCGGCAGCTCGTGCTGTCGACCGGGCTGTCGAAGAGCCGGTCGAGCATGTCGACCAGATGCACCCCCAGGTCGCCGAGGGAGCCGCTGGTGGAGCGGCCCAGCGCGCTGTCCCGCCAGGTGAAACGGGAGCGGGTCAGGGCGCTGCCGCGCCGGAAGGCGGCCTCGGCGAAGAGGATGGAGCCCAGTTCCCCGCTCCGTACCAGGTTCCTGATCTCGCCGATGGCCTCCAGATAGCGGTAGTTGAAGCCCATGGCGCACACCAGGCCGCTCTCCTCGGCCAGCGCGGTGATGCGCTCGGCCTCCGCGACCGTCGTCGTCATCGGCTTCTCGCACAGCACGTGCGAGCCGTGCCGGACGGCCTCCTCGGCGTAGTCGGCGTGCGTGTGGTTGGGCGAGGCGATGACGACCGCGTCGACATGCCGGTACAGCTCGGTCGTCGAGGAGAAGACGGGGCAGCCGAAGCGCTCGGCCAGCTCCGCGGCCTTGTCGGGCAGCACGTCGTACACGCCGGCCGGTACGACGCCGGGGACGGTCTCGGCGGCGCGCAGGTGGGCGAGGGCGATGCCGCCGGCGCCGATGATTCCTAACTGCATGGTCTGCCTCTTTCAGGGACGGCCCGACGGCCCGGACGCACCGGGCCGGGGGAGCGGTTCAGTGGCCGAGGTGGTGACGGAAGGCGGTGAGGAGGGCCTGGGCGTGCGGGTGCGGGGACACCCTCGCGAAGCGGCTCCTGGCCTCGGGCGTGCAGTTGGCGACGAGGTAGCCGTGGCGCACGGCGCCCAGCATCTCCAGGTCGTTGCCGCTGTCGCCGAAGGCGAGGGTCCGCTCCGGTGCGACGCCGTAGCGGGCACACAGATGCCTCACGACGTTGCGCTTGCCGCACACCGGCGGGAGGAAGTCGACGTCGTAGCAGTCGGCGGGGTCCCCGGTGGCCGGGTTGCAGCGGCTGATGTTGAGCCCGAGGCCGTACTCGTGGGCGACCTCGCGCACGAGGCCGAGGCTCCGCTCGTCGCGCCGCGGGTCACCGAGGGAGCGGAAGTAGTAGTTGACCAGGAACTCGGTGGAGTTCCCGGTGTGCGCCTCGTGCTGCGGGAACAACTCGGTCCCGTGCCGGGCGAGCTGCGCCACGGCCGTCTCCACCCGGCCCCGGTCGAACCCGCTGTCTCGCAGCAGCCGCCGCCACTCGGGGTCGGGGCGGGCGACGCCGTCGGGGAAGAACGTCAGCTCGGTGCCGAGTGCCCCGGCCACGAAGTGCGGCAGGACGCGGGCGCCGCAGCGCGCCATCTTCTCCTGCACGGAGGCCAGCGAGCTGCCGGTGACCCAGCCGAACAGCAGACCGTGCTCCACGGCCTCGGTCAGCAGGAACTCCTCCAGCGCGGCG
The DNA here is from genome assembly GCF_042673825.1 of Streptomyces sp. NPDC057002. Lineage (NCBI taxonomy): Bacteria > Bacillati > Actinomycetota > Actinomycetes > Kitasatosporales > Streptomycetaceae > Streptomyces > Streptomyces sp. NPDC057002. Next base: position 52,811 of record NZ_JBHURZ010000007.1, read on the forward strand.
AGGTGGGCGCGTTGCCCGGAGGTCGCGGCATGGGCCAGGTAGGTCTCGTCGAAGTCGGAGAACGCGGCCCAGCCCACCGGGTCCGGCAGACGCAGACGGTGCGGCGGACCGAGGTCCGGGCCGCCGCCGGCCTCGAACGGCAGGGTGCCGGTCATGCCGCCGCCCGGCGCGTCGCCGCGTACAGGGCCTCGACCACGCGGTCCTGCTCGCCGAGGGACAGCCCCGCGTGCAGCGGCAGATGCAGCACCCGGTCGTGCAGCCACTCGGTCCGCGGCAGGTGCGACTGCCCGAAGAACCGCTCGCGCACCGGCGTCTCCTGCCGGTGTGTCAGGACGGGGTAGTAGACGTCCGTTTCCACCCGGCTCTCCCGCGCCAGCCGCTCCAGCAGCGCGTCACGGGCCGCGGCGCCCCCGGCCGCGAGGACGGGGAAGAGGTGCCAGGAGTGGTCGGGAGCGAAGGCGGGCGTCTCGATCACGCCCTCCTCGGCCAGCGGCCGCAGCGCCTCGATGTAGCGCCGGGCCAGATACGTACGACGCAGCCCGCGCAGACCGGTCCAGGGCAGCAGGGCCAGACCGATCGCGGCCATGGTGTTGTCGATACGCGCGTTGAGCCCGAACGCCTCGCACTTGACGTTTTTCCGGCCCGGCGCGAACCCGTGGTAGCCGAGCACCCGGCAGCGCTCGGCGATCTCGGCCGAGCCGGTGAGCACGGCACCGGCCTTCCCGCACAGCCCGACGTTCTTGTACGGGTTGAAGCTGAGGGCCGCCGCGTCGGAGTACCGCCCGACCCCGGTCACCCCGATCGCCTGGCAGGCGTCCTCGACGATCCGCAGCCCGTGCCGGTCGGCGACGGCCCGCAGTCCGGCCATGTCGGCGAGCTTGCCGTACAGATGGACGGGGAGCAGCGCCACGGTGCGCGGGGTGATCCGCTCCGCTACCGACTCGGGGTCCAGATTGCCGTCCGGCGTGGTCACATCGGCGAGTACGGGTACGGCACCGCAGGCGAACACCGCGTTCTCGGTGGCGGCGAAGCTGTTGGCCGGCAAGATCACCTCGTCGCCCGGCTCGACGCCCACGGCACGCAGGGCGATGGCGAGCGCGTCCGTCCCGCTGCCGGTCGCGACGGCGCAGGACAGACCGGCATGGTCGGCGACGGCGTCCTCGAAGGCCGTGACGGCGGGACCGCTCGTGAACTCGCAGCTCTCCAGCACCCGTGCGAAGGCATCGGCGGCGGCACTCTTCTCCGCCGGTGACAGGAGCCGTTCCTTCGGCAGGAAGGGGACGTTCGACACCTGCGACGGCTCGGGGAAGAGGGAGGCGACGAACGCGTCGGGATGTCCTGGAGCGGAGTTCCACGACGAGAGGGTCTTCGCCAGTTCCCGGTCGGCGAGGGTGTCCCGTAAAGGCTGGACCACCCGCATGCCCCGGGCGAGATCCTCGGCCACGCGATGCAGTCCGCGGCTGTCGCCGAGGAGGAGGGAGCCGGTGATCGTGCCGGGTTCGGCGGTGGAGACGGTCATGCGTACTCCTTGCGTTCGGAGAGCGGGAGAATTCTGGCGCGAACGCGCGCATGGGTGTGGAATGCGAATTGATTGCCGGGCCGAATAACACTCGGACGCATTCCGTGGGGAATGCCTGAGTGGCCTACGTCGGCGATGCTGTCAGCGGTCGACAAGATGCGTCAACCGGCAGCTTTTTGCCGGAAGCTTCGCATGCCACTCCCGCCCTTGTTACGGTGTGTCCCCCCGGCAATACGCAGAGGGAGTGTTTCCGAGCGGTGTCCCGTCATGTCCAGTCTGTTTCTTCGCTGCCTCATCTGCTGCGCGCTTGGCGCGTCGACGCGGGAAACAAAATGAACAGAGGAAGACCGTTACCTCAAAAAGAGGTTGCAGACCGCATGGGTGTCAGCGAACGCTGGTATCGGAATCTCGAAACCGGGCTGCACGCCCCGCTTTCCGGCGAAATACTCGAGCGCCTTTCCCGGGCCCTGCTGCTCGGCCCCGACGAACGCATGGCCCTGTACGGGCACGCCCTCGGCGGTGCCGGCGGGCAGCAGGCCGGGGGCGAGGACCCGCACGAGGTCACCGACGCCCTCGCCGAACTCGCCTCGGCGCAGACCGGCTTCCCCACCTACCTCACCGACCAGGCGTGGAACCTCCTCGATCACAACGCGGCCATGGCCCGCTGGTTCCCCTGGGTCCGGGAGCCCGGCGCCAACCTGATGCGCTGGGCACTGACCACGACCGAGGCCCGCGAGCAGATCGTGGACTGGCCCCGGCACGCCGCGCAGTACCTCGCCCTGCTGCGGTTCGCGCTGGTGACCCGTCCCGACGACGCCGACCTCGGCGCGCTGCGCGACGCCGTCCTCGACGACCGCGTGTGCCGCGACCTCTGGGACCAGAGCCCCAAGGTTCTCGCCTACCGGCACGGCCACCGCTACGAACTGCGCCTGCCCCACGTCTGTCCGGAGACCCTCACCGTCACCTCGCAGGTGCTGCTTCCCGCGTACCGGCAGGAGCTGCGCTATGTCCTGCTGCTGCCCGTGAACCGGTGAGTGCGGCAATCGCCGAGGCGGGTGAACGCTGCCGTCGGGGCGTGCGTATGTGTCGGCAACCGCCCGCGGCGCGGGGAAGGCGGGTCGCGGGGCCGACGTGAGGAACAGGCGATGAACGACCGAGTTACTCCCGCGATGCACGCACTGCCCGACGGCGAGGCGGAGCTCACGCTGGTGGTGCGGCTGCCCTGGGAGGACGTGGCCCGTCTCGGCCAGGAGGCCGGGCGGCTGGCATCCCAGATGCGGCGGCCCGTGACGCTGGAGGAGGCGGTGAGTCATCGGCTGCGTTCGTCGCGGGCCGCTGCGCATGCGAAGCCGGCGGGGGAGCAGCCGCCGGCGGTGACGGCTTCGGCGTCGGTGTCGTCGTTGCCGTCGCGGCCGCCGGCGGAGCAGGCGCGGCAGGCGATCGATCGGATCAATGGGTCTGCCGGGACCGCGTAGGGGGGTCGCCGTGGGGGGTGCGGGCGCGTGGCCGGTGCGGCGCCGCCGTGGCCGTTCGCGCAGTTCCCCGCGCCCCTGAAAGGTCCCTCACAAGGAACCGCGCGTCTTCGCCGCCGCCTTGCGGGCCGCTACCAGGACCGGGTCCCAGACGGGGGAGAAGGGTGGGGCGTAGCCGAGGTCCAGGGTCGTCATCTGTTCCGCCGTCATGCCCGCCGTGAGGGCGACCGCCGCGATGTCGACGCGCTTGCCCGCGCCCTCCCTGCCCACGATCTGGACGCCGAGGAGGCGGCCCGTGCGGTGTTCGGCGAGCATCTTGACCGTCATGGGGGAGGAGTTCGGGTAGTAGCCCGCGCGGCTGGTCGACTCGATGGTGACCGTCTCGAAGCGCAGGCCCACACGGTGGGCGTCCTTCTCGCGCAGTCCCGTGCGCGCGATCTCCAGGTCGCAGACCTTGCTGACCGCCGTGCCGACCACGCCCGGGAACGTGGCGTAGCCGCCGCCCGCGTTGGTGCCGATGACCTGGCCGTGCTTGTTGGCGTGGGTGCCGAGCGGGATGTGCCGTTGCTGGCCGGAGACCAGGTCGAGGACCTCGACGCAGTCGCCGCCGGCCCAGATGTTCTCGTACCCGCGCACCCGCATCGAGCGGTCCGTGAGGAGTCCGTCGTGGGTGCCGAGCGGGAGGCCGGCCGCCCTCGCGAGGGTCGTCTCGGGGCGTACCCCGATGCCGAGCACGACGACGTCCGCCGGGAAGTCGCGGTCCTTCGTGGCCACCGCGCGTACCCGGCCGTCGTCGCCCGTCAGGATCCCGGTGACCTCGGCGTCGTTCACCATCGTGATGCCCAGGCCCTCCATGGCCTTGTGCACCAGGCGGCCCATGTCGGGGTCGAGGGTCGACATGGGCTCGCTGCCGCGGTTGACGACCGTCACCTCGTAGCCGCGGTTGATGAGCGCCTCGGCCATCTCCACGCCGATGTACCCGGCCCCCACGACCACCGCGCGACGGCCACGCGTGCGTGCCAGCGTGTCGAGCAGCGCCTGCCCGTCGTCCAGCGTCTGCACCCCGTGCACCCCGGGCGCGTCGGCCCCGGGAAGATCGGGCCGGATCGGCCGGGCGCCGGTCGCGATCACGAGCTTGTCGTACGGCGTCCAGTACTCGGCGCCGGAGTCGACGTCACGCGCGCGTACCCGCTGCCCGTCGGGGTCGAGCTCGGTGACCTCGGTGCGCAGCCGCAGATCGATGTCCCGCGCGCGGTGTTCCTCGGGGGTGCGGGCGATGAGCCGGTCCCGGTCCGGGACGTCGCCGCCCACCCAGTAGGGGATGCCGCACGCCGAGTACGACGTGAAATGGCCGCGCTCGAACGCCACGATCTCCAGGTCGTCGGGCTTGTTCAGACGGCGTGCCTGCGACGCCGCGGACATCCCCGCGGCGTCGCCGCCGATCACGACCAGTCGCTCCCGCGTACCCTGCGTACGGTTCATGCTCATGCGAACACGCTACGGGAGCAGGGCATTTCAGTCCTGCTCGCCGGGCGTGCGCGGATGCGCGGACTCCGGGGCCGGGCGGGCCGTCGGCAGCGGGCCCAGCGCGCTCGTGGCGGGCGCGGGACGCGGGCGGCGCGGGAGACGGGGGCGGACGACACGCAGCCACAGCAGCGTGAGCAGGGCCGCCACCGCGGCGAACGGCAGGACCGCGCCGAGGGCCACCGCGAGCCAGCGCAGCATCGTCACGAACGCGTTCCAGCCGCCCGCGAGCGCGTCCACGAAGCCCGGGTCCTCGTCCTTCGCCTCCTTCTTCTTCACCGGGGTCTCGGACAGCGAGAGGGTGATGGTGGCCAGGCTCGTGCGGTCCTTCAGGGACGTCTGGCGGGCGAGCAGCGCCTCCAGGTCGGCCTGGCGGGTGCTCAGCTCGCCCTCCAGGGTCACCACGTCACTGAGCTTGGTCGCCTGGTCCATCAGCTCGCGGATCCGGGCCACGCTCGCGCGCTGCGACTTGATCCGGCTCTCCACGTCCACGACCTGGTCGGTGACGTCCTCGGCCTTGGCGTTGCGGTCGAGGAGCTTTCCGGCGCCCTCCAGCTCGGCGAGGACCTGGTCGTACTTCTCGACGGGCACGCGCAGCACGACCCGGGTCCGCTCGTGGCCGTCCGCGTCCCGGGTGGTGGTCTCGTTGCCGACGTAGCCGCCCGCGTTCTCGGCGTTGGTGCGGGCCTCCTCCAGGGCTTTGGGGACGTCCTTGACCCGCACGGTCAGGGAGGCGGTGCGGATGATGTGGCTCGCGGTGAGCTTCGGCGGCGCGGTCGCCCGGGCTCCGCTTCCGGCGGTGCCGGGCGCGGCCTCCTTCGCGCCGGACGCGTCGCCCGCCTTGTCGTCCGCCTGCGGGGCGGCGACTCCGCGGTCGGCGGTGCTGCCGGCGGAGTCCTCGCCGGCGCCGCTGCATCCGGTGAGCGCGAGGGCCGCGGCCAGCAGGACGGCGGCCAGAGTCGGGGCGGGGTGGCGTGCGGGTCGTCGTGTGCGCATGTGGGCTTCCCCCGGGGTTCGATTCCGCTGACGCTTCTTCGACGCCCGGGCGGCGCCGGACGTTTGGTCCTGGACGGTTCCGATGCGGTCACGGTCGGGACTCGTGCGGGACTCGTGCGGGACACCGGGGCCCGGCGGCACTGTCGGAGGGGTCTGAGAGGCTGGAGGCATGCGCGAAGTTCAAGCCCGTGCGGGCACGGGACAGGTCATCGTCATCGGGGCGGGTATCGCGGGCCTGGCCGCCGCGCACCGGTTGCTGGAGCGCGGGGCGCGGGTGACCGTGCTCGAGGCCTCCGACCGGGTCGGCGGCAAGCTGCTGCCCGGCGAGATCGCGGGCGCGCGCGTGGACCTCGGCGCCGAGTCGATGCTGGCCCGCCGCCCCGAGGCGGTGGCGCTCGCACGCGAGGTGGGCCTCACCGACCGCCTCCAGCCCCCGGCCACCGCCACGGCCTCGATCTGGACCCGGGGCGCACTGCGCCCGATGCCCAAGGGACATGTGATGGGCGTCCCCGGCACCGCCGCCGCCCTGTCCGGCCTGCTGTCCGACGAGGGCCTGGCCCGCATCGAGCGCGACGCCGAGCTGCCCCGCACCGAGGTCGGCGACGACGTGGCGGTCGGGGAGTACGTGGCGGAGCGCCTGGGCCGCGAGGTCGTCGACCGCCTGGTGGAGCCCTTGCTGGGCGGCGTGTACGCGGGCGACGCGTACCGCATCTCGATGCGCTCGGCCGTCCCCCAGCTCTTCCAGGCCGCCCGCGGCCACACCTCCCTGACGGAGGGGGTCCGCGAGATCCAGGCGAAGGCGGCCGCCGCCCAGCAGACCGGCCCGGTGTTCATGGGCCTCCAGGGCGGTGTGGGCACCCTGCCCCTCGCGGTGGCGGAGTCGGTCCGGGCCCGCGGGGGCGAGATCCTGACGGGGACGCCGGTGACGGAGCTGCGCCGCACCCCGGCGGACGGCGGGTGGCGGGTCGTCTCCGGTGTGCATGTGTGGCATGCGGACGCGGTGGTCGTCGCCGTGCCCGCTCCGGCCGCCGCCGCCCTGGTGCGCACCGACAGCCCCGGGGCCGCCGCCGAGCTCGGCGCCGTCGAGTACGCCTCCATGGCCCTGATCACCCTCGCCTACCGCCGCGCCGAGGCGGCCCTGCCCGAGGGCAGCGGCTTCCTGGTGCCGCCGGTCGACGGACGCACCATCAAGGCCTCCACCTTCGCCTCGCGGAAATGGGGCTGGGTCGCCGAGGAGAACCCCGACCTGCTCGTCCTGCGCACCTCCGTCGGGCGGTACGGCGAGACGGAGATCCTCGACCGCGACGACAGCGAGCTCGTGGAGGTATCCCGGCGCGACCTGAAGGCGGCGACCGGCCTGGACGCCACACCCGTCGCCACCCGCGTCACCCGCTGGGACGACGGCCTGCCCCAGTACCCCGTCGGCCACCACGCGCGCGTGGCCCGCGTCCGCGAGCACATCGCCCGGCTGCCCGGGCTCGCCGTCTGCGGCGCCCCGTACGACGGCGTCGGCATCCCGGCCTGCATCGCGAGCGCCTATGCCGCCGTCGACCAGATCCACGGTGACCTGCGGGGTGTGCAGGAGCTCACCGACCACCCGGTGCAGAGCCTGCACGGCGGAGCAGGAGAATGAGGACATGAGCAACGACGCCTCCACCCCCGAGACCGGCAGGATCCCGAACAAGGGCAAGCTGGCCAAGGACCTCAACGAGGTCATCCGCTACACGCTCTGGTCCGTCTTCAAGCTGAAGGACGTCCTCCCCGAGGACCGCGCCGGGTATGCCGACGAGGTCCAGGAGCTGTTCGACCAGCTCGCCGCGAAGGACGTGACGGTCCGCGGCACGTACGACGTCTCGGGCCTGCGCGCCGACGCCGACCTCATGATCTGGTGGCACGCGGAGACCAGCGACGCGCTGCAGGAGGCGTACAACCTCTTCCGCCGCACGAAGCTGGGCCGGGCGCTCACTCCGGTGTGGTCGAACATGGCGCTGCACCGCCCCGCCGAGTTCAACCGCGCGCACATCCCGGCGTTTCTCGCCGACGAGACGCCCCGCAACTATGTGAGCGTCTACCCCTTCGTGCGCTCCTACGACTGGTACCTGCTGCCCGACGAGGACCGCCGCCGCATGCTCGCCGACCACGGCAAGATGGCCCGCGGCTACCCGGACGTGCGCGCCAACACGGTCGCCTCGTTCTCTCTCGGCGACTACGAGTGGCTGCTGGCCTTCGAGGCCGACGAGCTGTACCGCATCGTCGACCTCATGCGTCACCTGCGCGCCTCCGAGGCCCGTATGCACGTCCGCGAGGAGGTCCCGTTCTTCACGGGCCGTCGCAAGGACGTCGCCGAACTGGTCGCCGGTCTGGCCTGATCAGCGCAGCCGTCGCTCGGCCCCGGGCTTCTCCGGGGCCGTCGACCGCGGCTCGGGCTCGGCGTGCGGTGCGCACTGCGCGCGCCGCCCCGGCAGCCGGCCCTCCAGCAGATACGCCTCCAGGTGGCCGTTGACGCAGGCGTTCGGCCCGCCCGCCAGGCCGTGCGCGCCCGCGTTCCGCTCCGTCACCAGGACCGAGCCCGCGAGCCTGCGGCGGAGTTCCAGGGCCCCGTCGTACGGCGTGGCCGCGTCCCGCTCGGCGGCCAGGATCAGCGTCGGCGGCAGCTCGCCCGGCGCGGTGCCGACGTCGAGCGGCCGCTGCCGCGGCCCCCGCCAGTAGGCGCACGGCAGGTTCGTCCACACGTTGTCCCAGGTCTCGAACGGCGCCACCCGCGCGAGCCGGGTGTTGTCCCGGTCCCACACCCGCCAGTCCGTCGGCCAGGGGGCGTCGTTGCACTCGACGGCCAGATACACCGCGCGGGTGTTCTCCGCCTCGGCGGCCGCTTCCGGATACCGGCTCGCCTGCTCGACCAGCGGCTTGGGATCGCCCTTGAGGTACGCCGAGAGCGCGTGCGCGAGGAGCGGCCACTGGTCGTCGTAGTACCCGGCTTGCAGGAACGCCTCCTGCAACTGCCCCGGCCCGACCTTCCCGCCGGCCGGCTCGGCGGCCAGCCGCGCGTTCGCCCGCGCGTAGCCGCGCTGCACCTCCCGCGCGGTCCTGCCCAGCCCGTACACGCCATGGTGCCGGGCGATCCAGCTCCGGAAGTCCCGCCAGCGGCCCTCGAACGCCGCCGACTGGGCGAGGTTGTTGCGGTACCAGATCTCCGCCGGGTCGGGATCGACCACCGAGTCGAACACCATCCGCCGTACGTGCGAGGGGAACAGCGTCGCGTACACGGCCCCGAAGTAGGTGCCGTACGACGAGCCCAGGAACGTCAGCCGTCTCTCGCCGAGCGCGGCGCGCAGCACGTCGAGGTCGCGGGCGTTGTTCAGCGAGTGGTAGTGCCGCAGCGCGCTGCCGGCCCGCTCGGCGCAGCCGCGCGCGTACGCCTTCGCCTGCGCGACGCGTTCCCTCTTGAACGCCGCCGAGGGGTACGTCTGCGCCTGGGTGGGCGCCTTGAAGAACTGCCCGGGGTCCTGGCAGGACAGCGGCGCGGAACGGCCGACGCCGCGCGGGGCGTAGCCGACGAGGTCGTAGGCGGCCGCGATCCGCTTCCACTCGGGGAGCATCCCGACGACCGGGAAGTACAGGCCGGTGGCCCCGGGTCCGCCGGGGTTGTAGACCAGGGCACCCTGCCGGCGGACCTTGCGCTTGCCGTTGTTCGGGTCCTTCTGCGTGGCCCGGGTCCGGCTGACGGCGAGTCGGATCTGCCGGCCGTCGGGCCGGGCGTAGTCCAGCGGGACGGTCACCGTGCCGCACTGCATGCCCCCCGGCAGGTCCCGCGCGTCGGCGCACGGGCCGAACCGGACACCGGCCGCCTTCGCGCGCGCGGCGGCCACCGCGGTGCCGTGCTGCTCGGGCGCGGCGGATCGGCCCTCGATGTCCGGGGCCGCGGTCAGGGCGCTCAACAGCAAGGACCCCGCTGCCGAGTAGAGGAGGGCGGCTCTCATCGGGTATCCCTTCGGTGCACGGTGGTGACAAAAGGGATGTTTGGTGCGTCGATTGAGGAAGGCAAGCACCGTCCGCCGGTGTCGGCGTCAATGCTCCCGTGCGCCCCCGGGCCGTCCGCCGTGTGCCTCGCGGTGCGCGAAAGCGGCGCGCAGATCCGGTTCACCTATCGCGCTGACCCCGCGAACGGCCACAGAGGTGAGGTACGTACGGTCGTCGGCGGTGCCGTCCGCGTTGCGGGCCAGCGCGCCGAGCAGCCGCTGACCCGCCGGGGAGGCCCAGCGCGAGTACGGGTGGATCTCGACGCGCGCGACGGCGAGGCAGCTCAGGCTCAGCGTGAGCGGCAGCGCGAACCACAGGGCGATCAGGTGGCGCGGCATGTCCGGCGGGGCGGGCGCCAGCAGCGCGGCGACGCCGAGCCCGAGCACGGCGACCGCCGCCACGCGCACCTGCCGAACCCCCGCCGCGACCGTGGTCCGGTCGCTGTCGGGCACGGCGAGGCCCGCGCGCACCAGCCCGTCGGCGATCCCGCGCACCGCGTCCGCCGTGGCGGCGGTGGTTCGCACCGGGGCGATCCGGGACTGCCCCTCGGGGCCGATGGCTCCTATCACCGACCGCTCCATCGCGTCCCGCCCGCGCGGATCGACGACGGTCGCCCAGCCGGTGTGGGCCAGCAGCAGGCGCCGCTGACGCGCCATGGCGACGAGGGTCACGTCGGCGACCCGCCGGGGCCCGCCGGAGAGGAACGCGGCCTCGTACAGGGTGAGTTCATGGACCTGGCCGGTGTCCGTGTCGCCGGCCGCGGCGCGCACCGCGGCCAGGCACAGCCGTGTGCACGCCGTGCCCGCCACGGCCCAGGCCGCCAGCAGGAAAAGAACCCAGAGCATATGTTGTTTGTATGTGACACGGTCCCGAAAGCACCATGCCTCATCCACAATCCGGACGGAGTGTTGTCGGTATGTGACGTTCCGCTTCACTGCCCCGGCGGTGGGCGGAAGGCGGGCGGCGGGAGCGTCATGGACGGGGCCGGGGTCGGGGCGGAGGCCGGGGGAGTGCTGCCGGCGGCCATGTCGCGTGCCACGGCGTCGTAGTCGACGTCGCCCGTCGCCTCCAGGGCCTTGATGTGGTCGAGGACGGTCATGGTGGCGTCGTCGGCGAGGTCGCGCACCAGGGAGTTGCGGGTGCTCGCCCGGACCTGGGCGGCGACCGGGAACACCTGGCCCTGCGCCAGCCGCAGCACGGTGGCGAACCGCCGGTCGTACTCCGCGCCCCGCGCCTCGTCCAGGGTGGCCAGCCACTGCTTCTGCCGGTCGTCGGGCGTGTCCGGCAGGGTGACGTTCAGCTGGGCGGCGGCGCCGCGGACCCGCTCGTCCAGGAACCGGTGCCCCTCGACGAGATGCCGGCCGCCCGCCCGCACGGCCGGGGTGGTCCCCTTCGTCCGTGCCTGCCGTCCCGCGGACGGCTCCCACAGTCCGGCCAGCCGGAACTTGACGAGGAACTCCTGGTCGAGCGAGGACAGCGGGCCGTAGCTCGTCCGCAACGTCTGCGCGCTCAGCGCGTCCGGCGCCGTCCCCGGCCGGTCGGTGTACGGCCAGAGCGAGAAGACCAGCGCGGCGAGCGTCGCCGCGAGGCACATGACGATGAGCCCTGTGCCGCTGACGATGCCTCGGCCCTTGACGGGGGGTCGGGGTCGCATGGTGGTGCCTCCTGGTACGGCACCGCACGCTAGTGCGCTTCGGGTGCGGAATCGCCATGATACGGCGGGCTCTACGTCAACTGCCGTACACGGGCGAATGGTTGCATCGGGGACAGGGCGGGGCGATCTGATGAGCCGCGTCGAGGGGCCTATCCGTGCAAATGGGCAGATATCTTCCCGTGGGTCCCGGCGGACACGACCCCGGTGTTAGTCCCGGCACACTCGGGCGCGCGGGCGCGGGGCCGGGCGACTAGCCCACCCGGGTCCTCTGGGCCGCCCGGACGCCGTCGCGGCGGTGTGCCCCGTGGCCGCCGACCTCCCGATGGGCCATGTTGCTGACCGTCGAGCCGATCGGCACCGGCCGGATGCGAAGGAGGCCCCGCGGTGGGTGAGCTGTACATCGACGGCGAGTGGACACAGGCCACGGCCGGTGGGCGGCGGGAGGTGGTCAACCCCTACGACGCCTCCGTCGTCACCACCGTCGACGAGGCCGACGCCGCCGACGTGGACCGCGCCGTACGCGCCGCCCGGCGTGCCTTCGCCGAGGAGGACTGGGCGAACGCCCCCTCCCGCCGCCGCGCCGACCTGCTGCTGCGCGTCCACGACCTGCTGCTGCGCGACCAGGAGGAGATCGCCCGCACCGAGACCCTCGACACCGGCAAGACACTGACCGAGGCGCGCATCGACGTGGAGGACGTGGCCAACGCCTTCCGCTACTTCGCCGAACTCGCGGGCAAGGACGGCGGCCGGGTCGTCGATGTCGGCCCCGACGTCCTCAGCCGCGTCGTCTACCAGCCGATCGGCGTGTGCGCGCTCATCGCCCCCTGGAACTACCCGCTGCTCCAGGCCTCCTGGAAGGTGGCCCCGGCGCTGGCCGCCGGCAACACCTTCGTCCTCAAGCCCAGCGAGACCACACCGCTCACCACCATCGCCATGATCCGGCTCATCGAGGAGGCCGGCGCCCCGCCCGGCGTCGCCAACCTGGTGCTGGGCTCCGGGGCGACCGTCGGCGCGGCCCTGACCAGCCACCCCGACGTGGACCTGGTGTCCTTCACCGGCGGCCTCGACACCGGACGGTCCATCATGGCCAGCGCCGCCGAGGGGCCGAGGAACATCGCCCTGGAACTGGGCGGCAAGAACCCCAACATCGTCTTCGCGGACGCCGACTTCGACGCGGCCGTCGACTACGCGCTGGACGCCGCCTTCCTGCACTCCGGGCAGGTCTGCTCGGCCGGTTCGCGCCTGCTCGTCCAGGACTCCCTGCACGACAGATTCGTCGACGCCTACGCCGACCGCGCCCGGGCGATCCGGCTCGGCAACGGCCTGGAGGAGGGCACCGAGAGCGGCCCGCTCAGCTCCGCCGAGCACCGCGAGAAGGTCGAGGGGTACATCGCCATCGGCAAGGAGGAGGGCGCCCGGCTCGTCACCGGCGGCGTCCGCCCCGACGAACCCGCCCTGAGCCGCGGCTTCTTCCTGCTGCCGACGATCTTCGCCGACTGCGACCGGTCCATGCGCATCGTCCAGGAGGAGGTCTTCGGCCCGGTGGTCACCGTCGAGCGCTTCCGCACCGAGGACGAGGCGGTGGAACTCGCCAACGACACCCGCTACGGCCTGGCAGGCGGCGTGTGGACCTCCGACGCGAGCCGCGCCCAGCGCGTCGCGCAGCGGCTTCGGCACGGCACCGTGTGGATCAACGACTTCCACCCCTATGTGCCGCAGGCCGAGTGGGGCGGCTTCGGCCGCTCCGGCGTCGGTCGCGAGCTGGGCCCCACCGGGCTGCGCGAGTACCAGGAGGCCAAGCACATCTACCAGAACCTCGCCCCCGCCCCCTCCGGCTGGTTCAAGGGCTGACCTTCCGGCAGCAACATCCCGCCCGTGGCGCACCGAACGACAAAGAAAGCAGGGCACCGCATGGCCCCCACACCCGCGCACGGCGCCGAGTCCGCCTACGACTACGTCATCGTCGGCGGCGGCACCGCCGGCTGCGTGCTCGCCGCCAGGCTGAGCGAGGACCCCGACTGCCGCGTCTGCGTCATCGAGGGCGGCCCCAGCGATGTCGGCGACGAGCGCGTGCTGCGCCTGCGCAACTGGATCAACCTGCTCGGCTCGGAGTACGACTACGGCTACAAGACCGTCGAACAGCCGCGCGGCAACTCCCACATCCTGCACTCACGGGCCCGTGTGCTCGGCGGCTGCTCCTCCCACAACACGCTGATCAGCTTCCTGCCGCTGCCGCAGGACCTCGACGACTGGGTGGCCCGCGGCTGCCCCGGCTGGGACCCGGCGACGATCCTCCCCTACCGGGACCGGCTGCGCACCCAGATCGTCCCGGTGGCCGAGGCCGACCGCAATCCCATCGCCAAGGACTTCGTCACCGCGGCCACCCGCGCCCTCGGCGTCCCCGTCGTCGACGACTTCAACGCCGAACCCTTCGCCGACGGCACCGGCTTCTTCTCGCTGGCCTACGAGCCGGAGGGCAATCTGCGCTCCTCCGCCTCCGTCGCCTATGTGCACCCGGTCATGGACCGGCCCAACCTCACGCTCCTCCTGGAGACCTGGGCACACCGGCTGCTCACCGACGAGTCGGGGCGCCTGACCCGGGTCGCCGTCCGCGGCGCCGACGGCGAACCCGCCACCGTGCGCGCCGAACGCGAACTCCTGCTGTGCGCCGGAGCCGTCGACACCCCGCGCCTGCTGATGCTCTCCGGCATCGGCCCGGCCGACGACCTGCGCAAGCTGGGCATCGAGGTACGGGCCGACCTGCCCGGCGTCGGCGAGAACCTGCTGGACCACCCCGAGTCCGTGATCGTCTGGGAGACCGACGGCCCGCTGCCGCCCAACTCCGCGATGGACTCCGACGCCGGCCTGTTCGTTCGCCGCGACAAGGGCCAGCCGCGTCCCGACCTGATGTTCCACTTCTACCAGGTGCCGTTCACCGTCAACACCGAACGCCTGGGCTACCCCGTGCCGCAGCACGGAGTGTGCATGACGCCGAACGTGCCGCGTGCCCGGTCCACCGGCCGCCTGTGGCTGCGCAGCGCCGACCCCGCCGAGCACCCCGCCCTGGACTTCCGGTACTTCACCGACCCGGAGGGGCACGACGAGCGCACCATCGTGGACGGTCTGAAGATCGCCCGCGAGGTCGCCGCCACCGCCCCGCTGCGCGACTGGCTCGTCCGCGAGGTCGCGCCCGGCCCGGACGTCGTCTCCGACGCCGACCTGTCGGAGTACGGCCGCCGCGTGGCACACACCGTCTACCACCCCGCGGGCACCTGCCGCATGGGCGCCCCGGACGATCCGCTGGCCGTCTGCGACCCCGAGCTGAGACTGCGCGGCTTCGAGGGCGTGCGGATCATCGACGCGTCGGTGTTCCCGACGATGCCCACGATCAACCCCATGGTGACCGTCCTGCTCACCGCAGAACGCGCCGCCGACCTGATCAGCGGCCGCACGCCGGCCGTGGAACAGAGGGCCGGAAAGTGACCGCCGCACAGCCTCCCGCACCGGCCTCCGGCACCCCCGGAGGGGAGCCCGGCTCGGAGTTCCGCAAGGACATGAGCCCCTGGGCCAACTTCGCCCTCGGCTTCACCTACCTCTCCCCGGTGGTGGGCACCTACACCCTCTTCGGCATCGCGATCGCCGACGGCGGACCGCCGATGGTCTGGGCGTTCCTGGTCGCCGGCTGCGGCCAGTTCCTCGTCGCGCTGATCTTCGGCGAGATCGTCGCCCAGTACCCGATCGCGGGCGGTGTCTACCCCTGGGCCCGGCGGCTGTGGGGCACACGCTGGGCGTGGATGACCGGCTGGGTGTACATGTGGGCGCTGCTGGTGACCATCACCTCCGTCGCCTACGGCGCCGGCCCCTACATCGCCATCCTCTTCGGCTTCAGAGCCACCGTGCACACCACCGTGCTGTGCACCGCCGTGCTCATCGTCGTCGCCATCCTCATCAACTACATGGGCACCAAGGCACTGTCGACGGCGGCGCTCATCGGTTTCGCCGGCGAACTCATCGGCGCCCTCGTCGTCGGCGTCTACCTGCTGGCCACCCACCGCCACCAGGGCCTCGGCGTCATCTTCGACACCTACGGCGTCGAGGGAGACGGCTCCTACCTGCCGGCGTTCCTGGCAGCCGGCATCATCGGCCTCTACCAGTACTACGGCTTCGAGGCGTGCGGCGACACCGCCGAGGAGGTCGCCCACCCTGGCCGGGTCATCCCCCGCGCGATGCGCCGCACCATCTACATCGGCGGCTCGGCGGCCACGTTCACCTGCATGTCGCTGCTGCTGTCGGTCACGGACTTCAACGCGATCATCTCGGGCGAGCAGGCCGACCCGGTGGTGGACGTGCTGTTCGACGCCATGGGCGAGACCGGGGCGCGGATGGTGATGGCCGTGGTGCTGATCTCCTTCCTGTCCTGCACGATCAGCCTCCAGGCCGCGGCCGGGCGGCTCATCTACTCCTACGCCCGTGACGAGATGATCGCCGGGCACCGGCTGCTGCGGCGGTTCGTCCACGCCCGTGCGGTGCCCAGCTGGGCACTGTTCGTGTCCGCGGCGGTGCCGCTGATCATCGCCTTCGCCTCACTGCTCTCCGAGGACGCCCTCACCAATATCGTCTCGTTCGCGATTCTCGGCATCTACGGCTCGTTCCAGATGGTGGTCCTGGCCGCGCTGCGCGCCCGGCTCAAGGGCTGGCGTCCGGCGGGGGAGTTCACCTTGGGCCGCTGGGGCCTGGCAGTGAACATCGCGGCGCTGGTCTACGGCATCCTCGCCATCATCAACATCTGCTGGGCCCGCACCCCGGAGAAGTCCTGGTGGGAGAACTGGATCGTCCTGCTGTGCGGCGGCGTGGTGGTGGGGTCGGGCCTGCTCTACATGTTCACGACGCACCACTACGGCCGGGGCGATGCTCCGGCGGGCGACGCGGTACCGGAGAAGCACCTTTAGAGGGGGCTCCCCTCAACTAGAGGGGGCTCCCCTCAACGCCGCAGCAGGACCCTGCGTGTGGCGCGAGCGAGTCGCTGGGCCGGGCGCCGGGAGCGCGGCGTGGGGCCCGACCGCTCCAGCCACCACTCCCGCAGTTCCCGCCGCACCTGCGCGTCCCCGGGCCGCCCGGCGGACAGCAGGTGCTCGGCGAAGGTGAGGGCGTCGCGTCGGTAGCCGTCGGTCATCGGGTGGGTCTGGGCGTAGCCGAGGAAGGCGGGCCGGTAGTCCGCTCCGAGGATCACCGGCAGCTCGGGCGCGACCTTCCCCACGACATCCGCCCGCTTGGCGGCGAGCGCCCGCGCCTGTACGCCGACCCGTGCCCGGTCGAACCCCTCGGGCACGGGGGTCCCGGCGACCAGCGCGGACAACAGCGCGGCCTGCGCGAGCCCCACCCGCTCCCGGGCACCGGGGTGGGGCAGGTCGAAGGCGCCCCGTGTCGCCCCGACCTCCCCGGTCTCTCGGCCCCGCTTCCCGGCGCTGCCACCGTCGAGCAGCTCGCCTTGTGCGCCCCCGACCCCGGCGCCCTCGAGCTGCTCGGCGTCGGCGCCCGCGTGCAGCTCGCCGCCGGCGTCCAGCGCCGCTTGGGCCCGCTGCCCGGCGCTGCCACCCGCGAGTAGTTCGCCCCGCGCGTTCCGGGTCTCGCTGTCCCGTCGCTCGGCGTACGCCCCCGACGGCAGCCCGGCTTCAGTGCCCCCTGCCCCATCCCGTCGCGCAGCCACGTCACCCGCCGTGCGGAGTTCCGTCTTCACGCGCTCGACGGCACCCGTCTCCAGCGCCCGTCGGATCGTGCCCAGCTCCCGCTCCAGTTCCGCCGGTTCCGGGAAGTTCTCGTCGCGTTCCAGGAGGACGCCCGGTGGGGAGACGCGGGAGGCGAGGTCGGTCAGGATGTCGAGGACCGGCCGGGGGACGGGGTGGGCGTGGCTGTCGTGCCAGACGCCGTCGCGTTCGAAGCCGCCCGCGACATGGACGTAGGCGATGGCCTCGAGGGGCAGCTCGGCGAGGGCCTTGGCCGGGTCCTCGCCGCGGTTGACATGGTTGGTGTGCAGGTTGGCCACGTCGATGAGGAGACGGACCCCCGTACGGTCGGCCAGCTCGTACAGGAACTGGCCCTCCGTCATCTCCTCGCCCGGCCAGGAGATCAGCGCGGCGATGTTCTCGACGGCCAGCGGCACCGGCAGTGACTCCTGCGCGATGCGGACGTTCTCGCAGAGGACGTCGAGGGCGTCCCGGGTCCGGGGCACGGGCAGCAGATGGCCCGCCTCCAGGCGCGGGGACGCCGTCAGCGCACCGCCCGCCCGTACGAACGCGATGTGCTCGGTGACCAGCGGCGAGCCGAGCGTCTCCACCCGCTCGGCCAGCGCGGCCAGCCGGCCCTCGTCGGGCCGGTCAGCGCCCCCGAGGCCCAGTGAGACGCCGTGCGGCACCACGGTGACGCCGCGTTCGCGCAGCCGCAGCAGCGAATCGGGCAGATGCCCGGGGCAGACGTTCTCGGCCACGGCCTCGACCCAGTCGATCCCCGGCATGCGCTCCACGGCGTCCGCGATCTCCGGTCGCCATCCGATGCCCGTCCCCAGTCGCTCCATTTCGTCCCCCTCCTCCGCACGGCCCGATCCTCGAACGTGAGGGGGGTATGGCCCAGCCGCCCGGCCCCGAACCCTGCCACGGACGCCTTCAGAGGAACATTTGAGGTTCACCGACGGAGGCACCGGGCTCGCGCCACCCCCTGATACGCCGTAGACCGGAACTGTGCCCGAAGGCAGCGAGCAGCCGCAGCGCCCCGCGCGGAAGAGGGAGCCGGAGTCCGGGGCGGCCGGTGTCCGCCGGCTGCGGATCGGAGCCGGAGCCCTGCTCGTGGCGGTCGGCACGGCCTATTTCCTGTTGCCGCTCGAAGGGCTCGGCGCCGACCGCCCCTGGCTGGGCTGGCCGCTGTTCGCGCTGTGCCTGACGCTCGTCGCCGCGCTGCTGCTGCGCCATGTGCGCGACGTGGTGCTGGAGAAGCCGCAGGCCCGGTCGGGCCTCATGATCTCGCTGCTCATGTGCCTGGCCGTGCTGGTCTTCTCGTCCGGCTACTACGCCCTCGCCCAGCAGCCGGGCCAGTTCGTCGGTCTGAGCACCCGCGTCGACGCGCTGTACTTCACCGTCGTCACGCTCGCGACCGTCGGCTACGGCGACATCACGCCGAGCGGACAGGAGGCCCGCATGGTGACCGTCCTGCAGATCCTGTACACGTTCGTCTTCCTCACCGCGGCGGCCACCGCGCTGACCCGTCGGCTGCACACGGTGGTCGCCGACCGGGACCGGCGTCCGCCGCCCGACTGACCCGGCGCCTACGCCGTGCTGGAGGCGCGGTAGTTGAACACCGACCACAGGACGAACAGACCGGTCACGATCATGATGATCGACCAGAACGGCTGGTACGGCAGCCAGATGAAGTTCGCGATCAGCGCCAGCCCGACCACGCACGCGCCGGCGACCCGCGCCCAGGTGGCGCCGGTGAACAGGCCGAGCCCGGCCAGCACCACGAGCACCCCGACGACCAGGTGGATCCAGCCCCAAGCGGTCAGGTCGAACGCGAAGACGTACTCGCCGAAGCTCGTGTACACCTCGTCGTTCGCGATCGCCGCGATGCCCTGGAGCACCGCGAACAGGCCGTAGACGACCATCAGGGTGCCGCCGAGGGTGAGACCCCCGGCCGCCCAGGAATCGCCGCTGCCACCGGAGCCGCCGGGCGTCCGGTCGGAGGCGGGCGGAGTGGGGGGAGGGTGGGCTGCGCTGGTCATGGCTGCCTCCTGGGTCGGGTCGACTCGTAACCCCACTGGAGCACCCGCCCGCGACCGGCGCGCTCGCGGCTGCGCCGAACGGGTGGACGCCCCGCGGCTCCGCCGGGGACGTCAGGGACGTCAGGGACTGGGCCGAAGGGTCCGGCGGACCGCGTCCCTGAGCCAGCGGTGCGCTCCGTCGGCGGCGTGGCGGGGATGCCAGGCGATGCCGATGACCAGGGGCGGCAGCGGCATGGGGATGTCGAGCAGGCCGAGTCCGAGCGCGGCGGCGGCTTCGGTCACGGGTGACGGCGGGGCGCCGGGCAGCGCGGCGGGGACGAGGCAGACGACGTCGCTGCGGGCGGCGAGGTGCAGTGCGGCCAGGTGGCTGGGGAGCACGGCGGTGACCCGCCGGCGGAGGTTTTGCTCGGCCAGGGCGGTGTCGAGGGGCCCGGTGAACCGGCCGCGGCGGCTGACCACCACGTGCTCGGCGGCGGCGAGCCGGTCAGGGGTCAGGGTGTCCCGGGTGAGGGGATGACCGTCCCGGACCGCCGCCACCATCCGCAGCGCGACCAACTCCTCGACCTGGGTCTCGGGGTCGACGTGGTCGATCGATCCGATCTCCAGGTCGATCCGGCCGTCGCGGAGGGCCGGCCCGGCCTCCAGTTCCTCGGCGCGCAGCCGCAACGAGACGCCCGGTGCCTCCTCCCGGGCCAGGTCCAGCAGCCCGGGGGCCAGCGCCGCGGCCACCAGGTCGGAGGCCTGGAGGGTGAAGGTGCCGCGCAGGGTGGCGGGGTCGGCCTCGGAGCCGGGGCCGAGCAGTGCCCCGAGGCGGTGCACCACCGCGGCGGCCTCGTCACGCAGTGCCTGGGCCCGGGGGGTGGGGACCATGGCCTGCCCCGCCCGGACCAGCAGGGGGTCCTGGAGGACACGGCGGAGGCGGGCGAGGGTGCGGCTCATGGCCGCGGGGGAGGTGTGCAGGCGTTCGGCGGCGCGGGTGACGCTCTGCTCGTCGAGCAGGGCGTGCAGTGCCACGGCGAGATTCGCGTCGATGACCGGATCCGTGCTGTTCACCAGAGTAATTCCATTCCGGGCAATGATCCCTTGCTGAAGTTCCCATTGTGGCAACGGTGTTGGTCTCCGGAGGATGAGGAACGTCAGCCGCTCGACGACCCACCGAAGGAGCCACGATGTCCACCGAGGAAACCACTGTGCCCGTGACGGCTTTCATGCTCGTCAAGACCACACCCGAATGGCTCGCCATGACACCCCACGAGCGCGTGAACGCCCTCGCCACCGAGGTCGTCCCCGTGGTCAAGGCCAAGACCACAGGCGTCCGGTCACGCTTCTACGACACGGAGTTCTACTCCGCCCGCGTCACCGACGTCTGGGTCTGGGAGGCGGACGACCACCACGCCTACCAGCTCCTCGTCGACGCCCTGCGGGAGACGCCCTTCTGGGACCGCTGGTTCGAGGTCGTCGACCTCCTCGTCGGCACCGAGAACGGCTACGCGCGGACCTACGGCGTCGACGCCGTGACCACCATCACGACCTGACGCGCCGCCCTACGGCCGACCCTCGCGCGCGAGGGCACGGATACGGTCGACCCCTTCCACCGCGAAAGTGGCGCCGGGGGCGATCTCCGTGAACCCCGCGTCCCGGACCACCGGCAACCCGCTGTCCGTCAGTTCCGGCCAGCGGGCCGGGGCGGCCGTCCGTACGGCGAGCGGGAAGCCCGCGTCATGCCAGGCGGCCCGCTCCTCGTCGGTCAGTTCCCACCAGGCCAGCTGGGCGGCGTGGCCCGCCTGGGCCATCGCCTTGCCGGCCGTCATGCCGAGGTGCGGGTTCACCCACAGCACGGGGGCGGCCGGGTCCGCGTCCACGGGCGGCTCCGGGTCGTCCAGGTCGGTGCCGGAGACCTGGAGCCGTGCCAGGTCCTTGGGCCAGCCGTCCAGCGGGACCGGCGGGAAGACTCGCACCTGGGCCGACTCGCCGGTGACGGTGATGCCGGGCAGCGCCTCGGCCCGCCGCCACTCGGCCCCGCGCGCCCGCCGCACCACCTTGCGGATCCGGGCGTCCTGCCAGTCCCGCATGGCCTGGGCCCACTCGCCGTCGCCGGTCGACCGCTGGTCGTCCAGGATCGTCAGCACGGCCAGCGCGGCCGTCTCGAGCGCGTCCGTACGCGCCGGCGGGTCCGCCCGCTCGATCCGCACGACCAGCGGCAGCACGAACTGCGGCGCCGTGTCCCGCGTAGAGGGCTCGGACCGGAAGGGGCTGTCACTGACGGGCGTCGGGTGTTCGCTCACGAAGCCCAGTCTGCCAGCCGCAAGATCGTGCAGTATGGGCCCCATGCGACCCGACCTGTCCCTGGAGAACGCGGGCCGCCGCTATGGCCTGCGCGGCCCCTGGGTGCTGCGTGGCGTCGACCTGACGGTGGCCCCGGGCCGCCTTGTCCGCGTCGAAGGCGCCAACGGCACGGGTAAGTCCACCCTCCTGCGCCTGCTCGCCGGTATCGACGCTCCCAGCGAAGGCCGGATCACCGGCCGGCCGCGCACGGCCTACGTCCCCGAGCGGTTCCCGCCGGCCCTGCCCTTCACCGCCGTCGGCTACCTCACCCACCTCGGCACCGTGCACGGCCTGTCCCGCACGACGGCCGCACGGACCGCCGGTGAGTGGCTGGAGCGCCTCGGGGCCGCCGCCTACGCCGATACGCCGATGGCCCGGCTGTCCAAGGGGAGCAGCCAGAAGGTCGCGGTCGCCCAGGCTCTGCTGGCGGAGCCGGAACTGTTGGTGCTGGACGAGGCGTGGACCGGTCTGGACACCGATGCCCGCGCCGAGTTGGAGCGGGCGGTCGCCGCGCGCACGGCGGCCGGTGGATCCGTGGTGTTCGTCGACCACGACCCGCGCCGCCTCGCGGGTCTGCCCGACGCGACGTACGCCGTGCGCGACGGGAGTCTTGTTCCGTGCGAGGTGCCGGGACCGCGGCCGTCCGGACCGCACGTCACCGTCGAGGCACAGGGCCCGCCGGACGGTCGGCTTCCCGACGACGTGCGGCGGACCGCCGCCTCCGCCGAGGAGACCGGACCGGGCCACTACCGCCTGACCGTTGCCGCCCCGCACTCCGACATCCTGCTCCGCGCCCTGCTCACGGCCCGGCCTCCCTGGCACGTGGTGCGCGTGGTTCCGCAGCCGGATGCCGGGGGCAGCCGATGACGGCCCTCCTGCGTTACCACGCCGCCCTGCTGCTGCGCTCGCAGCGCTGGCTGCCGCCGTTCCTGCTGTACGCCGCCTTCCTCGCCGTCAGCGTCCAGGCCGGCCAGCCGGTGCTCGACTCGCTGGGCTACTCCGCCGCCGCGCTGCTGCCCGTCGCGGCCTGGCTGGCGCGGATCTGCGTCACGGGCGAGCCGGAGGCCGCGCGCGGCTGCGTGGCGGCGGCCGCCGGGCCCGCCCGGGCCCATGTGGCCTGCCTGCTGGTGGCACTGGCCGGCACGGCGGCGCTCGGCTCGGTCACGACCCTTCTCGTGACACTGCTCAGCGACCCGGTCGCCTCGGACCACCACACCCGGGTGCCGCTTGCCCCGGCCTGCGGTGCCGGGCTGCTCGCCACCCTGGCCTGCGCCCTGCTCGGCACAGCCGTCGGCGCGCTGACGAGCCGGCCGCTGCTGCGGTCGCGGGGCCGTGCCGTCCTGGCCCTGCTGCTCGCGGCGCTGTTGTCCCTGGTGGCCACCGGCTCCCCGGCGCAGGCGGCGGTGCAGGGCCTGGTGACCGGATCTCGGTCAGGCACCGTCCCGCTCCCGCTGCTGCCGCTGGCAGCGGCAGCCCTGGTCACGGCAGCGGCGCTGGCCCTGGCCGGTGCGATCGTCTCTCGCCGATCACCCTGAGCAGGCCGTGCGCTGCGCCTCCTGCCACTCGCAGACCGGGCAGAGCGTGATGCCCTTGTACGACTCCGGGTACTCCGTGGGCTCCCGGCACAGCACGCACTCGGCGTACGGCGGGCCCTCCGCGAGGGGTGGCCTGGTCGCGTCGATCAGGCAGTAGTCGTTGTCGTTCATATGTTCAGCGTAGGCCGGTCAGGGCCGCCCGCCCACGGCCCCGACCAGCTCGGACACCTTCACGAACCGGAAGCCCCTGCGGCGCAGCTCCGGCACGATCGTCCGCATGGCCCGTTCGGTCGCCGGGGCGGCGCTGCGGGTGCAGTGCAGGACGACCACCGAGCCGGGCCGCACCCCGTCCAGCACCTGCCGGGCGACCACGTCCGGGTCCGTTTCGAACGCGTCACCGCCGACCACGTCCCACTGCACCGCGGTCACCCCGGTCGGGGTCAGGGCCTTCAGGGCCCGGCGGTCGTAACAGCCGCCGGGAAAGCGGAAGTACGGCAGCGGATCCGGTACGCCGGCCTCGCGTAACGCGGCGTACGCCCGCTCCACGTCCGACCGCTTCCGCTCCTCGGACACGGTCGGCAGGCCGTAGCAGTCCGGTGTGTAGGCGTAGTGGCTGTAGGAGTGGTTGGCGACCTCGAAGAGCGGGTCCCGGCCGATGGAGCGGGCCTGCTCCGGGTACTCCTCGGCCCACCGCCCGGTCATGAACACGGTGGCCCGCACCTTCAGCGCGCGCAGCGTCGAGATCAGCCGCGGATGGTCGAACCGCTCGCCCGCCGCCGCCCGCGCCCCCTGCCCGGCGGTCATGTCGGCGTCGAAGGTCAGCGCGACGGTCCGGCCGCGGGTGCGGGGACCGTGCTCGAAGACGGGGGTGAGGCCGGCCGGACCGGGGACGAGGGTGGGGTGCCTCGGCGGTGGTGCGGGCACCGGCGTGGTGAGCGCCCGCGGAGGCTGGGTGGTACCGCAGGCGGCGAGGGCCGTGCTCAGGGCGCACACGGTGGTGACACGGCGGAGAAGGGCGATCACCGTATGAAGATATGAGCGGGATCGTTCCCTTATGCGTGACGACCGCTGGTGTCACCCGGCCGTCAGATGTCCCGCTGCTCCAGCGGCTTGGTCGCCGGGCCCTGGATCACCTTGCCGTCCGTGTCGAAGCGGGAGCCGTGGCAGGGGCACTCCCAGGCGCGCTCGGCGCCGTTGAAGGCGACCAGGCAGCCCAGGTGGGTGCAGCGGGCGGAGACGGCGTGCAGGCTGCCGTCGTCGTCCCGGTAGACCGCGAGGCGATGGCCGTCGGCGCGGACCACGGCGCCCTCGCCGGGCGGCAGGGCCTCCACGGGCGGCACGGGCCGCAGCCGGTCCCCCACGAAGTGCCCGGCGACCTTGGCCTGCGTCTTGAGGAACGACGGCGCCTCGCGCACGGCCGGACGCAGCCGCCGCGGGTCGTACAGCCCGCTCCACGCGCACTCCTCGCCCGTGATCCGCGCGGTGAGGAGGCGGCCCGCCATCATGCCGCCGCTCATGCCCCAGCCGCCGAAGCCGGTGGCCACGTACGCGTGCCGCGCACCCGGGTGCAGCGGGCCGACCATCGGCACGGTGTCGGTGGGGTCGATGTCCTGCGTGGCCCAGCGGTGGGTGACGTCCAGGTCCGGGAAGTGGTCCCGGGCCCAGGCGGTGAGGTGCTCGAAGCGGGCCCGCGGGTCGCCGGTGCCAGGTGTGAAGTGCTCCCCGGTGACGATGAGCAGCCGCCGGTCGCCCTCGTGCGGTGCCGTGCGCACCGAGCGGATGCCCTCGTCGGGCGTGATGAACATGCCGTCCGGGTCCCGGTCCGCGGGGATCGTCCCGGCCACCACCAGCTCGCGGCGCGGCGACAGCCGGGCGAACAGCAGGGCCCGGTCGAAGATCGGGTAGTGCGTCGCGACGACGACGTCCCGGGCCCTGACCGTCGCCCCGGTCGTGGTCGACAGCCGGCACGGCTCGCCCTCGTCCAGGCCGAGGACGGCGGTGTCCTCGTAGATCCGCCCGCCGTGTTCGGCCAGGTCGGCGGCGAGGGCCAGCAGGTACTTGCGCGGGTGGAACTGGGCCTGTCCGGTGACCCGGACCGCGCCGGCCACCGGGAAGGGCAGCCCGGTCTCCGTCACGAACGAGGCGGGCAGCCCGGCCTCGGCGGCCGCCCGCGCCTCGGCGCGCAGTTCGTCCACCCGGCCCGCGTCGCACGCGTACGTGTAGGCGCTCCGGCTCTCCCACTCGCAGTCGATGCCGAGTTCCTCGACGATCCCGGCCGCCCGCTCGATCGCCTCGGACTGGGAGCGGGCGTACAGCCGCGCGCCCTCGGGGCCGCGGGTGCGCCGCAGCTTGTCGTAGACCAGCGTGTGCAGGGCGGTGACCTTGGCGGTGGTGTGGCCGGTGACCCCGGCCGCGACCCGCCCGGCCTCCAGCACCGCCACGCTCCGTCCGGCCCGCGTCAGCTCCCACGCCGTGCACAGACCGGCGATCCCGGCGCCGATGACCGCCACGTCGACGTCCACGTCCTCGGCCAGAGCCGGGTGGCGGCCGTCCGGTGCCGTCTGAAGCCAGTACGAGCTGCTGACCTGCTCCTTCTCGCTCATGGGGCGCCGAGTACCCCCGAGGGCCCGCTTCAGCGGACGGGCGTGTCGCTTTACAGGGCGGGCCGGCGGAGCTAACGTACAACCAAATGGTTGTAGATGAGTTGAGCGACGAGACGGTGGACCGGCTGTTCCACGCCCTGGCCGACACCACACGCCGGGACATACTGCGCCGCTGCGTGCGCGGGGAGCTGTCGGTGTCGCGGCTGGCCGAGTCGTACCCGATGAGCTTCGCGGCCGTGCAGAAGCACGTCGCCGTGCTGGAGCGGGCGGGTCTCGTCACCAAGCAGCGCAGCGGACGGGAGCAGCTCGTGTGCACGGACCCCGAAGCGGTGGGCCGCGCACGCCAGGCCCTCGACGAACTCGAGTCGGCATGGCGCGGGCGTGTGGACCGGATGGCCCGGCTGCTCGCCGAGGACCCCGGAACCGAAGAGAACGAAGAGAACGACACCACGGAAGGACCCCGAAGATGAGTGTCACCAGTGTCGACAAGGACCTCGACCACCTCACCCTCACCCTGATCGCCGACTTCGCCGCCCCCGTCGAGCGGGTGTGGCGGCTGTGGGCCGACCCCCGGCAGCTGGAGCGCTGGTGGGGACCGCCGACCTACCCGGCGACCGTGGAACAGCACGACCTGACCCCCGGCGGAGAGGTCACGTACTTCATGACCGGACCGGAGGGCGACCGGCACCGCGGCTGGTGGCGGATCTCCTCGGTCACCCCGCCTACGGCCCTGGAGTTCACCGACGGCTTCGCCGACGACGACGGAAAGCCCAAGGACGACATGCCGACCATCTCCGTGCGGGTGACCCTCACCGAGCGCGGCGGCGGCACCCGGATGGAGATGCGCTCCCTCTTCGACACCCGTGAGCAGATGGAGCAACTGGTCACCATGGGCATGGAGGAGGGCCTGAAGGAGGCCGTCGGCCAGATCGACGCCCTGCTGGCCGCCTGACCGGCCGGATCAGGACTGCCGCAGCAGCAGCTTCCGGAGCTCCGCCACGTCGAAGTCCGTCTGGGGATACCGCGGATCCAGCTCCTCCAGATGTTCCAGGAGCAGGGTGCTGACCGCCCAGTTGCGGTACCACTTGCGGTCGGCCGGGACCAGGTACCAGGGCGCGTACGAGGTGCCGCAGCGCTCCATGGCGATCTCGTAGGCCTCCTGGTACGCGGGCCACAGGGTGCGGTCCTCGATGTCGGAGGCGGCGAACTTCCAGCGCTTCTCCGGCTCGTCGAGACGCTTGAGCAGCCGGCGGCGCTGCTCCTCGTAGGAGAGGTGCAGAAAGCACTTGACCAGGGTCACGCCGTCGTCCGCGAGGGACTTCTCGAAGCGGTTGATCTGCTCGTAGCGCCGGTTGATCTCGGGGGCGGACGCCAGGGCGCGGACGCGGGCGATCAGGACGTCCTCGTAGTGGGAGCGGTCGAAGATGCCCAGTTCGCCGGGGTGCGGGAGCGCCTTCTCCACGCGCCACAGGAAGGAGTGGGTGCGCTCCTCGGCCGTGGGCGCCTTGAACGGTGTGATGCGGCAGCCGGACGGGTTGAGCAGCCCGATCACATGCTTGACCGTGCCGCCCTTGCCGCTGGTGTCCATGCCTTGGAGGACCAGCAGGACGCGGCGCCGGTCGCCCGCGGTGCTCGCCGCCCACAGCCGCTCCTGGAGGACGGCGAGGCGCTCGCCGATCCGGGCCGTGGCGGCCCTGCCCGCGGCCTTGCCGTCCGGGCCGCCGGGGGTGGCGGCGGCGTCGTGACGGGACAGGTCGAGCGGCTCGCCGGCCGGGACGCGCAGCCGCTCACGCAACAAGGTGCCGTGTTTGTGACCCACCGGGCCCCCTTTCGGCCTGGAGCCTCGATCATCCGCCCGGGCGCCGGGTTCCGCACCCGGCGCCCCGGTCGGGAGCGCGGCCGCGGCTACCGGCGCCAGGGGCCCGTCACCGCGAACGTGGTGCCGGGTGTGTAGCAGTTGACGTACATCGTGTCGCCGTCGGGGGAGAAGGTGACACCGGCGAACTCACCCCACTCGGGCTCCTCGGGGGTGCCGCCCGCCGCGGTAGCGGCAGATGTGATCGCCTGTCGGTTGCGGGCCATCGCGTACACCTCGCCGCGCCGGGTCACGCCGTAGACGTGCTGGGCGCCGTTGCCGTCCTCGCAGACCATGAGGCCGCCGCTGGGCGCCAGGCAGATGTTGTCCGGCGACTCTCCCGGCAGCTGGATGTCGGTGTCCGGGCCGAAGACGATCACCAGGGTCAGCCGGCGGCGCTCGGGGTCGTAGCGCCAGATCTGCCCGTAGTGGTCGGCCGTCGAACCGTCCGAGCGGCGGGCGAAGGACGACACGAAGTACACCGAACGGCCGCCCCAGTAGCAGCCCTCCAGCTTCTGCGCGTGGGTGATCCCCCCGCGGCCGAAGTCCTGGAACCGGATGGGCGTCCGCGCGGCCCCCGGGTCCGGTACGTCCACCCACTCGATGCCGTCGAACTCGGCGGCAGCGCCGACGGACTGGATCGTGGACAGGTCGGGCACGCCGGGCACCCGCATGGCCTGGAGCCGGCCGCCCGCGCGCAGCGAACCCCGGCCGCCCAGCGGCTTCTCCGGCAGGAAACGGTAGAAGAGGCCGAAGGGCTTCTCGAAGGCGTCCTCCGTCTCGTACACCACACCCCGCCGGGGGTCGACGGCGATCGCCTCGTGCTGGAAGCGGCCCATCGCGGTCAGCGGTACGGCTCCGGTGCGGCGCGGGTCGGCCGGGTCGACCTCGAAGATGAAGCCGTGGTCCTTGGTGTAGCCGTTGGTGCCGGCCTTGTCCTCGGTCTCCTCGCAGGTCAGCCAGGTGTCCCACGGGGTGGGGCCGCCCGCGCAGTTCACGGCGGTGCCGGCGATCGCGACGCGTTCCGACACGACGTTGTTGCGGGCGTCCAGCGTCAGGGCCGTACAGCCGCCCTTCCCGGCCGGGTCGTAGGTGAGGCCCTCGACCGTGGGGACCGGGACCCTGCCGTCGGCGCGGTTCTCGTGATTGCGGACCAGATGGACCCGGCCGCCTTTGCCCGCGAAGGCCGACATGCCGTCGTGGTTGGAGGGGACCTTGCCCTCACCCGAACGGAGCCGGTCCCCCTCGCGGGAGAGGACCCGGTAGCGGAAGCCTTCCGGGAGGTCGAGCAGGCCCTTCGGGTCGGGGACGAGCGGGCCGTAGCCGTGGTGGCCGAGGCCCTGTGCGGCGGCCGTGCCGGTGAAGAGTTCGGACAGGGCACCGGAGAATCCGATCCCGATGCCCAGGGCGCCCGTTCCGGCGAGCACCTGACGTCGCGTGGCGATACGACCGGTTTTGGTCATGGCGGAACCTTCCTGCTGGCGGACAGGAACTGTGATCCCGCTGTGTCTATCACCTGGTGCGGGCGGCGTGAACCACGCGCGTAGCGCGGGTCACTGCTCCACCGCCCGACGCAGCTCTTCCATGGCCTGTTCTGTCTTGTCGAGAGGGTGCTCCGCCGTGTCGAGGGAGGCCTGTGCCTCCTGTTCGGGTGCCGGTGTCTGTGACTGCGCCTGGGTCTGCCGGCCCTCTTCGTGGCCCCGTTCCAGGAACCGCAGCAGTTCCACCGGGATGGGGAGCACCAGCGTGGAGTTCTTCTCCGCCGCCACGGCCATCACGGTCTGGAGCAGCCGGAGCTGGAGCGCGGACGGCGTGTCGGCCATCTGGTGCGCGGCCTGGGCCAGCTTCTTGGAGGCCTGGTACTCGGCGTCCGCGTTGATCAGACGGGCCCGCCGCTCCCGGTCGGCCTCGGCCTGGCGGGCCATGGAGCGCTTCATCGTGTCCGGCAGGGACACGTCCTTGATCTCCACCCGGTCGATGGTCACACCCCACTCCACGGCCGGGCTGTCGATCATCAGCTCCAGGCCCTGGTTGAGCTTCTCCCGGTTGGACAGCAGATCGTCCAGCTCGCTCTTTCCGATGATCGAGCGCAGGGAGGTCTGTGCCATCTGGGAGACGGCGAAGCGGTAGTCCTCGACGTTGACGATCGCGGCCGCCGGGTCCACGACCTTGAAGTACACCACCGCGTCGACCCGCACGGTGACGTTGTCGCGGGTGATGCCCTCCTGGGCGGGGATGGGCATCGTCACGATCTGCAGATTGACTTTGCGCATCCGGTCCACCGCGGGAATGATCATGTTGAACCCGGGCCGCCGCACATCCCCGTGCACGCGCCCGAGCCGGAAGACGAGCCCGCGCTCGTACTGCTTGACGACCCGCGCCGCCGAGGCCAGATAGACCAGACCCGCGGCTCCGGCGGCCACTATCGCCGCGACCAGCTCTTGGACCATGACGACCTCCCCGTTCAGAGGTCCCGTTTCGGCTACTTCTGCAACGATATGCCGGGACCGGGGTCCGGGGCCATGCCCCATCGGCACGGGGAACCGCGCGACCGGTCCCCACCGGCCCCCACGGTCCGCGGCGGACATGCGAACGGCCCGGGGCGCGCTGAGGGGCGCGTCCCGGGCCGGGGCGTCGGTGTCGCGGCGGGCCGCTAGGCCACCGTCACCTTCTCGCCCTCTTTCGACTGCTCGGACTCCAGCTCGGGCTCCGTGACCTTCACCGGCTCGGTGCCCGTCGCGCTGTGGCGTTCGGCCCAGTTCTCCAGGGCCGTGCGGCAGGCGTGGTCGAGGTGGTGCAGGCCCGAGAGGTCCAGCTCGACCGGGCGGTCCTGCGGCAGGCTCTCCAGGTTGTCGAGGATCTTCGGCAGCCGCAGGAACGTCGCGTTGCCCGACAGGTACGCCTGGATGGGACCGGCGCCCTTGTCGATGACCTCGAGCTTGAGGTGCGAGGCCTCCCAGGCGGTCTTGACGACCGACAGGGCCAGACCGATCAGGACACCCTCGAACATGTTCACCGCGACGATCGACACGGCGGTGACGACGAGGATGACCGCCTCACCCCGGTGCTCGCGCCACAGCGGCACGATCTTGCGGAACGGGATGAGCTTGAAGCCCGCGTGGACCAGGATGCCCGCGAGCGCGGGCAGCGGGATCAGGGCCAGCGTGGCCGGCAGGAGCGCCGCGAAGAGGAGCAGCCACACGCCGTGCATCACCCGGGACGCCTTGGTCTTGGCACCCGCGCTGACGTTGGCCGAGCTGCGGACGATGACCGCGGTCATCGGCAGCGCGCCGAGCACGCCGCAGAGCGTGTTGCCCGCGCCCTGCGCCATGAGCTCCTTGTCGTACTGGGTGCGCGGTCCGTCGTGCAGCCGGTCCACCGCGGCGGCGCTGAAGAGGCTCTCGGCGGAGGCGATCAGGGTGAAGGCGATGATCGTGCCGATGATGCCGACCCCCACGCTGCCGAAGGCGTCGAGGCCGGGCGGCTGGATGGAGTCCAGCAGACCCTGCACCTTGACGGTGTCGACCGGCAGGTTGAACGCGGCGGTGGCCGCGATCGCCAGGATCACCGCGGCGAGCGCGCCCGGAACGGCCTGCGCCTGCTTCGGCAGCTTCTTCCACAGCACCATCACCGCGATGGTGGCCGCGCCGAGTGCGAGCGAGGTGAGCGCCTTGGTGCTGCCGAGCGCGTCGGCGGCGGCTCCGGGCAGGCCCAGGATCTTGTCGATGCCGGAGGCGGGCGCCTTCAGTCCGGCCGTCGCGTACAGCTGACCGGCGATGAGCACCAGACCGATTCCGGCCAGCATGCCCTCGACGACCGAGACGGATATCGCGCGGAACCAGCGGCCGAGCTTCAGCGCGCCCATGATGAGCTGCAGCAGACCGGCGGCCAGCACGATCACACCGAGCGCGGGCAGGCCGTAGGTGTCGACGGCCTCGAAGACCAGCACGGTCAGACCGGCGGCCGGCCCGGACACCTGGAGGCTGCTGCCCGGCAGGAATCCGGTGACGAGGCCGCCCACGATGCCGGTGATCAGGCCGAGTTCGGCCGGGACGCCGGAGGCGACGGCCACGCCCACGCACAGCGGGAGCGCGACCAGGAACACGACGAGCGAGGCGGTGAAGTCCTGCCTCAGGTAAGGGAACTTGGTCATGGTGTCCCTCACAGCTTCTCGAAGGAGTCGGTGTCCGCGCGGTGGTCCCGCACGGTTCCGGTGTGCACTTCGTAGAACCAGGCGTGCAGCCGGAGCCGGCCGTCCGTCAGACGGCTCTCCACGCACGGGTACGAGCGCAGCCGCTCCACCTGGGTCAGGACGTGGTTCTGCACGGCTTCGGTGACCGTCTTGTCGGTCGGGTCCGCGCACTTGGGCTCGTCGCAGGCGTGCGCGAGCCAGTCCCGCACGGCGGGTACGCCGGTGAGGTCGTCGCCCCGCACCACCGCGCCGACGGCGCCGCAGTGCGAGTGGCCGCAGACCACGATCTCCTTGACGCCGAGGACTTCCACGGCGTACTCGATCGTGGCCGCCTCGGAGGTGGGGTGTCCGAAGGCGTAGGGGGGAACTACGTTGCCCGCGGTGCGCAGCTCGAAGAGCTCGCCGGGCCGGGCGCCCGTGATCAGGGCAGGTACGACCCTGGAGTCGGAGCAGGTGATGAACAGGACGTCGGGGGACTGGCCCTCGGCGAGGCGGGCGAACTCCTCAGGGCGCTGTCCGTGCGTGCGGGCGTTGTCGATGAGGGGTTGCATGAGTGTGGTGACTCCTCCTGGCGCGCAGTGGGGGCGCGTCGGACGGGCATGACAGAGGTGGGGGAAGGAACGACTCTGTTCCTCAGCAGCGGAAGACCTGAAGCGCTGCCGGTGTGTGCGACGTCGAGGATCTCGACGTGCGTTGGTGCGCGGCGCCGGCTCTGACCTGGTCCGGTGCTGCCGGCTGGATGTGCCGCAGCAGGGGCCGCTCCGGCGCGCAGGGCGCGGAGTCGGCGTGGAACCGGTCGCGGGTCCGCAGGGGACCGGTCGGGTCCCCGTGGTGTCCGGCGCGGCAGGTGGCGATCTCGTCGCGCAGTGCCTTCCCGGAGAACTTGATTCCGGGGCGCGAGGACTGGCCGGAGGGTTCAGTTCCGGGCTGAGCCTTGGCCTCGGCTTTACGGGGTGTGTGCGCGGATGCGAAGGACGCCGTCGGTGCGAAGAACTGAAGGGCGAGCAGGACGGCGGCGAAGATCGAAACCACGGTCCGTGCCGTCGTACCTCGGTACATGCGCCCCCCTTCAGCTGATTCACACGTCTAGCACTGACCAACACTTGGTCAATGGCTGGTCAAGAAACACGTTAACCCTGCAAAGTCATTTGCAGGGTTAACTTAACGTTTCAAGCTGAAGAGAGCCTGAAAACCGTGGGTGGGTTGGCTTGAACCACCCCTTGGCCTCACGGCAGTTGGTGCGGTATTGGGGTTGTGGTTACCGGGAGTTCGCCAGCTTGCCCGCGTCGCGGGCCAGGGCGGTGAGCCGGGAGATGGCCCGGAAGTACTTCTTGCGGTAGCCGCCGTTCAGCATCTCCTCGCTGAAGAGCTGGTCGAAGGGCATGCCCGAGGCCATCACGGGCACCTCGCGGTCGTAGAGCCGGTCCGCGAGGACGACCAGCCTGAGGGCCGTCGACTGGTCGGGAACCGGCCGCACACCGGTGAGGCACACGGCCCTGATTCCGTCGGTCAGAGCGCCGTACCGGCTGGGGTGGACCCGGGCGAGGTGCTCCAGGAGGGGCGAGAACGCGTCGAGGGAGGCGCCCCCGGTGGCGTGCGCCGTCTTCGTCACCTCTTCGTCGGAGTGCGGCGGCGGCGCCTCGGGCAGACCGCGGTGGCGGTAGTCCTCGCCGTCGATGCGCAGGGCCCGGAAGTGGGCCGACAGGCCCTGGATCTCCCGCAGGAAGTCGGCCGAGGCGAACCGGCCCTCTCCGAGCTTGCCGGGCAGCGTGTTGGAGGTCGCGGCGAGCGCGACGCCCGCGTCGACGAGCTTGCCGAGGAGGGTGGAGACCAGGACGGTGTCGCCCGGGTCGTCGAGCTCGAACTCGTCGATGCACAGCAGGCGGTGGCCGGACAGGGTCTGGACGGTCTTCTGGAACCCGAGGGCGCCGACCAGGTTGGTCAGCTCCACGAAGGTGCCGAACGCCTTGAGCTCGGGCTCGGCCGGGGTGGCGTGCCACAGGGAGGCCAGCAGGTGGGTCTTGCCCACGCCGTAGCCACCGTCGAGGTAGACGCCGCGCGGGCCGGCCGGGGCCTTCTTCGGGGCCTTGCCGAAACCGAACAGCCGCCGCTTGCCGGAGCCGCCCGCTCCCTGGCCGAGGCCTGCCGCGAAGCTCTCCAGGACCTGGACGGCCTCGGTCTGGCTGGGCTGGTTCGGGTCCGGGATGTACGTGCTGAAACGCACCGAGTCGAAGCGCGGCGGCGGCACCATCTCGGCGACCAGCCGATCCGCGGGGACGTGCGGCTCACGGGCGCACAGGGACAGCGGGGCCGCTTCGGCTATCGGGCCGGTACCGGAGGGAGCGGGGGAGGAGGACACGGTTCACCATGCTACGGCGCGTGGAACACTGCACGGCATGCGACGTCTGTTCCCTGTGACCGATGAAACAGCAGCTCCGGCCCCGGGTGGCGGGCCCGGTGAGGAGGGTGCCGGGCGGGAGTGGGACCTGGCCGAGCTGGCGGCCGCCTACGCCTATCCCGAGCCGGGGGCCGGGGGGCCGCTGCCGTGGCTGCGCGCCAACATGGTGTCCACGCTGGACGGGGCCGCCCAGCACGACGGCCGTTCGCAGCCCATCTCCAGCGCGACCGACATGCGGATCTTCGGCACCTTGCGGGCGCTGGCGGACGTGGTGGTGGTCGGCGCGGAAACGGTGCGCCAGGAGGGCTACCGGCCGGCACGCGCGCGTGCCGAGTTCGCGGCGACGCGGGAGGCGGCCGGACAGGCCCCCGCCCCGGCGATCGCGGTCGTCAGCGCCAGCCTCGACCTGGACTTCTCGCTCCCGCTGTTCACCTCGCCCCTGGTTCCCACCCTGGTCCTCACGGGAGCCGCCGCCGCCCCGGACCGCGTCGCCACCGCCGAGAAGGCGGGCGCGCGGGTGGTGACCGCCGGGGACGGCATCGGCGTCGACCCCGCCCGGGCCGTCCAGGCCCTCGCCGGCCTCGGCCACACCCGGCTGCTGACCGAGGGCGGCCCGCGGCTGCTGGGGCAGCTGGTGGCGGCCGGCGTGCTCGACGAGCTCTGTCTGACCGTCTCCCCGATGCTCAGCGCCGGCGACGCCCAGCGCATCGCCGGGGGACCCGCCGTCACCGTCCCGCGGCGCTTCTCGCTGCTGTCGATGCTGGAGGAGGACGGCTTCCTGTTCACCAGGTACGGACGGTCCTGACGTACTGAACCGCGCGGCACGGGGTAGCGGCACGGAGGTACAGGGGTCGGCGATCAGGAAGCCGGACCGGTCGGTACGTTCGGAATATGCCGTTCTGTTTGGATTCCGGAGGGCACACTGGATCCGGCAGTTCCCGTGCGACCACGGGGCAGGATGGTTTCCGCAAGGTTCAGAAGGGGCGCCTGGTGTTCACAAGCGTATTGATGATCGAGAAGGCCCTGACGTCCGCTGACGTGGAGTTCGTCACCACCTTGCACGGGGAGGAGCGGGTCTCCTTCCAGGTGCTGCTCCAGCCGCGCGGCGAGCAGGCGGACCGGCTGCTGCGGGCCATCGACGACGTCGCGCTCGGCGAACTCGACGACGCCGTCCGCGAGGGCGAGACGCCGGAGGGCGAGGAGGCGCTGAGCGTCGGGCAGCGGGCGCTGGAGGTGTCCCTCGCGGCGCTGCGGACGTCCGGGAGCGAGGCGCGGGGACGGTTGATCGAGGACCATCCGCTGGACGCGCTGAAGAGATTGGTGGAGGAGGTCGGCGCGGACGAGGTCATCGTGCTGACCGACCCCCACTACGTGGAGGAGTTCTTCCACCGTGACTGGGCGTCGCGGGCCCGGCACAAGGTGGGGGTGCCGGTGCTGAAGCTGTTCTCGCACAGCAAGGCGTAGTGCCGGGCTGATGCGGTGGCGCTTCTGAAATAGGCTGTGGGCGCTCACCGTCCCAGAACGCCCTTGGAGATATGCATGGCACCCGGCCTTCCCACCGCCATGGACCGACCGCACTTCATCGGGATCGGTGGGGCCGGGATGTCGGGTATCGCGAAGATCCTCGCCCAGCGCGGGGCCGTCGTGGCGGGCAGTGACGCGAAGGACTCGGCGACGGCCGAGGCGCTGCGGGCGCTGGGTGTGACGGTGCACATCGGGCACGCCGCGGAGCACCTGGCCGACGACGCGAGCTGTGTGGTCGTGTCGTCCGCGATCCGGCAGGACAACCCCGAGCTGGCCCGCGCGGCAGCGCTCGGCATCCCCGTCGTGCACCGTTCCGACGCGCTCGCCGCCCTGATGGAGGGCCTGCGGCCGATCGCGGTCGCCGGTACGCACGGCAAGACGACCACGACCTCGATGCTCGCGGTGTCGCTGAGCGAGCTGGGCCTGACGCCGTCGTACGCCATCGGCGGGGACCTGGACGCGCCCGGCTCCAACGCGCTGCACGGCGACGGCGAGATCTTCGTCGCCGAGGCGGACGAGTCGGACCGCAGCTTCCACAAGTACGCGCCCGAGGTCGCGATCGTCCTCAACGTCGAGCTGGACCACCACGCCAACTACGCTTCGATGGACGAGATCTACGAGTCGTTCGAGACGTTCGTGGACCGGATCACCGAGGGCGGCACGCTGGTGATCACGGCCGACCACGAGGGCGCCCGGGAGCTGACCCGCCGGGTCGCGGGACGCGGCGTGCGGGTGGTGACGTACGGCGAGTCCGAGGACGCCGGCGTGCGCATCCTGTCGGTCGTGCCGCAGGGCCTGAAGAGCGAGGTCACCGTGGTGCTTCAGGGGCAGGAGCTGACCTTCGCGGTCTCCGTCCCCGGCCGGCACTACGCGCACAACGCGGTGGCCGCGCTCGCGGCGGGCGTGGCGCTCGGCGTCCCCGCCGAGGAACTGGCCCGGGCGCTGGGCGCGTACACGGGCGTGAAGCGGCGGCTCCAGCTCAAGGGCGAGGCCGCGGGCGTCCAGGTCATCGACTCCTACGCGCACCACCCCACCGAGATGACCGCCGACCTGGAGGCCATGCGCGCGGCGGCGGGCGACTCCCGGATCCTGGTCGTCTTCCAGCCGCACCTGTTCTCGCGCACGCAGGAGCTGGGCAAGGAGATGGGCCAGTCCCTGGCCCTCGCGGACGCCTCGGTCGTGCTGGACATCTACCCGGCCCGTGAGGACCCGATCCCCGGTGTGACCAGCGAGCTGATCATCGAGGCGGCCCGGGCGGCGGGCGCGGACGTGACGCCGGTGCACGACAAGGCGGACGTCCCCTCGGTCGTCGCGGGAATGGCGAAGCCCGGTGATCTCGTTCTCACCATGGGAGCGGGCGACGTCACCGACCTCGGCCCGCGCATCCTGGACCGTCTGTCGAACTGAGGGGCTGGAGGCTCATGCCGTACGACGTCGAGAAGCCGGACGAGCAGTGGCGCGCGGAGCTGAGCCCTGGCGAGTACGCGGTGCTGCGCCAGGCGGCCACGGAGCCCGCCTTCACCGGTGAGTACACCGACACCAAGACCCGGGGGGTCTACTCCTGCCGCGCCTGCGGTGCGGAGCTGTTCACCTCGGACACGAAGTTCGAGTCCCACTGCGGCTGGCCGTCCTTCTTCGACCCGAGGGACACCGACGCGGTGGAACTGATCGAGGACCGGACCCACGGCATGGTGCGTACCGAGGTGCGCTGTGCGCGCTGCGGCTCGCACCTCGGGCACGTGTTCGCGGGCGAGGGGTATCCCACGCCCACGGACCAGCGGTACTGCATCAACAGCATCGCGCTGCGTCTGACCGCCGCTGAGGGCTGAGACGGCCCTCAGCGGATCCGGCACTCCTTCTGGGTGAGCCGCTTCGTGTTCCCCGCGGTGCGGCTGCACACCACCCGCGTCTGGGAGGTGCCGTCGTCGGCGCGGCGGACCTCCTTGAGGAGGACGCTGTGGCCGGTGCGGTCGCCGTACAGCGGGGCACGGGTGAAGTCGATGGTGCCGGTGGCCATGCCCTCGATCTTGACGTTGCGCAGGTTCACCCAGGTCGAGGCGCGGCTCTGGGGCCGGTCGTCCCGGGTGGCCGCCCAGTACAGGGCGCGGGTCGCGTCGTGTGCCAGGGCGGTCTGCCCGCTGGCCAGGGCGGGGCTGTCGTAGCGCAGGTTCCCGCCCCGCAGCCCCGGCAGGTGCGCGGCGGCGTCCAGGTAGAAGGTCGTCCGGGTGGCGGCCGTCCGCAGCTCGGCCAGGGCCGCGTGGTACAGCGTGACCTTCGGCGCGACGGACTGTCCGCCGACGGTGAAGTCGGCCTTGGACAGATCGTCGCCGGTGAGGATGGCCAGGGGCGTTCCGGCGCAGCCCGGCTCGGTGCCCAGCTGGGTCATCAGGGGATCGATGTCCTCCACCCGGCCGGCGAAGTAGATCACCGACGGGACCTGTCCGCCCCGGCAGATCTCCTGGGCGTGCGAGCGGAGTTCCGGCTTGCCGCCGCTGAGGGTGTAGCGGCGCTGATCGAGCGGGGTGAAGCCCTGCCGGCGCAGCATGTCCTGGCCGTAGCGTGCCTGTTCGTCGGTGTAGAGGTCGTCGGTCTTCGCCGTGTCGCGGGCGAGGACGAGGGCGTACTGCCGACGGTCCGGTGTGCGCAACTGGGCCGCGATCAGGCCGAGTTGCTCGGTCTGCCACTGGTCCGTGGCGGCCAGGCTGAACCAGTTGGCGAACTCGCGGGGGAGATAGGTGGCGGAGTTCGTGCCGGAGACGACCGGCAGCCCGGCCTCCATCAGGGTGCGGGTCGTCGCCCTGCTCGACTTCAGGTCGCGGCCGGTGCCGACGACCCCCACCACGGTCGGGTCCTGGGCGGCGTACGCGGCGATCTCCTCGGCCATCTCCTCCTGGTGGCCGAGGTCCACGCCGCCGTTGGCGAGCAGGACCCGCAGTTTCACACTGGAGTTCTTGTTGATGACGGCCTGTGCCAGATACACGCCCGCCAGTTCCTCGGCGCCCTTCACGAGCGAGGAGCCGTCCGAGGAATCGGCGCTCAGCGGCCCGGCGTAGACGACGGTGACGTATTTGCCGGAATGGGTGGCGAGGACGTTCGCGTTCTGCTTGGCGATGCGGTCCTCCAGCTCGTCCACCGTCCAGGGCGTCGCCTCGTCGGCCGTCAGGGCCTTGGGCTCGTCGCCGGGGTCGGGCGCGGGCAGCCAGTCGGCGAAGCGGACGCCGTCCGTCGCTATGCCGATGCATTCCGCGCCGCCGCCGGGTGTCTCCTCGCGCCGGGTGTCCCGGTTGGCCGTCAGCACGGACGCCGAGCAGTACCGGTCGTGCAGGGCGTCGGCCCGCATGACGGTCCCGGCGGTCAGCAGGGCGATCACCAGGACCAGGGTGTGCAGGGCCCAGACCAGCCGGGCGGGCGTGGGCCGGGTGGAGGCCCGTAGATGCCGGGTGCGTTCCTCGACGGGAGCGAGCTGGTCGTGCGGCAGCGGGATCTTCATCACCCACGGCAGGACGGACCGCTCCCGGCTGGGCGACTGTTCGGCGCGCAGGTTGTGCGCCCACTGCCGGTGCCAGGCGCGCAGCCGCTCGCCGAACCTGGGCGGTTCGGCGGCCGGGTCGGGCGTCGCCGGAACCACCCCGCGCTCCAGGCGCGGCACGTCGTGCGTGTGCACCGCGGCGACCACCATCAGCGGGTCGAGCTCACTGCGCCGGCTGCGGACGTCGCTGATGGCCCGGATCAGTTCGATGCCGCCGTTGCGGGCGTCCGCGTGGGGCAGGAACAGCATCGGCGGGCGCGGCCGTTTGAAGCCGCGCAGGTCCCAGCTCCAGCGGCGGTGGTTGTCCCGCAGGTCCTCCCGCAGCGCGAGCACGCACAGCTGGAGGTGGAAGTCGCCGCCCGCCGTGAGCGCCTCGGCCACGTCGTACGCCCGGGCCGCGATCGCCTTCCAGGACCGCACCGGCCGCAGCAGCGAGACCTCGGTGGGATCCTCGTGGTCCGCCGCTCTGAGGAACGTCGTCGTCATGAACCAGCGGCTCTCCCGGCGCAGCCACAGGAAGATCGGCGCCCGCCCCGGCAACACGTAGTTGAGGACGGTCAGCAGCAGCAGGAAGACGAGACCGGCGCCCACCGCCACGTACCACTCGCTACGGGCCATGAGCGCGGCGAGCACGGTCACGAGGCTCGCCGGGAGGATGTGCGCCATGTCGAAGAGCGGCAGCCCCGAGCGCCAGCGCGCGGTGTTCTTCGGCCGCCAGCGCTGCTGGGCCAGCTGGTTCAGCAGCCGTTGCCGCTGGTCCTGACCGGCCTCGGCGCTGCCCGGCTCGGGCGCCGGCCAGGTGTCGCCGAGGGCCGCGACCGCGTCGTCGATGGCGTGCACCAGCCGCAGCCGCGGGAACGCGTAGCGCCGGTAGACCGCCTTCGGGCCGCCCCACTTCTTCGGTTCGCTCAGCGCCCGCACCATGGCCGCGGCCCGGCGTACCTCCGTGGTGCCCTCGTAGACGTCCTGCGCCACCGCGCAGCGCGTGCCGTGTGCCTCCTGGCCCGTGTACAGCTGCCGGACCAGCCCGGTCACCGCGTCGTCGTCCGCGCTCTCCTGGGCGTGCACGACGAACACCGGCATCGGCGGCTCGGCGCTCGTGCGGAAGTCCTGGATGAGGAATTCGAGCTGATCCTGGAGGTGGAGCCCGGCGCCACGCTCCGGCATGCCGTCATGTCCCCCAGGGCAGTCCGGCGGCGTGCGATCAGCGTTCACCATGGGCAATCCCCCGTTCGCCTTCGGTGACCTACGAGGCTAGCCGGTGTGGGTGGGGTGCGAGT
The DNA here is from genome assembly GCF_042673825.1 of Streptomyces sp. NPDC057002. Taxonomy (NCBI): domain Bacteria; kingdom Bacillati; phylum Actinomycetota; class Actinomycetes; order Kitasatosporales; family Streptomycetaceae; genus Streptomyces; species Streptomyces sp. NPDC057002. The sequence continues at coordinate 93,005 of NZ_JBHURZ010000007.1, forward strand.
GGGTGACGGACGAACTTCAGGATCGTTTCTGGCTGGGCCGTGGTGACACTCGGGATGAATGAGTGATCCATCGACCTGTTGACTAGTGGATGATCGAGCCAGAAGATGTGCGGAGTGACCTCCTCCGCGCATCCGCCCGCACGTCCCGGCCGCCTCCCCGCCGACCTTCTCGTCGGCCTCCCCGTCGATCTCGACGAGGCCGCACACCGCTGTCTCGTCGCGGGGTTCGACGGGACGGCGGGGGTTCCGGACGAGCTGAAGCGGCTCGTCGACCGGGGGCTCGGCGGGGTCATCCTGTTCACCCGGAACGTGCGGGACGCGGAGCAGGTGCGGCGGCTCACCGCGGAGCTGCGGGCCCTGCGGCCGGACCTGCTCGTGGGGATCGACAACGAGGGCGGCGGGATCGGTCACCTGGTGGGCGCGGGCGCTCCGGAGGTGCCCGGATCGTACGCGCTCGGAGTGGCCGACGACCCCGGGCTGACCGGCCGCTGCGCCGACGCCCTGGCCGGGCATCTGGCCTCGCTCGGCATCACGGTCTCCTACGCCCCGGTCGCCGACCTCCAGCACCATCCGCGCAACCCGATCGTGCGCACCCGGTCCTTCGGTGCCGAACCCGCCTTGGCCGCCCGGCATCTGCGGGCCTGGATCACCGCCACCGAGCGGCGGGGCGTCGCCTCCTGCGCCAAGCACTTCCCCGGCCACGGCGGCACCGAGACCGACAGCCATCACGGGACGGCCGTCGACCCGCGGTCGTACGACGAGCTGCGGGCCGACTTCGAGCCGTTCCGCGCCGCCGTCGACGCGGGCGTGCCGATGATCATGAGCGCCCATGTCGTCTACCCGGCGCTGGACCCCGAGCGGCCCGCCACCCTGAGCCGCCGCATCCTGGGCGATCTGCTCCGCCACGAGCTGGACTTCGACGGTGTCCTGGTCAGCGACGCCCTGGAGATGAAGGCCATCGCCGACCGCTACGGCGAGGCCGCCGGGGCGCGGATCGCCCTCGCTGCGGGCGCCGACCAGGTGATCGTGGCCGTGCCTGACCTGGAGGTCACCCTGGCCTGCCGGGACGCGGTGCTCAGCGCGTTGCGCTCCGGTGTGCTGCCCGAGGAGCGGGTGCGTGAGGCCGCCGGGCGGGTGCGGCGCCTCGCCGTGCGGTACGCCGCTCCGGCCGCCGGGGCCGTCGACGGCTGGGACGCGGGGGCCGGTCTCGAGGCCGCCCGCCGGGCTGTCCGCAGCCTGCCGGTGCCGTCGGGCGTGCGGGGCGCCCATGTCGTCGACCTGTTCCCGCCGCCGCATCCCGCGCTCAACTGGGGCGGCGAGGACCTGCTGACGGAGGTGAGCGCCGTCGACCCCACGGCCACGGGGACCGCGGTGAGTGGAGAGCCGGCGGATCCGGCCCCCTTCGTGGAGGAGATCCTGCGCGCCTCCGGTGACACACCGCTGGTCATCGCCACCTGTGACGCCGGGCTCCACCCCTGGCAGGAACGGCTGCGCGCCGCCCTGCTCGCCCGGCGGCCCGACGCCGTACGGATCGACACCGGGCTGCCGGAGGGCGGCGCGCTCTGCTCCTACGGGCGGGGGCGGGTGAACCTGCGGGCCGTCGCGGAAGCGCTGACGGGCACCTGAAGTTCACGGCACCCGTACGACCTCCTTGATGCCGCGCGCCGCGAGGTACGCGGCGTCCTCCGCCCGCCCCGCCAGGACCACCGCCGGGTGGACGCCCTCCGTGCGCAGGGCCATCCACGCGTCGAAGAACGCGCCTCCCGGTCCGGAGACGGAGCGGGTGGACGGCGTGCAGTCCAGGGCCAGGGCCGTGTCGCGGGGCCGGGCGGGGTGATGCCCCGCGCGTACCTCGGCGACGGTCTCGGCCAGGGCCGTGGCGATGGGCTTGGCGCCGCCCCGCGCGTCGAACAGGCCCAGGGTGTACTCGAGTTCCGGGTAGTCGGCCAGGGACCGGTCCACGTCGTGGGAGCACCACCAGGTCACACCCCACAGCCCCTCGCACCCGGCCGCGTTCCGCACGGTCGCCCGCGCGAACTCCGGGGCGTCGGCCGCCGGGATGTGCGGTTCCGGGGCGCCCGTCTCCTGGACCCAGACCGGGCGGGCCGGATCCTCGGCGTAGGCCTTGGCGAGTTCCGTGCCGTACTCGGCGAGGTGGAGCACCTGGGGCGAGCGGGGGCCGTAGCGGCGGGCGCAGTCGCCGGAGAACACCCAGGGGTGGACGGTGGTGACATCGCCCTTGCGGGCCGAGGCCTGAGGGGTGAAGGGGTGGTCGTCGCCGTACCAGGCCGCGTCGTAGGCGGAGTGGGTCGCGAGCCGCCCCGGGGGCAGGTGCTCACGGGTGGCGGACAGCAGGGTGTCGAGGTAGCGGTCCACCTCGTCCGCGGTCACCGGGTTGTGCTCGACCAGGTTGTTGAGCTCGTTGCCCAGCTGGAGCCCGATGAGGTTGGGACGGCCGGCGAGGGCGCGGCCGAGGGTCCGCATCAGCTCCGCCTGGGCGGCGACGGCCTCCGGGTCGGTGAAGACGTTGCGGTGGTGCCAGCTCCGCGTCCACTCCGGATAGAAGTCGAAGCTGGACAGATGACCCTGCACGCCGTCCACCAGGACGTCGAGACCGGCCTCGGCCGCCAGGTCGACCAGGTGCGCGACCTGGTCCACGGCGGCGGGGCGGATGAGCGTGCGGTTGGGCTGGAGGAGCGGCCACAGATGGAAGACCCGGACGTGGTCGAGGCCGAGCGCGGCGATCTGGTCCAGGTCCTCGCGGGCGTGCGCCGGGTCGAAGTCGTGCCAGGCGTGGAACCAGCCGCGGCGGGGCGTGTAGTTGACGCCGAAGCGGAGCGTGGGGATGGGATCCTCCTCGGGTCCAGCACCCAGATCCCTTGCTCTGGGTGAATGCATCAATCACCATAGTCGGCGATGGGTAATGAATTGAACCAGGAGCGTCAAGGCGGCTCGCCTTTGGTGGTCGGCCTCGACGCGGGCGGCACGCGGACCCGGGCGGTCCTGGCGGCCGCCGCTGACGGACGTCCGCTGGGCGAGGGTTCCGCCGGGCCGGGCAACGCCCTGACCGTCCCGGTGCCGCAGCTCACCGAGCAGCTCGCCGAGGCCGTCGGACAGGCCGTGCCCGAGTCCGTCCGTGCCCGGGTCGTGGCCGTGGCCGGCGGTTTCGCGGGCGCGACGGACGCCGCCGCCGACGAACCGGGGCGGCGCAACGCTCTGGCCGCCCTCACCGCCGCCTTGCGCCGACTGGGCATCGACGCGGGCCCGCCCGTCATCGGCAGCGACATCGAGGCGGCCTTCGCCTCCGCCCCGGGCGCCCCGGCCGACGGCCTCGCCCTGGTGGCCGGCACGGGCGCGGTCGCCATGCGCATCACCGGCCGCCGCGGCACCGCCACCGTGGACGGCGACGGCTGGCTCCTCGGCGACGACGGGAGCGGCTTCTGGATCGGCCGCGCGGCGGTGAGGGCCGCGCTGCGGATGGCCGACGGGAGGGGTGCGCCGACCGTGCTGGCGGAGACGGTGGGGCGGGAACTCGGGGTGCCGGGCGAGGCGCTGCCCGGCGGAGCGGCCGGGGGTGTCGCCGGCGGTGTGGTGCGGAGACTGTCCCCTGACGTGGTCCAGGGCATCTCGGAGGGCGTGCCGGGTGACGCGGCGGTGCCGCCGCCCGCGAGCGGGCCGACCGGAGTGGCCGGGGCCGGTTCCCCGGCCGACCGGCACCCCCTCCCGCCCCACGACAAAACCCCCTGGTCCCGCCCCCACCGCGAGGCCTACCGCAGACACGTGCTCCCCGCTGTCATGGCCGAGCCCCCCATTCGCCTCGCGCGACTCGCGCCGCTGGTCGTCGAGGCGGTCGAGGACGCCGTCGCCCTGGCCATCCTGGACGAGGCAGCCGACCAACTCGCCGACGCCATCAGGGCATTGGATCCACAGCCAGGAGAGCGGGTCGTGGCCACCGGAGGCCTGCTCGGGCCCGACGGGCCCCTCACCTCGCGCCTGGAAGCCCGCCTCCACCCGCTCGGCCTGACCCTCGACTGGGTCCCCGACGGCCGCCTGGGCGCCGTGGCCCTGGCCCGGCTCGCCCACCAGGGCCGTACATGACCGCCACCCGGCAGGGCACGCCCCTGTACCGCGACCCCGCCGCCCCGGTCGACGACCGCGTCCATGACCTTCTCGCGCGGATGACCCTGCGCGAGAAGGCCGGACAGCTCAACCAGCGGATGTACGGCTGGGACGCCTACCGCCGCACCCCCGACGGCGGCTTCGAACTCACCGACGCCCTCCGGGCCGAGACCGAGCGCTTCGCCGGACTCGGGGCCCTGTACGGGCTGCTGCGCGCCGACGCCTGGTCGGGCGTCGACCACACCACCGGGTCCGGCGCCGAGGACGGTGCCGAACTGGCCCACCTCGTCCAGCGGCATGTCGTCGAGCAGAGCAGGCTCGGCATCCCGGCCCTGTTCGTCGAGGAGGTGCCGCACGGGCACATGGCCCTCGACGGCACGGTCCTGCCCGTCAATCTGGCCGTCGGCGCCGGCTGGGACCCCGGGCTCTACGAGCGGGCCGCCGCCCACGCCGCCGCCGAACTGCGCGCCCGGGGCGGCCATGTCGCCCTGGTCTCGGCCCTGGACATCGCCCGGGACCCGCGCTGGGGCCGGACCGAGGAGTGCTTCGGCGAGGACCCGTATCTGGCCGCCCGGCTCACCGAGGCGCTCGTACACGGCATACAGGGGGAGCGGGGACCGGACGGGGCCTTCGCCCCCGACAAGGCCCCCGTCGTCCTCAAGCACTTCGCCGGGCAGGGCGCCACCGTCGGCGGCCGCAACTCCGCCGAGTCCGAACTCGGTCTCCGCGAGCTGCACGAGATCCATCTCCCGGCCGCCCACGCCGGTGTCCGGGCCGGAGCCGCCGCCGTCATGGCCGCCTACAACGAGGTCGACGGGATGCCCTGCTGCGGCAACCGCGCCCTGCTCACCGGACTGCTGCGCCACCGCTGGGGTTTCGACGGGCTCGTCATGGCGGACGGACTGGCCGTGGACCGGCTGGCCCGCGTCACCGGCGACAAGGTCTCCGCCGGTGCCCTCGCCCTCGACGCCGGGATCGACCTCAGCCTGTGGGACGAGGGCTTCACCCATCTGGAGGAGGCGGTCGAACGGGGGTTGGTGAGCGAGGAGGTCCTGGATCGGGCGGTCGCCCGGGTGCTACGGCTCAAGTTCCGCCTGGGGCTCTTCGAACAGCCCTACAGTGCGGGCCCGTTCCCGGACCCCGCCGTCGGACGCGAGCTGAGCACGGCACTCGCCCGTGCCGCCGTCACCCTGCTCCACAACGACCAAGGTGTGCTGCCCCTGTCGACCGGCTCCCCTATCGCCCTCCTGGGACCGCACGCCGGCACCGTCGCCCACCAACTGGGCGACTACACCGCCCCGCAACGCCCCGGCACCGGCACCAGCGTCCTCGACGCGCTCCGGCGAACCGGCGTCGACGTACGCCACGCCAAGGGCTGTGCCCTCACCGGCGACGACCTCTCCGGCATCCCCGAGGCGATCGCCGAGGCCGCCGCGTCCGATGTGGCCGTGCTCGTACTGGGCGGGAGCAGCGCCCGTACGCCCGGCACGGAGTTCGACGCCAACGGCGCCGCGCGCACCGTCGTGTCCGAGATGACCTGCGGAGAGGGCGTCGACCTGGCCGGGCTCCGGCTCGGCGTGGCCCAGCACGCCCTGCTCGACGCCGTCACGGCGACCGGCACACCCACCGTCGTCGTGCTGATCCAGGGCCGCCCGCACGCCGTCCCCGAGGCCGCCGAACGGGCCGCCGCGCTGCTCACCGCCTGGTACCCGGGCCCCTGGGGCGGCGAGGCGATCGCGGACGTCCTGCTCGGACGGGCCGAGCCCATGGGCCGGCTGCCCGTCTCCGTACCTCGCTCGGCAGGTCAACTGCCCGTTTACTACAACCACAAGGACACCGAGTACGGCGAATACGTCGACGACAGCGCCGAGCCGCTCCACTCCTTCGGGCACGGGCTGTCGTACACGAGCTTCGTCTACGGGCCGCCACGGCTGTCGGGGCGGACCGTCGAGGTCGACATCACCAACACCGGGGAACGGCACGGGCGTACCGTCGCGCAGCTGTACCTGCGCCGGCTCGTCACGCCGGTCTGGCCGCGCGCACTGGAACTACGGGGCTTCCGGGCCGTCGATCTGGAGCCCGGGGAGCGTCGTACGGTCGCCTTCGATCTCGGCCCTGACCAACTCGCCCAGGTGGGCCCCGACTTGCTGACGGCGGTCCTGCCCGGCACGGTCGAGATCCGCGTCGCGGAGTCGGCGCGCCGGGCCCTGACCGCCGTACCGGTCGGGCTCCGGGTCGATCAGAGCTTCACGGCACCGGACGAGACGCCCTTGTAGAACCACCGCTGGGTGATGACGAACAGCACCAGCACCGGGATCACGGAGATCACCGAGCCGGCCATCACCATCCGCTGGTCGTAGCCGAACGACGAGCTCTGCAGCCGGGCGAGACCGAGCGTCAGCGTGAAGTGCTCCTCCGAGCGCAGCACGATCAGCGGCCACAGGAAGTCGTCCCAGGCGCTGATGAAGGTGTTGATGGTGACGACGAGGATCGCGCCGTAGGCGGAGGGCAGATACAGATGGCGGAAGCGTTTCCACTCGCCCGCTCCGTCCAGCATCGCCGCGTCCTCGATCTCGCGCGGCACGGCGAGGAACGCGGCCCGCATGATGAGGACGTTGATCGCCGCGACGAAGCCGGGCAGCCAGACACCGGCCAGGTGGTCGACCAGGCCCATGTCCCGGATGCTGAGGAACAGCGACACCATGATCGACTCGAAGGGGAACATCATGGACGCCATCAGCACCACCCAGACCAGCTTGCGGCCCTTCCAGCCGGGCTTGGAGAGCATGTAGCCGGCCAGGGTGGAGAAGACGAGCTGGCTCGTGACGGACAGCGCGACGATCACCAGGCTGTTCCCGATGTACGTCCACACCGGGACCTGGTCGAAGATCTCCCGGTAGGCCCGCAGGGTCGGGTGGTGGGGGATCAGCGAGGCACCGGCGCCGAAGACGTCCTCGCCCGCGCCCTTGAGGGACGACAGCAGCTGCCACAGCAGCGGGCCGACGGTGATGAAGAGGACGAACACCAGCAGCAGATAGCGGACGACCAGTTCGCGCGGCCGGCCGTAGTCGCGCCAGCGGGGCATCAGACGTCGGCGCTTGTCGACGGCGGTCGTCATGCCTCGTCCTCCTTCGTCAGGCGCTGGGCGAGCAGCGTGAGGCCCAGGGTCAGGGCGAACAGGGCGACGCTGACGGCGGCGCCGTAGCCGGCGTTGCCGGTGAGCGGGTCGAGGCCGACGTCGCGGATGTAGAAGGGCAGCGTGCGGTCGGCGCCGCCGGGGCCGCCGGTGGAACCGCCCAGCATGTAGATCTCGGTGAAGACCCGCAGCGAGCCGATGCCGGTCAGGGTGCCGACCAGCATCATCGAGGTGCGGACGCCGGGCACGGTGACGTGCCAGAAGCGGCGCACGGCACCCGCGCCGTCCACGGCCGCCGCCTCGTGCAGTTCCTTGGGGACGTTTCCGAGGGCGGCCAGGTAGAAGATCATGTACCAGCCGAGGCCCTTCCACAGCGTCAGCCCCATCGCCGACAGCAGGATCAGCCACGAGTCGGACAGGAACGGGATGGCGTCCCGGATCAGGTGGGCCTTCTGCAGCCAGGTGTTGACCAGCCCCTGGTCGCTCAGCAGCCACTGCCAGCTCAGGCCCACGACCACGCTGGAGGCGAGCACCGGCGTGTAGAAGGCGGAGCGGAAGAAGCCGATGCCCGGCAGGTTCTTCTCCACGAGGATCGCGAGCAGCAGCGGCAGCAGCACCATCAGCGGTACGACGAACAGCGCGTACAGCAGGCTGTTGCGGGTGGCCAGCCAGAAGTCCGGATCGCCCAGCATCCGGCGGTAGTTGTCCAGCCCGACGAGGTTGTACGCCCCGCCGAGCGGCTTGGCGTCGGTGAAGGAGACGAGGACCGTGTTGAGGAACGGGAAGACCCCGAACACGGTCGCGCCGATGATCGCCGGGGTCATCCACAGCCAGGGCAGCCACCAGCGGCGGTGGAGCGCCGCGCCCCCCGCGTCGGCGCTCGGGCCGGGCGTCACGAAGCGGAGGGCGCGGCGCAGGGGCCCCGGCGGCCGGGAGGGGGAGGCGCCGCCGGGGCGTCGGGCGCCCGCACCCGGGGGAGCGGGGACGGGCGCCTGGTGGACGGTCGGTTGAGTCATCCTCAGCTGCCCTGCTCGATCAGCTGGTTCGCCTTGGACTGTGCCTCCTTCAGAGCGTCCTCGGCGCTCTTCTTGCCCTGCATGGCCAGCTGGATCTGGGCCGAGATGGCGTTCAGCTCACCGGGTGTCAGGGCGATCTCGTCGGCCGTGGCGGTCTTGCGGTCACTGGCGACGATCTTGCGGGCCTCGGCGAAGGGGTCGTCGCCCTTGACCGACTGGAAGAACGGGTCGTTCAGGGAGGCCGTGGTGGAGGGGAAGATGACGACGTTCGGGTCCTTGGCCCAGCCGAGCTGGTTCTCGGCGTTGGTCAGGAACCGCGCGAAGGCCAGTGCCGTGGAGGCGTTCTTGCTGGTGGACGCGACGCCGACATACTGCGGGGCGCCGACGGTGTGGCCGAGGGCGTCGAGCATGAAGGGGGCGACGCCGGTCTTCTTGTAGACGCTCGGGTTGTTCTGCTGGATGAACCGCAGGAAGTTGGGGTTGGTGGGGCCGTAGACGAGCTTGCCCTGGCCGTAGACGTTGGCCGGGTCCTGCGTGGAGGACAGGGAGTCCCTGGGCATGCCGCCGGCCTTGTAGAGCTTGGTCATGGCCTCGACCCACCGCGCGGTCTTCGGGTCGTCGGCGAAGGTGAACTTCTTGCCGTCGGCCGAGAGGATCTCGATGCCCATCTGCTGCCAGTCGGCCGGGATGCGCAGCTGCGGGTTGGCGAGGAACGCGTAGTACTTGCCGCCGGAGGCCTTGGCCACCTTCTCCGCGTCGCCGAACAGGCCGAGCACGGTCGTCGGAGGTTTGGCCGGGTCCAGGCCCGCTTTCCTCATCAGGTCGGTGTTGAAGGTCTGCACGATGCCGCCCGAGTACCAGGGGAGCACGCTGTGCACCTTCTTGCCGTCCGCTTCGGCGTACATGCTGGACTTCCACAGCGCGGGGGCGAACGGCTTGCCCGCGTCCGGCGCCTTGTTGTCCAGGTTCAGCAGGTAGCCGTTCTTCGTCAGCGCCACCGCCGTGTTGACGTTGATGTTCACCACGTCCGGCAGCGTGCAGCCTTGCGCGTCGGCGACCAGGCGCTGGGTGAAGGTGGCGTCGCCCGGGTCGTCGATCCAGTTGACCTCGGTGCCGGGGTTGGCCTTCTCGAAGGCGTCGATGACGCCGTTGAAGTACTTCCCGAAGTCCTTCTTCAGGTTGGTGGTCTGGAACGTGATCTTTCCCTTGACCTCGCCGGAGAGCTTGCCGGAACCGACGTTGCCCTTGGCGACCTTGCAGCCGCCGGCGGTGGCGTCACCGCCGTCCGAACCACCGCCGGACAGGCCGCAGCCGGCGGCCGTCAGGGTCAGGACGACCAGACAGGTCAGGGATCCGGTGAGTCTTCTTGCGCGCATTGCTGCCCTCCTGGGACCAGTCGTCGCTGGATCGAGTCGCTGGATCAAATCACCAAGTCGGACTTCGATTGATGAAAATGTGGACCAGAATTCATCGGAGGTCAATGGTTTTGCTCAGTGGTGGTGTTCGTGATCCTGGTGCGTGGGGTCGCCGGGGTGTTCGTAGCCCTCGGCGTACTCGACGTCCGCGCGGGCCTCGTCGAGCCAGGTGAAGAAGGCGCGGTGGGCTGCGGCTTGGCGTAGTTCGCGTTCGATGCGGTGGCGTACGCGGCTGTACGGATGGATGTCCGTGGGGGCTGGTTCGTCGTAGGGGTCGACGCCGCGTCTTAGGGCCTCGGGGGTGAGGAAGCGGTCTCGGTTGCGGGTGTAGTAGTCCCGTACGGCCGCCTCGGGGATGTCCTGCTCGTGTTCCAGGTCGGTGAGGAGGGCTTGGGCGGCGGGGGAGTGGGTGAGGGCTGCGGCGATGATGCTGCCGAGGGTGGCGACGTCGGGTTCGGGGACGTTCAGCAGGTGCGTCGGGAGGGCGTTGGGTGGTGGGAGGCCTCGTTCTGCGCAGGCTCGGCGGGCGAGTTCGTCTGCGATGATCACCTGGGTTGCCCAGCGTCGTTGTTGGCGGTGTCGTCGTGCGGGTGCGGCGGTGTTGTGGCTGGTCGCGCAGTTCCCCGCGCCCCTAGAGGGCGATGTACCGCCCGCGTTCAGGAAAGCTGCCACCCGGTCCTGCGGGATCGGTTCGCCCCGGACGAGCGCCGCGTGATCTCCCGTCATGGCGTCACCACCAGCTCCACGGCCTTCGTGTACGCCACGCAGCCGTGCCAGGCCGTCTTCGCCAGCAGCCAGTACGAACCCGGTGGGATCGCCGTGCCGTCCACCTCGATCACGGACTCGGCCTGCTCCCCGCCCGGCACCGTGAAGCCCTGGCAACCCGGGGTGACTCCCGGCCACGTGCCCCAGGAGGAGACCGCCCACAGGGTGCCGTTGACGGGGCCCTGGGTGGGGTTCCGCAGGGTCACGGGGACCCGGGCCCGTTCTCCTCGGCGGACGGTCACCCGCTCGACTCCCAGATCCGTCACCAGAGTCGGGCCGCTGTGGCCGTCCGGCACGTCCAGGGCCACCACGTCCTCGTAGGTCTGGCCGCCGTACGACAGCCGCGCGGCGAGCCAGTGGCGGCCGGGGGCGGGGTCCGGGGGCGGCGTCACCGTGATATCCGTGAGGGTGAAGCCGCCGGGGGCGAGGGCATAGGGGAGTTCGGCGGGGTCGGTGGTCCAGCCGGGTGGGGTCTCGAAGGTCACCGTGCCCGACACCGGGGCGTCGGTGAGTTCCGAGGAGACCCGGACGGTCGCCGTGACCGGGCCGTCGGCGGTGAGGGTGGTGGGGGAGAGGTAGACCGCGACGGGCATGTTGCCGCGTGGGGCGGGGCCGGAGTTGTGCAGCCAGTAGCGGGTGGCGATCGGCTGGGCGGGCTCGTGAGCGTCGATGCCCGGCCCGGACGCGAGGTCCGGCGCGTGGGCCGGGGTGGCCAGGATCGTGGCGACCTCGAAGCCGGTCAGGTCGGCCTCGAGAACACCGTCCGCGTCGAGGGCAAGGGGCTCGCCGGGCGTCTCCAGGACGTCGGCGCGGGTGCCCGCCGACCAGGGGACCGGTCCGGTCAGCCGGGCCCGCACCGGGCGTCCGTCGACCTCGTGCACGCGGACAACGACGCCCTGCCCCGGATCCACGGGCGCCGCGCTGCCCCGGGCCAGCGGGGAGCCGGCCGGTTTGAGCGCGTCGAGCAGTACCTCGCCGTCGGACTCCAGGCCCAGCAGGGCGACGTCCCTCGGGAGGGCACCCGAGGAGCGACGGAGCCGTGCCGTCAGCGGGCGGTTGTACGCGTGGCCGGCCTGGGGCAGGCGCAGTTCGCGCCAGTCGCCGGGGCCCGCGACGACGGCGTACTCGAAGGTGTGCGACCAGCGCTGGAGCTGGAAGCCCGAGCCGTCGGGGGCGGTCCGGCGGGGTGGGTCCACCCAGATCCCGGACGGCCAGCCGGTGCAGGAGCGCATCAGGGACATGTAGAGGTCGCCGGCGGAGGTGACCACACAGCCGGGCGTGCCACGGTTGAGGACGGCGAAGCCGCGCCCGTCCCAGGCGTCACCGGGCGGCAGCGCCTCCCCGCCACCGGCGGCCGTGGCCGTCACCGTGAAGTCGTCCAGGTCGGCGACGAGCGCGTCGACCGCCTTGGCGTCGTCCTCCGGGCGGGTGCCCGCCACCACGAGCAGCGGCAGACGTTCCAGGTCGCGCAGGTCGGCCCCGGGGATCCACTCCTCGCGCAGAGAGGCGCGCGGCGCGACCCAGACGGCGGCCACACCCCGCTCGGCGAGCTGACGCCTGAGTTCCCGCCCGGCCGCCGGGTCCCAGCCGAGCGCCTCGGCGACCACGGTGTTGCGGTCGGGGCCGCCGACGGCGATCCGGATGTCGGGGAGGTTGGAGTCGACCTCCAGGTCGCCGTAGCGGGGTCCGCCCGCGATGGTCGAGGTCGCCGTGACCCCGGCCCGGACCAGGGCCGCCGCGAGCGGGGCCCCGAGGTCGCCCGCCATGTCCCAGTCGGCGTACACGAGTTCGGCGACGCCGATCGAACGGTGCCCGAGGAGGGTGCCGGACTCGTCGTGCACCGCGACCCGTGCGGTGGAGCCGAGGCCGAACCACGTGTTCGCGGGGTTGTCCAGCGTCCACGGGAACCGCTCGCTGTCCACCTCCACGAACCCGAACCCGCGCCCGATCACCGCGTCCGCCACCTCGTGCACCGGCAGCCCGCCCCGTACGTCCGACGGCCAGCGCACCCGGATCAGCCGGTCGGCGCCGTCGTAGCCGTCGAGGGTCGTGGTGACGTCGAGCCGGTCGACGCCCTGCCACAGCGTCAGGCGCTGGGTGTAGCGGAAGAGGCCGAGGTCGGCGGTGACGGTGATCCGGGAACCGGCGGCGGAGTGCTCGGCGCGCACCTCGGCGGTCACGTCCCGGCTGCGGGCGGCGGTCGTGCCGGTCGGGGTGAGGTGCCAGGGGCCCTCGCCGAAGCGCGGGTGCCTCGGGTACTCCTCCTGGACGACGATCTCGTTGCCGATGTCCCCGGGCCGCAGCAGCTCCCGGCCGCCCTCGGCCAGGGCGCGCAGACCGCTGACGCCACCGCCGCGTGCCGGGTCGACCGTCACCTCGTAGAACTCGTTGCGGATGGTGAGGCCTTCGGCGGGTTCCCATCCGGGGACCGTCCCCTCGGCGAGCGGGAGCGCCTTGAGGCCCATGCCGGGTACCTCCGGGACGACGACATGGAGGCGGCCGTCCTCGCGGACCGCGGGGAGTCCCCGGGGTACGAGCCCCGGGTCGTCGACCGTCAGCACGTCCCGCCGCGTCCAGGGCGCGGAGTTGAACACGACCAGGTCGGGGCCGTCGCCGGGGGCGACCCGGTCGGCCAGGGCCTGGGTGGCGTCGGCGTGCACGCTCCCGGCCAGGTCGTGCAGTTCCCGCCAGCCGGTCATCAGGTCGATGTACACCTGGTCCGACTCCGAGCCGGTGATGGCGTCGTGGTGTGCGCCGTAGACCAGCTGCCGCCAGGCCTTGTCCAGGGCCGCGTCCGGATAGGGGTGTCCGGTGACGAGCGAGGCGAGCGTCGCCCAGGCCTCGGCGTCGGCGAGCAACGACTCGCCGTGGCGCTGGGCCTGCTTGGTGTCGATGTAGGAGACGTCCTTGCCGGTGTAGACCGGGTTCATGTCGCGGGTCTGCGGGGAGGCCTTGCGGCCCTCCGCCTCCAGCTCGGCGCGGACGGCGGCGAAGAAGTCCCGGGGGATCGCGCTGATGAACCGCGGCCACACGTACCGGGCGTTCCAGTCGCGGTGGATGTCCATGACCCAGCGGCACGGCGGCGCGTAGTCCCCGCCCACCGGGAGCAGCACATTGCGGGTGAGCGCGACCTGCTTGAGCCGCTGGAACAGCTTGTACGCGGCGGCGTTCGCCTCCGGCAGGGTGGGCGCGTTGTCGATCGCCCAGCCGGCGCCGTAGTGGTTGACCATGTACGCGGTCAGCAGGCCGCGCCCCGACGGGGCGATCCAGTCGAACTCGGCCGGGAACTGCATCCGGCCCGGGTCCCTCGGTTCCTCGCCGAACACCGACAGCGTCGGCCCCCACTGGTGGAACGGCCCGCGCGCCCACGAACTGGAGCTGACCCCCGCGTCCGCCATCAGCCCCGGGAACTGCGGGTCGTGCCCGAAGGCGTCCAGCTGCCAGGCCGTCTCGGGTGAGGCCCCGATGATCCCGCGCTGGAAGCCGTCGCCGCACAGGGCGTTGCGCACGGTCGCCTCGGCGCCGGTGAGGTTGGTGTTGGGCTCGTTGTAGGTGCCGCCCATGATCTCGACGCGGCCGGTGCGGATCAGCTGCCGCAGGAAGGCGCGCTCCTCCGGGAAGGAGTCCCAGTAGGGCTTGAGATAGTCGACCTCGGCGAGCACGAAGGTGTACGCCGGATCGCGACGGGCCAGGTCGCAGTGGGCCCGGACCAGGCTCATGCCGGACTGGCCGCGCGAGTCGAAGGTACGGGCGGGCAGTCCGCTCGTCGCCGGGTCGTCGGCGACGTCCCAGGTCTCGGTGTAGGCGCCCTGGGTGTTCCACCAGACGGGGTCGTAGTGGAAGTGGCTGACCATGAACATGGTCCAGCCGGGTTCCGCCGCCGTGAACGCGCCGGTGCGGGTGGTGACTTCGGCCCCGTCCGTGGCGGTCACGGTGATCTCGCGGCGGTCACCGGGGACCAGGTCCTCGCCGGTCACGGGTATCTCGGCGCGTGCCGTGCCGTCCTCGCCGACGGTGGTCTCCGCGGTGCCGCTGAGGCCCGGGCCCTCGACGTTGAGCCGGACGGCACGGCCCGGGGCGTGGCTCAGCCCGACGGCCACCACTTGGCGCGGCTGTTCGGTGGTCCCGGTGAAGAGCTCGGTGGACTCGACAGAGGTGACGCGCATGGGGCTCCTACGAGTGCTCTGGGGGGAGCCCCATCCTGCATGGCAGGAATGATTCAAACAACCATCTTCACGTCAACTTGGTGGTTCATCCATGCACCCTCGGCCATCCTCGCCGGCGCCGTGCGCACCCCTCGACCATGCTCACCTGGCCCGCCGGGACTTCACCGCGTGCTGCCCGGCGATGTGGTCGGTCAGCGCCAGCGAGGCGCTCGCGCGCTGGTAGGAGAGCTGGGCGACCCGGACGTACAGGCAGTCGATGAGCACCAGCGCGCTGTGCCGGGCGCCGATGCTGCCGGTGCGGAAACTGGTCTCCGAGGAGGAGGAGACGAGCCGGACGTCGGCGGCCCGGGCGAGCGGCGAGCGCGTGTCGGCCGTGATGGCGACGGTGGTGGCCCCGCGCTCCTTGGCCAGTTCGAACGGCTCGATGGTCTCGCGCGTCGCCCCGGAGTGGGAGATGCCGATCGCCACGTCGGCGGGTGTGAGCAGGGCGGCGGAGGTGGTCGCGGCGTGCACCTCGGTCCAGCCGCGCACCGCGCAGCCGATCCGGAACAGCCGGGTCTCGGTCTCCTGGGCCACGGCCCCGCTGCCACCGACGCCGTAGACGTCGATGCGCCGGGCCCGGGCGGTGGCCTGCGCCGCGCGCTCGACCGCGTCGAGGTCGATCCGCTCGATGGTCTGCTGCACCGCCCGCAGATCCGCGCTGCCGACGACCTGCACGACCCGCTCCAGGCTGTCGTCCGGCGAGATGTCCGCGCCGATCTCGGCGGTCCCCCAGTCGGAGACCTCGCCCCGGCCGCGCTCCTGGGCCAGTTCGATCAGCAGGTGCTGATAGGAGTCCAGCCCGATGGCCCGGCAGAAGCGGGTCACCGTCGCCTGGGAGGTGCCGGTGCGGCGGCCCAGCTCGGCGGCCGAGCAGTGGGTGACGGCGGCCGGATCCTCCAGGATCAGCTCGCCGACCTTCCGCAGGGAGCCCGCCAGCCGGGGCAGCTCGGTGCGGATCAGTGTGGTGACGTCCGTGGGAGGCATGGGGAGAAGGTACCAGCCACCCTACCCTGCGTGACTTGAATACCAGGACCCGATATGGTTTATGGATTCATCGATGGAGAAGCATAGGGTGGTTCAATCCATCAGTGAGGAGTGTGGTCGCGTGTCCGTCGAGTCTGTGAGCGCCCAGGGGTTCGCGCGGGAGAGCCTCGCCGCCCTCCAGCAGGTCATCGAGTCCGCCCGCGACGGCGTGGCCGCCGCCGCCGACCTGGTCGCCGAGTGCGTGCGCGCGGACGGGGTCGTCCATGCCTTCGGCACGGGTCACTCGCAGGCCCTCGTCCTCGAACTCGCCGGCCGCGCCGGAGGACTGGTCCCCACCAACCGGCTGAGCATCGCCGACCTCGTCCTCTACGGCGGCGAGAACCCGTCCGTCCTCGACGACCCGCTCCTCGAACGGCAGCCCGGAGTGGCCCGGCGGATCTACGACCTCGCCGCCCCCAACCCCCAGGACCTGTTCGTCGTCATCTCCAACTCCGGCGTCAACAACGTCATCGTGGAGATGGCCCTGCACGCCAAGGAGCACGGCCACCGCGTCCTGGCCCTCACCTCCCTCACTCACACCCGGGCCGTCCCCGCCGCCCATCCCAGCGGGCGGAAGCTGGCCGACATCGCCGACGTCGTCCTCGACAACGCGGCCCCGCGCGGCGACTCCCTGCTCGAACTGCCCGGCGGCGGCTCGGTCTGCGCCCTGTCCACGCTCACCGGCGTGATGCTCGTCCAGATGACCGTCGCCGAAGCGGCCGGACGCCTCCTCGCCGCCGGCGAACGCCCCCCGGTCTATGTCTCGGCCAATGTGCCCGGCGGCTTCGAGGGCAACCTGGAGCTGGAGAAGAAGTACGCGGGCCGGATCCGCCGCACGGCGAGCTGAACCGGACCGTACGCAACGGCCGGGGTCCCTCGTCGGGACCCCGGCCGTTCCCGTCTCACTTCACGGGTACGGGCGTCAGCGCGACGGCCAGCGGATACGCGCCGGTCGTCAGCGGCGTCCCGACGGCACCGGACGCCGTGTCGACGGGGACCAGCGCGCCCGCGTCGGCGGTGGTGACGTACGCCGTGCCTCCGTTCCAGTCCAGGGCGACGTCGAAGGCGGACCTGCCGACCGTCACCGCCTTGCCGGGCGCGCCGGTGACCGTGTCGACGGGCGTGACGGTGTCGCCGGTGCTGGGGCTGACCCACAGGGTCCGGCCGTCGGGGGACAGGGCGAGACCGTACGCCTGGCCCGAGACCAGGAGGGTCGGCTCGGTGTCGTTCGTGGCCGTGTCGATCGGAGTGACCGTCGAGCCGCCGGAGTTGGACACATACACCGTCTTCCCGTCCGGGGCGGCCACGATGTTGAAGGGGCTCGGGCCGACGGGGACGGAGGCAGCGGCCTTTCGGGTGGTCAGGTCGACCGGGGTGACCGTGTTGTCCTTGATGTTGGGCACGTAGAGCGTCCGGCCGTCGGGCGTGATCGCCAGGTTCTCCGGCCCATTGCCGACCTGGACGGGCGCTCCCGGGGTGAGGGAGGCCGTGTCGACGGGCTGGACCGTGCCGTCCGAGTAGTTGGCGACCCAGAGGGTGCGGCCGTCCGGGGTGAGCACGAGCCCGGCGGGGACCTTGCCGACGGGGACCGTGGCGGTGACCTTGCCCTGCGCCACGTCGATCACGCTGACCGTGTTCGAGCCCTGGTCGGCGGCGTAGGCGGTACGGCCGTCCGTGCTCGTCACCACCTCGCCGGGGTTGGCGCCCACGGGGATGTTCGTGGTCTTCCGCGAGGACAGATCGACGGAACTGACCGATGCCCCGCTGAAGTTCACCGTCAGCGCCCTCGACGAGCCGGTGCCGTCGGTGACCTGGACCGGGAGCGCACGGTCGAGTACGCCGTCGCCCGCCACCCCGACGGACCGCACTCCGGCAGTCGCGTTCTCCCCGGCCGTGACGGTGACCGTCGCGGACGCGCTGCCCCCGGCCGGGACGGTCGCGGTGCCCTCCGCGGGCGAGACGGTGACGCCGTCGGGGGCGGTCAGCTTCCATGTCACCGACCGGGCGGCGGTGGCGGCCGTGTCGGAGAAGGAGAGCGTGATCTTCGCGGACCCGCCCGGCTTCAGACTGACGGAACCGGGCGCGAAGGCCGCGTCCACACCCGGGTCGGGCGCGTTCTCGATCATCGCCGTGTAGAGGAACTGGTCCATCACGCCCGGGGACACCTGCTGGGGGATCGCGTCGAGCTCCTTGCGCTGGGACCTGAGCCGGTTCCAGTACGTGGTGACCGCGTCGGAGTCACCGCGCTTGCCGGCCAGCAGCAGGTCCACGGCCGTGCGCCCCGCGCTGCCGTACCGGCCGAGCTTGTCCAGCCAGGCCGAAGTCTCCTGAAGGAACCCGGGGTTGTCGAGGCGGGCCCGGAGTTCACGGGGCGTGGCCGCCATGTCGGCGAAGTACGAGCGGAGCGCCGCGGCGGCACGGTCGAGGCCCGAGTCCTCGTCGTAGGCCTTGCGGAACTCGGCGATGAGGGCGCTCAGCGTGGGGGACTCGGTCGGGTCGAGCTGGGACGAGTAGTTGTTCTCGGCGAAGATCCGCATCCACTTGGCGGCATCCGGTCCGGCGAGGTCGCGGACGGAGGCGAGGAACGCGGCCCGCGGGTCGTAGGAGTCCGGGTTCCACAGATAAGCGGCCGAGGTGAACAGGGCGAGCCGGCTCGCCTCGCCCTGGACCATCGGGTTGGCGGTCACCCCGGTCGCCGCCTTCGCCACGCCGGGCTCGCGGCCGGTGTAGGGGCCGAGCAGGAGGCGGCTGGTGACGTAGTCGTTCACCGGGTAGTTGTCCCAGACCAGGATCGGATGGCCGTAGACCTCACGGGCCTTGGCGACCTGCTCGGCGGTGATGGTGGGGGCGATCACGCCGACGCCGGTCCACTCCACGACCACCGACGGGTCCAGCTTCTCCCGGAGCGCCTTCTTGTAGGGGGAGTCGGCGAGGTCGGAGTACTCCGTGGGGACCATCTCCAATGGGTGCAGGCCGGAGTGGCCGGCCGAGAAGTCCTTCCAGACCTCGTTGAGCAGATGCGCCTGCGCCGCCCCCGCCGCACCGCCGCCGGTGCCGAACTCCTTCTCGTCGGCGGCGCAGTTCCACTTTGTGTAGCTGATGTCGTCCAGCGGGATCGCGAAGGAGCGCACGCCGATGGCGTACAGGGAGTCGAACTTGCGGGTGAGCGCCTTGATATCGGCGTCCGAGGAGTAGCAGACGGACAGTCCGGGGGAGAGGGCGTAGGTGAAGCGGACGTGGTTGGCGTCGGCCCGGTCGACCAGTTCCCCGAGCCGCGCCAGCTCGGCGGGCGGGTACTCGTCGCGCCACTGGGCGCGGAGGTAGGGGTCGTCCTTGGGGGAGTAGACGTAGACGTTCTGCTTGGTGCGGCCGTAGAAGTCGAGCTGGTCCAGTCGCTCGGTGTGCGACCAGGGGGTGCCGTAGAAGCCCTCGATCACTCCGCGCAGCGCGGCCGTGGGCCAGTCCCGGACGGTCACCACGGGCACGGTCCTCGTGACCAGTTGGCGCAGGGTCTGTGCGGCGTAGAAGGTGCCGGTGCGGTCGGTGCCGGACACGGCGAGGAGGGTGCGGCCGTCCGCGCGGCCGGAGGCGAGGACGTAGCCGCCGGAGGGCAGTCCGGCGGGGGAGGGGGCCTTGAGGCGCCGCAGGGCCGAGGCGGTCGCGGTGTTCTCCTTCGGGCCGCCCAGGAAGACGGTGAACCCGGCCTTCGCGGGCGGCTTGTCGACCGTCACGATCCGCTTGGCTCCGGCGTCGCGCAGGACGCTCTCGACGACCCGCCGGGCCGAGGGGTCGGTTCCGCGTCCGACGACCGCCACGACCCGGTCGGGGACGGTGAGCCGGCCGGGCCCCGTGTGCAGGCTCTTCGGCCGTGGCCACACCTGGGGCAGGGCGCTCTTCGACGGCTCGTCAGGTGCGGCGGCCGCGGGCGGCACGTGTGTGAACGTGAGACCCAGTGCCAACAGCAGCGCGGCGGTGGGAAGTCTGAGACGAGTGGCTGGGAACACGGATTCTCCTTCCCGGGGGAGGGGTGAGGGGAGAGGTGAATGGAGCCACCGAGTGATGCTAGAGATGCTGAATCAAGCAATCAATGGGGCGTCGGAGATCGTCTCCGCCCGGGGCATTGACGCCGTCGGCCTCGACTCCCACACTGGCCTGACTACGTAGTCAAGCAAGCCCTTCCGGTCAGACGGCTTCGATTGACTACGTAGTCCGTTCTCATGCCATCTCCTGGGAGCCCTCATGACGACGAGTGGAGCCGCCGGCGGACGTCGCCGCCGTGGTCCCGGCATGACCGAGGTCGCACGTGCCGCCGGGGTGTCGCAGAAGACCGTCTCCCGGGTCGTCAACGGCGAGCCGCATGTCAGCCCGGAGGTGCGCGACCGCGTCCTGAGGGTCATCCGCGAACTGGACTACCGTCCCAACACCGCGGCCCGGGCCCTGCTCCTCGGCCGCTACCGGCGGATCGGCGTGGTCTCGCTGGGCAGTTCGCTCTACGGCCCGTCGACCCTGCTCATCGCCCTGGAACGGGCGATGCAGCGCGCCGGGTACTCCGTCGCCCTGGCCAGC
The DNA here is from genome assembly GCF_042673825.1 of Streptomyces sp. NPDC057002. Taxonomy (NCBI): domain Bacteria; kingdom Bacillati; phylum Actinomycetota; class Actinomycetes; order Kitasatosporales; family Streptomycetaceae; genus Streptomyces; species Streptomyces sp. NPDC057002. The sequence goes on from NZ_JBHURZ010000007.1 coordinate 113,253, forward strand.
ACCCTGGAGGGGCAGAAGGTCTCGGTCGCCGTGGACGCGCTGCTGGAACAGGGCGTGGACGGGATCGTGCTGTCCGAGCCCATCGACGACGGCACGCCGCTCAGGCTCAGCGCCGAGGTGCCGGTGGTCAGCGTCGGCGAGGGCGTGGAACTCGCCCAGGGTGCCTGTGCCGTGGTCGGCGGCGACGGCATCGCGGCCGCCCGGATCGCCACCGAGCATCTGCTGGCCCTGGGTCACCGCACCGTCTGGCACCTGCCCGGCCCGCAGGACTGGTGGGCCGCCCGTGACCGTCTGCGCGGCTGGCGCGAGGCTCTCGCCGCCGCCGGCGCGCCCGAACCGCCCCTGCCGTCACCCGGCGACTGGAGCCCGGCCTCCGGGTACGCCGCCGGACGGCAGCTCGCCGGACTCTCCGATGTGACGGCCGTGTTCGCCGCCAACGACGACATGGCCATCGGCGCCCTGCGCGCGTTCGCCGACGCGGGCCGCGCCGTCCCCGGCGACGTGAGCGTCGTCGGCTACGACGACATCCCCGCAGCTGCCTATCTCTCCCCGCCGCTCACCACCGTCCGGCAGAACTTCGCCGCCGTCGCCGACCGCGCCGTCGACGTACTGATCGCCCTGATCGAGGGCCGCCCAACACCGGCCGAACCCGCCGACCAGGCGGTCGAGTTGACCGTACGGGCCTCCACCGGCCCGGTACGCGACCCGGGCCCCGCGCTTCCCCGCCACTAGGCCCTGTCGTCAAATTCCCGCCTGCCTCGCGACGCCTGGCACGCACGCTCGCCGCGTTGCCGAACCGCCCACGTGGCTCCGCCACGAGGACGCTCCGGCGCCTTGCGATCGCACGCACCAGACGCCGCGAGGCCCGCCCTCCGGGCGGACGACGGGAATTTGACGACAGGACCTATCCGCACCACGTGAGGAGTCACGTGTGTACACCCCACCGTCCCCTGCCCCTCCGACCCGCCGCGCCCTGCTGCGCGGAGCCCTCGGCCTCGGTACGGCCGCCGCCCTCTCCGCCTGCGGACAGGGCGATACGACGCCCCGTACCTCCGGTGACGTCACCCTCTCCCTGTGGACCCACGACCCGGGCTACGAGGCGTTCTTCGTGAAGGGCGTCCCGGAGGCCGACCGGGCCACCGACTTCCGCTACCACCTGAAGGTCACCCGCTCCGGGCCCTCGGACATCGTCACCAAGCTGCTCGCCCAGGCCGTCGCCGGACGCGGCACACCCGACATGGTGGGCTTCGAGATCGGCAGCTTCCCGCGCATGCTGCGCGGCGACATCGCCGAGCGGCTGCTGCACGACTTCACGCCCGACATCGAGGCCGTGCCCGGTCTGAAGGACGATCTGCTGCCCGCCCGCACCGCCCCCTTCAGCAGGGACGGCCATGTCTACGCCTTCGACTCGGACACCCCGATGGTCGTGTACTTCTACCGCGAGGACCTCTTCGACGAGTACGGGCTGCTCCAAGGCGACCAGACCTGGGAGGAGTTCGCCGAGGCCGGCGCGCGGGTGTACCGGGATCACAAGGCCTCGATGTGCGTCGTCTCCACGGTGGGCAGCGACCCGGGCCAGGTCGTGCAGTCCTTCCAGATGCTGCTCTACCAGCGCGGGGGCGAGTTCTTCGACGCCGACGGGAAGCTGCGGCTGGACTCGCCGGAGGCCGAGGAGGTGCTGCGCTTCCTCTGCGAGGGGCTGCGCAGCGGGTTCGTCATCGACGTGGCCGACTACTACGGGGCCGCCATGCAGACCGCGCTGAAGAGCGGCCGGGTCATCGGTCTGCCCATGGCCATCTGGTACAAGAACTACGGCCTGCTCCCCAATGTGCCCGAGCAGAAGGGCAAGTGGCGGGTGCGGGCGCTGCCACGATTCGCGGGGGGTGGCGGAGTCACCGCCGCGCTCGGCGGTACCGGCTTCGGTGTCATCAAGGACAAGGCCAACACCCGGGCCGCCACGGAGTTCCTCTTCAAGACGTGGCTCACCCACGACGGCCAGGTGCGGCGGTTCACCGAGACCGGCTATCTGCCCACCCGGCGGTCCGTGTACGAGGATCCGCGTCTGGGTGCGTACAGGGACGAATTCTGCGGCGGCCAGCGGCTGTTCGGCCTCTACCGCTCGCTGCTCCCGGATGTGCCGGCGTTCCATCAGAGCCCGGACCAGTCGATCCTCTACGACGTCCTCGCGGGCAATCTGTTGCGCGCCTATCGCGGCAGCCTGACCCCACGGCAGGCGCTGAAGCAGACCGCGGCCGATTTTCGTGACCAGGCCGGGCGTTAGGAGGACGACCGACATGACCACCACCGTCACCGGGCCGTCCGGCATCACGCACGAGCACAGTGCCCCCGACCGCACGGCGCACCGCCCCCGTACGTCCTGGGCGCCCTACCTCTTCATCTCGCCCTTCTATCTCCTCTACGTCCTTTTCATGCTGGTCCCGGTCGGGGTCTCCATGTGGCTGAGTCTCACCGAGTGGGTGGGGCTCGGGACCCCGCGCTGGGTGGGGCTGCGCAACTACCGGCTGCTCGCCACCGACATCAGCTTTCACCGGGCCCTCGGAAACACCGGCGTCTTCGTGCTGGTCGCGGTCTGTCTCGTCGTGCCGCTCGCGCTGCTGATCGCCCAGGCGCTCAACGCCAAGGGGCTCAGGGCACGCGACCTGTGGCGGACCGCCTACTTCGTGCCGATGGTCGTCTCCCCGATCCTCGTCGCCCTGGTCTTCGGCCTGATCTTCGACCGGCAGTTCGGACTCGCCAACGCGGTGCTGCGGGCGCTGTTCGGCACCGGCGGTGTCGACTGGCTCGGCGATCCGGGCATGGCCAAGGTGAGCATCGCCCTGGTCATGCTGTGGCGCTGGACCGGCTATCTCACCGTCTTCTTCCTCGCCGGACTCCAGAGCGTGCCCCGTGAGCTGTACGAGGCCGCCGCCATCGACGGGGCCGGCCGGCTGCGCACCTTCACCACCGTCACCCTGCCGGCGCTGAAGCCGGTGACGGCGTTCGTCGTCGTCACGTCCTTCATCTGCGCGGCCCAGATCTTCGAGGAGCCGTATCTGCTGACCGGCGGCGGACCGGCCGAGTCGACCCTCTCGGTGAACATGTTCATCTACCGGGCCGCCTTCCAGCGCCAGCAGTTCGGCTACGCGGCGGCCGCCGCCGTCGTCCTCTTCGTCCTCGTCTTCGGCCTCAGCCGGCTCTTCAACCGTCTCCTCGGCATCGGGAGGGCCACCTCATGACACGCGCCCGACTGCCCCTCTACGGCGTCCTGGTCCTGCTGTTCCTGGGCTTCCTCGCCCCGCTGCTGTGGGCCCTGAGCGGCTCGTTCAAGCCGCGCGGCGAGATCTTCGGCTACCCGCCGAAGCTGATCCCCGACCCGTTCACCCTGGACAACTACCGCACCCTGCTCACCGAGCAGCCCTTCGGCCGCTGGTTCCTGATGAGCACGGTGGTCGCCGTCGTCGCCACCACCGTGTCCGTCTTCGTCTGCGCGCTGGCCGGCTACGGCTTCGCCAAGTTCCGCTTCGCCGGGAAGCGGCTGCTGTTCAACGTCATGTTCAGCTCGCTGTCGATCCCCTTCGCGGTGGTCCTCGTGCCGCTGTTCGTGATCGTCGTGAAGACCGGGCTCGGCAGCCCGTGGTTCGCGCTGATCGTGCCGTGGGTGGCGCCCGCGTTCGGGATCTTCATGATGCAGCAGTACATCGTGCAGTCCATTCCGGACTCGGTGCTGGAGGCCGCCCGGATCGACGGGGCGAGCGAGTTCGGCATCTTCCGGACCATCGTGCTGCCGCTGCTGCGGCCCTCACTGGGTGCCCTGGCCGTCTGGCAGTTCCTGCAGAGCTACAACAGCTTCCTGTGGCCGCTGGTGCTGGTCTCCGACAGCTCCCAGTACACCCTGCCGCTGGGTCTGCAGACCCTGTTCGTGTCGGAGCAACGGCAGTACGACCTCGTGCTCGCCGGAGCCGTCCTCGCCGTCCTGCCCGCCGTCGTCCTCTTCGTGCTGCTGCGCAAGCAGCTCCTCGAAGGCCTGTCCACGGGCGCCGTGAAGGGCTGACCGTCCCCCGACCCATTGCAAGGAGAAGCATGTTCGAGCTGCCCCGGCGCGTCCTGTTCGGTGCCGCCTACTACCACGAGTACCAGCCGTACGAGCGCCTCAAGGACGACCTCGACCTGATGGCCGAGGCCCGCTTCACGGTGATCCGCGTCGGCGAGTCGGTGTGGTCCACCTGGGAGCCCGAGAACGGCCGCTTCGACCTCGACTGGCTCCAGCCCGTCCTGGACGGCGCACACGAGCGGGGCATCTCGGTCATCCTCGGGACCCCGACGTACGCCGTGCCGCCGTGGCTGGCCCGGCAGTACCCGGAGATCGCGGGGGAGTCCCGCACGGGCGAGCGCCTCGGCTGGGGCGCCCGGCAGGAGGTCGACTTCACCCACCCCGCGTTCCGCTTCCACGCCGAGCGGATCATCCGCAAGGTCGTCGGCCGGTACGCCGACCACCCGGCGGTCATCGGCTTCCAGGTGGACAACGAACCCGGACTGCACCTCTTCCACAACCACGGCGTCTTCCAGCGCTTCACCGACGAACTGCGCGAGCGCTACGGCGACGTGGAGACCCTCAACCGCGAATGGGGCCTGGTCTACTGGTCCCACCGGCTGTCCACCTGGGCCGATCTGTGGACCCCGGACGGCAACGCCCAGCCCCAGTACGACCTGGCCTGGCGGCGCTTCCAGGCCCGGCTCACCACCGAGTTCATCGCCTGGCAGGCCGAGATCGTCCGCGAGTACGCCCGCCCCGGCCAGTTCGTGACGACCTGCATCTCCTACGACCGCCAGGGCGTCGAGGACGACCGGCTCACCGAGCGCCTCGACATCACCGCGGGCAACCCGTACTACACGATGCAGGACGCCCTGGCACTGCCCGACGTGAACGGGGACGGGCAGCACTGGACGACCAACGGCACCTGGGCGCTGTACCGCAGCGCCGACCGCATGTACTCCTCCCGCCAGGAGCCCTACCTGGTCACCGAGACCAACGCGCAGGCCATCAGCGGACCGTGGGACAACCGCCCCGCCTACGACGGCCAGTGGCGCCAGGCCGCCTGGGTGCTGATCTCCCGGGGCGCCTCGATGATCGAGTACTGGCACTGGCACACCCTGCACTTCGGCACCGAGACCTACTGGGGCGGCATCCTCCCGCACAACGGCAGGCCCGGCCGCGTCTACCGCGAACTGGCCGCACTGGGAGCGGAGTTGGAGAAGGCCGGTGAACTCGTGTCGGCCCTCACCCCGGACGCCGACGTCGCCTTCCTGTACGACGGGCCCAGCAAGTGGGCGCTCAAGGGCCAGCCGCCGCTCGCCGACGCCGACGGAAACCCGGACGGGCGGTCGTACGAGACCGTCTTCGACGCCTTCTACCGCGGCGCCTTCGACGCGCGGCTCCAGGCACGCGTCCTGCACCCCGGGCAGCTCGCGGACGCCGACCTGCCGCCCCTCCTCGTCGTCCCCGCCTACTACGCCGCCGACGACTCGGTCCTCGACCGGCTCCGCGCCTACGCCGAGGCGGGCGGCCACCTCGTGCTCGGCCCGCGCACCGGCTACGGCGACACCGAGGCCAGGGCCCGCACCGACCTCCAGCCGGGCCGACTGGCCGAGGCGGCCGGGGTGACGTACGACGAGTTCAGCAACCTGCGCGACCCGCTGCCCGTCACCGGAACGGACTCCCTCCCCCTCCCGGCCGACGCGCACGCCCTGCACTGGGCGGACGGACTGCGGCCGCAGGGGGCCGAGACCCTGGCGGCGTACACGCATCCGCACTTCGGCCGCTGGCCCGCGATCACCACGCACCGCCACGGCGCCGGCCGCATCACCTACGTCGGCACCGTGCCCGACCCGGTCCTCGCCCGGGCCCTGTTCGACCGGTACGCCCCGGACCGTGCCCGGCGCCCCGCCCACCCGAGCGTCACGGCCACCTCGGCGACCGCCCGGGACGGCCGCCGCGTGCGCTTCCTGCACAACTGGTCGTGGGACGAGGTGTCCGTGCCGGTGCCCGCGGCCGTGCGGGACGTGCTGTCGGAGACCGTGTACACGGACGCGGTGCCGCTCGGGCCGTGGGACGTCAAGGTGCTTCAGGACGAGACGCCGTAGCAACCGTCCTTTCCGGCCGGGGAGTTCCTGCCGCCTGTTCGCTGGGCATCGTGTCAGGGGCGTGGGCCGCGCCGCCCCGGAGGGGGAGCGGGCGGGCCCTGTCGGCCGGCGAAGGGATGGGAAGCCATGACGTCACCGCTGCCCCCGGGAGAGACGCTGCCACAGCCGCTGCTGAACCCGCCGGCGTCGATCGCGGTGTTCCTGGTCGCCACGATCGAACCCGGCGGGGAGGCCGCCGTACGGGAGGCGCTGGGCTCCCTCGCGGGCCTGGTGCGGTCCGTCGGCTTCCCCAGCCCCGACGGCGGTCTCGGCTGTGTCGCCGGGGTCGGATCCCGGGCCTGGGGACGGCTGTTCGACGGCCCGCGGCCCGCCGAACTGCACCCGTTCCGCGAGCTGGCCGGGCCCCGGCACCACGCCCCGGCCACCCCGGGCGACCTGTTCCTCCACATCAAGGCCGCCCGCACCGACCTGTGTTTCGCCCTCGCCGCCGAGCTGGTACGGCGGCTGCGCGGCGCGGTCACCGTGCGGGACGAGACGCAGGCCTTCGCCTATTTCGACTCGCGCAACCTCCTCGGCTTCGTCGACGGCACCGAGAACCCCGTCGGCCGGCCCGCGGCCGACGCGGCGCTGGTCGGCGAGGAGGATCCCGTCTTCCGCGGCGGCAGCTACGCGATGGTGCAGAAGTACCTGCACGACATGGACGCGTGGGAGGCCCTCGCCGTGGAGGCGCAGGAGAAGGTGATAGGACGCACCAAGCTCACCAACCTCGAACTCGACGCACCCGGCTCCCACAAGGACGTCAACACCGTTCTCGGCCCGGACGGCTCGGAGCAGAAGGTCCTGCGCTCCGCGATGCCGTTCGGCAGGCCGGGGCACGGGGAGTTCGGCACGTACTTCGTGGCCTACGCGCGCACGCCACGAATACCCGAGACGATGCTGCGCAAGATGTTCCTCGGCGAGCCGGGCTCGGGGCCCGACCCGCTGCTGGACTACTCACGGGCCGTCACCGGAAGTCTGTTCTTCGTGCCGCCGGCGGGGTTCCTGGAGGACCTGCCGGAGGGGTGACGGCGGCCGCTCGGCCGGACCCGCCGGACAGCGGGGTGCTCGCCCGCCCGGCGCATCCGGAGCCGCTGAGCAGGACGGTGGTGAGGGGGCGTGCACATACTGGTGTGAGTGTCGTCCTCAGGGGCGCCGCTCAAGTTCCTGTCGGCCGATGGTGGAGGCCGCGTGATCTGGCCAGTGCTGTCCTCCATGCTCTCCGGGTCCGTGCTGCCCGTCATCGGCCGGCTGCTGCGCCCCCGTACGCCCCGGGTGTGGCGGACCCCTGGGGGCGTGCAGGTCGAGATCCGGCACCTGGGAGGGCCCGGGACGGTGCGTGCGGCCCGCGAGCTGGAGGCCGCGCTGCGCCGGACGGAGGGGGTGAGCCGTGCCGAGGTGAACGGCACGCTGGGATGCGTCTACGTCGGGTGCGGGCCGGAGACCGATCTGGAGCGCGTCGCGGGCCTCGTCGCCGCCGCGGACGCCGCCGAGGAGGCAGGCGCCCCCTGCTCTGTCGGTGCCGGCCCGTCGCGGTCCCCGGTCGGCTTCCCGGGGGCGGCGGGGCCGCGGGCCGGGGCGGCTGTCCGGCTCGGCGCGGGCCTGGTGGGCGTGGCGGTGGCGTCGGTGGGCGACATGATGCGGCTGAGGGGCCTGCCGCCGGTGGTGCTGTCCGCGATCCAGTTCGTGGAGTCCGCTCCGCCGCTGCGTGAGGGCATCACCCGACGGCTCGGCGAGACGGCCACCGAACGGACCTTCGCCGTGGCGAACCTGCTGGTGACGACGCTGACGTTCCGGCCCCTGGGCGCCACGGTGGCCGCTGTCGTGTCGTGGTCCCGGTACGCGGAGGTGCAGGCTCGCCGCAGGGCGTGGGGGGACTGGTCGCGTCGGCTGGCCGCGCACGAGGGGAGCTACCGTCACGACGCGCAGCCCGGTCAGGAGCGGCCCGCCCCGCTGCCACCGGGTCCGGGCGACCGCTACGCCGCGGTGGCGGCTCCGGTGTCCCTCGGGGCCTATGCGCTGACGGCAGTCGGCACGCTCAGCCATGACCGGGGCCTGGCGCTGCTGATCTCGGGCACGCCGCGCGGCCCTCGGCTCGGCGGCGAGTCGTTCTCGTCCACGGTGGCCCGGGCCCTCTCCGACCGCGGGGCACTGGTGCTACGGCCGGAACGACTGCGCCGCCTGGACCGGATCGACACCGTGGTCCTCGACGCCCGGGTGCTGGCCGACGGCGGCTGGACGGTCGAGGGTGTGGCGCGCCTGACGCCGCCCGGCACCCCGCAGGGCGGTTCGGACGACGATGAACTGTACGCGCGGATCCACGAGTTGATCGAGCCCGGTGGCCCGGCCGGGTGGCGGACCGGGCGCGGCGCCGACCCGCTGCGAACGCGGCGGCAGGGAGGCTGGGAGCTGCGGCCCTTCACCGCCACGGACACTCTCCCTCACGGGGGTCTCGGCAGCGCCCCGGCACCTGCCGTGAACAGCGTCGCCGTACCCGACGGGACGGCCGCCCGGGCCCGGCAGTGGGCCGAGGAAGGCGCGCAGGTGATGCTCCTGCTGCGGGACGGCAGGCCGGTGGCCGTGACCGGCCTGGTCCCCCAACTGCATCCGCTCGCCCACCATGTGGTGCGCGCGGCACGGGAGTGCGGCCGCGTCCGGCTGGTGGGCGGCCCGCCGGGGCTGCACCGCCGGTTCGGGCTTCCCGAGGCCGCGCCCACCGGGCACCGGCGCACGGCCGCCCTGGTCCGCTCCCTGCAGGCGGACGGCCACGGTGTCGCGGTGGTCTCGGCGCGGACCCGGCGCGCCCTGGTCCGTGCGGACCTGGGCATCGGAGTGATCGCCGTGCCACGGCACGTGCCCTGGGACGCCGATGTCGCCGCCCCGCCCGATGTCGTCCACCTGCTGCTGACGGCCCTGCCGGAGGCCCGGCGGATCGGCCGGCTCTGCGCGCGGCTGGAGGCCGGCGGCGCCGTGGCGGGCTCGGCCCTCGCGCTCCTGGTCCCCCGTCCGCGGGCCTGGGCACGGGCCCGCCTGGTGACCGACGCGGTGACCATCGCCGGGATCGCGGCGGGGTTCTGGGCGGGGTGGCGGTTGCACGGGCGCCCGGCCCCGGCCGCCGCGGAGCGCACCCCCTGGCACGCGATGACGGTACGTCAGGTGATGACCCGGCTCGGTACGTCGTCCCGGGGGCTGCACGAGGCCGAGGCCGTCCGGCGGCGACAGCTCGCGGGCCATGACCGGCACGACGGTGCCGTCACCCTGGTCGGCCGGGTCGCCGAGGAGCTGGCCAATCCGCTCACTCCCATCCTCGCGGCCGGCGGCGGCATCTCGGCGGCGCTGGGTTCCCTCGTGGACGCCGTGCTCATCGGCGGAGTGCTCGGCGTGGACGCGCTCGTCGGCGGTGTGCAGCAGCAGAAGGCCGACCAGGAGGCGGAACGGCTGGTCGAGGCCACCTCGGCGCGGGTGCGGGTACGCCGGCCCGACCGGACGGAGCCGGACTGGGCGGCCGGTGAGCACCTGGTGCGCGGCGATGTGATCGAGCTGCGGGCGGGGGACGCGGTTCCGGCGGACTGCCGGGTGGTGCGGGCGCAGAACCTGGAGGTGGACGAGTCCAGTCTGACCGGTGAGTCGCTGCCGGTCGTCAAGAGCGCCGCGCCGTCCGCGGCCCGGGCGGTCGCCGACCGGACCTCCATGCTCTACCAGGGGACGACGGTGGCGGCCGGCGAGGCGCTGGCCGTCGTCGTCGCCACCGGGACGGCCACCGAGGCGGGCAGCGCGGCCGAGGCGGCCCCGGAGGGCGGGCCGCCGGAGAGCGGGGTGGAGCGGCGGCTGAAGGCGCTGGGCCGGTGGTTCCTGCCGGTGTCCGTCGCGGCGGGCGTCGTCCTGTTCGCCATCGACCTGATGCGCCGGCGGCCGCTGGGCGCCGCCCTGGGATCCGCGGTCAGTCTGTGCGTCGCGGCGGTGCCCGAGGGGCTGCCGTTCATCGCGACGGTCGCGGAGCTGGCCGCCGCCCGCCGGCTGTCCACCCGCGACACCCTGGTCCGCAGTGCCTCGACCATCGAGGCGCTGGGCCGTACCGATGTGCTGTGCTTCGACAAGACCGGCACGCTCACCGAGGGCCGGATCAGCCTGCGGCAGGTGTCCGACGGCCTCGAGCGCCGTCCGCCCGACCGGCTCACCCCGGCGCTGCGCAGGGTCCTGGCCACAGCGGCCCTGGCGGGTCCCCAGGGGCCGGCCGCGTCGCACGCCCATCCCACCGACCGGGCCATCGCCGCCGGGGCCGAGCTGCTCGGTGCCGCCCCGCCCCGGGCCGCCGGGCTCGGCTCGGACACCTGGGAGCAGCTGGCGGAGCTGCCGTTCGAGCCGGGACGCGGCTACCACGCCGTTCTGGGAAGGGTCGGCGCCGAGGCGCGGATCGCCGTCAAGGGCGCCCCGGAGGTCGTGCTGGCCCGTTGCGACCGCGTTCGCCGGGGCGAGACGACCGAGCGGTTCGACGAGGGGCGGCGCGCGGAGATCGAGGCGGAGGTCGACCGGCTCGCGCGCGAAGGCCTGAGGGTCCTCGCGGTCGCGGAGCGGCTCGCGCCCGCGCAACCGCCGGACGCCTCGCCGGGCCTCGGCGAAGGTCCGGATCTCGACGAGAGTGTCGACGGGCTGTGTCTGCTGGGCCTGCTGGGTCTCGCGGACCCGGTGCGGGCCACCGCCGCCGAGAGCGTCAGCCGGCTGTCGCGGGCCGGGGTGCGCATCGTCATGCTCACCGGGGACCATCCCAGCACGGCCGCGGCGATCGCCAGAGAACTGCGGCCCGAGGAGGAGCCGCGGCTGATGACCGGGGCGGAGCTGGACGCCCTGGACGACGCGTCCCTCGCCCGAACGCTGCCGGACGTCACGGTGTTCGCGCGGGTCACCCCCGCGCACAAGGTCCGGATCGTCACCGCGCTGCGCACGGCCGGCCGCGTCGTCGCCGTCACCGGCGACGGCGCCAACGACGCGCCCGCCATCCGCATCGCCGACGTCGGCATCGCCCTCGGCTCGCGGGCCACGCCCGCGGCCCGCTCCGCCGCCGACGTGGTGGTCACCGACGACCGCATCGAGACGATCGTCGACGCCTTCGTCGAGGGACGGGCCATGTGGGCCTCGGTGCGCAAGGCGCTGGGCATCCTGCTCGGCGGCAACCTGGGCGAGATCGCCTTCGTCCTGGCGACCACCCTGCTCACCGGGCGCAGCGCGCTGAACGCACGCCAGCTGCTGCTGGTCAACCTGCTCACGGACATGCTGCCCGCCATGGCCATCGCCGCCCGGCCGCCCGCCGACCACGCCGAGCGGCTGCTCGCGGAGGGACCCGAAGCCTCGCTCGGCAAGGCCCTGACCCGTCATCTCCGACTGCGCGCCGGGATCACCGCGGCCGCCGCCACCGTCGCCTGGGTCGTGGCCCGGCCGACCGGTACCCGGGCGCACGCCGACACCGTCGCCCTGGTCGCCCTGGTGGCCTCCCAACTGCTCCAGACGCTTCAGGACGCGGGCCGCGATCCGGTGGTCGCCGTGGCCGCGGTGGGGTCCCTGGTGGTGCTGGGTGTGGTGGTGACCGTTCCGGGGCTCAGCCATTTCTTCGGCAGCCGGCCCCTGGGCCCCGTGGGCTGGACGATCGCGCTGAGCTCGGCGGCGGGGTCGGTCTTGGTGCCCGCGGTGGTGCGGCACGGCGCCGAGGCGCTGACCAAAGTTTCCCCGCAGGAAACCCGAGTGAAGCCTCTCGTATGACATGGGACCGCAGAAAGGAGTGGTACCCAGCACGACGCACCGTTCACGAAAGGCGGCTCGCCATGCCGCACATCTTCAGCACGATCCTGACCCAGGTCGCGGTCGCCCTGATCGAGGCCGCCCTGGTACGGCTGTTCATGCAGCTCTGGAAGACGTTCGCCGCGAGCGGCCGTCCGGCAGCGGCCCACGCCTGACACCACACCGCACCCGGAGCGAGACAGCCCAGGGGCTGCGCACAGCCTGTCGCGACATGACAGGTCCTAGCCGCCCGGCAGCACGGCTGTCCCGGTGGCGGGGAAGCCCGGCGACCGCAGGACCCGGCGCCCGGCGTCCACCGCGAACACCTCGCAGCCCTCCCGGGCCGCGGCCCATTCGACGCCCTCGGCGCCCAGCGCGAACGCCGCCGTCGCGACGGTGTCGGCCTCGGTGAGGGTGGGGGCCACGACCGTGAGGCTGAGCAGCCCGGTCGCCGGGCGGCCGGTACGCCCGTCGACGATGTGGTCACCGCGCTCGTAGCGAGCGGACGTCGCCACGGCCCGGTCCGTGAGGTCCAGGACCGTGCACAACTGGTCGGCGTGCTCGGGATGCCGTACGCCCACGCGCCAGGGGCCGCCGGCCGCGACCACGTCACCGCCCGCGTTGAGGCAGAACCTCCGCGCCCCGGCCGCCGCCAGCAGCTCCGCACCCTTCTGCACCGACCAGCCCTTCACCACCGCGCAGGGATCGAGGCCGCGCCCCGGCAGGCGTACGTCGAACGCGCCCCCGGTCGCGACCCGGTACTCCTCGCACAGATCCAGGATCTCCCGGAGCGCCGCACTGGGCTCGGACACCTCCCCGCGGTCCAGCCGCGACACCTCGCTGCCCGGCCGGAACGGGCTGAACCGCGCGTCGACCTCGTGCAGCCAGGCGAAGAGGCCGTCCACCGCCGCCTCGGGGAAGCCCTTGTCGTCGATCCGGACCGACACCGGGAACCCCATCACCTGCTCGACGCGCCGCATCCCCTCAGCCCTTCGCGTCGATGGCGGCCTGGAGCGACTCCTTGTAGCCGTCGCTGGTGACCGTGGCGCCGGACACCGTGTCGATGTCGGCGCTCTGCGCCTGGAGCGTCTCCTCGATCAGCTTGGGCACGGCGGCCGTCGTCTGCGGATGGTTCGGCTGCTGGAGCATGCGCACCGAGGCGATCTTGTCGCCGGCGAAGGTGACCTCGACCTGCACCGGGCCCTTCTCGGTGTCGATCGTGGACCCCGACACGACGGTGGAGGTGGTTCCGCCCGACGACGAGGCCGAGGGCGTGGACGCCGGCGCCGCGGCCTCCGTGACGGACGACGACGATCCGGTGTCCTGCGAGGGCGCGTAGCGCCAGACCGGGATCAGGCCCGCGATGCTCAGGACGAGGACGGGTATGGCTCGTTTCACGACAATCTCCTCGTCATCCGGCCAGGCTGAAGCGTTCGAAGTGAACCTGCGGCCTGGGCACACCCAGCTCGCGCAGGCTGCCGAGCACCGCGTTCATCATCGGCGGCGGGCCGCACAGGTAGACGTCCCGACCCGCGATGTCCGGAACCAGGCGTGCCAGCTCCCGCGGCGCCAGCCGGTCGGGCACGGGCGGGCCGGTGACCAGGTGCAGTTCGGCGCCCTTGGCGTGCGCGAGGTCGCGCAGTTCGTCGTAGAGGACGGCGTCCTGGTCCGTGGCCACCCGGTAGATCACGACCGCGTGGCCGTGCAGTTCCTCCAGCAGGGCCCGGATCGGCGTGACACCGACGCCGCCCGCGATGAGCAGGGCGTCCGGGCGGGTGCGGTGCAGGGTGGTGAAGGCGCCGTAGGGGCCCTCGGCGAACACGCGCGTGCCCACCTTCAGGTGCCGCAGGGCCGCGCTCCCGTCGCCCGCGCGCTTGGCGGTCAGCCGGAGCGTACGGCCGTCCGGGGCGGCGGACAGCGAGAACGGGTTGGCCTGCCACCAGCGGTCCTTCGTCAGGAACCGCCACAGGAAGAACTGTCCGGCCCGGGCGGGCAGCCGGTCGAGGTCCCGGCCCGTGATGTAGATCGAGACGACGTGGTCGTTCTCGGGGACGACGGCTGTCACACGCAGCTGGTGACGGAAATTGCGCCACAGGGGCAGTACCAGACGGCCCGTGAACACCGCGGCGAGGGCCAGGCCCCACACGGCGTACCAGTACGTCTTCGCCGCCGACGACGAGGTGAACGTCGTACCCGCCGCGACCTGGTGCGTGAACGCCAGCACCACCGCGACGTAGGTGTACAGATGGATGAAGTGCCAGGTCTCGTAGGCCAGCCGGCGCCGGGCGGAGCGGGCCGAGACGACGCCGACCACGATGATGATCGCCAGGGCCGTGATCGCGCGCAGCACGCCCTCGACGGTCTCGGCGAGGTCCACCAGCTGGTTCACCGGGTCCAGCGAAGAGGACTGGGCGTAGCCGAAGACGATGAACACCGCGTGCGCGAGCAGCAGCCACAGCACCGAGAAGCCGGTCCAGCGGTGCCAGGACGTCAGCCGGTCCATGCCGATCCGCCGGTCGAACCAGGGCAGCCGGGCCACCAGCAGCAGCTGGAACGCCATGAGCAGCGAACCGTAGAGCCCGGTCAGCCGGCCCAGCACGATGAGCGTGTTCGAGGCGAAACCGGCCTGGACGAAGAACACGGCCACCACGACCGCGTTGGCGAGCAGCACCGCGTACAGGCCGGTGCGCCCCACCACTCTGGGGCGCACGCCCGCGCGGGTCGCCGCGGGAGGTTCTTGGAGGGTCGTCACGGTCGGCAGCTCCTTGATCGGATCCTGGGACACCGAGCTTGTCGCGGAGGAGCTGTCGAAATACTGTCGCTCAACTTTCAAGTGTTTATCGATCGCACCGCGAAAGGGCGGACGGCTATGGAGGCGCGGGACAGGTGAAGCACTATGAGCGGGTGGAAAAAGTACGCTTCCTCGTCGTCGACGACGACCCGCCCATCGCCGACCTCGTCGCGACCGTCGCCCGCTACGAGGGCTGGGACGCGGTCACGGCGTACACCGGCGAGGACGCGCTGAAGCGGGCCGCCGAGTTCCACCCGGACATCGTGGTGCTCGACCTGATGCTGCCCGGCGTGGACGGCTTCGGTGTCCTGGACCGGCTGCGCGCCTCCGGGACGATGGTGCCGGTGGTGTTCCTCACCGCGCGCGACGGCGTCGCCGACCGGGTCGCGGGCCTGACGCGGGGCGGCGACGACTACCTGGTCAAGCCGTTCGCCGTGGAGGAGCTGATGGCCCGGCTGCGGACCGTGCTGCGGCGCAGCGCCGGACCCGCCTTCCAGCGGTCCGTGCTCCAGGTCGGCGACCTGACCATGGACGAGGACACCCGCGATGTGCGGCGCGGCGAGCGGCTGCTGTCGCTCACCCCGACCGAGTACGAGGTGCTGCGCTACCTGATGCGCAAGTCGCCCACCGTGCTCACCAAGGCGCAGATCCTCGACCACGTGTGGGAGTACGGCTTCGGCGGCCGCTCCAACGTCGTCGAGCTGGTCGTCAGCCGGCTGCGCCGCAAGCTCGACGAGACGGACGACGGCGGCGCGCCCCTGATCCACACCGTGCGGGGATTCGGGTACGTCCTGCGGCAGGCCTCCGAGTGATCGCCAGACTCCGGCGGACCTACCGCAGGATGCGCCTGGGCACCCGGCTGGCGCTGGGCCTCGGCGCCCTGGCGCTGGTCGTGTTCGCCGTCGTCGGCACGGCCCTGACCACCTACATGCGGGACTACCTCTCGGCCCAGCTCGACACCCAGCTCGCACAGGCCCAGATCGCCCAGTCCAAGAGCATCGCGGACTACGGCACGCTCTCGGGCAAGAAGTACTACAGCTGGTTCTACGCCGTGTACGACGTCTCGGACGGCACGCCCGAGCTCCGCAGGCCCGAGGACCCCGCCGACCTGCCGAAGGACGTCGACGACTTCACCTCCCTGGCCCGGGCGCAGACCACCGCGCACACGGAACTCCTGCGCACCGAGCACCTCAAGGGCGCCGGCTCCTACCGGCTGCGCGCCTGCCAGGTCGAGCCCGGGGTCGTCCTCGTCAGCGCCGCGCCCATGGAGGACATCGAGGACACGGTCGGGCAGCTGATCACCATCCAGGTCGTCACCTTCGGGGCCGCGCTGCTCGCGCTGGTCGTCTTCGGCCGCAGGACGCTGCGCCGCGGACTGAAACCGCTCAGCGACATGGCGTCCACCGCCCACGGCATCGCCTCGCACGACCTGACCGAGTCGGCGGCCCGGCTGCCGCTGCGCGCCGACGGCCGGGACGGCGGACCCGAGGTGGACGAACTGCGCACCGCCTTCAACACGATGCTGGAGCACATCGACCACTCCCTCGCCGTGCGCGCGGAGGCCGAGCAGCGGCTGCGCCGGTTCGTCGCGGACGCCTCGCACGAGCTGCGCACCCCGCTGATGTCGGTACGCGGCTACGCCGACCTCTTCCAGTACGCCGCCGCCAACGCCCCCGAGGAACGCGACCGGCACCTGGCCCGGCTGCGCGCCGAGGCCGCGCGGATGGGTGTCCTCCTGGACGACCTGCTGCTGCTCGCCCGGCTGGACGCGGCGGAGGTGGAGGAGCCGCTGCGCCTCGAGGACGCCGACCTGGTCGAGTTGGTGTGCCAGGCCGCGGACGCCTTCCGCGCGGGCCGCCCCGACCACGGGCTGACCGTGCTCGCGGGGCCGCGCCCGGTGCGGCTGCGGATGGACCCGCTGCGCATCCGGCAGGTCGTCGACAACCTCCTCACCAACGCCGCTGTGCACACCCCCGCCGGGACGAAGGTGTCCGTGGAGGTGTGCGTCGCGCCCGGCTCGGCCGAGGTGCGGGTCGCCGACACCGGTCCGGGCATCCCGCCCGACGACCGGGCCCGGGTCTTCGACCGCTTCTACCGCGTCGACAAGGCCCGCAGCCGCGACCGCGGCGGCAGCGGCCTCGGCCTCGCGGTCGCCCAGTCCCTGGTCCGGGCTCATGGCGGCCGCATCGAGCTGGACAGCGAGCCGGGGGCGACGGTCTTCACCGTCCGCCTGCCGCTGAACGGGGACGGCCCGGCGGCCGCCCCGGGGCCGGAAACCGCTGCCGTCTAGACTCGTCCGGCAACAACCCGTACGACCATGGCCAAAAGTCTCCGCCAACCCGAAGGGCCCCGGCGCCTTGATACGGATCGAATCAGTCACCAAGCGGTACCCGGACGGCACGGTGGCGGTCGACCGGCTCTCCATGGAGATACCCGACCGCTCGATCACCGTCCTCGTCGGACCGTCGGGCTGTGGCAAGACGACCACCCTGCGGATGATCAACAGGATGGTCGAACCGAGCGAGGGAACGATCCTCCTCGACGGCGAGGACATCCAGCGGCAGCCCGTCACCACCCTGCGCCGTTCCATGGGCTACGTCATCCAGAACGCCGGCCTCTTCCAGCACCGCACGATCGTCGACAACATCGCGACCGTGCCGCGCATGCTCGGCTGGGGCAAGCAGAAGGCCCGGGCCCGGGCGGCCGAACTGATGGAGCGCGTGGGCCTCGACGCCGCGCTCGCCAAGCGGTACCCCTACCAGCTGTCCGGCGGCCAGCAGCAGCGCGTCGGCGTGGCCCGGGCGCTCGCCGCCGACCCGCCGGTACTGCTCATGGACGAGCCGTTCTCGGCGGTCGACCCCGTGGTGCGCAAGGTCCTCCAGGACGAACTGCTGCGCATCCAGGACGAGTTGGGCAAGACCATCGTCTTCGTCACCCATGACATCGACGAGGCGATCAAGCTCGGCACGATGGTCGCCGTGCTGCGGGAGGGCGGCCATCTCGCCCAGTACGCACCGCCCGCCGAGCTGCTCTCCAACCCCGCCGACGCCTTCGTCGAGGACTTCCTCGGCGCCGACCGCGGCATCCGGGGCCTGTCGTTCTTCCCGTCCGCGCGGCTCACGCTGACCACCGACCCGGTGATCCGGGTCGACGCCACCGCCGAGCAGATCGCCGCCCCCGACGCCGCCTGGCTGCTGGTGACCGACGCGGACGGCAGGCCGCTCGGCTGGGGCGCGCCGCAGGATCTGACGGCCGGTGACATCAGGCCGGACCGGCTCCTCTCCCACGGGCGGCCGTTCGTGCCCGGCACCGACTCGCTGCGGGCCGCCCTCGACTGTGCCGTACTCTCCCCGACCGGCTGGGCCGTCGCCGTGGACGCCGGCGGACACGTGACCGGAGTGGTCGCCCAGCAGACCATCGGCGAGGCCATCCGCAGCGCCCACGAGGCACGGCGCGACGACGAGCGCGACGACGAGAAGGTCGCCGGATGAGCGGCTACCTCCACGACTTCTTCGACATCCCGAGCGACCTCCAGCACAGCTGGTTCGGGCTGATCGGGCTGCACCTGAGGGAAGCCCTGCTTCCGGTCGCGGCCGGACTGCTCCTCGCCCTGCCGATCGCCCAGCTCTGTGTGCGCTTCCGCTGGCTGTACCCGCCCGTCCTCGGCCTGACGACCGTGCTGTACGCCATCCCGTCCCTGGCGTTCTTCGTCGTGCTCATCGACTACACCGGGCAGACCGAACTCACCGTGATGATCCCGCTGGCCGTGTACAGCCTGGTGGTGCTCGTCCCGGCGATCGTCGACGGAGTGCGCTCAGTGCCCCCGGAGACCCTGGCCGCCGCGACCGCCATGGGCTTCGGGCCCGTACGGCGGTACTTCCAGGTGCAATTGCCGATCGCGGTACCGGCGATCATCGCCGGCCTCAGGGTGGCGACCGTGTCGAGCATCTCCCTCGTCAGCGTCGGCATGCTGATCGGCAACCAGGGCGCGCTCGGCAACCTGCTCCACGACGCGCAGATCTACAACCGGCCCGAGCTCACCTGGAACTCCGTGATCACCACGGCGCTCCTGGCGATCCTCGTCGACGCCCTTCTGGTCCTCGTCCGGGTGCTGCTGACGCCCTGGATGCCGAGCGGGAGGGCCCGTCGCAAGCCGGCGCCCGCCCTTGAGGAAGCCGCCCGGTGAACGTACTCAACTTCGTCAACGCGTTCTTCAGCGACAGCGCCCACTGGCAGGGCTACGACGGCATCCCGGCCCGGCTCGGGGAGCATGTCCAGTACACCCTGGAGGCGCTGCTCCTCGCCGCCGCGATCGGACTGCCGATCGGCCTGGTCACCGGGCACTACGGGCGCGGCGGCAACGCCCTGTCCCTGGTCGCCACCGCCGGGCGGGCCCTGCCCAGCTTCGGTCTGCTGGTGCTGATGACCACCCTGCTGGGGTTCGGGATGCTGCCCGTGATGATCCCGCTGGTCATCCTCGCCGTTCCGCCGATCCTGGTCACCACCTACGAGGCGATGCGTTCCGTCGACCCCTCGCCGGTGGACGCCGCCCGGGGCATGGGCATGCACGAGTCCCGGATCCTCTTCCAGGTGGAACTGCCGGTCGCCCTGCCGCTGATCCTCAGCGGCCTGCGCTCGGCGGCCATCCAGATCGTGTCGACGGCCACCATCGCCGCGTACGTCAGCCTGGGCGGCCTCGGCCGGTACATCGTCGACGGCCTTTACCAGCGCAACTACGAGAAGGTGGTGGGCGGTGCGACGCTCGTGGCCGTTCTCGCACTGGTCACGCTCGCGCTGTTCTGGGCGGCGGCCCGGGTCGCGGTATCCCCGGGTGTGCGCAGGAGATGACGCCAATTGGTGACCAAGCTGCTCTTGACTGACCGAATATCCGCTGGCTTGGATCAGTGGGTGATTACTACACGGAAGAGCAGCACCCGGTCCATCACGAGGCACCCCGGCGCGGCAGCGGTCGCGCTGGCCGCGGCGGCAGCTCTTCTCGGGGGCTGTTCCTCCGGCGGCACCTCCGACGACCCGCTCAAGGGCGGCGGGGCGGAGGGCGGCGCCGTCGTCGTCGGCTCCAACAACTTCGCCGAGAGCATCCTGCTCGCCGACATCTACGGCGAGGCCCTCAAGGCCAAGGGCATCAAGGTCACCTACAAGCCCAACATAGGCAGCCGGGAGACCACGTACGGTCTGATGAAGAACGGCAGCGTCACCGTGCTGCCGGAGTACAACGGCTCCCTGCTGGCCTACCTCGACGCCAAGGCCAAGCCGAAGACGGTCGAGGAGACCACGACGGCCATCGACGGCAAGCTCGACTCCAAGCTGGAGCTGCTGAAGCCGTCGGCGGCGCAGAACAAGGACTCCGTGACGGTCAACGCGGAGACCGCGAAGAAGTACAAGCTGACCGCGGACTCGTCCATCGCGGACCTCAAGGACGTCGCCAAGGACCTGGACTTCGGCGGCTCACCGGAGTTCCAGACCCGGCACCAGGGGCTGGTGGGCCTCAAGTCGGTGTACGGCCTTGAGTTCAAGTCCTTCAAGTCCCTCGACGCGGGCGGTCCGCTGACCCAGACGGCGCTGAAGAAGAACACCGTGCAGGCCGCGGACCTCTTCACCACCGACCCGACCATCGCCCGGGACAAGTTCATCGTCCTGAAGGACCCGGAGAACCTCTTCGGCTTCCAGAACGTGCAGCCGCTGGTCCGCAAGGGCGAGCTGTCCAAGGAGGGCGCCGCGGCACTCGACGCGGTCTCGGCCAAGCTCGACACGGCCGCGCTGCTCGAACTGGACGCGCAGGTCCAGCTCGAGAAGAAGGACCCGCTGGACGTGGCCAAGGCGTGGCTGAAGTCGGCGGGCCTGAGCTGACCTGACCTGCCCTGCCGACGGTCGGGCGTGACCGGCACTCCGATCACGCCTGACCCGGTCACCCTTGTCGTTGACGGTCACACCCGGCTGACCATGCCGAGTTCGGCCCGCGCCCGGGCCGCAGCGCCGATCGCCACGGCGTCGTCGCCCAGCAGCGCGAGCCGTACGCGCACCGGGTGCCCGCTGACCGGCGGTTCGGCGGCTAGGGCTGCGAGCAGGGGCGGCTCCAACAGCGACCAGGCCCGGCTGACGCCCCCGCCGACGACGCACACGGTCACATCCAGCAGCCCGGCCGTGACGAGAATCGCCCGCGCGACGGCGGCCCCGGCAGCCTGGTAGACGGCCAGGGCGTCCTGGTCCCCTTGTGCGGCCAGCCCGGCGACAGCCAGGCCGGAGAGACCTGGCCGGACTTCCCCAACCCGCCCGCCTGCTTCGGCCTGGCGAAGACCCACGGCCCGGCCGGCTCCCCGGCCCCGGCTGGTTTCCCGGCCCTGGCTGGTTTCCCGGCCCTGGCTGCTTTCCCGGCCTTGGCTGGCCACCCGGCCCCGGCCGGGAAGCTGCCCCCGGCCGGGTTCCTCGGGCCGGTGGGGTGGCCCGGCCTGACCGACGCCCTCGGCCTCCGATCCCGCCACTCGTTCGGCGTACCTCGCCGCGATCGCACGCCCCGACGCCAAGGTCTCCAGGTGGCCGCGGCCCCCGCAGGTGCAGGGCAGGTCGCCGAAGCCGGGGACGTGGCCGATCTCGCCCGCCGCTCCGTTCGGGCCGTCGTGCAGCCGGCCGTCCAGCCACAGCGCACCGCCGACCCCGGTGCCGAGCGTCATGCCGAGGACATGCGGCTCACCCGCGGCGGCGCCCCCGACGACCTCGCCGCGCAGAAACGCGTTGACGTCGTTCTCCAGGTACGCGGGAACGCCCAGCCCCTCCCGGACCGCCGCCGTCACCGGGAAACCGGCCCAGTCGCGGAAGGAGTCGCTGGCGACGAGGATCCGCCCGGCCCGGGCGTCCACCACGCCCGCCGCGCCGACCCCCACGCCGAGCAGCCGCGCCGGCGTACGGCCGAGGAGCAGCCGTACGGCGTCCAGCGCCGCGTCCGTCATCGCCCTGCCGTCCTCGGCCGCCGGTGTGGGCACGGCCACGCGGTCCGCGACCCGGAGATCCGCCGTACACAGCACCACCTGGGTGGTCGTGCCGCCGATGTCGACACCGGCGACGACCTCGACAGCGCCGGTCACGCCGTGGCCCCCGTCCCGAGGGCCGCCGCCCGGCGCCGCCGTTGCAGCACCGGATCCGGCACCGGCACGGCGGCGATGAGCCGCCGTGTGTACTCCGTCTCCGGGCGCGAGAGGGTGGACAGCGTGGGCCCCTGCTCCACCACCTGCCCGGCCCGCATCACCACCACGCGCCGGGCGAACTCCTGCACCACGGCCAGATCGTGCGACACGAACAGACAGGCGAACCCCAGCTCGCGCTGTGACTCGGCGATCACCTCCAGCACCGTCCGCTGCACACTCACATCGAGCGCACTGGTCGGCTCGTCCGCGACCAGCAGCCGCGGCTGCAGCACCAGCGCCCGGGCCAGACTCACCCGCTGCCGCTGACCGCCGGACAGCTCACGCGGCCCGCGGACCGCCAACTCCGTCGGCAGCCGCACCAGTTCGAGCACCTCGGTGACCCGCGCCCGCCGCTCGGCCGCCGGCATCCCACGCCGGTGCACCCGCAGCGGCTCGGCCACGCACTCCGCGACACTCATCCGCGCGTCCAGCGACGCCACGGGATCCTGGAGCACCACACCCACCCCGGCCAGCAGCGAACGCCGACGGCGCCCCCGCACCCGGCGCAGATCGCCGCCGAACAGCGACACCGTGCCGGAGGACGGCCGGACCAGCCCCAGCGCGACCCGCGCCGCCGTCGACTTGCCGGATCCCGACTCGCCGACCAGGCCGACCGTCTCACCGGGACGGACGGTGAGGGACACGTCCTCCAGGGCCCGCACGGCACGCGGCCCCCGCCCGAACCGCACGGAGACGTCCCGGAGTTCGACCACCGCGTCTCGCGGGGGACGCGCCGCCGGTGGCGGCGCTGCCTCCGGCTCGCCCACCGCCAGACGCGGCACCGCCGCCAGCAGCCCCCGGGTGTACTCGTGCCGAGGCCGCAGCAGCACCTCCTCCACCGTCCCGGTCTCCACGATCTCGCCCCGCAGCATCACGGCCACCCGGTCGGCGAAGTCCGCGACCACGCCCATGTTGTGGGTCACGAGCAGCACGCCCGTGCCCGAGTCGGCGGCGAGACCCCGCAGCAGGTCCAGGATCCCGGCCTGCACGGTGACATCGAGGGCCGTGGTCGGCTCGTCCGCGACCAGCAGCCCGGGCGAGTTGGCGATCGCCATGGCGATGACGACCCGCTGCCGCTGCCCGCCCGACAACTGGAACGGAAACGCCGAGGCCCGCCGCTCCGGCTCCGGAATACCCACCCGGCGCAGCAACGCCACCGCCTCCCGGGCCGCCTCGGTGCGCGACACCGTCCGGTGGTTGCGGAGCACCTCGGCGATCTGCGCCCCGACCCGGGTCAACGGGTCCAGTGCCGTCGCGGGCTCCTGGAACACCATCGAGGCCGTACGGCCTCGCATCCGGGCCAGTCCGGCCTCGGACGTGCCGACGACCTCGGCACCGTCGACCCTGACGCTCCCGGAGACCCGGGCGCTGCCCGGCAGCAGTCCCAGCGCGGCCAGCGCCACCGTCGACTTCCCCGACCCCGACTCGCCGACCAGCGCCAGCGTCTCCCCGGGCCGGACCCGCAGCGACACGTCCCGCACGGCGGGCACGTCACCGCTGTCCGTCGTGAAGGTCACGCCCAGCTTCTCGATCTCCAGGATGCTCACGCACGCCCCTTCACATCGAAGGCGTCGCGCAGCCCGTCGCCGATCGCGTTGAACGCGCACACGACGAGAATGATCGCGAGGCCCGGCGGAACGATCAGCCACCAGCGCCCGGAGTACGCCGCCGTCAGACCGGCCGACAGCATGCCGCCCCAGTCCGTCGCCGGCGGCTGGACACCCAAGCCGAGATACGACACATACGCCACGAGCAGGATCGCGTCGGCGATCTGGAACGTCGCCGCGACCACGATGGTGGACACCGAGTTGGGCAGGATGTGCCGGCCGATCGCCCGCCCGTGCGTCCCGCCGATGGCACGCAGGGTCAGCACGTAGTCCCGGCTCTTCAGCGTGAGCGTCTCCGCCCGCACCAGCCGCGAGGGCACCAGCCACGACACCACCCCGAGGATCACGACGAGCCCGAGCGGCCCCGGATCGGTGATGGCGGACACCACGAGCAGGATGAACAGCGCCGGGATCGCGATCCCCGCGTCCACGACCCGCATCATCACGGCGTCCACCCAGCCGCCCGCGTACCCCGCGACGGCTCCCCAGAGCGTCCCGATGACGGTCGCCAGCAGTCCGGCGGCAAGCCCCACGAGCAACGAGATCTTCCCGCCGTACATGAGCCGCCCGAGCTGATCGTGTCCTACGGCATCGGTACCGAGCCAATGGGCCCCGCTGGGCGCGAGATTGACCTGGGAGAGATCCGTATGGGTCTGATCGGTGGAGTACACCAACGGCCCGACGAAACAGAACAGAAGGAAGAGCACAAGAACAACAAGCCCAGCCACAGCAAGCCTGTTGCGCGCGAAGCGCGCATTCCTCAGGGGCGCGGGGCTGTTTCCATTTGCGGCTCCGCCGCGGGGCGCGAGCACCCCCCACCGGCCTGCGGCGAAAACACGACCACTCACACCCGCCCCTCCTTAACCCGAGGATCCACAACCCGCTGCACCACATCCGCCAGCAAGGTCCCCACCACCGTCGCGACGGAAATGACCAGCACACACCCGAGCAGCACCGGGTAGTCAGAAGACTGCGCCGCACTCCAGAACAACAGCCCCATCCCCGGGTAGTTGAAGAGCTGCTCAACCACCAGCGCACCCCCGAACAACACCGGCACGTAATACCCGAGCATCGCGATCACCGGCGTCAGTGAACTCCGGAACACATGCCGGAAGAGAATCGCGTACTGCCCGGCCCCACCCGCCCGGGCCGTGCGGACATAGTCCTCGGAGAGGTTCTCCAGCGTCGAAGCCCGCATGTACCGGCTGAACACCGCCACCATCGACGCCGCCCCCGTCACCACCGGCAGCACCAGTCCCACCGGATCCGCGAACACCTGCCCCAGCGTGTCGCCCTGCGGCGCCTGGGAGGGGAACCAGTTCAGCGTCTGTGTGAACAGCAGGATCAGCAGCAGCCCCAGGAAGTACACCGGCGTGGAGTACGCGACGAAGCTCAGCGTGGTGACGACGTAGTCCACCGGCTTGTTGCGCCGCACCGCCTGCCACATGCCCAGCGGCACCGCCAGCAGCAGACCCACAAGAGCGGACAGCACGGTCAGGACGAGTGTCTTCGGCAGACGCTGGGTGATGAGCCGGGACACCGCCTCGTTGAGCGTGTACGAGGTCCCGAGGTCGCCGTGCAGCAGGGTGCCGAGGTAGTGGACGTACTGCACGGGCAGGGACCGGTCCAGCCCCTGCTCCTGATTGAACGCGGCGATCTGCTGGGCGGTCGCCTGCGGGCCGAGGATTCCGCGTGCGGGACCCCCGGGCAGCGCGTGCAGCAGGCAGAACACCACGACCGTGACGAGGAGGATGACGACGAGGGCCTGGAGCACCCGCCGGGTCAGGTACCAGACGGTGTCCATGGCTCAGTCGGTCCACTTCCACTGGGCGGGGTGGAAGTTGGCGAGGGAGTCCTGGGAGAAGCCGCCGAGACCCTTCCTGACGACCGAGATCTGGTAGACGGGCTCCGGCAGCCAGATCACCGGGAGGTCCTCGGAGAGGGCCTCGCTGTACTTCTGGATCGCCTCGTTCGAACTCGACGTCGTGGAAGCGGAGATCAGCTTGTCCACCTCAGGGTTGGAGTACCCGCCGAAGTTCGAGCCGCCGCCGGTCTGGAACAGCGAGTCGCCGGTGGGGAACGCCGGGAAGTACCAGCTGCCCGCCGTACCGAAGAAGGACAGCTGCCATGAGCAGACGGGCTGGTCCGCCTTGCACTGCGGGGTCTGCGACAGCACCGAGTTGACCGGGGCCGTCTTGATGGAGAACTTGATGCCGGTCTTCGCGAGGGAGGACTGGATCGCGCTCATCATGTTGTCCGTCACCGTCGAGCCGGACTGCGACAGCACCCGCATCTCGAACTTCGTCCCCTTGGCGACACCCGCACCGCACTTCGCGGGTTCGGTGCACGTCATCACACCGCCCTGCTCGCTCCAGCCGTGCTCGGTGAGCAGGGTGCGTGCGGCGTCCGTCGAGTACGGGTACGGGTTGCCCTTCTGCGCCGGTGAGACGAAGTCGGAGGCCTGACCCTGCGGTACGGGGCCGTAGCCGGGCATCGCCGTGCCGTTGAAGATGACCTTCGCGAGGCTCGCCTGGTCGATGGAGCGCTGGACGGCCTGGCGGGCGTACGGCTGCTTGAACACCGCGCCCATCCGCGGGTTGTTGAAGTTGTACGGCATATAGGTGATCGCCCAGCCGGACCACGGCTTCACCTCGTAGCCCCGCGCGGTGAAGCTCTCCTTCTGGTCGAGGTCGCCCGCCTCGATGTAGCCGTAGTCGACGGTGCCGGAGCGCAGCGCGTTCTTCTCGGCGTCCGCGGTGGTGAACGGCAGCAGGTTCACGGTCGGGATGTTCGCCTTCTCACCGCCGTCGTACTTCTTGTTGGCGTTGAGGACGACCTTGCCGGCCGTCGAGAAGGACTTCACCGCGTAGGGGCCGCTGATGGTCTTCCACAGGGGGTTCGTCGCGTAGTCGCCGATGTTCTTCGCGGCGTTGTTGAGGGCGGTCCACACCTGCTTCGGGTCGCCGCCCTTGTCCCAGACATGCCGGGGGAGCGGCGTGATGGAGCTCAGCTCGTTGGCGAGCATCCACTGCGGGTTGTAGGCCTTGTCGAAGGTGATCGTGAAGTGGCGGTCGTCGGCCGCCTTGAACGCAGTCCAGTTGTCGGGCGCCTGGCCCGGGTTGTAGCCCGCCCACTCCTTCTTGTTGGCCTTGATGAGGTCGAACCAGAACTTCACGTCGCGGGAGGTGATGGGCTTGCCGTCGCTCCAGTGCCGGTCGCCCAGCGTGATCCGCACGCTCTTGTTGTCCGGGGCGAAGTCGGCGGCCGTGGCGACGGAACCCTTCTTGTTCCAGGCGATCTTGCCGGTCGAGCCGTCGTAGGCGATCAGCGGCTCCCACAGGGTGTTCGCGATGGAGATGTTGTTGGTGTTCAGATGGGCCGCCGTACCGATCGGCAGGATCCAGTTCGGTGTGAAGTTCGCGGGCAGCGCGTAGTCGATCGAGTCGCGGGACGACGCGGACGACGTGCCGCTCGTCCCGGAGCAGCCCGCGAGCAGCAGCGTGCCCGCGCCGAGGGCGGCACCGGTGAGCAGTCTCGTGCGAGCAGGGGACATGGCTCTCCTCGGGGACAGAAGCCGGGGTCGGGGGGTGGAGCCAGTGAACGCCCGCTGTGTTCGAAGAAACAGACGTGCATGGGTAAAAAGTCTGTTTCTGCTGTTCTGGAAAAAGCCGCGAGAGGGTCTTTCTGGCCTACGCTCACTGCTCCGGCCGGCCGCTGACGGAAGTAACCGCATCCATGCCTGAAAAAAGTGCTCCGTTGAGCGGACGCGTCCTCGAACTCCTCGCCTCCGGGCAGGCGTCGACCCGCACCGAGCTGGCGCAACTGCTCGGCGCCGCGCCCTCGACGGTGTCGTTCACGGTGAGCCAGCTGATGTCCCACGGACTGGTCGCCGAGGAGGGCACGGTGTCCTCCACCGGCGGGCGTCCGCGCAAGGTGCTGCGGCTGGGCGGCAGCGACGGGTTCGCGGTGGCGGCCGAACTGGGCGGCCGGCACGCCCATGTGGGCGTCGTCCTGCCCGGCGGTGGACTCACCGACGTCTCCACCGTGCCGTTCCCGACGGACCACGGCCCCGAGGCCGCACTGCCCGGGCTGGCCGAGACCCTGCTCGTGCTCGCCGAACAGCACGGCCGGCATCTGCTCCGGGGCGTCGGCCTGTCCCTGCCCGGTCCGGTCGACGTCACCACCGGCGTCGTCACGCTGCCGTCCCGGATGCCCGGCTGGAACCGCTTCCCGGTCCGCGCCTGGCTGGAGGAGCACTTCGGAGTCCCGGCGGCCATCGAGAACGACGCCAACTGCATGGCCGTAGGCGAACACACCGTGCAGCCGCCCGAGCGCCGCCAGTCGATCATGGTGAAGAGCGGTACGGCCATCGGCGCGGGCGTCATGGCCGACGGGCGGCTCTACCGGGGCGGTTCCGGCGCCGCCGGCGAGATCACCCACGTCCGCGTCGAGGCAGGCCACGACATCCCCTGCTCCTGCGGCAACACCGGCTGTCTGGAGACCGTCGCCTCCGGCGCGGCCCTGGTACGGATCCTGCGCGCCCGCGGCCTCGACGTGGCCTCCACCGAGGACGTCGTACGCCTCGCCTCCGACGCCGACCCCGAGGCGACCCGGGCGGTCCGGCAGGCCGGGCGCTACCTCGGCATGGTGCTGGCCGCCAACGTCAACTTCTTCAACCCCGACGCCGTCTACCTCGGCGGCATCCTCTCCACCCTTGAGCCCTTCGTGGCCGCCGTGCGCAGCCAGCTCTACGAGGGCTGCCACCCCCTCGTGACCGAGCACCTGGTGATCGAACGGGCCAGCCTCGGCGCCGACGCCGGACTCGTCGGCGCCGGCCAGTTCGCCCTCCAGCGGGCCCTGGCCCACGCCCTGCACACGGCCACCGGCACCCCGCACCCCTGAGCCACCGGAACCGGCACCCGCACCCCTGAGCCCCGGCACCCGTCACCCCTGACATCCCGGAGGAGCCATGTCCGTACCGTCCCGCCCCGTGATCGCGATCGCCGGACTCGGCATCGAGTCGTCGACCTTCTCCCCGGCCCGCACCGAGGCCCCGGCCTTCCACCCGCGGCGCGGCGCAGAAGTCCTCACTCGGTACCCGTTCCTCGCCCCGGGACAGCCGCTCCGAAACGCCGCCGACTGGCGCGGCGCCCTCGTCGGCAAGGCCCTGCCCGGAGGCACGGTGACGGCGGCGGCCTTCGCCGAGCTGTCCGGTGAACTCCTCGACCGGTTGCGGGCGCTGGGCCCGCTGGACGGCCTGTGGTTCGACATCCACGGCGCCATGACGGTCGAAGGACTGGACGACGCGGAGGCGGTGCTCCTGGACCGGATCCGCGAGGTGACCGGACCGGACGTCATCGTGTCCACCTCCATGGACCTGCACGGCAACGTCTCCCGCGACCTCGTCCACCGCACCGACCTGATCACCTGCTACCGCATGGCCCCGCACGAGGACGCCATGGAGACCAAGGAACGCGCCGCCCGCAACCTCGTCGAGCACCTCGTGAGCGGTGCGCCTCGCCCGGTCAAGGCGTGGATCCCGGTGCCCGTGCTGCTGGCCGGGGAACAGACCTCCACCCGGATCGAACCGGCCAAGGGCCTGTACGAGGCCGTGGCGGAGGTCGCGGCGGCCGACGGGGTGACCGACGCCGCGGTCTGGGTCGGCTACGCGTGGGCGGACGAACCGCGCAACCGGGCCGCCGTCGTGGTCACCGGCCCCGAGCCGGACGCCGTCGGCGCGGGTGCCGAGCGCCTGGCCCGCGGCTTC
This sequence comes from Streptomyces sp. NPDC057002, assembly GCF_042673825.1. Taxonomy (NCBI): domain Bacteria; kingdom Bacillati; phylum Actinomycetota; class Actinomycetes; order Kitasatosporales; family Streptomycetaceae; genus Streptomyces; species Streptomyces sp. NPDC057002. The sequence goes on from NZ_JBHURZ010000007.1 coordinate 142,566, forward strand.
TGGGCGGCCCGGCACGACTTCGCCTTCGTCGCCCCCACCGGCACCCTCGACGCGTGCCTCGACGCGGCCCTGGTATCCCCCGCACGCCCGTACTTCGTCAGCGACACCGGCGACAACCCCACGGCGGGCGGCGCCGGCGATGTCACCTGGGGCCTCGAACAAGTACTGGCCCGATTCGAGTTCAAGGACCCGGCCGGGCCGTCCGTCCTCTACGCGTCCCTGCCCGGCCCGGACGCCGTGGACACGGCCGTGCGGGCGGGCGTCGGCGCGACGGTCACCGTCACCGCCGGTGCCGGCGTCGACGACCGGCACGCCGGGCCGCTCACCCTGACCGGCGTGGTGCACGCCGTCCGGCACGGCGACCGGGACGCCGAGACGGAGGTGGTGCTACGGGTCGGGAGCGTGCGCGTGATCGTCACCCGGCTGCGCAAGCCGTACCACCACGAACACGACTTCACGAACCTGGACCTGGACCCGCGCGGCGCGGACGTGGTCATCGTCAAGATCGGCTATCTGGAGCCCGAGCTCTTCGCCATGGCCGCCGACTGGAAGATGGCCCTCACACCGGGCGGCGTCGACCAGGAGCTCACCCGCCTCGGCCACCACCGCATCCACCGGCCGATGTTCCCCTTCGACCCGGAGATGCCGGACCCGGACCTCAAGGCCAGGATCGTCCCGCCCTCCGACGAGCCCTGCACACCGGCCCTAGGCCTGGACCGCTGACGCGATCAACTGGTCGATCAGGGCGATCAGCACGTCCCGGCACGACTCCCGGTCCCGCGCGTCGCACAGCAGTACCTGCACATGCTCCGGCACCGCGAGCGCCTCCCGGATGTCCTCCGGCGGATAAGGGTGCTTGCCGTGGAAGCCGTTGACCCCGACGACGAACGGGATCTCCCGGCGTTCGAAGAAGTCGATCGCGGCGAAGCTGGACTCGGGTCTGCGGACGTCGACCAGGACCACGGCGCCGAGCGCGCCGAGCGCCAGGTCGTTCCACATGAACCAGAACCGCTGCTGCCCCGGCGTACCGAACAGGTACAGCACCAGTTCCCGGCTGATGGTGATTCTGCCGAAGTCCAGGGCCACGGTGGTGGCCCGCTTCTCCTCGATGCCGTCGAGGTCGTCGATGCCCAGACCGGCGATGGTCAGGGGTTCCTCGGTGCGCAGCGGGGCGATCTCGCTGACCGACCCGACCATGGTGGTCTTGCCCACGCCGAAGCCCCCGGCGATGAGGATCTTGACCGTGTCGGGTGCCGAGGACGCGTCTGTGACGGGGTCAGAGCCGGCCAAGGCCGTCCCTCACTTTCTGCAGCAGGTCCAGGTCCGGAGTGGTACGGGAAACGAGGCGCGGCGGGCGGACGGTGATCCGGCCCGCCTCCAGCAGGTCGCAGAGCAGGATGACGACCACGCTCACCGGCAGGTCAAGCCGGGCGGCCAGCTCCGCCACGGCGACCGGCTCGGCACAGAGCCGGAGGATCCGGGTGTGCTCGGGCTGGCACCGGGGCGCGGTGGCCGGTGCGGGATCGACCGCGGTCACCGTCGCGATGAGCGTGAAGTCGGCACGGCTGGGCCGGGTCCGGCCACCGGTCAGGGCGAACGGTCTTACGAGCCGGCCCGCCGAGTCGCCTTCGCCCACCTCACACGCCTGGGTCGACGACGGGTCCGGACATGCCCCGCGGTGCCGCGCTGAGGTGCTCGCCGATCTTCTTCACCAGCATGTTCATCTGGTACGCCACCACACCGACGTCCGCGCCCGGGCCGGTCAGCACGACCAGATGGGCGCCGGGGCCGGCGGAGGTCAGGATCAGGTAGCTGTTGGCCATCTCGATGAGCGCCTGGCGCACGGGACCGCCCCGGAAGTCCATGCTGACGCCCTTGCTCAGGCTCATCAGACCGGACGCGGTCGCCGCGAGCCGCTCGGCGTCGTCGCGCAGGAACCCGGTGGACTTGCTGACCACCAGGCCGTCCTCGGAGAGCACCACGGCCTGGTTCACGTCGGCGACCCGCTCCACGAGTCCGGTCAGCAGCTGGTCGAGCTGGGTGTGCGTGGCGGGGATGGGGCGTGTCATTGCGGTGTCCTTCGTCAGCGGTCGGCGGGCGGAGTCGAGGGGGCGGGGTCGGCGGCGGCCTGCCGGGGCGGTGTGGCCGGGTCCTCGTCACGGGCCCGGAGCGTGCCGCGCTGGAAGCCGGCCAGGGAGGAGGCGGCGGCTTCCGCGGTGAAGTCGTCGAGGGAAGCGTCGTCGCCGTCGGGCGCGGACTCTTCGCGCAGTTCCTCGACCAGGCTGGTCTGCGGCACACGACGGGGGAGCGGGGCGAGACCGTCCCCGCGGGGGATACGAGCGGCGGACGCCGTCCGGGCCCCGGCGAGCGCCCGCGACTCACGCCCGGAACGGCCGTCGCCGACACCGCCGGTGACGCTATCGGCCCCGGCGTTGCCACCGTTGCCGGTGGCGCCGGAGACACCCTCGGACTCCGAGGCACGCTCGGCACCCACCGAGTTCCGCCCGCTGCCCGAGCGTTGTCCGTCTGCCGGGCTGCGGTCGTCTGCCGACTTCTGCCCGCGGTCCGAGTGTCGTCCGTCTGCCGGGCTGCGGTCGTCTGCCGACTTCTGCCCGCGGTCCGAGTGTCGTCCGTCTGCCGGGCTGCGGTCGTCTGCCGAGCTCTGCCCGCCGCCCGAGCGCTGTCCGTCGTCCGAGCCTTGCCCGTCCGTCGGGCTTCGGCCGTCGTCCGAGCCTCGCCCGTCCGCCGAACCCTGCCCGTCGCCCGATCCTCGCCCGTCGCCCAAGGATTCTTCTTCCACCGAGCTCCGCCCGTCCTCCGGGCCTCCGCCGTCCCTCGGCCCGCCGGCGGCCGGGAGGCCCGTGCCCCGAGGGCCGCCTAGGGCCGTCAGGCTGCTGTGCGTGCCGTTCAGGGACTTGGCGTTGTGGGTGCCGGGTGTGCCGGTGGAGGGGACCTCCCGGACCACGATGTCGTGCGGTATCAGCACGATCGCCGTGGTCCCGCCGTACGGCGACGAGCGCAGGGTGACGGCGATGCCGTGCCGGTGGGCCAGCTGGGCTATCACGAACATGCCGAGCCGCAGGTCGTCGGCGAGCGCGACCACGTCGAACTGCGGGGGGACCGCGAGCTGTTCGTTGAAGGACGCGTAGTCCTCCTCCGACATGCCGAGTCCGCGGTCCTCGACCTCGACGGCCAGGCCCTTGGCCACCATCCCGGCCCGCACGGTGACGGGGCTCGGGGCGGGGGAGTATGCCGTCGCGTTGTCGATGAGCTCGGCCAGCAGATGGATGACGTCGGCGACCGCGGGCGGGGCGACGTACACCTCCTCCTCGGTGTGCACCTCCACCCGCTGGTACTCGGCGACCTCGCCGACCGCGCTGCGCAGGATGTCCATCAGCGCGACCGGCTCGCTCCAGCTGCGGCCCGGCCGTTCGCCGCTGACGATGACCAGGTTCTCCTCGTAGCGGCGCAACTGGCTGGCCGTGGAGTCCAGCTCGTACAGGCCCTTGAGGATGTCGGGGTCGCTGTGTTCGCGCTCCAGCGCGTCCAGCTTGCTCAGCTGGAGGTTGACCAGGTTCTGGCTCTGCCGGGCGATGCCCAGGATGACCTTCTGGAAGCCGCGCCGGGTGTCGGCGAGTTCGACGGCGGTGTGCACGGCCGTGCGCTGGGCGGTGTTGAACGCCTGGGCTACCTGGCCGAGTTCGTCGTGCCCGTAGTCCAGCCGGGTCGTCGCCGACTCCGGGTCGACCGTCTCGCCCCGCTCCAGCCGCGCCACCACGTCCGGCAGCCGCTCCTTGGCCAGGCTGAGCGTGGCCAGGCGCAGACCGCGCAGCCGCCGGGACAGCGAGCGGGTGATCCGCCAGGACATGCCGACGCACAGCAGCAGCGCGAGCAGTCCGCCGGCGCTCAGCGACGCCGCCTTGATCAGCGTCCCGTCGGCCTTGTCGGCGCTGCGTTCCAGCAGTCCCGCCGTCTGCCGCTCGATGAGGCTCGCGTAGTGCGCGGACAGCTTGTCCATGGCGGCGTTCCACCGCTTCTGCGCGTCCGGCAGGGCGATCCGGTCCGCGTGGGCGCTGGAGTTCCGGGCCGCCAGCACCTGGTCCTCGATCGACTCCAGCGTCCGCCACTCCGGGCTCGCCAGGATCCGCTCGGTCTGCGCCTTGGCCTCGCCGGTCAGCTGGGGCACGACCTGGTCCTGGACCAGCCAGCGCCGGGTGTTCACGAGTTCCGCGTACTGCACCCACGCCTTGTCGTCCAGATGCCCCGACGGCCAGGCCAGGGTCAGCTGCGCGTCCTCCCGGGAGACCAGCTCCGCCGCGTGCTCCAGCGCGACGAGCGGGCCGGCCTGCGAGGTGAGGTCGCCGTCGTCGACCTGGGAGAGCTCCTGGAAGGCGTGGATCTGGTCGTCGATGATCGAGGAGTACTGGTCCAGAGCCTGCTGGGGAGTGATGTCGGTGGGGTCGTCCACCTGGTCCCGGTAGTACTCGAGACTTCCCACCGAGCCCAGCACCGAGTACAGCCGGTCGGAGACACGGGAGGGCGCCTTCTCGATCGCGTCCGCCTGCCCGACGAGCTTCCCGACCGCCTTGTCGGTGTCCTCGCGCTGCGCGTCGAGGGCGGCCCGGGAACCGTGCGGCGAGGCCAGCCAGGCGGCCGACAGGCTGCGCTCCCGCTGGAGCGCGAGCGTCGCGTCGGTGCCCATGGCGCCGGTCGACCGGCTCAGCTCCGTCTGGTCCCGCAGCCGCAGGCCCTCCGAGAACATCTGGATCGTCGTCACGCCCCACATGGCGGCGAGGGTGACGCTGGGCACCAGGGCCAGCAGCCACAGGGAGAGGCGTATGGAACCGAGACGGCGCCGGGCACCTGTCCGTCGAGACATCGTCGTCCTAGGGCGATCAGCGGGGAGCGAGGAACGGGGAAGCGGAACGGTCGGGGAGGGTGGGGGACAGGCGCGGGGGTGAGGCCGTCCCGGGCGCGGCACATGGGATGCGCAGGATGTTATCCGTACAAGTGGGCCTGCGAACCGGGCCTGACCGAATCTTTGGCGACACCGTCACAGGAAGTGTCCGGTCACCGGGTCCCGGCGGCGGCGAACCGTGCCACAGCGGACACGTTCGACCTGGTCACGAACGCGGGACCGGTGAGCACCGGAGCCGCCCCGCCGCCGCTGATGTTGCCGTTGGTGCGGTACAGCCACAGGGCGTCCACCGCGAGGTAGCCCTGCAGATACGGCTGCTGGTCCACGGCGAACTGCACATCGCCGCCCTGGACGGCCTTGACCAGGTCCTTGTTGAGGTCGAAGGTGGCCACCTCGGCTCTGCTGCCGGCCTGCTTCACGGCCTTGACCGCGCTGAGCGCGAACTGGGCCCCGTTGGTGACGACCTCGTCGATGCTGGTGTCCTGCCGCAGCCGGGACGCGATCGTGGCGGTCACCGCGTCGAGGTCGGTGCCGTCCACGTAGAGGTTGTCGGTGTCGCCGCGGAACGTCTTCCTCACGCCGGCGCAGCGGGCTTCCAGCGCCACGTTGCCCCGCTCGTGCACCACGCACAGGGCGTGCTTGGCCTTGACCTCGTCCAGCTTGTCGCCGACGGCCCGGCCGGCGACGGACTCGTCCTGGCCGAAGTACTCCAGGAGTCCCGTGGGCCGCCAGGCGTCGATGCCGGAGTTGAGCCCGACGACGGGGATGCCGGCCGCCTTGGCCTGGGCGACCGGGCCGCGCATCGCCGCCGGCTTGGCCAGCGTCACGGCGATGCCGTCGACCTTGTCGCGGACCGCGTCCTTCACCAGCGCGGCCTGCGCGGCCGGGTCGGAGTCCCCGGCGTACGTGAGGTCGATGCCGTCCTTGGCGGCCGCCGCCTCGGCGCCTCTGCGCACCAGGTCCCAGAAGGCGTCGCCCTTGCCGCCGTGGGTGACGAGGGCGACCTTCATCCCGCCGCCGGACCGGTCCGCGGTATCCGACCTGTCGTCGGCGGCGCCGAGGACGGAACAGCCGGACACCAGCAGACACGCGGCGGAGGCCAGGGCCACGGTTCGGAACAGTCTCGGGGTGGTGGGCTGCGGGGGAGGAGCGTTCATGGGGGGTGGACCTCGCTGTGCGGCCGAGCAAGAGCAGGGTGAGAGCACAGCGGGGCCGTGAACGTGCACGACCCGATGACTCTCTCTGGCCCGGAGCCAACCGTGTGTGACCACCGGTCGTCAAGTGAGCGGCCACAAGCCGTGAGTTGATGCCACCGCATCGTGATGATCCGTCCGACAGGCCGAACGGCGAGGTCAGGGACCCTTTCCCCGGCTACGGCTTGCGCGCCACCGCCCCGTACATCGCGATGTCCTCGTCCCGGATCCCGGCACCGTCTTTTTCCGTACCGTCCGTGCGGTTCGGGCGCCACTTGTGGACCTGCGCGATGCCGGGCTCCACCAGGTCGAGACCCTCGAAGAACTCCGCCGCCTCGGGGAGGGTGCGCAGCCGCATCGGCATGCCGCGCGCGGCGTACTCCCGGGCCACCCGGCCGACCTCGTCGGGCGCGAAGTCGGCGGTGCCGACGGACATCGCGAGGCAGCTGCCCGACGGCAGCGGGTCGAGCAGCCGGCGTACGATGCCGACGGCGTCGTGCTCGTCCAGCATGAAGTGCACGATCGCGATGACGGTCAGCGCGACCGGCTCCGAGAGGTCGAGGGTCTCCCGGAAGCCGGGGGCGCCGAGGATGGCCGCCGGGTCGCGCATGTCCGCCTCGACGTACGCCGTCCCGCCCTCGGGCGTGCTCGACAGCAGGTCCTTGGAGAGGGAGAGGACGAGCGGGTCGTTGTCGACGTAGACGACCCGCGCGTCCGGGGCCGCGGCCTGGGCGATCTCGTGCAGGTTGGGCGAGGTCGGGATGCCGGTGCCGATGTCGAGGAACTGGCGTATCCCCGCCTCGGCGGCGAGATACCGCACGGCGCGGTGCATGAAGTCGCGGTTGGCCCGCATGTGGACCGGCAGGGCGGGCCACTCACGGCACATGGCGTCGCCCGCCCGCCGGTCGGCGGGATAGTTGTCGTCGCCGCCGAGGATGTAGTCGTAGATCCGCGCGGAGTGCGCGCTCTCGGTGTCGATACGGTGCTCCGGCATCCGGGCCTCCCAGTACACAACTCACCTGTCACCGGCCACAGTTGGACCGATGGGCGCGATTCCATCACTCCTGGCCCCGGGAGGGAAGGAACAGCCTTCCGAGGCGGGTGGCGCGGGCCGCCTAAACTGGTGCGGCTCACGGGACGACGGACGCGACGGACACGACGTAAGGGGCGGTGACGGTGGCGGCAGCCGGCAGTGGCTTCGAGGACCCGTCCGCCGACGTACTCGCCGAGGCGGCCGCGGCCTTCGGGCTGCTGGCCTCGCCCGCCCGGCTGCACATCGTCTGGGCGCTGGCCCAGGGCGAGAGCGACGTGACCGGGCTCGCGGAGCGGGTCGGCGGGGCGCTGCCCGCGGTCAGCCAGCACCTCACCAAGCTGAAGCTGGCCGGCCTGGTCCGCTCCCGCCGTGAGGGCCGACGGCAGGTGTACTACGTCGACGACCCGGACATCGTCGACGTCGTACGGCTCCTGGTGGGCCGGCTCACCGACCGCGCGGCACCGGCGCGCCGCCGGCTCCATGGCCTCTGAGACCGCCGAGGGCACCACCCTGGAGGTGCTGCGGCGGCTGGAGTCGGGGCCCCGAGGACTGACCGAGGCCGAGGCCGCGGCGAGGCTGATCACCTGCGGCGAGAACACCCTGCCGGAGGCGCGCACACCGTCCTGGCCCCTCCGCTGCGCGCACGCCCTGCGCGACCCCTTCACCGCCGTACTGCTCTGCCTCGGCCTGGTGTCCGTCGCCATAGCGTCCTGGGGCACCGGGGTGGTCATCCTCGCCCTGGTCGTGGTGAGCTGCGTGCTGCGCGCGACCGGGGAGCACCGGGCCGACCGGTCCATGTCCGCCCTGCGCGATCTGGTCGCCGGCACGGCCGCGGTGCTCCGCCGCACCGACGGCCGGGAGCCGCCGGAGCCCCGGGAGGTCCCGGTCGCCGAACTGGTCCCCGGCGACGTGATCCGCCTCGGCCCGGGAGACCTGGTCCCGGCGGACGTACGCCTGCTGCGGGCGCGGGGGCTCACGGTGCACCAGGGCGTCGTGACCGGGGAGTCGGCGCCGGTGGACAAGAAGACGGCGGACGGGACGGGCGAGTCCCTCCTGTGTTTCCAGGGCAGCACCGTCGCCTCGGGCACCGCCACCGCCGTCGTGGTCGCCACCGGCACCGGGACCCGGTTCGCCGCCGCGCACCGGCAGCCGGCCGCGCGCCGGGAGGGCGGGGCCTTCGACCGGTCCGTGCACGGGATCTCCTGGGTGCTGATCCGGTTCATGCTGCTGACCCCGCCCCTGGTGCTGATGGCCAACGCGGCGCTGCGCGGACGCGGCCTGGAGACCCTGCCCTTCGCCGTCGCGGTCGCCGTCGGTCTGACGCCCGAGATGCTGCCGGTGATCGTCACCACCTGTCTGGCCCGGGGCGCCGCCCTCCTGGCCCGCACGCACGGCGTCATCGTGAAACGGCTGCCCGCGCTGCACGACCTGGGCGCCGTCGACGTGCTGTGCGTCGACAAGACCGGCACGCTCACCGAGGACCGGCCGGTCGTCGCTCGGTCCCTCGACCCGGCGGGCCGGGACGACCCGGAGGTGCTGCGCTGGGCCGCCGTCGGCGCCTGGTGGACCCTCCAGCTCGCCGAACTGCCCGCCCCCGACGCCCTCGACGAGGCCCTGCTGGAGGCGGCCGGACCGGTGGGCGAGGAGTACGACGGGGTGGACGCCGTGCCGTTCGACCCGGTACGGCGGATCTCGACTGCGGTGGTACGCGGCTCCCTCGGACGGCACACCGTCGTCGTCACCGGTGCCGTCGAGGCCGTACTGGAACGCTGCGTGACCGAGCCCGGCGAGCGCGACCGGCTGCTCGCCCTCGCCGCCCGGGAGGCGGACACCGGGCTGCGGGTGCTGGCCCTCGCCACGGCCGACCGCCCCGCCGGCGTGAAACCGTCGGCCGATCCCCGGGGCCTGACCTTCCGGGGCCTGGTGACCTTCCGGGACACCCTCGCCCCGACCGCCGCCGAGGCACTGCGCGGCCTGGCCGACCGCGGCGTCACCGTCAAGGTCCTCACCGGCGACCACCCGGCCACGGCGGCCCGGGCCTGCCGGGAACTCGGCCTGGATCCCGGGCGGGTACGGACCGCCTCGGACCTGGCGGACTCCGAAGCCGCCGGGGCGACCGTGGTCGCCCGCTGCACCCCTCAGGACAAGGCCCGCCTCGTCGCCGTCCTGCGAGCCGCCGGGCACACCGTCGGGTTCCTCGGGGACGGGGTCAACGACGTGGCCGCGCTGCGCGCCGCCGATGTCGGGCTCGCGCCCCGCTCCGCCGTAGGCGTGGCCCGGGAGAGCGCCGATGTCGTCCTCGCCGAGAAGGACCTCACGGCGATCGGCCACGCGATCACGGCCGGCCGGCACGCGAGCGGCAACATCGCCTCGTACCTGCGCGTCACGCTCTCCTCCAACCTGGGCAACGTGGTCGCCATGCTCGCCGCGGGCCTGCTGCTGCCCTTCCTGCCGATGCTCCCGGCCCAGGTGCTCGCGCAGAACCTGTGCTTCGACGCGGCCCAGCTCGCCTTCGCCCACGACCGTCCCGGCACGGCGGCGCTGCGCGGCCCGGCCGTGCTGCGGCCGCGCTCCTTCCTCCGGTTCGTCACCGGCTTCGGCCTGCTCAACGCGCTCGCCGACCTCGCCACCTTCGCCGTTCTCGCCCTCGCGCTGAACGGCCCCGACGCCGTGGACGACGAGGCCGTGTTCCACTCCGCCTGGTTCACCGAGAACCTGCTCACCCAGGCCCTGGTGATGCTGCTCCTGCGCAGCGGCCGGCGCGCCGAGGGGAGCCGGGTGCCCGGCCCGGTCGGCCTGGCGGCGGCCGGCCTCGCCGCCGTCGGCCTGCTGCTGCCGCCGAGCCCCCTCGGCACGGCCCTCGGCATGACGGCCCTGCCCGCCGCGTACTACCTGCTGCCCGCCGTGGTGCTCGGCCTGTACGCCCTGGCCCTGACGGCGGCCAGGGCCGGGCAGCGGCGGCGTCAGCCGTAGGTGAGGTCCGAGCAGGGGTTGTCGTCCGCCGAACGGGCCCCGTCGGCGACCTCGGAGGGTACGGCGGCCGGAGCCGGGGACGCGGACGAGGTCGCCGCCGGGCTGTCGGCGTACGACCGCCCCAGCACGACCTTGATCCCGCTGCCGGTCACCGGCCGGAGCTCGGCGCCGGGGAAGGCCGCCGCGACGGTCCTGGCCCGGTCCTCGAGGCCGGGGCCGTACTCGACCAGTGTGGTCGTGTGGTCCTGGGCGGACGCCGTCGCCGTACCCGTGACGGTGAAGCCGTCCGCGGTGAGGGCCTCGGCGGCGCGTGCGGCCAGTCCGGGGACCGCGGTTCCGTTGTAGACGGCGACGTCGATGCCGTCCCCGGAGACCGGCGCGGGGGATGCGGAGGCGGACGGAGTGTCCGCCGTGGGGCTGGAACCAGACTCTCCGGTTTTCTTTCCGCCGGCGTCCTGGCCGTCGATCGTGCGGTCGGCCTTGAGCGCGGCCCACAGGGCGTCGGCGTCCGGCTGCACGATCGCCACCCGGGAACCCTCGTAGCGCCAGGGCAGGGTGACGAACTTCGTGTTGTGCAGGTCGATGTCCTTCAGGGACATCGCGAAGGAGATCAGCTTGTCGGCGGAGCCGAGGCCGGGGTCGACGGTCAGCGACTCGGTCGCGGCGTCGGCCAGCGGCAACAGCCGCGTCGGGGTGAGTCCCTTGCTCTTCACCTCCTTCAGCAGACCGGCCACGAACGCCTGCTGCCGCTTGATCCGGCCTATATCGCTGCCGTCGCCTATGCCGTGCCGGATCCGGACGTAGTCCAGCGCCCGCTGTCCCGACACGGTCTGCTCGCCCTGGTGGAACAGCAGCTTGCCGGGGGCGGTGAGGTGCGGGTCGAGGTCGTTCTCGTGCACGTCCTGCGGCAGGCACACCCGCACTCCGCCCACCACCTCCGTCAGCCGTGCGAAGCCCTTGAAGTCGACGACGACGGTGTGGTCGACGCGCAGCCCGGTGAGCTGTTCGACGGTGTTCTGGGTGCAGGCGGGGTTGCCCTTGGCGGTCTGCCCGACCGAGTACGCGGCGTTGAACATCGTGTCCGGCTGCGCCTTCGTCCAGCTGCCGTCGGGCAGTCTGCAGGACGGGACGGTGACCAGGGTGTCGCGCGGGATGGAGACGGCGAGGGCGTGCCGGTGGTCGGCGTAGACGTGCAGCAGGAACGCGGTGTCGGAGCGGCCCACGTCGTCCTTGTCGCCGCCGCCCAGCGCGCTGTTGCCGCCGGTGCGCGTGTCGGAGCCGATGACCAGGATGTTCTCGCCCTTCGACGAGCCGGCCGCGGGGCGGTTGTCGGAGAGGCCGCCGGAGTCGAAGGTGCTGATGTCGCCGTCCAGCTTCAGATACAGCCAGCCGGCACCGCCCGCGGCGAGCACGAGCAGGGCCAGACAGACCAGGAGGGCGACGCGTGGGCCGCGGCGGCGACCGCGCCGCCGCCTCTGATCCCGGGGCGCGGCCCGGTGCCGCGGTGGCTCTGTCCTCCGAATGCTGCTGACCGTCATCGGCGTCCGCTTGCCTCTCGCCCGGGGGTTGTACAGTTGCGCAATGTAGCAACTGTTGAAGAGAGGGAGGGCATGACGTGCTGCGCAACGGACTGGAGCCCTGGCATCTGCTGATCGTGGGGATCGTCGTGATCGTTCTGTTCGGCTCGAAGAAGCTGCCGGACACGGCGCGTTCACTCGGCCGCTCGATGCGGATCCTCAAGAGCGAGGCGAAGGCACTGAAGGAGGAGGGCGCCGCGGAACCGGCCTCCGGAGAGCCGGACCTGCGGGATCCGGCGCCCTCCGCGGAGCCCGTCAGCCCGTCAGAACCGGCAGCGTCCGATGGCCGTGCGAGATGAACGAGTCCACCGGCAGCAGTTCCTCGGCCGGTACGGCCAGGGTGAGGCCGGGGAACCGTTCGAACAGCGCCGGCAGGGCCACGCGCGCCTCCAGCCGGCCGAGCGGGGCGCCCAGGCAGTGGTGGACGCCGTACCCGAAGGCCAGATGATCCTTCGCGGCGCGGGTGACGTCGAAGACGGCGGCGTCCGGGCCGTGGTGCTCCGGGTCGCGTCCCGCGGCGGCGTACGAGGCGAGGATCGCCTCGCCCTTGCGGATCACCGCGCCGTCCGGGCCGCCCAGTTCACCGAGGGGCAGATCCTCGACGGCGTACCGCAGCGGCAGGCTGGCCACCGGTGCCTCGGCCCGCAGGGTCTCCTCGATCACATCGTCCCAGGAGGCGCGCCCGGCGCGGACGTGGGCGAGCTGGTCGGGGTGGGTGAGCAGCGCGTGGACGGCGTTGTCGAGCAGGTTGACCGTGGTCTCGTGACCGGCGCTGATCATCAGCATCAGCGTGTCGAGCAGCTCCTGCTCGCTGAGCCGGGTGCCGCTCTCCTCCTCGTGGGCCGCGATCAGCGCGGAGGTGAGGTCGTCGCCGGGTGCCGCCCGTTTCACGGCGACGAGCTCACCGAGGACGGCGTAGAACCGGGCGTAGATGTCGGCGACCTCGGCCGCGTCGGCCGAGGTGTGGAAGACGCCGTCCACCACGACCCGCAGCTCGTCCCCCAGCTCCTCGGGCAGCCCGAGGAGCTCGCCGATGACCTGGATGGGCAGCGGGTAGCAGAACTCCTCCCGCAGATCGACCGCGTGGCCGTCCGCGCCGCCGCCGGCCCCGGCCTTGGCGACCCGGTCGAGCAGTGCCCCGGTGATCTCCTCGATCCGTGGCCGCAGCGCGTTGGTGCGGCGGCCGGTGAACGCCTTGGAGACAAGGGTGCGCAGCCGTTTGTGGTCGGTGCCGTAGGCAGTGAACATGTTCTGCACCGCGACCCAGGTGAACAGCGGCCAGTCCGGTGAGACCTCGCCGTCGATCCAGCGTCGCCAGTGCCGGCGCGGATCCTTCGACACCCGTGGGTCGGTGAGCAGCCGTTTGAGAAGCGGGGTGCTGCTGACCGCCCAGGCCGGGACGCCGTGGGGGAGTTCGACGGGGGTGACGGGGCCGCGCTCGCGGATCCGGGTCGCCTCGCCGTGGATGTCGCGGCCGGTCGGGTCGATCACAATCGGGTGGGTCTGATCCATCGGACTCTCCCTGGGCTGACGGCTGTTCGTGCGCCGCGCGCACGCCTCGTGGGCGGGGGCGCGGCACGTCCAGCCAAGTCGCCGCGGCCGGGCGACGCCAGGGGATGCCGGATCAGTGGCCTGAACAGGATCACCGGGCCTGATTCAGACGGTCTGGCCGGCCTCCCGCTCCAGGGGCCCCGCCACCGCCCGCGCGGCCTCGGCGGCCTTCCTGCGCTGCCGCCGGCTGACACGCGGCTCCTGGTCCGGGAGCCACCCGAAGGTGAGGCAGCTGCCGACGATGCCCAGGAGCATGCCCACGAAGAAGCCGCCCAGGTTCGAGGTCATCCAGGTCGCCAGGGAGACCAGCACCCCGATGACCGAGTAGAACAGGCGCTGGGAGGGATTGAAGAGGATCAGTACGCCGCACAGCAGCATCACGGCCGGAAACAGATAGCCGGCCAGACCCTGCATGCCGACGTGCAGGATGACGTCCAGCGACGCCTTCAGGGTGAGCAGGACCTCGGCACCGCCCAGGGTGAGCAGCAGCCCGCCCCAGAAGGGGCGGCCGGCCCGCCACCGGCGGAAGGCGGACCGGGACTTCCCGCGTGGTTCGCCGGGCATCAGCAGCCCGATTCGCTGAAGCCCAGCTTCAGCCCGGGCAGCTTGAACACACCGGCCGTCGTGGCGTAGTTGGTCTGCCGCAGGTTGGCGATGTGCACGGTGTCGGACTGCTGGCTGAACACGCCGATCGGTCCGCGGCCCAGATCCCCGGCCTTGTTGAGCTTGCTGGCGTCGTTGCCGATCTCGATGTTGGTGAAGGCCGCGTCGCCCGAGAGCTGGGTGGAGTCGGTGGTCAGGTCGGTGGCCCGGACCTTCTTCGTACCCTCACCCGCCCTGATGATCAGGTTCGTGCCGCCCAGGTCCACGCTCTGGCACAGCTTGGTGAGCGTCGCGTCCTTGATCACGGAGGTGACGACCAGGACCTGGCCACCGGTCTCACCCGCGTTGGGGCTGCCCTCGGCCATCTCGTCCAGACCGCCGAACTGTGCGAAGCCGTTGCCCTTCAGCTCGGTCGCGGTGACCGTGAAGGGCATACCGGAGATGGCGAACTGCACGCCCAGCGCCCCCTCGGCGGTGAGGACCGCGAGGCCCGCGGCGACCAGGGTGGCCGGCACCGCCATCACCGCGGCCCGGCGTGCCCGGACCCGCCCGCGGCGCGCGGGAACGTCACCGGCGTCCGCGGCGGCGGCGCCGTCCGGTCTTTCGGGGGTGTGCTCGGCGGAGGAGGTCATGTCTGCTCCAGGTGCGTGTCGGTGCGGATCGGACTTCGGTGGCACGTTGCCCTGGCGCGGACACCGACCGCGTACGTACGTCTCCCCGCAACTCCCGGCGGTTGCAAGGGCTTTCTCGTTACGCCGCAGTAGCCGACTCGGAAGTTACCGGGGGTTACATGAGCGGTCAAGGGAAGTGTGAACAAAGAGTGTTGAATGTGCGCCGCATGTGAGTCACCGTCGTTCGGAAACTCTCAAGGCGTGCACAACTCCCTTGATAAGTCTTGACGTTGACTGACCGCCAGGTCTACAACTCTCCTCGTCTCAACGGATCCGTGGCGCCGGATCCGCCGCGCGGCACCGTCCGCGAGCCCTCGGACCGCCCGTCCCGGACGGGCATCTCACCGCCCGGTGCGTCCGCACGGGCTTTCCATCGCCCGAGTCCGATCCTCCACGGCACGGCAGCTTCCTCTGGAGCCGCGCCACCAGCCACCCCCCGCCCGGCCCGGCCGGAGCCGCGTTCCCGTGCGTGCCTCCGGCCGGTGACCGGACCGCCGTTGCCGGTCCGTCACGTACGGAGAAGGCGTGACGGACCGGCGACGGCGGACGCCGACGCGCGTCCCCCCTCACCCTCGCTTCCGAAAGAGGTACACCCGCATGCGTACACGCACCCTGCTCGCCCTCACCGCCGCCGTCGCCGCCCTGGGCCTCGCCACCCCCGCCTCGGCCGCCGACACCCCGGTCCTGACCACGACCGACGGCGCGGCCGTCGCGGTCGGCGACGTCCTCGACGCGTCACTGGCGAGCGGTACCGCCGCCACCTTCTACTCCAGCGCGACCGGCACCAGCGGCATCTCGTGCACCTCGTCGGCGTTCTCCGCCAAGGTCACCGCCAACCCGGCCGCCCCGGGCACCGCCACCGAGTCCCTCGCCTCGCACACCTTCGACACCAGCGGCTGTACCACCAACGTCGTCGGTTCGCTCGGCGTCAGCGGCATCACCGTCGACAACCTGCCCTACACCACCAGCGTGTCCTCCGACGGCACCGTCTCCGTGACCCCGGGCGCGAGCTCCGCCATCCAGTCCACGGTCAAGCTGCGCACCCTGCTGGGCAGCATCACCTGCGTCTACCAGGCGCCGAGCCTGACCGGCACGGCGAGCAACGCCGACCACAGCATCTCCTTCACCAACCAGCAGTTCACGAAGGTCTCCGGTTCGTCGCTCTGCTTCAGCAACGCCTTCTTCACCGCCAAGTACGCCCCGGTGACGAAGGGCGGCGCGGCGATCAACGTCAACTGAGCGCTGGACAGCGGTAGTTCAGCGTCGCCGTAGTCGTACGGCCAGGGCGGCGCCGCCGGTGAGCAACAGCACCGCCGCGGCGCCGCCCGCCAGCATGGGCGTGGACGGGCCCGAGCCGGGGCCGGAGGTGGCGGCCACCGGGGTGTGCTCGGCCTGCGGCTGCGGGGCGGCGGTGCTCGCATCCCGTACCTCTTCCTTGCGCTCCTCCTCCTCCTTCTTCTTCTTCTTCTCCGGGAACACCACGTCCGAGCACGAGTAATAGGTGTCCGGCGTACTGCTGTTCTGCCACACCGTGTACAGCACGTGCCGCCCCGTCCGGTCGGACGGCAGGGTCGCCTCCAGGCGGTAGGCACCGTCCGTCAGGGCCGGGTCCGTCGCCTCCGCGAACGGCTTCTCGGGCAGGTCGGACCAGGACAGCGGCCCGGCCGGCTCGTAGCCCGGCTTCGTCAGGTACATCCGGAACGTGCCCGTGTGCGGGATCGTCGAGACGTACCGCATGGTCAGCGCCGCGCCGGGTTTCACCCGGGTCGACGGCCAGTCGGCGCGGGCGAGGTCGAGGCCCCGGTACTCGGGCAGTCCTCCGCTGCACAGCTTCCCGTCGGGGACGACCTGCCGGTCCCGGCCGTTCACGTTCGCCAGCCGCAGGTTGTCCCAGGCTGTGAAGGGCGCGCCGTTCGCGGCGACGGCCGCGCGGCACGCCGCCGAGCCGGCGCGATCGCCGCCCTCGGGGGAGCAGGCCACCACCCGGCTCACCGGGTCCGTCGGCGCACCGTGTGCCCCGGCCGGTCCGGCGGCCCACAGCGGCAGCAGCAGCGGGGTCACGAGGGCGGCCGCGAGTGCGGTGCGGTGTGCGGTCGTACGAGGCATCCCTCTGCGTCTCCTCGGCCGGGGCGGCAACGTCGGTAGTGCAGTACGGGAAACCGGCCCGGCGCGTTCACCGCGCACGGTGCGTTCGAAAAGGGGCCATTCGCGCCCAACTGCCCGCCATAGAGGGTGGGTTTCCGGCCGGATCGAGGGTTTCCCCCGTATCCCGATGACCTTCCCTTTGCCTATCGTTCGACCACAGCCGACCCACAGGCAACCCCGAACGGGTCCGCTCGCCTTCTCTGCGCCTGGCCGGCCATCGCGTCGCTTTTCGAACCACCCCCCTCCGCTTCGACGACGAAGCGACTCCACCGCCGCTCCGCCCAGCCCGGAGTCAGGCCACGAAAGGCAACGACCGTGCGTACCTCCCCAGAGCTCAGACGGAAGCTGATATCCGTCGCCGTCGTCTCCGCCGCGCTGCTGACCGCCGCCCCCGCCTCGGTCGCCGTCGCCCAGGAGTCCGCACCCCGCCCCGCCGCGGTCCCCACCGCGCAGACCGAGGCCGCCCCCGGCGCCCCGGCCGAGCGACTCATCGTCGGGTACAAGTCCGGTGCCTCCGAGGCCAAGTCGAACAAGGCCGCGGCGGCCGACGCCGAGGCCAAGGCCGAGAAGACGGGCGAGGAAGTCGACTTCCAGCGCCGCCTCGGCACGGGCGCCGCCCTCGTCGAGCTGGGCACCGACACCACCCGGGCGTCCGTCTCCGACGTCGTCGCCCAGTACGAGGCCGACCCGCAGGTCGCCTACGTCGTTCCGGACCGTCTGAACAAGCCGACGGCCGTCACCCCGAACGACACCGACTACGGCAAGCAGTGGGACCTGTTCGAGTCCACCGCGGGCATGAACGTCCCGGCCGCCTGGGACACCACCACCGGCAGCGGAGTCACCGTCGCCGTCATCGACACCGGCTATGTCACCCACTCCGACCTGGCCGCGAACATCGTCGGCGGCTATGACTTCATCTCCGACACCGCCGTCTCCGTCGACGGCAACGGCCGTGACAGCAACCCGGCCGACCCGGGCGACTGGTACAACGCCGACGAGTGCGGTCAGGGCATCCCGGCCTCCAGCTCCTCCTGGCACGGCACCCACGTCGCCGGCACCATCGCCGCCGCCACCAACAACGGCAAGGGCGTCGCCGGCATCGCCTACGGCGCGAAGATCTCCCCGGTCCGCGTCCTCGGCAAGTGCGGCGGCTACGACTCCGACATCATCGACGCGATCACCTGGGCCTCCGGCGGCACGGTCTCCGGCGTTCCCGCCAACACCAACGTCGCCAAGGTCATCAACATGAGCCTCGGCGGGGGCGGCGCCTGCTCCACCGCCACCCAGAGCGCCATCACCGGCGCCGTGAACCGGGGTACCTCGGTCGTCGTCGCGGCCGGCAACGAGAACCAGAACGTCTCCAACTCCTCCCCGGCGAACTGCAACAACGTCATCTCCGTCGCCGCGACCAACCGCGCGGGCAGCCGTGCCTCGTACTCCAACTACGGCTCGCTCGTCGACATCTCCGCCCCCGGCGGCGAGACCCGTACCTCCACCGCCAACGGCATCCTGTCCACGCTGAACTCCGGCACCAAGACGCCGTCGAGCGAGAACTACGCCTACTACCAGGGCACCAGCATGGCCACCCCGCACGTCGCGGGCCTCGCCGCGCTGCTGAAGTCGGCGAACTCCGCCCTCACCCCGGCGCAGATCGAGTCGGCCATCAAGGCCAACGCCCGTGCCCTGCCCGGCACCTGCTCCGGCGGCTGCGGCGCCGGCCTCGCGGACGCCGCCAAGACGGTCCAGGCCGTCAAGGGCGGTACGTCCACCGGTACGACCTTCTCCAGCACCACCGCCGTCGCCGTCCCGGACAACGGCGCGGCGATCGAGTCGCCGATCAGCGTCACCGGCCGCAGCGGCAACGCCCCCTCGGCCCTCCAGGTCGGCGTCGACATCACCCACACCTACCGCGGCGACCTCGTCATCGACCTCGTCGCGCCGGACGGTTCGACGTACCGCCTGAAGTCCGCCGCGTCGGACTCCGCCGACAACGTGAACACCACCTACACGGTGAACGCGTCGAGCGAGACCGCCAACGGCACCTGGAAGCTGCGCGTCCAGGACACCGCGGCGCAGGACACGGGCACGCTGAACAGCTGGAAGCTGACCTTCTGATTCGCGTTCACCAGCGGGCGGGTCGACCGGTGCGGATGGGGCACCGGCCGGCCCGCCTTTACGTCTGCCCGCACAACCCCCACAGTTAGATACCGAACGCGCTGTTTTCTTTCACCGGTCGCGATTGTTTTGCCGGATGTGCACCCGCACTCCGGCACACTGGTGTGATGAGCGCCGTCTGAGGGTGAGTTATCGTGTACGGGGGGTAAAAACAAACGGCATGACCCGTTCATTTCCGTCCCGGGAGAGTTCAGCCGATGGCGAGGCAGTTGCGAGCCGAGCAGACCCGCTCGACGATCATCACGGCCGCCGCTGACCTGTTCGACCGTCGCGGCTACGAATCGACCAGTCTCAGCGACATCGTGGAGCACGCTCAGGTCACCAAGGGTGCCCTGTATTTCCACTTCGCGGCGAAGGAGGATCTCGCCCACGCGATCCTCGAGATCCAGTCGCACACCGCCAACCGCCTGGCGACGGAGACCGACAACCGCGGCCACACCTCGCTGGAGGCGCTGATGCGCCTCACGTTCGGCATCACCCGCATGTCCGTCGAGGACCCGGTCCTGCGGGCCGGCCTGCGGCTCGCCACCGGCGGGATCCAGCCGCGGCCGCCGCTGAGTCACCCCTTCACGGAGTGGCTGGACATCGTCACCAGCCGGCTCGTCGGGGCGGTCAAGGAATCCGACGTCCACCCGGACATCGACGTCGATGTCGTGGCCCACTCCCTGGTGTGCTTCTTCGTCGGCACCCGGGTCGTGGGCCGCTCCCGCGAGCCCGTCGCGCGGCAGCCTCGCAGGACGGCCGAGATGTGGAACATACTCATCCGCAGCCTGGTCCCGGTGACCCGCCGCGCCCGCTATCTGAGTCTGGCGGCCCGCCTGGAACGGGAGATCGCGCCGGTCTGACCGGCCCGACCCGGGCATAGGGGCCGCGCGCTACGGTGAGGCGCATGCCCGACACCCCCACCCCGCCCGTGCTCCTCGGCAACCAGCCGGGCTCGTTCCCCCACAGCGTGCTGGCCGAGCGGCACCCCGCGATCATCCGTCAGGTCCGCGAGGCCTTCCCTTACGAACCCGGGCAGCACAGCGCGCTCGACGACCTGCTGGAGAACTGCACCAAGGGCGGGATCGAACCGCTCCCTGCCGACGCGCACGACCGAGGCCTCTGGGAAACCTGGGGGCTGCGCGAATACACCGGCCGCTCCTGGTTCGACGTGCCGTGGCTGTGGTCCGAGAGCTGGTTCTACCGCCGACTCCTCCAGGCCGTGGGCTGGTTCGGGCCGGGCCCCTGGCAGGGCATCGACCCCTTCCGCCCCTTCAAACTGGCCGAACTCGACTCCACCGAGACCGACGAGGAACTGGCCGCACTCGACGACCTCGCGGACCGGCCCGCCGGCGAACAGGCACAGGCCCTGCTGCACGGCTCCCTCTGGGGCAACCGGGCCGACCTGGGCTTCCGCCTCTCCGCCGAGGGAGCGCGGGACGCGGACGCCGCGCCCGGTCTGGTGGCCGACGACAGCGACAGGCTGTGGTCCGTGCTCGGCGGCACCGGCACCGGCACGGGCGCTGGAACCGGCACCGGCACCGGCACCTTGTGCCTGGTCGCCGACAACGCGGGCCGCGAACTCGTGCCCGACCTGCTCCTCATCGCCCACCTCCTCGCCCACGGCCGGATCGGACGGGCGGTCCTGCACATCAAGCCGTACCCCTACTACGTCTCCGACGCCACCACCGCCGACGTCGTCGACGCACTGCGCCGGCTGACCGGAGCCGGGGGAGCGGCCGCCGACTTCGGACGGCACCTGTGGTCGGCCCTGGCCGACGGTCGCCTCGTCCTGCGCGCCCACCCCTTCTCCAGCGCCCCGCTGCCGTACGAGCAGATGCCCGCCGACCTGCGCGCCGAGTTCGCCTCGGCCACGCTCACGATCTTCAAGGGCGACCTCAACTACCGCCGCCTGGTGGGCGACCGGCTCTGGTCCCCGACTACCCCCTTCACCGACGTCACCGCGTACTTCCCCGGCCCGGTCGCCGCCCTGCGCACCCTCAAGTCCGACGTGATCACCGGCCTCGACCGCCGTACGGAGGCAGAACTGGTCGCGGCGGAGGACCAGCGCTGGCGCACCAGCGGCACTCACGCGCTGATCCAGGTGAGGGTCCCCGGCTAGGTCAGGCCACCTCCAAAACGCCTGGGTTCACTGTCGATTCACGCGATGGTGTGATCATGTGCCGCCCCGCGGATGCCGCCGCGGGGCACCGGGTAGGGCCCGGCCATGACGCAGCCGTTCGAACTCCCGCACTTCTACATGCCGCACCCCGCGCGGCTGAACCCTCACCTCGAAGAGGCCCGCGCCCACTCGACGGAATGGGCGCGCGAGATGGGCATGCTGGAGGGATCCGGCGTCTGGGAGCAGGCCGACCTCGACGCCCACGACTACGGCCTGCTCTGCGCCTACACGCACCCCGACTGCGACGGCCCGGCCCTCTCCCTCATCACCGACTGGTACGTGTGGGTCTTCTTCTTCGACGACCACTTCCTGGAGATGTACAAGCGCAGCCAGGACCGCCTCGCCGGCAAGGCCCACCTGGACCGGCTGCCCCTGTTCATGCCGCTGGACCTCTCGACTCCCGTACCGGAACCGGAGAACCCCGTCGAGGCGGGCCTCGCCGATCTGTGGGCGCGCACCGTTCCGAGGATGTCGGAGGAATGGCGGCGCCGCTTCGCCGTGGCCACCGAGCACCTGCTGAACGAGTCCATGTGGGAGCTGTCCAACATCAACGAGGGGCGGATCTCCAATCCCGTCGAGTACATCGAGATGCGCCGCAAGGTGGGCGGCGCCCCCTGGTCGGCGGGGCTCGTGGAGTACGCGACCGCCGAGGTGCCCGCCGCCGTGGCCGGGTCGCGGCCGCTGAGGGTGCTGATGGAGACGTTCTCCGACGCCGTGCATCTGCGCAACGACCTGTTCTCCTACCAGCGGGAGGTCGAGGACGAGGGCGAGCTCAGCAACGGCGTGCTCGTCCTGGAGACCTTCTTCGGCTGCACCACCCAGGAGGCCGCCGACACCGTCAACGACGTCCTCACCTCCCGCCTCCACCAGTTCGAGCACACGGCGTTCACCGAAGTGCCCGCGGTGGCCCTGGACAAGGGCCTCACTCCGGACGAGATGGCGGCCGTCGCGGCGTACACGAAGGGACTGCAGGACTGGCAGTCCGGCGGCCACGAGTGGCATCTGCGCTCCAGCCGCTACATGAACGAGAACGCGCGCGGCAGCAAGCCCTGGCCGGGCTGCAGCGGCATGGGCACCTCCGCCGCCGATGTCCGCGCCCTGCTCGCCTCGGCCGGCGTCGAGCGGCTGCGCTCCTACACGCATGTGCCGTACCAGAAGGTCGGGCCGTCCCGGATCCCCGACATCCGCATGCCGTTCCCGCTGGCACTCAGCCCGCACCTCGACGACGCCCGCCGGAATCTGCGCCACTGGGCGGACCGGATGGGCATCCTCGCCGAGGGCGTCTGGGACGAGGACAAGCTCAGGGCCTACGACCTCGCACTCTGCTCGGCGGGCCTCGACCCCGACGCCACACCGGAGGCCCTCGACCTCAGCGCGCAGTGGCTCGCCTGGGGCACCTACGGCGACGACTACTACCCGCTGGTCTACGGCCACCGGCGTGACCTGGCCGCCGCCCGGCTGACCACGGCCCGGCTGTCCGACTGCATGCCGGTCGACGGCGAGACACCGCCGGTCCCGGTCGACGCCATGGAGCGGGGCCTCGTCGACCTGTGGCTGCGCACCACCGCGGACATGACGCCCGAGGCACGGCGCACCCTGAAGGACTCGGTGAACGTCATGACCGAGAGCTGGGTCTGGGAACTGTCCAACCAGCTGCAGAACCGCGTCCCCGACCCGGTCGACTACCTGGAGATGCGCCGCGCGACCTTCGGCTCCGACCTCACCCTCAGCCTGTGCCGGATGGGGCACGGCCCGGCCGTCCCGCCCGAGGTCTACCGCAGCGGCCCGGTCCGCTCCCTGGAGAACGCCGCGATCGACTTCGCGTGCCTGACCAACGACGTGTTCTCGTACCAGAAGGAGATCGAGTACGAGGGCGAGATCCACAACGCGATCCTCGTCGTGCAGTCCTTCTTCGGCTGCGACTACCCGGCCGCGCTCGGCATCGTGCACGACCTGATGAGCCAGCGCATGCGGCAGTTCGAGCACGTGGTGGCGCACGAACTGCCCGTCCTGTACGACGACTTCCAGCTCTCCGACGAGGCCCGCGCCATCATGGGGGAGTACGTGACGGATCTGCGGAACTGGCTGGCGGGCATCCTGCACTGGCACCGCGAGGTGGACCGCTACAAGGCGCCCTGGCTGGCCCGGCGCGCCCACGGGTTCCTCCCGGACCGGGCCCCCGCCGTGCCCGTGCCCGCTCTCGGCGGCTGAGGCGGCGTTTTCCGGCCAGATCGACTCGGAACGGGGCATCACGGAACCCCCGGCGGCGCGCCGGGGGTCTTCCTGCGTGAGGTGAACGGACAACGCATCACACGGGGGTTTCCACCTTGACCGACATCATCGAAAAGCCGACCGACACCGCCGGGCAGACGGACGAGCAGGCACAGGCACAGGCGCCCGCACCGGCCGAACTGACGCCGTACGTCGCGCCGCTGCCCGTCCCGCCCGTCCTGCGTCCCGCCTCCGGCGACGTACTGCGCGAGACGGAGATCGCCCTGCGCCCGACCTGGGTGCGCCTGCACCCGCAGCTCCCGCCGACCCTGATGTGGGGCTACGACGGCCGGGTGCCGGGCCCGACCATCGAGGTCCGGCGCGGGCAGCGCGTGCGCATCGCCTGGACCAACCGCATTCCCC
Organism: Streptomyces sp. NPDC057002; assembly: GCF_042673825.1. NCBI lineage: Bacteria > Bacillati > Actinomycetota > Actinomycetes > Kitasatosporales > Streptomycetaceae > Streptomyces > Streptomyces sp. NPDC057002. The sequence continues at coordinate 166,203 of NZ_JBHURZ010000007.1, forward strand.
GGGACAGCGAGTACCCGGTGACCTCCGTCGAGGTGAAGCTGCGCCGGGACGGCCGCCCGCAGTCGAGCACCGAACCCGGACGCGACGGAGCCGAGCCGAACAAGGACGTCGCGGCCCTGCCCGCCTGGTCCGTGACCCATCTGCACGGCGCCCAGACGGGCGGCGGCAACGACGGCTGGGCCGACAACGCGGTCGCCCAAGGCGACGCCCAGCTCTCCGAGTACCCGAACGACCACCAGGCGGTGCAGTGGTGGTACCACGACCATGCCATGAACATCACCCGGTGGAACGTGATGACGGGTCTGTACGGCACCTACCTCGTGCGGGACGACGAGGAGGACGCCCTCCAACTCCCGTGCGGTGAGCGGGAGATCCCGCTGCTGCTCGCCGACCGTAACCTCGACACGGACGAGGACGGCCGCCTCAACGGCCGGCTGCTGCACAAGACGGTCATGGTCCAGGACAAGAACCCGGAGACGGGCAAGCCGGTCTCCATCCCGTTCACCGGCCCGTACACCACGGTCAACGGCCGGATCTGGCCGTACGCCGGAGTCGACGCGGGCTGGTACCGGTTCCGGCTGGTCAACGCCTCGAACGCGCGCATCTACGACCTCGTCCTCGTCGACGAGGAGAACAACCCGGTCCCGGGCGTGCTCCACCAGATCGGCAGCGACGGCGGGCTGCTGCCGCGCCCCGTCCCGGTCGGCTTCGACGAGTCCCTGCCGACGCTGACGGCGGCCCCCGCCGAGCGGTTCGACCTGCTGGCCGACTTCCGGGGCCTGGAGGGACGGACGCTGCGCCTCGTCAACAAGGGCCGCAACCAGCCGCCCGGCGTGCCGGACCCGGCGGGTGACGTGCCGTATCCGGCCGTCATGGAGTTCAGGGTCGGGGAGATTTGCGAGCCGGACACCTTCGAACTGCCCACGGTGCTCTCCGGCTCCTTCCGTCGTCTCAGCCATGACGTCGGGCACGGCCATCGCCTGGTCGTCCTCACCCCGCCCGCCACGAAGGGGGCCGGCGGCCACCCCGAGATGTGGGAGATGGCGGAGGTCAAGCACCCGGGCGACATCCAGGTCCCCACGGACGGCGTCATCCAGATCACCGGTCCGGACGACAAGACCAGGACCTACCGGCGCACGGCACGGACGTTCAACGACGCCCTCGGCTACACCATCGCCGAGGGCAGCCACGAGCAGTGGAGCTTCCTCAACCTCGCGCCCATCGTCCATCCCATGCACATCCACCTGGCCGACTTCCAGCTCCTCGGCCGCGACGCCTACGACGTCTCGGGCTTCGACCCGGAGGTGGGCGGCACGCGCACACCCATCCGGTACGACGCGGGCACAAGCATCCCGCTCGCGCCCAACGAGCGGGGCTGGAAGGACGTCTTCCGGGTGCCCGGCAACCAGATGCTGCGTGTCATGGGGAAGTTCGACGGCGCGCACGGGCGGTTCATGTATCACTGCCATCTGCTGGAGCACGAGGACATGGGCATGATGCGGCCCTTCGTCGTGATGCCCGCCGAGGTGCTGAAGTTCGACCACGGCGGCGCCCACGGCGGCCACGGGGAGGGCCACACGGGCTGATCCGATCCCCGGCTCGCACCGCGCCCGACAGGTCGGGCGCGGTGCGAGCCGTGTCCCGGTTCCGGCCTCCCTGGCAGGACTCCATGGCCCCTTCCGGCGCCGGTCAGTCTCACTCGTTCGTGGCTCGTCGCGTGCCGAGGTGCCGGGTAGAGCACCAGCCGTGATCGTTCCGCGTCCGCCGGAGGCGATCGGCACCATCCGGAGGCGAGCCATGGAACAGACCGCGCTGCGACCCAAGCCGATGCCCGGTCAGGAGCCCGACGCGGCGGTGCCTGCCACCGAGGCCGGTCCGGCCCGGCCGCGCCCGCGCACCGCCCGGCGGCGCGGCAGGCGGCTCGTCAACGCGCTGTTCGCCGCCTTCCTGGGCGCGGTCCTCGTCCTCTCCGGGATCGGCCTCGGGGCGGTGGGCGTCACGATGGCCGAGACGGGCGGAGTCCTGGACCCGCGAGGGTGGCGCAAGCCGTCGCCCCCCGGCCCCTCGCCGTCCGCCGCCGCGTCCGTGCCCGCCGCCGTGACCCTCGGTGTGCAGGTCATGGACGCCGGGAAGCCGGGGGCCCTGGTCGTCGGGATCCATGTCCCGGGCCCGGGACACGCGGCGGGCCTGGAGCGTGGCGACCTGCTCCTCGTCTTCGGGACGACCCGTGTCGACACGGCCGCCGACCTGGCCCGAGCCGTCGCCCGTGCCCGGCCCGGTTCCGAGGTCCGGCTGACGGTGCGGCACCGCAGCGGTGGCTACGAGCAGCTGACGGTCGTACCGGCCGTCGTCACGTGACCACCCGGAAGTGGCTCGTGAGCCGCCCCCTGTCGTCCAGGACGTGGAAGGCGAGTCCGGGCGGCGCGTCCCGGTCCGCGACCTGATCGCCCTCCCAGGGCAGCCGCAGCGTCCAGGTCACACCGGGGCCGGTGACCAGCGGCCGCCCCGCGAAGGAGGTGGCGGCGGGGGTGTGGGCGTGGCCGGTGATCAGACCGGCGATCTCGGGCCGGCGAGCCAGCAACGCGGCCAGCCGGTCGGCGTGCCGCAGCCGGCAGGAGTCGGGCAGCGGGTGGTGCAGCGCCACCGGCGGGTGGTGGAAGGCGAGCAGGGCCGGAAGACCGCCGTCGAGTTCGTCCAGGGTCGACTCGATCCAGTCGTACGTCTCCTCGTCCAGCTCCCCGTCGTCGCTCCCCGGGACGCTGGAGTCGCACATCAGCACGGCGCCGTCGTCGAAGACCTGCACGCTGTTGACCGGCCCCTCGGCCCCGGGCAGGCCCAGCAGCGCCTTGCGATAGGGCACGCGGCTGTCGTGGTTGCCCGGGCAGGTCAGCACGGGGAACGGGGCGTCGCCGTCGCGCAGCCCGAGCAGGCGGGCCGCCTCGTCGTACTCGGGCTCCGTGCCGTGGTCCGCGATGTCCCCGGTCACGAGCAGGGCGTCGACCCGGCCCGGCAGTTCCCGCAACCGGTCGCGGACGCGCTCGGCGCGCTCCGTCGCCCGCGCACTCCCGTCCAGATGCAGATCGCTGATGTGTGCGAGTACGAGCACGGCCGTACGTCCCCTCGTTCGAGCGGCTAATGGATGCAGTGAATATAAGCATTAGCGCTAATGCCTGGGCAATCATCTGCCGTTAGCGGTGATGTTCGGATGATGTCCGCAGACGGCTCGCGCCGCCCCCTCCGGCCGGGCAGGATGTCTGCCCGTAGCCCCTTCGCCCGTCCTGGGAGGCCCGGATGACCGGAAGCACGGCCGCGTCCTTCACCGCCGACGACTACGGGGCCCGCATGGAGCGCGCCGCGCGGGACGCCGCCGAGGCGGGTCTCGCGGGCCTGCTGGTGGCCCCCGGACCGGATCTGGTCTGGCTCACCGGCTACACGCCCCCGGCGGTCACCGAACGGCTCACCCTGCTGGTCCTCGCCGCCGGGCAGGAACCCGTCCTCGTCGTCCCCGCCCTGGAGGCCCCGGACGCGCACAAGGCGGCCGGCGCGCCCGCCCTGGCCCTGCGCGACTGGACCGACGGCAAGGACCCCTACGCCGCCACCGCCGCACTGCTCGACGCCTCGGGCCGCTTCGGCATCAGCGACAACGCCTGGGCCCTGCACCTGCTGGCGCTGCGGCAGGCCATGCCCGCCAGTTCCTACGCCTCGCTCACCGAGGCCCTGCCGATGCTGCGCGCCGTCAAGGACGCGGCCGAACTGGAGCTCATGGCGGCCGCGGGAGCCGCCGCCGACGCGACGTTCGAGGAGATCCGGAACGTCCCGTTCGCCGGCCGCCGGGAATCCGAGGTGGCGGCGGACCTCGACCGGCAGCTGCGCCGGCACGGACACGAGCAGGTCGACTTCACCATCGTCGCCTCAGGCCCGAACGGCGCCAATCCGCACCACGAGGCGGGCGACCGCGTCATCGAACGCGGTGACATGGTCGTCCTCGACTTCGGCGGCCTGCGCGACGGCTACGGCTCCGACACCTCCCGCACGGTCCACGTCGGCGAACCCACCGACGAGGAACGCCGCGTGCACGACATCGTGCGCGCGGCCCAGGAGGCCGGCTTCCGCGCCGTGCGGCCGGGGGCCGGCTGCCAGGACGTCGACCGGGCCGCCCGTGCGGTCATCGCCGACGCCGGCTACGGCGAGTACTTCATCCACCGCACCGGACACGGCATCGGCGTCACCACCCACGAACCGCCGTACATGATCGAGGGCGAGCTGCGATCCCTCGTGCCCGGCATGTGCTTCTCCGTGGAACCCGGCATCTACCTGCCGGGCCGGTTCGGCGTGCGCATCGAGGACATCGTGACCGTCACCGAGGACGGCGGGCGGCGCCTGAACACCACCACCCGCGAGCTGGTCATAGTGGAGTGACGCCACCATGTCCCCACCACGCCTCCCGAACGGCAACGGCGCGACCATGACCCAGGCACCGACACCCACCGCGGACACCGTCCGCCGGCTGGTCCGTTCCCTCCTCAAGGACGGCAAGGAGACCAAGCAGGCAAGGGAAGGCACCGGACCCGACGTCCGGCCCGCCACCCAGGGCGCCGAACCCGCCACCTGGTGGGTCGGCAGCCGCCATGTGCTGCGCCTCGCCCCCGACCGCGAGGCCACCGTGCGCCAGCGCCGCGAACTGCGCCTGCGCGACCTCGTCCGCCCGCACCTCCCTGTCGCGGTGCCGGCCAGCGTGGCGCACGGCGAGTGGGCGGCCGGGCTGACCTACACGCTGGACACCAAGGTGCCAGGCGGCTCGGGGCAGGAGCACGACGTGTCCGCCGTCGGCGAGGCCGACCTCGCGGCACTGCTCACCGGGCTGCGCGAGGTGCCGGTCCGGCAGGCCGAGACCCTCGGTGTGCCGCGCGCCGCGCCGCGCTCCCTGGAGGGGCTGCGCCGGGCCGCCGTACGCGCCGCCGAACACTGCGCCGACGCCGACGAGTTCGACGCCGCACGCCTTCACCAGCTCACGCAGGCCGCCGCGGCCCAGCTCGCCGCCCAGTCCGGCTCGGCGGTCCTCACCCACCACGCCCTCACCGGCGGCCACCTCGTGGTCAGTGCCGACGGCCGGGTGCGCGGCGTCCTCGGCTGGGCCGGCGCGGTCGTCGGCGACCCGGCCGAGGACATCGCGGGACTCGCGCTCGCCGTCGGATCACCCGCCGCCGTACGCGCCGCCACCCTCGCCGGCTACGGCGCCCGGCCCTGTCTGCGCGGCCTGTGGCTCGCCCGCTGCGACACCGTCGTCCACCTCGCCGAGGTCCTCACGGGCGGCGACGCGGGCCGGCTCGCCGTGGCGCGGACGCGGCTGCGCCACGCCTGGGAGCCGATCCTGCTGGAACGCGTGACGGACCTGCGCGAGACGGACGACGACGCCCTGTAGCCGGGCGCCGTCGCAGGCGCCTCACTCCTGCAGCAGCACCACGCCCGACTCCCCGGGCAGCCGCACCACCCCGTCGGCCCCGGGCGTCTCGACCGGCTCCCACGCGGCCAGCACACGCGCGTGCGGCACGCCGAGCGACAGCTCCGCCGGTTCCGGCGCCAGGTTCACCGCCACGAGGACGTCCCCGCGCCGGAAGGCGATCCAGCGGCGCTGCTCGTCGCAGGCCACCTTGGTGTCGGCGAGGTCGGGGTCGGTCAGATCGGGCTGCTCGTGACGCAGGGCGAGAAGCCGCCGGTACCAGGCCAGCACGCGCGCGTGCGGCTCGCGTTCCGGTTCGGACCAGTCGAGGCAGGAGCGGTCCCGGGTCGCCGGATCCTGCGGGTCGGGCACGTCCTCCTCCTTCCAGCCGTGCGCCGCGAACTCCCGCCGCCTGCCCCGCCGTACGGCGTCGGCGAGCTCCGGATCGGTGTGGTCGGTGAAGAACTGCCAGGGCGTGCCGGCCGCCCACTCCTCGCCCATGAAGAGCATCGGAGTGAACGGCGCCGTCAGCGTCAGTGTCGCCGCGCAGGCCAGCAGCCCGGGGGAGAGCAGCGCCGAAAGCCGGTCCCCCTGGGCGCGGTTGCCGACCTGGTCGTGGGTCTGGCTGTAGCCGAGGAGCCGGTGCCCGGCCACGCGCGTGCGGTCCAGGGGGCGTCCGTGGTGCCGCTCGCGGAAGCTCGAGTACGTGCCGTCGTGGAACCAGCCGCCGCTGAGGGTCTTGGCGAGCCCGCCGAGCCCGGCGCGCGCGAAGTCGGCGTAGTAGCCCTGCGACTCGCCGGTCAGCGTGGTGTGCAGGGCGTGGTGGAAGTCGTCGTTCCACTGCGCGTGCAGCCCGAAGCCGTTCTCCGGGCGGGAGGTGATGAGCCGCGGGTCGTTCAGATCCGACTCGGCGACCAGGAACAGCGGCCGGTCCACCTCGGCCGCCAACGCGTCCACCGCCGCCGACAGTTCCTCCAGGAAGTGCCGCGCGCGGGTGTCCACCAGCGCGTGCACCGCGTCCAGGCGCAGCCCGTCGATCCGGTAGTCGCGCAGCCACGCCAGCGCGCTGCCGACGAGGAACGCGCGCACCTCGTCCGACCCGGGAGCGTCCAGATTGACCGCGGCGCCCCAGGGCGTGTGGTGCGTGTCCGTGAGGTACGGCCCGAAGACCGGCAGGTAGTTGCCGGACGGACCGAAGTGGTTGTGCACCACGTCGAGGACCACGCCCAGGCCGAGTTCGTGGGCCCGGTCGACGAAGCGTTTCAGCGCCTCGGGTCCGCCGTACGGCTCGTGCACCGCCCACAGCGAGACGCCCTCGTACCCCCAGCCGTGTGTGCCCGGAAAGGGGCACAGCGGCATCAGCTGCACATGCGTGACGCCCAGTTCGGCGAGATGACCGAGCCGCTCGGCCGCCGCGTCCAGGGTGCCCTCGCGCGTGTACGTCCCCACGTGCAGCTCGTACAGCACCGCGCCGGGCAGCGGCCGCCCGGTCCACCGCGCGCGCCACGCGTACCGCTCGTGGTCGACGACCGCGCTCAGCCCGTCCGGGCCGTCCGGCTGCCGCCGTGAGCGCGGATCGGGCAGCACGGGCCCCTCGTCCAGCGCGAAGCCGTACCGGGACCCGTCGCGCGCCTCGGCCTCGCCCCGCCACCACCCCGGCCGTTCCGGATCGCGCTCCAACGCCTGCGTCGCGCCGTCGCACTGGAGCGTCACTCGGCCGGCCTGCGGTGCCCACACCTCGAACTGCACGGACGGTTCCCCTTCGTCTGCTCACCGTGATGTAGCCCGTCCATGGTGCGTCAAAAGAGATCAATCCGCTGGCGCATCCTCCCTTTTGCGGCAGGTGTCGCCGGGTACGCGCCCGTGGCGGCCGTTTTCCCGTTTTCTGGACAGCCCGGCCGCGCTGCCCGACAATCACCAGCGTGACGTCGTCCTTCGAGTTCAACACGTACCCCGCGCGGCTCTCCGACGTGGAGCGCGACAGGGCGCTGAAGGTGCTCCGTGACGGCGTCGCCATGGGCCGCCTGTCCCACGACACGTTCGTCCGTCGCATGGAGCTGGCGCTGACCGCCCGCCGCCCGGACGAGCTCGCCGTGCTCACCGCCGACCTGCCCTCGGAGGGCCGGGTCTCCCGGATGGTGTTCGGCACCGTCGAGGCGGTCTCCGGATTCACCGTGCGGCTGCGCCGCGCCTGGCGGGCCGAGCGGCTGCCCAAGCTGCTGCTGCCCCACCCGGAGCACGGCCATCCGCTGCGCATAGGCCGCGACCCCGCCAGCGGGCTGCGCCTCAACCACGAGACCGTCTCCCGCGTGCACGCCGAACTCCGCCACCAGGGCGGCATGTGGGTGCTGCGCGACCTCGGCTCCACCAACGGCACGACCGTGAACGGCCGGCGGGTCGTCGGCGCGGCCCTCGTCCGCGAGGGCGACCAGGTCGGCTTCGGGCAGATGACGTTCCGGCTGACCGGGGTCCGGCCGGCGGCCGGCTGACCTGAAACCGAGGCACTCCCGGGCTCCGGCCTGGGAGTTGTCCGCCGCCCTTCCGTCAGGGTGGCTCAAATCCCGTTGCCGTCCGTGGTGTTGACGTACCCCTGAAGTCGTGACTCACTGTGCGTACGCCATCTACATCTGGTGAACCGACGGCACCGCATGGGGGAGGTGTGCCCTGCCGCCCTTTCCGCGCTACCCGACCGTCGACGAACTGGGCGCCCGGGCCGCCGCCCTCGTCGCCCGCCACCCCCGTGACGCCCGGCTGCGCCGGATCGGCACCTCGCGCGCCGGCACCCCCCTGTGGCTGCTCTCCGTCGGCCACGGCAGCCGCCAGGCCCTCGTCGTCGCCGGCCCGCACGCCAACGAACCCGTGGGCGGCGCCACCGTGCTGCGCCTGGCCGAGCGGGCCCTGGCCGACGCGCGGCTCACCGAGGGCGCCGACGCCACCTGGAACCTGCTGCTCTGCCTCGACCCGGACGGGCTGCGCCGCAACGAGGGCTGGCTCACCGGCCCGTACACCCTCGGCCAGTACTTCCGGAACTTCTTCCGGCCCGGCTTCCTCGAACAGCCCGAGTGGCTGCCCGACGGCGCGGCCGGCGCCGCCCTGCCCGAGACCCGTGCGCTGCTCGACGTCCAGGACGAACTGCGCCCGTTCCTCCAGTGCTCCCTGCACGGGGTGGACATCGGCGGCGGCTTCGTCGAGCTCACCCGCGATCTGCCCGGCCTCGCTCCGCGCCTCGCCCACATCGCCGCCCGGCTCGGCATTCCCCGCGAACTCGGCGCGTACGACGCCCTGTACTGGCCCGGCCTCGGACCCGCCGTCTACCGGATCCCGCCGCCGCGCCGGGCCGGCCTCGCCGCGGCCATCACGGAGGCGGCCGTCGAGTCGACGTGGTTCCACCCGCACGGGCACGGCACCGTCACCGCGGTCGTCGAGGCGCCCATGTGGGGCGTGGCGGCCGTGTCGGACGGCTCCCCGCCCGCCGATCAGGACGCGGTGCTACGGGCCGTCAGCCGCGACCTGCGCCATGACACGGGGCTTCTGCGGCACCTGCTGGCCCGGATCCGCCCGCACCTGGCCCACGTGCCCGAAGCGGCGCGCCTGCTCGCCCCGGTCGACGACTATTTACTGGTCTGCCCCGGCCTCGCCGACGCCTGGGACCCCGAGACCGGCCACGGCGCGGCCCAGCCCCTCCCGCCCCTGACCACCGCCCACCTGGCCGCCCTGCGCATCTCGGGGCGACGGCTGGTGCTGCGCACCGCGGGGCTGCTGCACCAGCTCGTGCGGGCGGCGGGCCGCGACCCGGCCGGGGCCCTGCCGGAGCTGGACCGGCTGATCGACGAGTGGTGCGCCGACTACCGCGACGGCTGCGGGGCGCGCTGGATCCCGGTGGCACGCCAGGCGGAGTACCAGACACGTGTGGTGCTCTGTGCCTCCGAGCTGGCCGCGCGGCACACCGGCGCTCGGGAGGCCGGGGCGGCGGTGCCGATGCGGCGCGACTGAACGCCGCAGAGGCCTACGACGCCCCCTCACGCGCGTGCAGCGCCGCCGCGACCACCGTGCGGGACTGGTGCTCGACCTGGTGCTCCAAGGGCACCCAGCGGGCGCGGAAACGTTCCGCGAAAGCGTCGCTCCAGGTCGCGACCAGTTCCTCGAGCTGCTTGGCCGCCCGCTCGTCGGTCCCGCGCAGCACCCGCAGCAGCATGGCCGCCGCCCGCAGCGGCACCCGCCGCACGAACGCGTCGACGCTCCCGACGTAGGCCATGGTGCGGTCGGGCGGCGGGGTGTGGACCAGGTCGGCGGCCAGCCCCGGCACCAGCTCCAGACCCCACTGGGCGGCCCGCAGCAACGGCCCGTCCAGGTCCGCCAGCCGGGGCAGCGCGCCGTCGAGCACGCGCGTCACCTCCAGCGCGTCGCGCTGCAGCCGGCGCGCGAGCCGGCCGATCGCCGCCGCCGGGGCCGGATGCGGAGCCGGGTCGTCCACCAGGTCGCTCGCCCACATCGGCACCTCGACCACCGCGGTCAGACCGCCGTACCGATGGGCGTGGAACCAGGTGCTGTGCCGAGCGTCGTCCGGCAGGCTCGGGTACGCCGGACCGATCCCCGGCGCGGGCATCACATGCACCCCCGGCCCGGAGGCCGGCCAGCCCGCGGCGTCCGAGGCGCCGGTCTCCACCGGGATGTGCAGCTCCGCCGCGGACTTGGCGAACGGCTCGGCCAGCCCGGGCACGTCCTTCGTCAGCTGCACCCAGCTGCCGCCCAGATCCGTGCCGTGCAGGGTCACCTGGAGATAGGGCCGCAGCTCGTCGATGACGCCGGTCAGGGCCAGGGTCTCGGGCGGCAGCCGGTCGGGCGGCAGCACGGAGGGCGCCCACTCCGGCTGCTCCGGGCCCGCGGGGCGGAAGAAGCCGAGGTGGTAGTCGAACAGGCTGCGCGGCGCCGGCGTCACATGCAGGCTCGCCCCGTCGGGGTCCGCGCACAGCAGGAAGTGCCAGGACATGCCGTCCCGCAACTCCCGCTCGGCCAGCACCCGCCGGGCGAGCGCGAGCAGGGTGCAGGAGCCGGTCGGCTCGTTGGCGTGGGCGCCGGCGACCACCAGTACGGCTCGGCGGGCGCGGCCCACGGACAGCAGGTGCAGAGGTCTGCCGGCCCGCGAGGCACCCACCTGCCGCAGGGTGCACACACCGGGGCGGTGAGCGGTCAACGCCCGGGCAGCAGAGACCAATTCGGTCACCGTCGGGTAGCGCAGCTCCGGCAGGACACTCACCCCCGTCACATCCGCCCGAGTTCGCAATCGCAGTACCCCACGGCCATGGTGCGGTGTCAAGAGCGCGGCCGGGGAGCCTCCAGGGGGCGCCCGGATGCACCGACGGCGGGAGTGCGGCGGGCGCCGTGAACGGTGTGTGGCCCCTGCTGAGGGCGTGGCGTCGCCGGCGCGGTGTCACTGCTGGTGGAGCCCGCGTCCGGCCAGGGTCAGGAACACCTCGCCGACCGCCTCCGACAGGGTCGGGTGCGGGTGGACGTGCCGGGCCACGTCGGAGGGTTCGGCGTCCCAGCCGACGATCAGCTGACTCTCGGCGATCATCTCCGACACATGCGGGCCCACCAGGTGCGCACCCAGCACGCGCCCGCCGCCCGCCTCGGTGACCACCTTCACGATGCCGCCCTGCCCGTGCACCATGCCCTTCGCGACGGCGGTCAGCGGCATGCTGTTCGCCACCACGTCGTGTCCACGCGCGCGTGCCTCGGCCTCGCTCAGCCCCACGGCCGCGGTCTGCGGAGACGAGTACGTGACCCGGGGCACGGCCGCGTAGTCCACGGGGAGGGACGGCACACCGGCCAGCGTCTCAGCCACCAGCAGCCCTTCCGCGAAGGACGCGTGGGCCAGTCCGGGCGACGGCGGCGGCAGCAGGTCGCCCACGACGTGGATCCCGGGCACGGCCGTCTCCAGCCGGTCCCAGTCGGCCGGCACGACGAAACCCCGCTCGTCCGTGGTGAGACCCGCGGCGGCCACGTCCAGGCCGTCGGTGACCGGGGCCCGCCCGACCGCCACCAGCAGTCGCTCCGCCCCGACCGTCACGGTCTCTCCCCGGGCGGTGCGCACCCGTGCGCGTACGCCGTCGTCGAGGACCTCGGCGTCCAGGAGCCTGGCGCCGGCCCGGACGTCGATGCCGCGCTTCTTCAGACCGCGGGTCAGATGACGGCTCACATCGGCGTCCTCCAGCGGGACGATCCGTTCGGCGGCCTCGACCAGGGTGACCTCCGCGCCCAGGGAACGGTGGAACGAGGTGTACTCCACGCCGATCGCGCCGCCCCCGAGCACCAGCACGGACGCCGGGAGCCCGGGTGCGAAGAGGGCGTCGTCGCTGGTCACCACACGCCGGCCGTCCGGCTCGAGCCCCGGGAGCGCGCGCGGGCGTGAGCCGGTAGCGAGCACGATGCCACGGCGGGCGGTGAAGTCCCGCGCGCCCTGGGCCGCGGCAGCGCCCTCCACCCGCACCGAACGCGGCCCCGCCAGCCGGGCGTTGCCCCTCACCACCCGCACGCCCGCATGCGCGAGATGGGTTTCCACACCCCGGTGGTTGCGGGCCACGATGTCGTCGCGCGTGGCCACCAGCGCCGGCCAGTCGACGGCGTCCAGGGTCGCCTTCACCCCCCAGCGCTCGCGTGCCTCCGCGATGCCGTCGACGAGTTCGGCCGCGTGCAGCATCGCCTTGCTCGGGATGCAGCCGCGGTGCAGACACGTCCCGCCGACCTTGTCCCGCTCGACGAGCACGACGTCGAGACCGAGAGCGGCGGCACGCAGGGCGGTGCTGTAACCGCCGGTGCCGCCGCCGATGACGATGACGTCCGACGAGGTGGCGTCCGGCGAGGTGGCGTCCGATGAGTTCATGCCCTCAGCCTCCGCCCGCCCCTTGTCATGAGTCCAAGGCAATGTTCTTGTGGGGTCGATGCAGGGCGTTTATGGGAGGGGTCTTGAGCCTGCGGCAGATGGAGTACTTCGTGACGGTCGTCGAAGAGGCGTCCTTCACGCGGGCGGCGGAGGTCCTGCATGTCTCACAGCCCGCGCTCTCCCACCAGATCAAGGCCCTGGAACGCTCGGTCGGCGGCGCGCTCCTGGAGCGCCTGCCGCGCGGTGTGCGGCTGACGCCGATGGGCCGGGCCTTCCTGCCGCACGCCGAGCTCGCCGTGCGCAGCGCCGCCCAGGCCCGCCGCGCGGCCCGCGCCGCCGCCGGCGCCGAGGGCGGCGAACTGCACATCGCCGCCGTCCACTCCGTGGCGGTCGGCGTCCTCCCGGACGTCTTCGCCCGCTGGCGCGCCGCCCACCCGCGCGTCCTGCTGCACCTGCACGAGTACGCCTCCTCCGAGGCTCTGGAGGAACAGGTCGAGCGGGGCACCGCCGACCTCGCCGTCGGCCCGGCACCCGCCGGCTGGCCCGGCACCGTCGTGGCGGTCGGCGAGGAGGACATCGTCCTGGTCGTGCCCTTCGACGACCGCTTCGCCGGCCGGACGACGGTGACGCTGCCCGAACTCGCCGACCGGCCCTGGGTGCGCTGCGCCATGGAACCCGTCGTCCAGGGCGAACGATTCCTCGACTGGGCCTGCGGCCGGGCCGGATTCACGCCGCGCACCGCCGTGTTCACCGAGCACAGCTCCACGGCGGTACGGATGGCCGCCGCCGGGGTCGGTGTCTGCGCCGTGCCCTCCCATCTCGTACGCGACGCGGTCGGTGAGGACTGCGTCGTCCTGGCCCACGAACCGCCCTGGAAGCGCACGCTGACGGTCTTCTCCCGCGTACCACCGATCGGCGCGGCAGCGGCCTTCATCGACCTGTTGCGCTCGGCGTGGCCCCACCCGCGCGTGGCTCCCGCCGCACCGCTGCGCGCGTACGAGGACTGCCCCGAGGACGGCCCGGCGGCGGTTGCCTGAGCAGGGCGCTGGGGGCGCGCAGGCACGTGTGTGTGGCGCCGCGGCATCAGCGCGCGTCAGGAGCCGTCCCGGTATCAGACCACGCGCCCGTGCCGCGCCGCCGTGCCCGTCACGCCCGCCTGTCGTGCCCGGCGCGCACGATCGCCATGCCGCGCCGTGATCATCCCGCCCTCAACCGCCCACCCGCTCCAGCAAAGCCACCGGCAGCACCGCGAAAAGCTCCTCCACGCGTGCGTGCCCCGTGAACTCACGCCCCGGCTTCAGCACATCCGCCCAGCGCCCCGGCGGCAGCGGCAGCCGGGTGTCCCGCCAGCCGCCCGCCTCCGCCAGCCGCAGCGACAGCCGCGTCACGGCCGTGAGCACCTCGCCGGAGCGGACGAACGCCGCGCAGTACGCCGCCGCGGGGCCCTCGGCGGTCAGCGGCGTGTACGTCGCCGTGTCACCGAAGGCGTCGGGCCGCCGCCCCCGCAGCCCCAGGGCCGCCCGTGTCACCGCGGCCTTCTCCCCGGAGGTTCCGCCCGACTCCTCGGGCGGGAAACCCACCGCCCGCCGGTTGTCGGGGTCGACCAGCGCCCGGTACTCGGCCTCCGTGCCCTGGTAGACGTCCGGGACCCCCGGCATCGTCAGCTGGACCAGGGCCGTGCCCAGCACGTTCGCCCGGATGTGCGGCTCCAGGGACTCCCGGAAGGCCGCCACCCGCTCGGCCGGCGCCCCGCACGGCCCGGCCGCCACGAACCGCGCCACCGCCTCCTCGTACGGCGGCTCCTGCTCGGTCCAGCTCGTGTACAGGCCCGCCTCGCGCACATGCTTCAGCAGCGCCCCCTGCACCCGCTCCGGCGACCCCGGCTCCGGGCCAAGACCGAACACCGTCTGCCAGGCCGCCCACGCCAGTTGCGCGTCCGGTACGCCCTCGCCGGTGCGCGTCACCTCGGCGAGGACGTCCGCCCAGCGGTCCGGGCACTCGGTGAGCACGTTCAGCGCCGCCCGGACATCGCCGCTGCGCTTGGTGTCGTGGGTCGAGGCGACCGTCCCGCTCACCGGCCAGTCGCGCTGCACGCGCGCGCAGTACGCGTGGAACTCCTCCGGCGACAGCGCGGGAGCGCCCGGATTCCCGCCCACCTCGGTCGCCGACAGCAGCGGCACGTACCGGTAGAACGCCGTGTCCTCCACGGACTTCGCCCGCAGCGCCGACGAGGTCTGCGCGAACCGGGTCCGGAACTCCACCTGCGCGGGCCCGTCGCCGTACCGCCCCAGCACCAGGTCCCGTACGACGTCCACCGCGCCCGCCTCCTCGGGCACGGCGAAGGCCTGCCGGGCCTCGGCCGCGGCCGCCTCGGTGACCACGGACGCGGCGTCGCCCGACTCGTAGGGCCGGTACACGTCCATGCGCACCAGGAGCTCCTGGAGCGCCGTGCGCAGCGCCCAGGGCGCGCGGTCGCGCAGGGCGGGCTCCGGCGAGGTCGCGCACAGCCGGCCCGCCACCCGGGTCAGCCGGTCCATCTCCGTGGCCAGCTCGTGCGTGAGGACCTTGTACGCCGCCCGCCGCACCGTCGCCTCCCACTGCCCGCCCCGGTCCGTCTGCGGGGCCGCGAACCGCCGGTACTGCCCCAGGAGGTCCCCGAACCCGGCCGGGTCCGTGAAGAGCCCGTCCACGTGCCGCAGGGCGTCGTAGCCGGTGGTCCCCGCGACGGGCCAGGACGCCGGCAGGTGCTCACCGTCGGCCAGGATCTTCTCCACGACCGTCCAGCGGCCGCCCGTCGCCTCGTGCAGCCGCCTGAGGTAGCCGTCGGGGTCGGCGAGCCCGTCCGGATGGTCGACGCGCAGCCCGTCGATCACGCCCTCGTGCAGCAGCTCGAGGATCTTGCCGTGGGTGGCCTCGAACACCTCGGGGTCCTCCACCCGCACCCCGATCAGCTCCGAGATGCTGAAGAACCGCCGGTAGTTGAGCTCGGTCCGGGCCAGCCGCCACCACACCGGGCGGTACCACTGCGCGTCCAGCAGCTGCGGCAGCGGCAGGTCCTCGGTGCCCTCGCGCAGCGGGAACACATGGTCGTAGTAGCGCAGGACGTCACCGTCGACGCGCAGCTCCCCGAGCACCTCGCCCAGCGGTCCGCCGAGCACCGGGAGCAGCACCTGGCCGTCCTGTGCCTCCCAGTCGATGTCGAACCAGCGCGCGTACGGCGACTTGGGGCCCTCGCGCAGCACCTCCCACAGGGCACGGTTGTGGCGCGGGGCCATGGCCATGTGGTTCGGGACGATGTCCGCCACCATGCCGAGCCCGTGCTCACGCGCCGTGCGGGCCAGCGCCCGCAGTCCCTCCTCGCCGCCCAGCTCCGCACGCACGCGCGCGTGGTCGACGACGTCATAGCCGTGCGCCGAGCCCGGCACGGCCTCCAGGACGGGGGACAGATGCAGATGCGAGACGCCGAGCGAGGCCAGGTACGGCACCACGGCCGCCGCGGCCCCGAAGGGGAAATCGGGCTGCAGCTGCAGCCGGTACGTGGCCGTGGGCACCACCGGGTCAGGACGCTCAGGTGTCATGAACCGTACGTACCCGCCCCGCCGCCGTTCGTGTCATCGCCCGCGCCAGGTGCGCCGCGCGTCGCCCGGACGAGTGGCTCTTTCCGGACGACGCGCCACCATCGCGAGGCGGGGCCGCGGGGGCGGCTACACGGGCCGCTGGAGCACCGTGAGGCTCCGGTCGGTCAGGGTCAGCCGGTCCCCGGCCTGCACCTTCTCGCCGCTGTCCTCCGGAACACCGTCGGCGCGGGCCGTGTCGACCACGACCTGCCACTGCCGCCCGTGGTCGACCGGCACCACGAACTCCAGCGTCTTCGGCGAGGCGTTGAACATCAGCAGGAACGAGTCGTCGGAGATGCGCTCCCCGCGCGCGCCCGGCTCCGAGATCGCGTTGCCGTTGAGGAACACGGTCAGGGCCGACGCCCGCGCCGAGTCCCAGTCCCGCTGGGTCATCTCCCGGCCCTCCGGAGTGAACCAGGCGATGTCGGACAGGTCGTCGTGCGTGCCCTCCACGGGCCGGCCGTGGAAGAAGCGCCGTCTGCGGAAGACCGGGTGGTCCCGGCGGAGCCACACCATCGAGCGCGTGAAGGCCAGCAGCTCCCGCTTGAGTCCCCCTTCCTCCTCGTCGCCCTCCGGCCACTCGACCCAGGCCAGCTCGTTGTCCTGGCAGTACGCGTTGTTGTTGCCGTGCTGGGTGCGGGCGAACTCGTCGCCGTGGCTGATCATGGGCACGCCCTGGGACAGCATCAGCGTCGCGATGAAGTTCCGCATCTGCCGGGCCCGCAGCCGCCGCACGTCCGGGTCGTCGGTCTCGCCCTCGGCCCCGCAGTTCCAGGACCGGTTGTGGCTCTCGCCGTCCCGGTTGTCCTCGCCGTTGGCGTGGTTGTGCTTGTCGTTGTAGGCCACCAGGTCGTGCATCGTGAAGCCGTCGTGGCAGGTCACGAAGTTGATGGAGGCCAGCGGGCGCCGGCCGTCGTCCTGGTACAGGTCGGACGAGCCGGTCAGCCGTGAGGCGAACTCCGCGAGGGTGCGCTGCTCGCCCCGCCACAGGTCGCGCACGGTGTCCCGGTACTTGCCGTTCCACTCGGTCCACAGCGGCGGGAAGTTCCCCACCTGGTAGCCGCCCTCGCCCACGTCCCACGGCTCGGCGATCAGCTTCACCTGCGAGACCACCGGGTCCTGCTGCACCAGGTCGAAGAACGACGACAGCCGGTCCACCTCGTGGAACTGCCGGGCCAGTGTCGCGGCGAGGTCGAAGCGGAACCCGTCGACATGCATCTCCGTGACCCAGTACCGCAGCGAGTCCATGATCAGCTGGAGCACGTGCGGGGACCGCATGAGCAGGGAGTTTCCCGTCCCTGTCGTGTCCATGTAGTAGCGGGGGTCGTCGGTGAGCCGGTAGTAGCGCGAGTTGTCCAGGCCCTTGAAGGACAGCGTCGGGCCGAGGTGGTTGCCCTCGGCGGTGTGGTTGTAGACCACGTCGAGGATCACCTCGATCCCGGCCTCGTGCAGCGCCTTCACCGCCGACTTGAACTCCAGGACCTGCTGGCCCCGGTCGCCCCAGGACGCGTAGGCGTTGTGCGGGGCGAAGAAACCGATCGTGTTGTAGCCCCAGTAGTTGTTCAGGCCCATGTCGACCAGGCGGTGATCGTTCACGAACTGGTGTACGGGCATCAGCTCAAGGGCCGTGACCCCGAGCTCGGTGAGGTGCTCGATGACCGCCGGGTGGGCGAGGGCCGCGTAGGTGCCGCGCAGCTCCTCCGGCAGGCCCGGGTGGCGCATGGTGAGGCCCTTGACATGAGCCTCGTAGATCACCGTGTGGTGGTACCCGGTGCGCGGGAGCCGGTCGTCGCCCCAGTCGAAGTACGGGTTGACCACGACCGACGTCATCGTGTGCGGCGCCGAGTCCAGGTCGTTGCGCCGGTCGGGCTCGTCGAAGTGGTAGCCGTACACCTCCTCGCCCCAGCCGATCGAACCGCTGATCGCACGCGCGTACGGGTCGAGCAGCAGCTTCGCGGAGTTGCAGCGCAGCCCGCGCTCCGGGGTGTACGGGCCGTGCACCCGGAACCCGTACCGCTGCCCCGGCATGATGCCCGGCACGTACGCGTGCCGCACGAACGCGTCGCTCTCCCGGAGCTCGATCGCCGTCTCCGAGCCGTCGTCGTGCAGCAGACACAGCTCTACTCGGTCCGCGGCCTCCGTGAAGACCGCGAAGTTGGTACCGGCGCCGTCGTACGTGGCACCGAGTGGATACGCCTCTCCAGGCCAGACCTGCATGGATACGACTCTTTCAGGTGTGCGGCGCCGGTGGGGACGCCTTGGCCCCGAGTCTCCCCGAAAGTGAGGGAACCTCCTATGACTTATGTCCCTCTTACCGAGTGACCAGTGCATACGCGGTATGCCAAATAAATGGGGCAAGAACATACTCCCGGGGCTGATGAGGGGAGTAAGGGGATGATGTGCGCAAGACAGTGCACCGTCACTTAGGCAAGCTGGTGGCCGGTACGGCCATCGCCGTGGCCGGGACAGCCGTGATGGTGGGGATCACCCTGCCGGGCACGGCGGGGGCGGACGACACGGGGACCAGGTCGGGGCAGGCGGGGCGGTCCGTGCGGCAGGGGGCCGGCGCGGACCGGGCCGTGGCGCCGGGGGTGGTGGAGGAGGCGCCCGCCGAAGGGGAGAAGGGCACGGGCCGCGACCCGCTGACCGACGACGAGATGGAGCGGGTCGCGAAGATCGCCCTGAACCGGCAGCTGCTCCAGAGCAGTGAGGGCGTCGACGGGGAGCGCGGCCCGCAGCGTCTCGGCGTCGATCTCGCCGAACCGGAGGCCGACGAGGTCGGCGACCCGGACGCGCCGCGGCGCGCCGACGTGACGTTCTACGACTACCGGGACGACACCCTCGTCACCAGGACCGTCGACCTCGGCACCGGCAAGGTGGTGCGGACCGGCACCCAGCGCGGTGTCCAGCCGCCCCTGAGCGGCGACGAGAAGGCCGAGGCGGCCCGGCTGCTGATCGCCGACCCGCTGGGCGCGGGCCTGAAGGCCGACTACCGGGACGCCACCGGCAAGGAGCTCACCTCCCCGGACCAGCTGCAGCTCAGCGGCGCCGTCTACCGGGCCGCGCCGGGCGCCCAGCCCGCCGTGCTCGACCAGTGCGGCGAGCACCGCTGCGTCCGGCTGTTCCCGAAGATCAAGAACGGGCCCTGGGTCGACGCGAGGTCGATCGTCATCGACCTGAGCGCCCGCAAGGCCGCCCGGCTCGACCGCTGACCCGTTCTCCTCGCTCCTACTCTCACTGTCAGGGAGTCATCTCGTCATGCGCGTGAACAGACACAGCAAGGTCCGCACCCTGGCGGCCGCGGGCCTGACCGTGGCCACCCTCGCCGCCGGTGTCACGGCCGGCGCGGGACCCGCCACCGCCCAGCCGAAGGCCGCCCCCGCGGCGCCGGCAGCGCCCTACTGCGGCGCCGCCCACCGCATCGAGCAGAAGCTCTCCACCGGCACGACCTGGCGGATGTGCTGGCGCTACGACGGCAAGGCCGGCCTCGTCCTGGAGAACATCTCGTACCAGCCCAAGGGCGAACCCAAGCCGATCAAGGTCCTCAACAGCGCCAGGCTCGGCCAGATCCACGTCCCGTACGACGACGGGAACGTCGAGTACGACGATCTGACCGGGTTCGACTTCGCCCAGGGCCTGATGAACCTGGCGCCCGGCGAGTGCCCCGGCGGCACCATCAAGACGATCAAGGTCCCGGACTCCTGGAACGAGGACCCGAACGTCAAGGGCCTGTGCACCACCACCCGCTCCCGCGGCCACGCCTACCGCATGCAGGGCGACACCGCGAACAAGGTCTACCAGGCCCAGGGCAAGGACCTGCTCGTCTACACCGTGAACCAGGTCGGCTGGTACGAGTACATGACCGAGTGGCGCTTCCAGGACGACGGCACGATCACCATGAACGTCGGCGCCACCGGCAGCCTGTCGTGGGACGACTACGACGCCGGGGACGGCCGCGGCTGGCCGATCGGCAAGGGCGCGAGCGCCGCCAAGGCCACCAGCCACAGCCACAACGCCTTCTGGCGGCTCGACTTCGCCCTCGACGGCTCCACCGCCGACAAGATCGAGCAGTACGACTCGACCGTCACCGCCCCGGCCACGGGCCAGCGCGCCCCGAGCACCAGGACGACCCGCACCAAGGTCACCAAGGAACTCGCCGGGGACAGCAAGAACTACCGCTGGTGGCGTGTGGTCAGCGGGGCCGGCAAGAACAAGGACGGGCACCCGCGCTCCTACGAGATCGTCCCCGGCCCGACGACCAAGTACCCGGGCCGCAGCTACACCAAGCACGACGTGTACTTCACCGAGTACAACAAGTGCGAGCTGTTCGCCAGCCACAACCCCGGCGACTGCGGTGCCGGAGCCGGCAACTCCGTCGACAAGTGGGTGAACGGACAGTCCCTCAAGCACCCGGTGGTCTGGACGAACATCGGCTTCCACCACATAGCCCGGGACGAGGACCAGCAGCCCATGCCCGTCCACTGGCAGGGATTCTCCATCGCCCCGCGTGACGTCACGGCTATGAATCCGCTCACTCCGGCCGAGCTCGGCTGGCAGAACGGGCACTGGCAGCCGCGGGGTTGAGAACTACCCTGCCCATCCGGCTGCACCGCCGACCGCTCCCGGAGTACCCTTCCTTGATCGTTGGGTGGGGCCAGGCCCCTCGGGAGGCTCGGGGGAGCGGAAGGCGGTGCGCGGGTGGGCTCGGGAGGGCTGGAGCTGCCCCCTGGTGACGAGGGTCACGAGGGGAACTCCACAGACGTCCCGACCGGTGCCGTGTCCCTGGCGCGGCCGATGGACGCGACGGGCTCGATCGGCCCGGAACTGGACTGGGACGCCGACGCCTGGCGCGAGGTGCGCACCCGCGCCCAGCGGGCCGGCCGCGCCTACATCTGGCTGAACCTCGTCGAACAGCGGCTGCGCACGGTCGTAGCCGCCGTACTGCGGCCCATCTACGAACCCGTCCACGGCGACGACTGGGTGGTGGCCGCCGCCGGACCCGCCGGGCAGGAATGGGTACAGCGCGCCGTCGCCGTCCGCGAGGTCAGCCGCCGCAAGGGCTATCTGCTCGACCCGGCCGACGACAATGTCCTGTCCTTCCTCACCCTGCCGCAGCTGCGCGAGCTGATGGTGCAGCACTGGCCCTGCTTCGAGCCCTACTTCGACGACCGCCGGGACGTCGAGCTCGCCCTGGACGAGCTGGAGGTCACCCGGAACGTCGTGTCCCGCAACCGGGCCCTGTCCGAGGCCGTCCTGAACCAGGCCGAGCGCGCCTCGGCCCGGCTGCTGGAGATGCTCGGCGCCGACGGTGACGTGCCGTCGGCACGCCGGCTGCCCGTCGACGCCGTCGAGGACCTGGTCGGCGACCGGTACGCCGACGTGGTCGCCGTCCACCCGGACCGGGTGCGGCTGATGCGCCAGTTCCCGGCCGAGGACATCTTCGGCGGCGCCCGCCGCCTCGACGCCATCGGCATAGGCCTCAACCTGCTCGTGCAGAACTTCTCCGGCCGCCGGCTGGTGCGGCTGGCCGAGTCGGGCTGCCGGGTGCGGCTGCTGTTCCTCAACCCGGCCTCCAGCGCGGTCAAGCGGCGCGAGCGCGAACTGGGCATCAAGCGCGGCGAGCTCAGCCGGGCCGTCGAGATGAACATCCTGCACATGCGCCGGGTGCGCGCCCGGCTGCGCGACCCGGGTGCCTTCGAGATCCAGGTCTTCGACGAGACGCCCCGCTTCACGGCGTATCTGGTCGACGGCGACGGGGCGGACGGCATCGCGGTCGTGCAGAACTATCTGCGCCGGACACGCGGCATGGAGGCGCCGGTGTTCGTGCTGCGCAACGGCAGCAAGACGGTCAAGCCGGGCGAGATCGACGAAAGCGGCCTCTTTCCCACCTACCGTGAGGAGTTCGAGGTGATGTGGGCGGATTCGCGGCCGGTGTCGTGAACGGTGCCCCGCTGTGTGGCGGTTGTGGCGGTTCACCCGGCCGCCGCCGGGCGTAAGCGGAACGCGCTCCTCGGATTGTCAGTGGTGCATGCGAAGGTGGAGACCACTGGGGGACACCACCGGGGGACGCACCACAAGAAGGGGGACCGCCCATGGGCTGGCACCGGGAGCTGCTGATCGGCTTCGACCTGGAGACGACGGGCACCGATCCGCGCGAGGCGCGCATCGTCACGGGGGCCGTGATCGAGGTCAGGGACGGGGAGCCGATGGGCCGCCGCGAGTGGCTGGCCGACCCGGGGGTGCCGATCCCCGAGGACGCGGTGGCGGTGCACGGCATCAGCAATGAACGCGCGGCGGCCGAGGGCAGACCGGCCGACCAGGTGGCGGACGCCCTCGCCGACGTCCTCACCTCCTACTGGAAGTCGGGCGTGCCGGTCGTCGCCTACAACGCGGCCTTCGACCTCACCCTGCTCTCCGCCGAGTTGCGGAGGTACGGACTGCCGTCCCTGCGCGATCGCCTGGGCGGCGTGGACCCCGCCCCGGTCATCGACCCGTACACCATCGACCGCTCGGTCGACCGCTACCGCCGCGGCAAGCGCAACCTCCAAGCGGTCTGCTCGGAGTACGGCGTGGTCCTCGACTCCGCCCACGACGCGACGGCCGACGCCCTGGCGGCGGCCCGGCTGGCCTGTGCGATAGCCGACCGCCACCCCAAGATCGCGAGCCTGGGCCCGGCGGACCTGCACCACCGCCAGATCGAGTGGTACGCGGAATGGGCGGCGGACTTCCAGAGCTTCCTGCGCGGCAAGGGCGACGCGACCGCTGTGGTGGACGGGGCGTGGCCCCTGCGGGAGTTGGCGGACGAGCCGGTCTGACCCGGCGGGCCCCCGGCCCTCAGAACGGATACCACCGCACCGTCTCGTCGCCCTCCCGCAACGACGCCACCCGCCGCTCGAACTCGGCCAGTGCCTTCGGGTTGCTCGGTGCGTGCTGGGCCACCCACGCACAACTGGCCGTCTCCCGGGCGCCGCGCAGCACCGAGCACCCGTCCCACTCCCGGACATCCCATCCGTATGTCTCGGTGAAGGACCCGTACGCCTCGTCCGCGAGCCCGTACCGGTCATGGGACAGCGCCATCACCACCAGATCGTGCTCGCGCAGGTCGGAGGAGACCGTCTCCAGGTCGACCAGAACCGGCCCGTCCGGGCCGACATGCACATTGCGGGGCAGCGCGTCGCCGTGGATCGGCCCGGGCGGCAGCTGCGGCGTCAGCGTGGCGGCCTCCGCGGCGAAGCCGTCCCGCCGCTCGCGCAGATATGCCGCGTCCGCGGGGTCGATCGCATCGCCCGCGAGCCGCAGCCAGCGTTCCACACCGCCCAGCAGATCGCGGGCCGGCAGTTCGAAAGGAGGAAGAGGCGTGGCGTGCACGACCCGCAGCAGTTCGGCCAGATCCCTCGGCTCGGCGGGCCGTACGGCATCGGGCAGCCGGTGCCACACCGTCACCGGGTGCCCCTCGACCAGCAGCGCCTTCGGCTCGGCCGCCCGCACCGCGGGCACACCCGCCTCCGCGAGCCACACCGCGACGTCCAGCTCGCGGCGCGCCCGGTCGAGAAGCTCGGCGTCACGGCCGACCTTGACGACCAGGTCGCCGGCGGCGAACACCGCGTTCTCGCCCAGCGCCAGCAGCCGCGCCTCGTCGGCCGCGCCGCCCGGCACGCCCGCCGCGGCCAGTACGTCCCGCGCCCGTGCCTCGTCCATCGTCCGCCTCCGTGGTCCAGGTCCTTGTGCGTCACCGTCGGGTTCCGGCCATCCGTCCGTCAGTCTCCCATTCGCACAGGTGGGACCGTGTGCGCGGTGCCTTGACGAGGCAGGCCGCCTTCACGACCATGACGTGGCCCGTCCGAGCCGAGCGAAGGGGCTGATGCCGTGACGTCGGTGACCGAGGTGAGGAAGCCGGCCGATCCGGCACCGGGCCGGGACCGGCCCCGCCGGGCCGTGGACCACGGCGCCTGGTTCCTGGTGCTGCCCGCCTTGATCCCCATCCTCGTACTCAGCGTCGGCCCGCTGCTGTACGGGATCCTGCTGGCCTTCACCGACGCCCAGGCGGGCCGCACCGAGCCCACGCAGTGGATCGGCGGCCTCAACTTCCGGGATCTGCTGCACGACACGCTGTTCTGGGAGTCGTTCCGGATCGGGCTGGTGTGGGCGGTCGGGGTGACCGTGCCGCAGTTCCTGCTCGCGCTGGGCCTCGCCCTGCTGCTCAACCAGGAGCTGCGGCTGCGCTGGCTGGCCCGTGCCCTGGCGATCATCCCGTGGGCCATGCCCGAGGTCGTCGTCGGCATCATGTGGCGGCTCGTCTACAACCCGGACGCGGGCATCCTCAACGAGACCCTGCGCGATGTCGGCCTGGGCGGCGGTCGCGACTGGCTCAGCGGGCTGGCGACCGCGCTGCCCGCCGTGATCCTCGTAGGCGTCTGGGCGGGCATGCCGCAGACGACGGTGGCGCTGCTCGCCGGGCTGCAGAACACCCCGCGCGAACTGCACGAGGCGGCGGCGGTCGACGGGGCGGGTGCCTGGCGCCGCTTCCGCACGGTCACCTGGCCCGCCCTCAGACCCATCGCCCTCGCCATCACCGCGCTCAACCTCATCTGGAACTTCAACTCCTTCGCCCTGGTCTATGTGCTCACCAACGGCGGTCCGGGCGGCCGGACCCGGCTGCCCATGCTCTTCGCCTACGAGGAGGCCTTCCGCTACGGGCAGTTCGGCTACGCGGCGGCGATGGGCTGCGTGATGGTGGCCGTGATCTCGATCGCCCTGGCCGTGTTCCTCGCCGGGCGCATCAGGGGAGGTGACGACGCGTGAGGACCAGCACTCCGGCCCGTGTCGGCCAGTACACCGCGCTGCTCGCGTACCTCGTCTTCCTCGCCTTCCCGTTCCTCTGGCTTCTCTCCACGGCGTTCAAGCCGCCGCGCGAGCTGAGCAGTCTGCATCCGACGTGGATCCCGGAGGACCCCACCCTCGCCAACTTCCGGCAGGCCTTCGACGAACAGCCGCTGCTGCACGCCGCCCTCAACTCCCTGCTCGCCGCGCTCGGAGCGGCGGTCATCGCCGTGCTGATCGCGACGCCGATGGCCTATGTCGTCGCCCGGCGGCGCACCCGGCTGGCGAAGGCCGTGACGGGCTGGGTGGTGGTCAGCCAGGCGTTCCCGTTCGTGCTGCTGATCATCCCGCTGTTCCTCGTGCTGAAGAACCTCCGAATGATCAATTCCGTGCCGGGTCTTGTGCTGGTGTACGTGGTGTGGGCGCTGCCCTTCGCGCTGTGGATGCTCGCCGGGTATGTGCGGGCCGTGCCGCCCGAGTTGGAGGAGGCGGCCGCGGTCGACGGGGCGGGCCGGGTGCGGACGCTGGTGTCGGTGACGGCGCCGCTGCTCGCGCCGGGCATCGTGGCGACGGCGCTGTTCGCGTTCATCACCGCGTGGAACGAGTTCTTCTTCGCGCTGGTCCTGCTCAAGACCCCGGAGAAACAGACCCTGCCGGTGGTGCTCACCCACTTCATCGGGGCCGAGGGCGTGGCCGACCTCGGCCCGCTCGCGGCCGCCGCGTTCCTCGCGACGCTGCCCTCGCTGGTCGTCTTCGCCCTCATCCAGCGGCGGATCACGGGCGGCATGCTCACCGGGGCGGTGAAGAGCTGATGCGCGCCCGGCTGCCGGCCCTGGTCCTGGTCCTGCTGCTGCTCCTCGCCGGCTGCTCCTCCGGCGGCACCCGCGACGACGGCCGGATCACCCTGCGCTTCCAGTCCCTGGCCTGGCAGGAGGAGTCCGTCGAGGCCAACAAGGCGCTGGTGAAGGAGTGGAACGCCACCCACCCGGACGTCCGGGTCGAGTACGTCCAGGGCTCCTGGGACAGCGTCCACGACCAGCTCCTCACCGCCTTCGAAGGGGGCGAGGCACCCGACATCATCCACGACGCCTCCGACGACCTCGCGGACTTCGCCTACGGCGGCTATCTCGCCGACCTCAGCGACCTGCTGCCCGCGCGGCTGAAGTCGGACATCCCGCAGCGCAGTTGGGAGACTACGACCTTCGGGGAAGGCATCTACGGCGTGCCGTTCCTCCAGGAGCCACGGGTGCTGATCGCCAACGCGAAGTGGCTCCGGCAGTCCGGAGTGCGGATCCCGACCCCGGAGAAGCCGTGGAGCTGGGCCGAGTTCCGCCGGGTCACCGAACGCCTCAGCGGCCGGGGGAAGTACGGCATCGCCTGGCCGCTGAAGGAGCCCGTCTCCGCCACGCTCAACCTCTCCCTGTCGGCGGGCGGACAGCTCTTCCACCGTGGGGCGGACGGCAAGGTGACGGTCCGGTTCGGGACGGCCGACCAGGTGGTGCCGCGCACCATCCAGGAGCAGGTCGGCACCGATCGCAGCGCCTCGCCCACGACCCTGGGCAGCGGCGGCGGCGACACCCTGCCCGGCTTCTTCGGCGGGAGATACGCGATGGTCCCGCTCGGCTTCTCCTACCGTCAGCAGATCGTGCAGCAGGCGCCGAAGGGCTTCGACTGGCAGGTGCTGCCCGCCCCGGCCGGCGCCGGAGGGCTCACCCAGGGCGTCAGCCCGCAGACCCTCTCCGTCGCCGAGGACTGCCCGCACAAGAAGGAGGCCGCCGCCTTCATCGACTTCCTCCTCAGACCGCCCAACATGGTCCGCCTCGCCCTCGGCGACTGGATGCTGCCCACCGGCACCCGGGCGCTGGGCGACCCGGCACTGCGCACGTCCGAGCACGGCTGGGCCACCGGCACCGCCCTCGCCGGGCACCTGCGGCCTGCACCCGCGCAGACGGTGCGGGGCTACCCCGAGTGGAAGGACAAGGTGGCGACCCCGGCCCTGCAGGAGTACTACAGCGGAGCCATCGGACTGGGCGCACTGCGCGAACGGCTGGAGGAGGACGGCAACCTGGTGCTGGCGCGCTATCAGCGCTGACGGCGTCGCCGGTCCGGCTCCGTTCAAGGCACGGCGGGGCCCGTGAGGTACCGGCCCTGCTCGTCGTAGGGCCAGACATTGGGCGCGCAGCCGCGCATGCCCTTGATCTGCTGCATCATCGCGGGGGCCGGCTTGCCGGGGCCGGGGCAGCCGACGTGGCCGTGGCCGAGGAAGTGGCCGACCTCGTGGTTGATGATGAGGGCCCGGTAGGCCTTGACGTCCTTGGCGTAGACGGGAGTTGCCCGGAGCCAGCGCTTGAGGTTGACCATGACGTTCTTGGCGACGTTGCAGTTGACCTCGCCGCCGGTGTCCAGGCCGTACTGTCCGCAGATCTTGTCCACGGTCCCGGCGGTGGCGACCTTCACGACGAAGTCGGTGGGCCCGCTCGACACCCGCCGGAACGCCGAACGGCCGTCCGCCGTCCAGCCGCGCCGGTCGGCCAGGACGTTCTCCACCTGCTCGGCGACGTCCGGGGCGGACAGGTCGATGCCGTCCTCGACCTCGACCCGGTAGCGCAGGGGCGTGCCCTGCCCCGCCTCGGTGCCCGAGCCGGGGGCGACGGTGAAGGTGCCGGGGCCGGTGGCCGGGATATCCGGCCGTGCGGAGGGAGAGGGGGAGGGTAAGGCGGTCGGGGAGGACGGGTCCGACGGCGGGAGGGGCCTGGCCGGGGCGGTGGTCGGCGGGGAGCCCGGCGCGGGCTCGGTCGCGGGGCCCGAGCCGGCCTCGGCCGCCGTTCCCCCGGGCTTCGCCGATGTCCAGTCCACCGCCGCGATTCCGGCTGCTCCGAGCAGCGCCAGCGCGGACAGGCCCGCTAACAGCGGGCCCTTGCGGCCGCGCCGCCCGGCGGAGTGCGAAGGTCGGCCGTTCCTGCGGCGGCTGCGGGACGGAGGTGTGGAGTGCGCGGTCATGGTCGTTCAGATTGCGGAAGTCATGTGATCGAACATGGCGCGAAGGGTAACAGAAAGGTAACGAACATCTGCCGAAAGGCCTGTGTGATCATCCGGTAACAGGAGCCCGTCCGGGTGCGGGCCTGCGGATACTGAGCCCATGCCACGAGTTCTGCTGATCGAAGACGACCGCGCCGTTCGTGAAGGAGTCGCCCTCGCCCTGCGCCGCCAGGGACACGACGTCGCCGCCGCCGAGACGGGGGAGGAGGGGCTGGAGCGGCTGCGGTCCTTCCGGCCGGACGTCGTGGTGCTCGATCTGATGCTGCCCGGTATGCCGGGCCTGGACGTGTGCCGTGCCATGCGCGCCCTGGACCAGACCCTGCCGATCCTCATGGCGACCGCGCGCGGCGACGACGTGGACATCGTCGTAGGTCTGGAGGCCGGGGCCGACGACTACGTCGTCAAGCCCGTGCAGGCCCGGGTCCTGGAGGCGCGCATCCGGGCCGTCCTGCGCCGGGCGACGGCCGTGGCGGCGGCCGACGGCGGCATACCGAAGATCGACACCTACGGAGAGCTGGCCATCGACCGCGCCGGGCACTCGGTCACCTGGCAGGGCGCCCCGGTCCCGCTCGCCCCGTCCGAACTGCGGCTGCTGCTGACGCTGTCCGCCGCACCCGGCCAGGTGTTCAGCCGGCAGCAACTCCTGGAAGCGGTCTGGGAACACAGCTATCACGGCGACGCGCGCCTGGTGGACGCCTGCGTCAGACGGCTGCGCGCCAAGATGGGCGAGCCCTCGCGCGAGCCCCGCTACATCCAGACCGTGCGCGGCTTCGGCTACCGGTTCGTGTCCCCGTGAGGAACCCCTCCGCGAGGAACATCCTGGTCCCGCGCCTGCGCGGCCTGCTCCCACGCCTGCGCGGACTCTTCCCGCGCCTGCGCGGCCTGCTCCCACGCCTGCGCGGACTCTTCCCGCGCCTGCGTGGCCTGCGCACGCGTCTGGTGGTGGCGTTCGCGCTCGTCGCCGCGCTCACCGCGGCGACCACCGGCGCCCTGAGCTTCCGGGAGGCGCGCACGGGTGTGCTCCAGCAGAGCCAGGACACCGTGATCAAGCTGCTGCGCACCCAGGTCGACCGGCTCGCCCCGCAGCTCTCCTTTCCCCCGGCCGAGGCCGAACTGCGGCGCTTCGCCGCCGATGTGGCCCGCGCCGAGCCGTCCGGGAGCTGGCGGGTGCTGGTCGGCTACGAGGATCTGAGCGCCACGTCCCGCCCCGACGACCCGTTCCCCGAGCTGACGCCCGATCTGCGCGAGGCCGTGGACTCCAGCCCGGCCACCGTCTTCCAGCGGGTGAACACCGGCGATCACACCTCACTCGTCGTCGGCATGTCGGTCACCTTCGCAGGCGACGAGAACCGCGGGATCGCCTCGGGGGTCCAGGTCTTCCTCACGGTGCCGCAGGCCACCGAACAGCGGTACGTGGACGCCCTGGTCACCGCCGTGGAGCGGGCCACCGTGCCCGCGCTGGGCGTCGCCGTGCTGCTCGCGCTGCTCGCCGCGCGCGGGGTGCTGCGGCCGGTGCGCGCCCTGCGGCACGCCACCCGCAGCATCGCCGAAGGGCGGCTGGACACCCGGCTCGCGGTCAACGGCTCCGACGAACTCGCCGATCTGTCCCACACGTTCAACGAGACGGCCGCCGCCCTGGAGGAGTCGGTGGCCGAACTGCGCGGCATGGAGGCCCGGGCCCGCCGGTTCGCCGCGGACGTCTCGCACGAACTGCGCACCCCGCTGGCCGCGATGGCGGCGGTCACCGACGTCCTCGACGAGGACGCCGCCCGTCTCGACCCGGACACCGCCACCGCGGTCCGGCTGATCAGCGAGGAGACCGTGAAACTGGCCCGTCTCGTGGACGACCTGATGGAGATCTCCCGTTTCGACGCGGGCGCCGCGGTGCTGCACCTGGACGAGATCGACCTCGCCGAGTCGCTGCGCCGTACCCTCGCCGACCGTGCCTGGGCGGACCTGGTGGACGCCGACCTGCCGCCGCCGGACGTCGTGCGCGGCCGCGTCGACCCGCGCCGGCTCGATGTCGTGGTGGCGAACCTGGTCGGCAACGCGCTCCGGCACGGAGCCCGGCCGGTCCGTCTGAGCCTGCGCGCGGACGGCGGGCGGTCGGCGGTCATCGAGGTGCTGGACAGCGGTCCCGGCATCCCCGAGGACGTCCTGCCGCACGTCTTCGAGCGCTTCTACAAGTCGGACACCGCCCGCACCCGGACAGAGGGCAGCGGCCTGGGTCTCGCCATCACCGCGGAGAACGTCCGGGTGCACGGCGGCAGCGTCCGGGCGGCCAACCGGCCGGAGGGCGGCGCGGTGTTCACCGTCGAACTCCCGCTGCGGCGGGACGAACCGGCCCACGGGGAGCACCTGTGACGGCGGCCCGGCGCCGAGCCGCGCTGCTGGTCGGGCCGGCGCTGTGCGGGCTCGCCTCCTGCGGCATACCGGCCACCGGCGTGGTGGAGGCGGGCGGTCCCGCCGGCGGGGTCGTGCCGACGCTACGGGTCTACTTCTTGGCCGACGGCAGGCCCGCGCCCGTCCCGCGCAAGGGCGTCACCCCGATCGGCGCCGCGTCGGCCGTGGAGATGCTGCTGCAAGGGCCCACGGCGGAGGAACGGGCCGCCGGGCTGACGTCGTTGCTGCCGCTGACCGGGGCGGACCCGCCGTCGGCCGTCCCGGCCGATCCTGCCCGGCCCCCGGCCGCGGAGGCATCGCGAGCACCGGCCACGGAGGCCCCGCGGGCGGCCGCCGCCACGAACTTCGCGAAGGTCACGACGCGGGACAACCGGGTGTCCATCGAGCTGTCGCTGTCCTCCACCGGCGATCTGCCCGGCCTCGCGGTGACCCAGCTGATCTGCACCGCCGGCGCCGCCGCGCAGCTCTCGAACCCCGGGGACGACCCGGTGACCGTCACGGTCGCGGGCCGGGACCGCCGCCGTGTCGAGGGCACGGCGGCGCGCTGCCCCACCACGTGATCGACATCGGATAATTGAATAGGTTGCACGAGACGTATCGTCTCGCATACGGTCGGCGCATGACCAGTCGCGCGCACATCGCCATGTTCTCCATCGCCGCCCACGGCCACGTGAACCCGAGCCTCGAGGTGATCCGCGAACTCGTGGCGCGCGGCCACCGGGTGACCTACGCGATCCCGCCGGTCTTCGCGGAGAAGGTCGCGGACACCGGTGCCGAGGTGAAGCCCTGGAACTCCACGCTGCCCTCGCCCGACGACGACCCCGAGGCGTGGGGGAGCACGCTGCTGGACAACGTGGAGCCGTTCCTCGACGACGCGATCCAGGCCCTCCCGCAGCTGATCGAGGCCTATGAGGGCGACGAGCCGGACCTCGTGCTGCACGACATCGCCTCCTACCCGGCCCGCGTCCTCGCCCACCGCTGGGGCGTGCCCGCGATCTCCCTGTCACCGGCGATGGTCGCCTGGGAGGGGTACGAGAAGGAGGTCGCCGAGCCCATGTGGGAGGAGCCGAAGAAGACCGAGCGCGGACGCGCCTACTACGCCCGGTTCCAGGCGTGGCTGGAGGAGAACGGGATCACCCGGCACCCCGACCCGTTCGCGGGCCGCCCCGACTGCTCGATCGTCCTGATCCCCAAGGCGCTCCAGCCGAACGCGGACCGTGTCGACGAGAGCGTGTACTCCTTCGTCGGGGCCTGCCAGGGCGAGCGCCCCGCCGAGGGCGGCTGGCAGCGGCCGGCCGGCGCCGAGAAGGTCGCGCTCGTCTCCCTCGGGTCCGCGTTCACCAAGCAGCCCGGCTTCTACCGGGAGTGCGTCAAGGCCTTCGGTGACCTGCCCGGCTGGCATCTGGTGCTGTCGATCGGCAAGCACGTCGACCCGGCCGAACTCGGGAACATCCCGGCGAATGTCGAGGTGCGCTCCTGGGTGCCTCAGCTGGCGATCCTGAAGCAGGCCGACCTGTTCGTGACGCACGCCGGCGCGGGCGGCAGCCAGGAGGGCCTGGCCACCGCCACGCCGATGATCGCCGTACCGCAGGCCGTGGACCAGTTCGGCAACGCGGAGATGCTCCGGAACCTCGGCGTCGCCCGGTACCTCGCCACGGAGGAGGCGACCGGCGAGGCCCTGCGTGAGGCCGCCCTCGCCCTCGTCGACGACCCCGAGGTCGCCCGTCGCCTCAAGCTCCAGGCGGAGCTGCTCAAGGAGGGCGGCACTCACCGTGCGGCCGACCTCATCGAGGCCGAACTGCCCGTTCGCCAGGGTTAGTCGGGGCGCTGCTCCGCCCCTTGGCTCGCGCCACTGAAAGGGCCCGTCGGCTGCACCGGCAACCAACGGGCCCTTCGGACAGCGGCGGGGATCAACCTCCGCGGCGGGGACCAACCTCGCGGCGGGGATCAGACCTTGACGGGCTCGCCCTCGTCGTCCCGTGCCGCCGATCCCGCGACGACCGCCTGCGGCGCCTCGTCGTGGGTGAGGTCCGGAAGCCGGTGCAGCCACTTCGGCAGATACCAGTTGCGCTCCCCGAGCAGTGCCATGACCGCCGGCAGCAGCACGCCCCGGATGATCGTCGCGTCGATCAGCACCGCGGCCGCGAGCCCCACGCCCATCTGCTTCATGGACTGCATGGACAGCGTCCCGAAGATCGCGAACACGGCGACCATGATGACCGCGGCACTGGTGACGACCCCGGCCGTGGTGACCACGCCGTGCCGGATCGCGTCCTTCGTCGCCAGACCCCGCAGCCGCGCCTCCCGTATCCGGGAGACCACGAACACGTGGTAGTCCATCGACAGGCCGAACAGGATCACGAACAGGAACAGCGGCAGCCAGGTGATGATCGCGCCGACACCCTCCGCGCCCACCAGGGACGCGCCCCAGCCGTGCTGGAAGACGGCGACGAGAATGCCGTAGGCCGCGCCCACCGACAGCAGGTTCAGCACGATCGACGTGAGCGCGATCGTCAGCGAGCGGAACGACAGCAGCATCAGCGCGAAGGCGAAGACCACGACGAACGCGAAGACCGGGACGACGGCTCCGGCCAGCTGGTCGTTGAAGTCCTTTGATCCCGCGATCTGCCCGGTGATCGGCGCGTCGACGCCGTCGACCCTGCCGAGCGTGGCCGGGCGCACCTCGTCACGCAGCTTGTCCAGGCTCTCGCCCGCCTTGTCCTGGTCGGAGCCGCCGACCAGCGGGACATAGACGAACGCGACGTTCTGCGAGTCGTGCAGCTTGATCTCCACCGGGCCGCGCGAGGCGCCCGAACTGATCGCCCGGTCGCGGAAGTCGGCGAGCGCGGACTTCACCTCCGGCGCGTTGATGTCGTCCGCCTTGACGACCACCTGGGCCGGCTCCGAGCCGCCCGGGAAGGCGTCGTTGAGCCGGTTGTACGTCTGCACGATCGGCAGCGAGTCGCCGAACTCCTGGTCCAGCGTGAACTGCTGGGTCTTCATGCCGAGCGCGGGAGCCGTGATGGCCAGCAGCGCACCGGCCGCCACCGCCACGGAGACCACGGGCCGGGCGAGGACACGCCGCAGTACGGCCGTCCAGAACCGGCTGTCCTGGCGGGCGCCCGGCTTGCGCCGGTTCAGGAACGGAATGCGGCCCTTCTCCACACGCTCGCCCAGCAGCGACAGCAGCGCGGGCAGCACCGTCACCGACCCCACCATGGCCACGGCCACCACCATCAGCGAGGCCAGGCCCATCGCCTCGAACTCGGCGAGCCCGGTGAACAGCATGCCCGCCATGGCCACGCAGACCGTGACACCGGAGACGACGATCGCCCGGCCACTGGTCGCGGCGGCGATCCCGAGGGCCGTCCGCGCGTCATGGCCGGCCTCGCGCTCCTCGCGCTCCCGGCGCAGATAGAACAGGCAGTAGTCGACGCCGACCGCCATGCCGACCAGCAGCATCACGGAGTTGGCGGTGTCGCTCATCGGCTGGAGGTGGCTGACCAGGCCCATCAGGCCCATCGTCGCCATGATCGCGGTGACCGCCAGCGCCACCGGCAGCAGCGCCGCAACCAGCGCCCCGAAGGCGATGAGCAGAATGCCGAGGGCCACCGGCACCGCGGAGTACTCGGCCTTCTTGAAGTCGTCCCCGAACGCGTCGTCGAACGTCTTCATCATGCTGGCGCCGCCGATCTCCTCGATCCGCAGCGACGCGTGGTCCTTCTGGACGCCCTCGACGGCCTTCAGCACCGGCTCGACCCGCTCGCCGGCGGTGTCCGCCTCACCACGCATGTCGAACTGCACGAGCGCGCTGCGCCCGTCCTTCGAGATCGTCTTCGTGTCGTACGGCGAGGTCACGTCGGTGACCCGGCCGGTCTCCTCGACGGCTCGGACCACAGCGGTGACGGCATCCTTGAACTCTGCGTCCGTGGCCTTGAGTTCGCCGCCCTTGGCCTGGATCAGGACCGTCTCACCGGCCGGCTCGTCGATCCCGGCGTCCTCGATGATCCGCGCGGCGGTGTGCGTCTCCCCCTTGAGCTGGTCGCTGTCCTTGACGTCGACCCGGCCCGCCGCCGAACCGAGCCCCATCGCCAGGACGACGAACAGCACCCAGATGCCGACGGCGGCCCATCGGTGCCGGGCGCTCCAGCCGCCGGCCCGGGCGGCCAGGCCCCGCACCCGCGCTTCTCCGTTCCCCATGACGGGCTCGCCCCCTCGTGCAGCGGTGGCGGCCCCCTGCCGCCCCCTTTCGTTTCGAAGGTATGTGCCGGATAAAACCATCTCCTCGTGCTGCCCGGTGAAGTGACGGGGCCGGAACTCATCCCCATGGACCTCGCCCTCTCCCCACTGGGGAGGACCGCGAGGGACCGTGGCCCCTTACACATACTGTGTGGATCCTGAGCAGATGGTTGTGCCCCGAGGTGACCGATGAGTAATTTACGGGGCCGGGCAGCCGCCCGCCGACGGCCGTCGTGCCCACCCCCACGGGGCACGAAGGCCGTCCTAAGGTGTGCGGATGACGACGACGTACGCGGCACTGCTGCGCGGCATCAACGTGGGCGGCAGCAGGAAAGTCCCGATGGCGGACCTGCGCACACTCCTGGAGAACCTCGGCCACGAGGGCGTGCGCACGTATCTGCAGAGCGGCCAGGCGGTGTTCACCTCCGGCCATGGTGACGAGCGGTCGCACGCGGCCGAGATCACGCACGCCGTCGAGCGGCACTTCGGCTTCGGCGTCGACGTGATCGTGCGCGACCACGCCTATCTGAAGGCGATCGCCGACGCCTGCCCCTTCCCGGCCGCCGAGCTGGAGGCCAAGCAGCTCCACGTCACCTACTTCTCCGAGCCCGTGGCCCCCGACCGCTTCGCGGAGATCGACCAGGCCGCCTACCTCCCCGAGGAGTTCCGCCTGGGCGACCGCGCCCTGTACCTCTACGCCCCGAACGGCCTCGGCCGCTCCAAGCTGGCCGAACACCTGTCGAAGCCGCGGCTCAACAAGGGCCTGATCGCTACGTCCCGCAACTGGAACACCGTCGCAAAGCTGGTGGAGATGACGGGTGCCTGAGCACGAGTTCGCCGTCGAGTCGGTCATCGAGGCCGAACTGGCCCTGCTCACCCCGGAGGTCCGCCGCTCGCCCGAACGGTCCGGAGCGCTGCTGCACCCCGACTTCCACGAGTTCGGAGCCTCCGGGCGGCACTGGGACCGGGCCGCCATCATCGCCCTCCTGGCCCAGACCACCGACGTGGAGTCCCCGCCCGTCGTCACCTCCCGGATGCGCGGCGTACGGCTGGCCCCCGACCTCGTCCACCTCACCTTCGACACCGAGCACGGGGGCAGACACGCCCACCGCAGCTCGCTGTGGCGGCGGACGGAGGCCGGGTGGCTGCTCTACTTCCACCAGGCGACACCGTTCAGCTGACGGGCAGCGTGACCCGGCGGCCGGGTCGGACGTTTGGCCGAATCGCCCCCACGCGGCCCGGGGGCTTGGCACGGTAGGGCCATGACGAGCACCGATCACCCGACGACTCCATCCGGTCGTACGACGGCCGTCCAGGCCATGCGCGGCGCGGCGGCCCAGCTCGCCGAGCTGCTCGGCACGACCCCCGACTCCGTCTCCGCCCTCCGGCCGACCCCCGACGGCTGGACGGCGGACGTGGAGGTCGTGGAGCTGGAGCGGGTCCCCGACACCATGACCATCAT
The DNA here is from genome assembly GCF_042673825.1 of Streptomyces sp. NPDC057002. NCBI lineage: Bacteria > Bacillati > Actinomycetota > Actinomycetes > Kitasatosporales > Streptomycetaceae > Streptomyces > Streptomyces sp. NPDC057002. The sequence goes on from NZ_JBHURZ010000007.1 coordinate 202,106, forward strand.
GGCCACCTACCGGGTCACCCTCGACCCGCAGGGCCATCTGCTCGGCTACGAGCGGGTGCGCCGCTACGCCCGCGGCCAGCTCGACCGACAGCGCTAGCACCGGCCCGTCTCCTCTCAACTCCCTCTCGCGGCAACTCTTTTGGTGTTCACGTGAACACGCCCGCCGCCACCCCCGTACCTACGGGCGGCACGAGAACGAGTCTCGCGAGAGGAATCGCCCACGTGACCGTCATGACGCAGTCCGGCGGGATGCAACCCGCCGCCACCTCCAGCGGTTCGGGTTCCGCCGGCCTTTTCGACATCCTCGAACTGATCCTGGACCGGGGGCTCGTCATCGACGTGTTCATCCGTGTCTCACTGGTCGGCATCGAGATCCTGAAGATCGACATACGTATCGTCATCGCCAGCGTCGACACCTACCTCCGGTTCGCCGAGGCCTGCAACCGCCTCGACCTGGAGGCCGGCCGCAAGGCTCCGGACAAACTCACCGACATCGTCGGCAACCTCGTCGAGAGCGGCGCCCGGGGCAATACCAGCGGCGCGATCGGCGGGGCCATCGACGCGATCGGGGACATCTTCGACCGCGACGACAAGGACCGCGAGGAGGAGCGGTGAGCGGCGTCTACGTCTACGCGGTCACCCGATCCGACCACCCCCTGCGGCTGGACGGCCTGCGCACCGTCGGCGGGACCGACGACCCGCCGCGCGTACTCGTCCACGGCCCGCTCGCCGCCGTGGTCAGCGCAGCGCCCCCGGGCCTGCGGCCCAAACGCCGTGACCTCGCCGCCCATCAGGACCTCCAGGAACGCCTGATGGCCGACGGATCGGTCCTCCCCATGCGGTTCGGCCTGCTCGCCCCCGACGACACCGCCGTCCTGACCGCCCTGGAGCACAAGGGCGAGGAGTACGCCCGAAGGCTCGGCGAACTGCACGGCACCGCCGAGTTCAACCTCAAGGCCGCCCGCTCCCAGGACGACCTGCTGCGCGAGGTGCTCGACGAGTCCGAGGAGGCCCGCCGGCTCAACCGGCACACCCGCGACGGCAGCGGCGCCTACGAGGACCGCCTCGCCCTGGGCGAACTGGTGGCCCGGCAGGTCGAGGCCCGGCAGCGGCGGCAGGCCGACGAGATCGTCGGACGGCTGTCCGGGCTGGCCCGGGCCAGCGTCGTGGCCGACCCGTCCAAGGACGACTTCCTCAACGTCTCCTTCCTCGTCGAACGCGCCCGCGCCGACGAGTTCACCGCGGCCGGCCGGGGCCTGGCCCACGACTACGGCGAGGCTTACGACTTCCGGCTGCGCGGTCCGCTGCCCCCCTACAGCTTCGCCGCCTGACGGGGCCACCCATGGGCCTGCTCACCGGCATCCTCACCCTCCCGCTCGCGCCCCTGCGCACCACCCTCTGGGCCGCCGAGCAGCTCCAGGCCGCCGCCGAGACGCAGTACTACGACCCGGCCCCCGTCCGGCAGGCCCTTGTCGACCTGGAACGCGCCCTGCTGGAAGGACGGATCGACGAGGCCGAGTACGACCGCCGCGAGGACGAACTGCTGGACCGGCTCGACGAGATCAACGCCCGGAGACGAGGCCCCCGACCATGACCCACCCGGCAGCAGGCGGACTCGCCGGACCGCCCCGCTTTCCCTCCCCCTACGACCAGGGGCCCGGCGGCCAGACCGCCAACCTCGCCGACATCCTCGAACGGGTCCTCGACAAGGGCGTGGTCATCGCCGGTGACATCCGGATCAACCTGCTCGACATCGAACTGCTCACCATCAAGCTGCGCCTGCTCGTCGCCTCCGTCGACAAGGCGAAGGAGATGGGCATCGACTGGTGGGAACACGACCCCTCCCTCTCCTCCCGGGCCGCCCGCCCCGAGCGGTCCCTGGCCGACGAGAACGAACGACTGCGTGCCGAGATCGCCGCGCTCAAGGCGGCCGAGAGGAGCCCGGAGCCATGACCGAACCCGACCTCGTGTACACCTACGCCGTCCTGCGCCGCACCCCCGAGGCCACCGCGGCGGTGACGCAGCTGCGCGGAGTCGCCGGAGAACCGATCCACCTGGTCGACCCGGCGGCCGGCACGACCCGGCTCGCCTTCGCCGTCGGCCACGTCCCGGCCGCCGACTACGACGAGACTCCCCTCAAGGCCCACCTCGACGACCTGGACTGGCTGGAGTCCACGGTCCGCTCCCACCACGCCGTCGTGGCCGCCCTCGTCGGCTGCGGCGCCGCCGTACTGCCCCTGCGCCTGGCCACCGTCTACCACGACGAGGACAGCGCCCGGCAGGCCCTCGACACCCGCCGCGACTACTTCCTGTCCCTGCTGGACCGCCTCACGGGCCATGTGGAACTCGGCGTCAAGATCTACGCCACACCCGACATCACCCCGCCCGAAGCGGACACCGGCGCCGGACAGGAACAGCCCACCGGCCTCGGTGCCGGCCGCGCCTATCTGTCGATCCGCCGCCGCAGACAACGCAGAAACGAGGAGGCCTGGCGCACGGTCGCCCAGGCCGCCGCACACCTCACCGAGACGGCCGCCACCCTCGCCGTGGACCGCGTGGCACACAGCCCGCAGCGCGGCAGCCTCGCGGGCCCCGGCCCCGGCACCAACGTGGGCAACGACGCCTACCTCGTCGCCGCCGGCCGCGTCGACGCCTTCCGCGCCGGAGTCCTCGCGGCCGCCGAGGGCGTCCCCGGCCTCCGCGTGGAGGTCACCGGCCCCTGGGCCCCCTACTCCTTCGCCCTCCAGCCGGAGCCGGAGCCCGCCGCGTGACCGTCGCCCCCTACGCCGACCGCCCGGTCGCCCTCATCGACCTCCTCGACCGGCTCCTCCAGGGCGGCGTCGTCGTCACCGGCGACCTCGTCCTGTCCATCGCGGACGTCGACCTGGTCCGCATCGACCTGCGCGCGGTCATCGCCCCCGTGGCCGCGTCGGCACTCTCCCAGATCAGTGAGGCTCCATGCCCCCGGCCCGCCGTCTGACCACCGACCCCGATACGGTCGAACGCGACCTGGTCAAACTCGTCCTGACCGTCGTCGAACTCCTCCGCCAGCTCATGGAACGCCAGGCCCTCCACCGCGTCGACATCGGCGACCTCACGGAGGAACAGGAGGAACGCGTCGGCCTGACCCTGATGCTCCTCGACGACCGCATGCGAGAACTCTGCGCGCGCTACGACCTACACCCGGAGGACCTCAACCTGGACCTGGGGCCGCTGGGCACCCTGCTGCCGTCACACCGGTGACGGCTTCGCGCGGTCAGGCGCTCACGGCCGCCGGCATCGGCATCCGGGCCGCCTCGTACCGCTCCAGCACCACCCGCGCCACCTCCGGCGCCGGGCCCAGCACATCGGCCAGGACGTCCGCCTCCGCCGCGCCCCGGGCGATGCGGTCCGGGAGGAAACCGGGGGCGAGGACGTAGGGGGCGACGGCCACCCGGGAGCAACCCAGGGCACGGAGTTCGCGGACCGCGTCCTCCGTACGGGGGAGGGATGCGGAGGCGAACGCAGGTCGCACGGCGCACCAGCCGGTGTGCCGCCACTCCCGCGCGATTTCTGCGATCACTGCGATCGCCTCCGGGTCGGTGGACCCCGCCGAGGCCAGGACGACCCCGGTCGAGGACTTGTCGGCGGGGGACAGCCCCGCCTCGTACAGGCGCCGTTCCAGAGCCGCCAGCAGCAGCGGGGACGGGCCCAGGACCTCCGCCTGGTGGATGCGGAGCTGCGGAGGAGCGTCCGCGAGAACCGCCGGGATGTCCGCCTTGGCGTGGAACGCCCGGGTCAGGAGGAGGGGGAGGGCCACGACGTCACGGACGCCCTGGACCGCCAGGGACTCCAGTACCCCCTGCACCGAGGGCACGTTGAAGTCCAGGAAGCCTGTCTCCACGCGCAGGTCGGGGCGCAGGGTGCGGACCCGCCGTACCAGGGCGTGCACGGTCGCGGCGTGCCGCGGATCGCGGCTGCCGTGTGCGATGACGAGGAGAACAGGCTTGTTGATCATGGGACTTCAGCTCTTCACCAGCAGGCCGCGGTTGCGCAGCACCCACCGCTCCAGCGGGCTGAAGATGAGCAGGTCGATGGCGATACCGACGATCAGGATGAGCAGGATGGCCTCGAACACCATGGCCATGTCGCTGGCGTTGCGGCCGTCCTCCAGCAACTGGCCGAGGCCCACGCCGAGGTCCGGGAAGGACGCGATGATCTCCGCGGCCATCAGGGAGCGCCACGAGAACGCCCAGCCCTGCTTCAGACCGGCCACATAGCCGGGCAGCGCGGCCGGCAGGACGATGTGCCAGGTGCCCTTCAGGCCCGTGGCGCCGAGCGTGCGGCCCGCGCGCAGGAACAGCGGCGGCACCTGGTCGACGCCCGACACGAGGCCGTTGGCGATCGACGGGACCGCGCCGAGCAGGATCACCGCGTACATCATCGAGTTGTTCAGCCCCAGCCAGATCACCGCGGGCGGAACCCAGGCGACCGACGGCAGGGACTGCAGGCCCGACAGGATCGGGCCGAGGGCCGCGCGGACGAACTTCACCCGGGCCACCAGCAGACCCAGCGGCGTGCCGATCAGCAGGGCGAAGCAGAAGCCGAGCAGACCGCGCGAGACGCTGGTCCAGATGTAGCCGAGCAGCTCGCCCTCGAGCCACGCCGTGTGCACGACGTCCCACACGGCGGACGGCGCGGGCAGCTTGGTCGGGTCGTCGACGACCTTGAACGAGACGAGGGCCTGCCAGACCGCCAGCACCAGGGCTACGGCGAGGACGGGCGGCAGGATCTTCTCGGTGAAGGTCTGCCGGAACGGCGTGCGGTGCGTCTGCCTCGACTCCAGCGCGTCGAGGCCCGCCTCCAGACCGGCGAGATCGCTGCCGTCCTTGGCGACGGTCGTCGAATCAGTGCTGGCCATGACGGCGGATCTCCCCACGCAGTTCTTCGGTGATCTCGACGGACAGCTCCGCCACCTGGGTGTCCTCGATGCGGCGCGGGTGCGGGATGTCCACCGTCCACTCACGGGCGATCTTGCCCGGACGGGAGGACAGCAGCACCACACGCTGCGCGAGCCGGACCGCCTCGCGCACGTTGTGCGTGACGAACAGGACGGACAGCTGTGTCTCGCGCCAGATGCGGGTCAGCTCGTCGTGCAGCACGTCGCGCGTGATGGCGTCCAGCGCCGCGAACGGCTCGTCCATCAGCAGCAGCTTGCTCTCCTGCGCAAGCGCGCGCGCCAGCGCGACACGCTGGCGCATACCGCCCGACAGCTCGTGCACCCGCTTGCCGTACGCGCCCTTGAGCCGGACGAGTTCGAGCAGTTCCTCGGCCCGCTCGCGGCGCTCGGCCTTCGCGATGCCCCGCAGCTTCAGGGCGAGTTCGATGTTCTTGCCCGCGGTCAGCCACGGGAACAGCGCGTGCTCCTGGAACATCAGCGCCGGGCGGCCGTCCGTGGTGATCTCGCCGACGGTGGGCCGGTCCAGGCCCGCCACCAGGTTGAGCAGCGTGGACTTGCCGCAGCCCGAGGCCCCCAGGAGGGTGACGAACTCGCCGGGCGCGACATCGAGGGTGATGTCGTCCAGAACGAGCTGCTGCCCGGCGGGGCCCGCGAACGACTTCGAAACGTGTTCGATCCGGGCGGCGTGCGTGGCCGACTCAGTGCCGTCGGCGGCCTTGGCGAGGGTGGTTGCCATGGTCGTCACCTCCTGGGAACTCTTCGGGATGCGGGCTACTTGGCGCCGAGACCGGCGTCGTCGACCGCGGGCGCGCCCTCGGCCTTGAGGACCTTGTTCAGCGGAGCGAGGTCGTAGATGCCCTTCAGGTTCGGCTTCTGCAGCAGCCCCGCCTTCACGGCGTGCTCGGCCTCGGTGTTGAGCGTGGAGGCCAGCGGGTCGTCGGTGAACTGGATGGACTTCCACGCCGGGTCGAGCACCTCGGCCGGCAGCGCCTTGCCGGAGTCCTCCTCCAGCTGCTTGTTCGCCGCAGCCTTCGCCGCGTCCGGGTTGGCGTTGATCCACTTGTTGGTCTCGACCGAGCCCTTGAGCAGGGCCTCGACGACCTTCGGGTGCTCCTTGAGGAACTCCTGCCGCACGATGATGTTCGTGATCACGAACTTCTTGTCGGGCCACAGCGACGCCTCGTCGAGCAGCACCTTGCCGCCCTCGGCGACCAGCTTCGACGCGGTCGGCTCCGGCACCCAGGCACCGTCGATCGACCCGGACTTGTAGGCGTCCGGGGTGACCTTGTTGTCGCTGCGGACGACCGTGACGTCACCCTTGCCGCTCTGCGGGTCGACCTTCCAGCCCTGGTCGGCCGCCCAGTTGAGGAACGCCACGTCCTGCGTGTTGCCGAGCTGCGGGGTGGCGATCTTCTTGCCCTTGACGTCCTTCAGGGACTTGATCTTGTCCGGGTTGACCACGAGCTTCACGCCGCCGGACGCCGAACCGCCGATGATGCGCAGGTTCTTGCCGGCGGCCTTGGTGTAGCCGTTGATCGCCGGGGAGGGGCCGATCCAGCCGATGTCGATGGACTCGGAGTTGAGCGCCTCAATCTCGGAGGGACCGGCGTTGAAGATCGCGGGCTCGGCCTTGGTGGCGCCGAGGGCCTTCTGGAAGAAGCCCTTCTGCATGCCCACCAGCGCGGTTCCGTGGGTGAGGTTGCCGAAGTAGCCGATCTTGACGCTGTCGAGACCGTCGATCTTCTTCGCCCCGGCGGCGACCTTGGCGCCCCCGTCGTCCTCGGCCTGGGAGCCGTAGCCGCAGGCGGCCAGAGTGAGCAGGGGAAGCGCGGCTATGACCGCGAGGGATCGGCGCAGAGCGGATGATGCAGGCACGGGAGGTGTTCCTCTCGGAGGCCCGGCGGTCACGGTCTCTCAGGTCGTGGCCGGGAGGTCGGCAGGTTTGCGTCTACGGCGGTGGGGGGTGAGGGCGCGCAGGCAGTGCGCGTACGTCAGCGCACACATCGCGCCACTCCGCCCTGCCCGCTGCCGAGAGCACCGCTGCCGACGCGGCCGCCCTCCTTCGCGAACGTGGAGTAGAAGTCGGGGGAGTTCATGTCAGAAGTCCCACCCGTCGTCGTCGGCCTCGTCCTTCACGGGCTCCGGGGAGGCGAAGGACTCGCCGACCATGCCGGCGGTGAGGGTCTGGCCGTCGTTCGGGTCGATCAGGATGAACGAGCCGGTGCGCCGCGAGTCGGAGTAGGAGTCGACCGGCAGCGGCTCGGCGGTACGGATCTTCACCCGGCCGATGTCGTTCGCGACGAGCTGTCCCGGGTGCGGGTGCAGGGACAGGTCGTCGAGCGTGAGACGGGACGGGATGTCCTTGACGATCGCCTTGACCGTGCGGGTGCCGTGCTTGAGCAGCACCCGGTGGCCGACGGTCAGCGGGGCGTCCGCGACATGGCAGACGGTCGCCTCGATGTCCTGCGTGGTCGCGGGCGCGTCCTTGGTGGGCACGATCAGGTCGCCGCGCGAGATGTCGATGTCGTCCTCCAGCAGGAGGGTCACCGACTGCGTGGTCCACGCGACGTCGACCGGCTCGCCCAGCAGGTCGATGCCGGAGACCTTCGAGGTGCGGCCCGAGGGCAGCACCGTGACCTGCTCGCCGACACGGAAGGAACCGGCCGCGATCTGGCCGGCGTACCCCCGGTAGTCCGGGTGGTCGGTGTTCTGCGGCCGGATCACGTACTGCACGGGCAGCCGGGCGTGGCAGTGGCTCAGGTCGTGGCTGACCGGCACCGTCTCCAGGTGCTCCAGCACCGTCGGGCCGCCGTACCAGTCCATGTTCGCGGAAGGCTCCACCACGTTGTCGCCGACGAGCGCCGAGATCGGGATCGCGGTGACCTCGGGGACGCCCAGCTCGGTCGCGTACGCCGTGAACTCCTCGGCGATGGCGGCGAACACCTTCTCCTCGTACGCGACGAGGTCCATCTTGTTGACCGCGAGGACCACGTGCGGGACGCGCAGCAGGGCGGCGAGGGCGGCGTGCCTGCGGGTCTGCTCGACGACGCCGTTGCGCGCGTCGACCAGGATGACCGTCAGCTCGGCCGTGGAGGCGCCGGTGACCATGTTCCGCGTGTACTGCACATGGCCGGGGGTGTCGGCGAGGATGAACCGCCGCAGGGGCGTGGCGAAGTAGCGGTAGGCCACGTCGATGGTGATGCCCTGCTCCCGCTCGGCCCGCAGACCGTCCGTCAGCAGCGCGAGGTCCGGCGCCTCCTGGCCCCGGCTCGCCGAAGCGCGCTCCACGGCCTCCAACTGGTCGGTGAGGACCGACTTGGAGTCGTGCAGCAGCCGGCCCACCAGGGTGGACTTGCCGTCGTCGACCGAACCGGCGGTGGCGAACCGCAGCAGGGTGGTCTCCGAGAGTTCCTCGGTGGTGATGGTGCTCATCTCTAGAAGTACCCCTCGCGCTTGCGGTCTTCCATCGCGGCTTCGGACATCTTGTCGTCGGCGCGGGTGGCGCCGCGCTCGGTGAGCCGGGAGGCGGCGATCTCGACGATCACCTTCTCGATGGTGTCGGCCTCGGAGTCGACGGCTCCGGTGCAGGACATGTCACCGACCGTGCGGTAGCGCACCAGGCGCTTCTCCACGGTCTCGCCGTCCTTCGGGCCGCCCCACTCGCCGGCGGTCAGCCACATGCCGCTGCGCTGGAACACCTCGCGCTCGTGGGCGTAGTAGATCTGCGGCAGCTCGATGCCCTCGCGGGCGATGTACTGCCACACGTCCAGCTCGGTCCAGTTGGACAGCGGGAACACGCGCACGTGCTCGCCGGGGGCATGCCGGCCGTTGTACAGGTTCCACAGCTCCGGGCGCTGCCGGCGCGGGTCCCACTGGGAGAACTCGTCCCGCAGGGAGAACACCCGCTCCTTGGCCCGGGCCTTCTCCTCGTCGCGCCGTCCGCCGCCGAAGACGGCGTCGAACTTCTCCGCCTGGATCTTCTCCGTCAGCGGCAGCGTCTGCAGCGGGTTGCGGGTGCCGTCCGGGCGCTCCTTGAGCACACCGCGGTCGATGTAGTCCTGCACGGAGGCGACGTGCAGCCGCAGCCCGTGCCGCTCGACCGTACCGTCCCGGTAGTCGAGGACCTCGGGGAAGTTGTGCCCGGTGTCCACGTGCAGCAGCGAGAACGGCACCGCCGCCGGCCGGAAGGCCTTGAGCGCCAGGTGCAGCATGACGATGGAGTCCTTGCCGCCGGAGAAGAGGATCACCGGCCGCTCGAACTCGCCCGCCACCTCGCGGAAGATGTGCACCGCCTCGGACTCGAGGGCGTCGAGGTGGGACAGCGCGTAGGGGCTGTCGGTCTCCTCGGAAACGGTGGCGGCGGACGTCATGCCAGTCCCCTTTCGCTGAGCAGGGCGTACACCGACGCCGCGGACTCCTGCACGGTCTGGTTCTGCGACTCGATGCGCAGATCCGGCGACTCGGGCGCCTCGTACGGGTCGTCGACCCCGGTGAGTCCCGTGAGCTCGCCCGCCGCCTGCTTGGCGTACAGGCCCTTCACATCCCGCTCGCTGCACACCTCGACCGGCGTCGCCACGTGGATCTCCACGTACGCCGTCCCGTTCGCCTGGTGCCGCTTGCGCACCGCCTCACGGCTGTCCTGGTAGGGCGCGATGACCGGGACGAGGGCGAGCACGCCGTTGCGGGCGAGCAGTTCGGCGACGAAGCCGATCCGCTGCACATTGGTGTGCCGGTCCTCGCGGCTGAAGCCGAGGCCCGCCGAGAGGAACTCGCGGATCTCGTCGCCGTCGAGCACCTCGACGCGGTGGCCCTCGGCGCGCAGCCGGCCGGCCAGCTCGTGGGCGATGGTGGTCTTGCCGGCACTCGGCAGACCCGTGAGCCAGACGGTGGCTCCGGTCGTCACGTCGTTCTCCTGAGTCGTCGTCGTCATCCGTGCAGCCCGCACTCGGTCTTGCTGCGGCCCGCCCAGCGGCCGGCGCGTGCGTCCTCGCCCTCCAGCACCCGGCGGGTGCAGGGGGCGCAGCCGACGGAGGGGTAACCGTCCATCAGCAGCGGGTTCGTCAGGACGCCGTGCTCGGTGACATAGGCGTCCACGTCGTCCTGGCTCCAGCGGGCGATCGGGGAGATCTTCACCTTCTGCCGCTTCTCGTCCCAGCCGACCACCGGGGTGTTCGCCCGGGTCGGGGACTCGTCGCGGCGTAGCCCGGTCGCCCAGGCCCGGTAGTCCCTCAGGCCCTCTTCGAGCGGCTGCACCTTGCGCATCGCGCAGCACAGGTCGGGATTGCGGTCGTGCAGCTTCGGGCCGTACTCCGCGTCCTGCTCGGCGACCGTCAGGCGCGGCGTGAGCGTGATGACGTTGACGTCCATCACGGCGTCGACCGCGTCACGGGTGCCGATGGTCTCCTCGAAGTGGTAGCCGGTGTCGAGGAAGACGACGTCCACGCCGGGCATCGCGCGGGAGGCGAGGTGGGCGACCACCGCGTCCTCCATGGAGGAGGTCACGCAGAAGCGCTTGCCGAACGTCTCGGCCGCCCACTGGAGGATCTCCAGCGCGGAGGCGTCCTCCAGGTCGCGGCCCGCCTGCTCGGCGAGCGCCTTCAGATCCTCGGTGCTGCGCTCTTCCTGAGTGGTCGTCATATCTCTGCCCCTCCGGAGTCGGATCGCTTCAGTCCCTGGGCCAGCAGCCCGAGGAACTTCAGCTGAAAGGCCCGGCTGCACGCCGCGCATTCCCACGCGCCGTGTGCCTCGGCGCTCGGACGCAGGTCCTCGTCACCGCAGTAAGGGCAGTAGAACGGGGCGGCGCGTTCACTCATGAGAGGGCCTCCTCGCTGGCCCGGGTGGCCCAGGCGGCGAACCGCTCGCCGTCCTCGCGCTCCGCCTCGAACCGCTTCAGGACACGCTCGATGTAGTCGGGCAGCTCCTCGGAGGTGACCTTCAGGCCGCGCACCTTGCGGCCGAAGCCCGCCTCCAGGCCCAGCGCGCCGCCGAGGTGCACCTGGTAGCCCTCGACCTGCTCGCCCTGGCTGTTGACGACCAGCTGGCCCTTGAGACCGATGTCCGCGACCTGGATACGGGCGCAGGCGTTCGGGCAGCCGTTGAGGTTGATGGTGAGCGGCTCGTCGAAGTCCGGCAGACGGCGCTCCAGTTCGTCGATGAGCTGCGAGCCGCGCTGCTTGGTCTCGACGATGGCGAGCTTGCAGAACTCGATGCCGGTGCAGGCCATGGTGCCGCGCCGGAACGTGGACGGCCGGGCGGTCAGGTCGAGCGCCTCCAGGCCCTCGACCAGCGACGCGACCTTGTCCTCCTCGACATCGAGGACGATCATCTTCTGCTCGACGGTGGTGCGCACCCGGCCCGAGCCGTGGGCCTCGGCGAGGTCGGCGATCTTCGTGATGGTCGCGCCGTCGACGCGTCCCACACGCGGGGCGAAACCGACGTAGAAGCGGCCGTCGTTCTGCCGGTGCACACCGATGTGGTCGCGCCACTGCTGGGACGGCTGCTCGGGGGCCGGGCCGTCGACCAGCTTGCGCTTCAGGTACTCGTCCTCCAGCACCTGGCGGAACTTCTCCGCGCCCCAGTCGGCGACGAGGAACTTCAGCCGGGCGCGGGTGCGCAGCCGGCGGTAGCCGTAGTCACGGAAGATCGAGATGACGCCCTCGTAGACGTCCGGGACGTCATCGATCGACACCCAGGCGCCCAGCCGCACGCCCAGCTTGGGGTTGGTGGACAGGCCGCCGCCGACCCATACGTCGAAGCCCGGGCCGTGCTCGGGGTGCCGCACGCCGACGAACGCGACGTCGTTGATCTCGTGCACCACGTCCAGCACCGGCGAACCCGAGATCGCGGTCTTGAACTTGCGGGGGAGGTTCGAGTACGCCGGGTTGTTCAGGACGCGGCGCTTCATCTCCTCCAGGGCCGGGGTGGCGTCGATGATCTCGTCCTCGGCGATACCGGCGACGGGCGAGCCGATCATCACGCGCGGGGTGTCGCCGCAGGCGGTGACCGTCGACAGGCCCACGCCCTCCAGCCGGTTCCAGATCTCCGGCACGTCCTCGATCCGGATCCAGTGGTACTGGACGTTCTGCCGGTCCGTGATGTCGGCGGTGCCGCGCGCGAACTCCTGCGAGATCTCACCGATGACCCGCAGCTGCTGAGTGGTCAGCGCCCCGCCGTCGATGCGGACGCGCAGCATGAAGTACTCGTCGTCCAGCTCCTCCGGCTCCAGGATCGCGGTCTTGCCGCCGTCGATCCCGGGACGGCGCTGGGTGTACAGACCCCACCAGCGCATCCGGCCGCGCAGGTCGTTCGGGTCGATCGAGTCGAAGCCCCGCTTGGAGTAGATCGTCTCAATGCGTGTCCGCACATTGAGACCGTCGTCGTCCTTCTTGAACTGCTCATTGCCGTTGAGCGGGGTGTGGTGTCCCACGGCCCACTGACCCTCACCGCGGTGACGGCTCACCTTGCGGCGGGGAGTCGCGGCGGCAGGCTTCTGCGGGGTGGCGGCCATGGTTGATACGTCCTTCGGGACAGGCGGGAAAGCGGCTCTGACCTGCGCGCGCGGGCGCATGGGCATACGTGCGCGTCATTGCGCGGGAAAGGAGTCGAGAAGGGGGATGTCGGGCGCTGCGTGAGTGCTCTCAGATGCTCTCAGCGCGCCGGACAGATGGCGCTGGACATGCGGCCGAGGTCGACGTGCCGCCGACTCACCAAGGCAATTCCAGTTCCAGACATGACGGAAGCGTGTCACGGCGATCTGGACACAGTCCAGCTTCGTCCAAGATTCGGACACTCGTGTCTCGAAATCCAAGACACGCGTGTCCTTGGTCACATCAGGTCACCCCGGGGTGTCCGACCAGGTCAGACAGGGAACGCCCCAGGCCACGGTCCCGGAGCGGCGACGTCCGCCTCCTCCTCGACCTTGGTGTCGAACAGCTGGAACCCACGGCGCCGGTAGTTGTCCATCGCGTGCTCGCCGTCCTTGCTGCAGGTGTGCAGCCAGACCCGCTTCGTCGGCGTCAGTCCCGCCCAGCGGTCGGCGAGATCCCAGGCCCGGGCCGTGCCGTACGACAGCAGGTGCCCGCCGATGCGCCGGCCCCGGAAGCCGGGCAGCAGTCCGAAGTAGACGATCTCCACGACCGCGTCGTCCTGCGCCTCCAGCTCCACGTACCCGGCGGGCGTGCCCCGGTCGTAGGCCACCCAGGTCTCCACACCGGGCCGCTCCAGGTGCTCCACCCACCGCTCGTACGACCAGCTCAGCCGGTCGGTCCAGCGGATGTCGCCGCCCACCGACGCGTACAGGAACCGGCTGAACTCGGGCGAGGGCACCTCGGAGCGCACGACCCGGACGTCCCCGTCCGGCGCGACGGCCGGCAGCAGGTCGGTCGGGGCGGTCTGCTCCAGGGACCAGGTGGTCACGGCGATGGTCGGCATGAGGGTCAGGAAACCATCAGGTATGACGACCTGTCGAACGCCGGGGGCCGTGGCCGGGGGCGGCACCCCGCCGGACGCGCCCTAGTCGAGGGCCCGGTCGACCGAGGACAGGGGCAGTGCGAACAGCATCCGGCCGGACTGGGACCAGACCTCGCCGGTCTCCTCCCAGTAGGACAGGGAGCCCGACCGGCCGCTCCAGCAGTGGCGGGTCTCGTCCGTCCCGCACTCCGTCGCCCGGGCGCTGTCCGTGTCCTGGCGCCACAGCGTCCCGTGGCCGCCCGGTGAGCCCGCCGCACGGTCGAGGTACCAGCCCGAGCGGTACGCCAGCACGCCCCGCACATCGGTCGTCTTCGTCTCGTACGCCTCGACCGGGTCCGCGTGCCCGGAGGAGTCGGTGGTGAGCAGACCGGGCCGCGCCGGGTCCCGGCTCAGCGGGTAGCGCCACAGCCGGGTGCGCCGGTCGCCGTCCGCGGGCACCCACTCGCTCGCGACCAGACTGTCGGGGGAGGTGCTGCGGTCCAGGGAGACGGTGGCCGGGCGCGGCTCGTCGCCGCCGGGCAGGGTGTAGGAGCCGACGGCGGGCAGCACGTACCGGTAGCCGTGCGCCGCCCAGCCGCCGCGCACCCGGCCGACCGCGTCGGACTCGACGGTGGCGCGCTGGATGCGGTCCATGTCGTACACGTACAGCGCGTCCCGGTCGCCCTCGCGGGTCGTCACCAGCAGCTTGTCCTGGTACCAGACCATGCCGGACAGCGGCGAGACCAGCCCCCGGTAGTCGTGACCGCCGTCCACCGGGACGGCCAGCAGGGCCCACGTGTAGCGGAGCCGGTCCGGGTCGTTCGCGTCGACGAAGGCGACCTTGGCCAGACCCTGCCCGGGCGCCGGGCCGTCCATGGAGCCGCCCTCGGCGCCGTTGGTCCAGCCGGAGAGGATCACACGGTTCTCGCCCCAGCGGCCGTCGTCGTCCGCGTCCCCCGAGGTGGTGACCGCGCCCGGCCGCCAGCCCCGGGTGTCGGCGGCGCCGAAGCAGTACGCGCGTGTGGCCGCCGGTTCGACCGGCAAGGCGTGCTTCTCGGCGGTCGAACAGTCGGCCGCGTCCCGCAGCGGGCGGTCGGCGCTCTCCAGCACGGTGCCGACACCGACGGGGCGGCCCATCTCGGAGGAGAGCCGGTCGAGCCACTGCCCCGGCACCCGGCGCTCGGCCAGCGGCAGCCGCCCGGCCTCGGCCGACGCGCTGAGCGGCTTCAGCGTCCCCGGGGCGTCGGTGACCTCGGCCTGCGAAGCGCTGATCAGAGTGGCGGCGGCGGTGAGCGCGAGGGCCGTCCCGGCCAGCGTCGCCCGTACCGCCCTGCCCCGTCTGCGCCGCCGGTGCCTGCCGCGATGCTTCATAACGTCCTCCCGAGGCGGGTCAACTGCGCCTGATGATCCATACGTTGACGGAGGAGCAGGTGGGATGGCCCGTAGAGGGATGCTACGGCAGGTGAGCGGGGTGGCGGACGAAGACCCCGCAAATATGCGAAAGATGTACCTCCGAGGGAGGGGCGGATGTCCCGGTCGGCACGTCCGGTGAACCTCAGGGGGCCGGTGCGGACGTACGGAGCCCGCACACCGCCGGGGCCGTCGAGTACGGCAGCAGATCGCGCGGGTCGTCCGGGAGCAGCATCTCCACCTCGGCGTCCTCGGCGAACCGGTACGGCCGGTGCTCCAGTAACGCGCCCAGATACCGCCGTACCCGGGACATCTCGGCGCGCACCGTCACCGTGCGGGCCGGGTCGCCGAACACGTCCCCGGCCAGGCCCGAGGCGCTGCGGCCGGTGCGGTGGACGGCGAGGAGGTACAGCAACTCGGCATGCCGGGGACTCAGTTCGCGGGCCCAGGACCCGGCGCCCCCGGAGACCTCCACCGACCATCTGCGCGCCTGTCTGAGGTCCAGCACGATCCTGGTCGCCCCGCGCGGCACCGGCTCGTCGGCGGCCGCCCGCACCAGCCAGCCCCCGGCCAGCGGCTCCACCGAGCACCGCCCGAGCGCCGGCAGCCACCGCAGGCCCGCCGACAGCGACTTCGGCAGGGCGACCCGCCGTGTGTACGGCATCCCGCTCACCGCGGCCGTCCAGCCGTCCGCGTCGACCACCAGGGCACGCCCGCCGAGCCGGGCCAGCACCGGCGCCGCCACCGCGCGCAGCCGCTCCAGCGACTCCACGTGCATCTCCCGCAGCCGGGCCTCGGCGAGCTTGGCCACCGAGCCGACCCAGGCGAGCGTGGCCGGATGCATCGTCTCCAGCGGCCCGCTCACGTCCACCACGCCGAGCAGCCGGCCGTCCCGCGGATCCGTCAGGGGAGCGCCGGCACAGGTCCAGCCGGCCTGGGAACGCACGAAGTGCTCGGAGGCGAACACCTGGACGGGCCGGCGCACCACCGCCGGAGTGCCCAGACCGTTCGTGCCGACGACGTCCTCGCGCCAGTCCGCGCCGAGTTCGAAGCCGAGCCCGTCGGCCTTGCGCAGCACCGGCGCGCTGCCCTCGCGCCACAGCACCCGGCCGTCCTCGTCGGCGACCACCATGATGTGGTGCGCGATGTCGGCGACCGCCAGCAGCCCCTCCCGCAGCACGGGCAGCACATGGCGCAGCGCCGAGGTCTCGCGCCGCCGCCGCACCTCCTCGAGGGGCAGCAGCCCCGCCCGGAAGTCATGGTCCGGGTCGACGCCGCCGCGCAGCATCCGCTCCCAGGACTGCTCGATCACCGGCCGCGGCGCCACGGGGGCGGGCTGCCCGGAGAGCCGGGCGGAGCGGACCTCGTCGAGTACCCGGGCCGCCCGCGTGGCGTTCACGGCGGCGAGCTGCGTGACGTCCATCGGCGTGTCCCCCCGGAGCCGTTTCTGACTGTCCGTCTCATAGTGTCGTCTGCCCCTGACGGACGCGCACAGTCCGCACACAGTCGGCATCAAGTTGCAACCCCTCGCAACCCTGGTGGACGGCCCGGCCGTGGCTGAAAATTGAGCGGCGCCGTCCCGAGCGGCGTTCGATGGCTCGAACGGGCCAGTGCCGCGGGGGTGGTGCCGTGTCGGCGCAGCACCACCCCCGCTCCCGCGCAAGCGGATCAGAACAACAGGTCAGGAGACAGGACGCGCCCGCTCCACGACCGCCGCCAGGTCCAGCGTGTGCGGCAGTGTCCCGAAGGCCGCGCCCCCGTCGCCGCCCAGCCGAGCGGCGCAAAACGCGTCGGCCACCTGCGGCGGCGCGAACCGGACGAGCAGCGACCCCTGGAGCACCAGCGCGAGCCGCTCCGCCAGCCGTCGCGCCCGCCCCTCCACGCCCTCCAGATCGGCCAGTTCGGTCAGCAGGTTCCTGATGGCCCCGTCGAGACGGTGATCGGCGCCGCGCGCCTGCCCGACCTCCCGCAGATACGCGTCCAGAGCGCCCGGCTCCCGCTGCAACGCCCGCAGCACATCGAGGGCCTGGACATTGCCCGCGCCCTCCCAGACCGAGTTGAGCGGCGACTCCCGCACCAGCCGCGGCATTCCGGACTCCTCGACGTAGCCGTTGCCGCCCAGGCACTCCGCCGCCTCCACCGCCACCGGCGGGCACCGCTTGGTCACCCAGTACTTGGCGGCCGGCACCGCGATCCGCAGCAGCGCCCGCTCCTGCTCGCCGCCGTCGTCGTAGGCGGCCGCGAGCCGCAGCGCCAGGGTCGTCGCCGCCTCCGACTCCAGGGCGAGATCGGCGAGGACGTTGCGCATCAGCGGCTTGTCGACGAGCTTCCCGCCGAACGCCTCGCGGTGGGTGCAGTGGTGCACCGCCTGCGCCACGGCCTGCCGCATCAGCCCCGCCGAGCCCAGCACACAGTCGAGCCGGGTCGCGGCGACCATCCCGATGATGGTGCGCACTCCGCGCCCTTCCTCGCCGACCCGGCGGGCCCAGGTCCCGTCGAACTCGACCTCGGCGGACGCGTTCGACCGGTTGCCGAGCTTGTCCTTCAGCCGCTGGATCAGGAACACGTTGCGCGTCCCGTCCTCCAGCACACGCGGCACCAGGAAGCAGGTCAGCCCGCCCGGAGCCTGCGCCAGCACCAGGAAGCCGTCGGACATCGGCGCCGAGCAGAACCACTTGTGCCCGGTCAGCTCGTACGTCCCGTCCTCGGCGAGCGGCCGCGCGGAGGTGGTGTTCGCCCGGACGTCGCTGCCGCCCTGCTTCTCCGTCATGCCCATCCCGAACAGCGCGCCGGCCTTGAGACGGGCGGGCCGCAGCTCACGGTCGTAGACCATGGACGTCAGCCGCGGCTCCCACTCGGCGGCCAGCTCCGGGTCCGTGCGCAGGGCGGGCACCGCCGCGTGCGTCATCGACAGGGGGCAGCCGTTGCCGGCCTCGACCTGCGTCCACACGAGGAAGGCGGCGGCCCGTCGGACATGCCCGGCCGGCCGCCCCCAGGCCGCCGTCAGACCGGCCGAGACGCCCTTGCCGAGCAGCCGGTGCCAGGACGGATGGAACTCGACCTCGTCGATCCGCTCGCCGTACCGGTCGTGTGTGCGCAGCCGCGGCGGATTCTCGTTGGCGTGCGTTCCCCACTCCTGCACCTGGGCCGAGCCGGAGGCCCGTCCGAGCGCCGACAGCTCGCCGAGCACCTCGTCGAGCAGATCCGGATCCAGATGCCGTTCGACCGCGGCCGTGAGGGCCCGGTCGGCCGTGAAGACGTCGTACCCGACCAGCGGCGGGACCTGGTTGCTCACGGTGTGGGTGCTGCCAGCCATGCTGCGAACCTACCGGGTGAGTGCGGTCGGGCGCGACGGATACCGTTAGGGGGTGCAGCCAGCAAGTGAAACCCCCGACACACCCTCCGGGCGCCTCCACCGGGCGCGGGCTCTCTACCGGAACGTATCCAAGCGCAGGACCGCCTGGCTGCTGCTCAAGGACACCGTCAACTCCTGCATCGAGTACCGCATCCTGGGCCTGGCCGCCGAGGCCGCGTTCTTCACGCTGCTGTCGGTGCCGCCGCTGCTGCTCAGCATGATCGGACTGCTCGGCTACGTCGACGCCTGGACCGGCGCCGACACCATCGAGAGCCTCCAGGCCAACATCCTGGAGGCCGCGCGCACGATCCTCTCCGACCAGGGCGTCAGAGAGATCGCCGAGCCGATCCTGCACGACGTGATGAAGGGCGGCCGGCCCGACGTCATCTCCATCGGATTCCTGTTCGCCCTGTGGTCCGGCTCCCGCGCGGTGAACGTCTTCATCGACACCATCACCGTCATGTACGGCCTCGACGGCGTCCGGGGCATCGTCAAGACCCGCCTGCTGGCCTTCGCGCTGTTCATCGTGGCCCTGCTGATCGGCTCGATCGCGCTGCCGCTGATGGTGGCCGGGCCGGACGCGGTGGTGCGGATCGTGCCGTGGTCGACGACGGTCGTGCAGGTCCTGTACTGGCCCGTGGTGATCCTGCTGTCGATCGCCTTCCTCACGACGCTGTACCACGTGTCCGTGCCCGTCCGCTCCCCGTGGATCGAGGACGTGCCCGGCGCGCTCGTCGCCCTCGGCATGTGGGTGCTCGGCAGCTTCCTGCTGCGGATCTACCTGACCAGCACGGTCGAGGGCCCCACGATCTACGGCTCCCTGGCCGCGCCCGTCGCCGTGCTGCTGTGGATCGGTGTGTCCGCGTTCGCCGTGCTGGTCGGGGCCGCGGTCAACGCCGCCATCGACCGGGTCTGGCCGGCCGCCGCCACGGCCGCGGCCCGCGAGGCCAACGAGCGGCTGCGGCAGGCGCAGGTCGCCGAGTACGTGGCGCGCGCCGCCGCCGCGGGGGAGGCCGACCCCGACATGCCCTCCGAGTTCCCGGAACGCTGGTCCCGCTTCCTCCCCCCGGAGGACGTCTCGGCCCGCCTGCGCACGCATGTGAAGAGCACCCATGTGAAGAGCACCCATGCGAAGAGCACGCAGGCCAACGGGGAGAGGAAGCCGCCCGAGGACAAGTGACGCACGGCGGTCTCAGGCCTTCCAGGTCCCGGCCGCCGCCTCCTCGCGCACGAAGTCGGCGAAGTCCCTGGGCGCGCGGCCCAGGACCTCCCGTACACCGTCCTCGAGGTGCGCGTTGCGGCCGTCGAGCAGGGTGTCGAAGATGCCGGTCATCGCCGCGACCTCCTCCGGTGGCAGACCGAAGCCGACCATGGCCTCGCCGTAGTCCCGGGTGGAGACGGCCCGGTACGTCAGCGGCCGCCCCGTCGCCCCGGCGATCTCCGCGACCGCCTCCCCGAAGGTCAGCAGCCGCGCCCCGGACAGGGTGAGCGTCCGGCCCACGTACCGCTCGCCGCCCGTCAGCGCGCTCACCACCACGTCCGCGATGTCCCGCACATCGAGGAACGGCTCCCGCACCTCGTCGGCCGGGAACACCAGCTCACCGCGCTCCCGCAGCTCCGCCACCAGCGGGCCCTCGCTGAAGTTCTGCGCGAACCACGCGGCCCGTACGACCGTCCAGTCCGCCCCCGAGGCGTGCAGCGCCTCCTCGGTCGGCAGGGCCTGGTCCTCGCCCCGCGCGGACAGCAGCACCAGCCGCCGCACCCCGAGCCCGACCGCCTCGCGCGCCAGCGCCCCGACCGCTTCGGCGGCGCCCGGCGCGCCGACGTCCGTGGGGTGGGCGAGATAGGCAGCGTCGGCGCCGCGCAGGGTCGCCGCCCAGGTCGAGCGGTCCCACCAGTCGAAGCCGGTCGCCCGGGACGCGGCCCGCACCGTGAGTCCCGCGGCCTCCGCGGCCCGCGCCACCCGGCTCCCCGTACGGCCGGAGGCGCCCGTCACCACCACTGTCATGCTCTGCGTGTTGCGTGTCGTGTTCGTCATGCCGTCGAGTCAACTGCCGTGCGCGGCACGGAACCATCGCTGAACGGCTCATTCCCATACGCCCGCGTCTACGCTGGCCCCATGGACGCAGTCGCAGGGCTACTGGACGGCCCCCGCGCCCGGGGCGCGTTCATGATCAGGGCGTGTTTCGACCCCCCGTGGGCGGTCCGCGTGGAGGACCGGGCCCCGCTCACCGTGATGCTCGTCGTGCGCGGCGAGGCCTGGGTCGTGCCCGACCGGGGCGGGCGGGCCCTGCTGCGGGCCGGGGACCTCGCCATCGCCCGCGGCCCGGACCCGTACATCTGCGCGGACGACCCCGGTACGGCCCCGCAGGCGCTGATCCTGCCGGACCAGGAGTGCCGCTACCCCGACGGACGGCCCCTCAACGGCTCCATGGACCTGGGCGTCCGCACCTGGGGCGACCGGCTCGACGGGGCCACCGTGCTGCTGATCGGCACGTACCCGATGAAGGGCGAGGTCAGCGGACGGCTGCTGGACGCCCTGCCGCCGCTGCTCACCCTCCCGTCCGACGTGTGGGCCTGCCCGCTCACGCCGTACGTCGCCGAGGAGATCGTCCGGGACGAGCCGGGCCAGGAGGTCGTCCTGGACCGGCTGCTCGACCTGCTGGTCATCGCCGCGCTGCGGGCCTGGTTCGCCCGCCCCGAGGCGGAGGCCCCCGCCTGGTACCGGGCCCTCGCCGACCCCGTCGTCGGCGGCGTCCTGCGCCTGCTCCAGGACGACCCCGCCCACCCGTGGACCGTGGCCTCCCTCGCCGCCAAGGCTGGAGTGTCCCGCGCCGCGCTCGCCCGCCGCTTCACCGGCCTGGTCGGCGAACCCCCGATGACCTACCTCACCGGCTGGCGTCTCGCCCTCGCCGCCGACCGTCTGCGCGACTCCGACGACACGCTCGACGCGGTGGCCCGCCGGGTCGGCTACGGCAGCGCGTTCGCCCTGTCCACCGCGTTCAAGCGGGTGTACGGCGTCAGCCCGGTCGAGTACCGGGCGCGGGCGGCGTGAGCCGGCAGGGGCGGCGTAGCCTGGCACCTGTGTACGTGGAGTGGGCGTCGCGGCTGGCGGGAGCGGTCGTGTGGACCAACACCCCGGACCGGGACGGGGTGGGCCGGGTGCTGCCCGACGGGTGCATGGATCTGCTGTGGCACGAAGGGCGGCTGCTGGTCGCCGGGCCCGACACCCACGCCTACCTCACGGGCGGTGCGGCCGGTGCCTGGGCCGGGGTCCGCTTCTACCCGGGCACGGCTCCCGCGCTCCTCGGCGTACCGGCGCACGAGCTGCGTGACCGCCGGGTCGAGCTGACGGAACTGTGGCCGGCCTCGGAGGTACGCCGTCTGGCCGATCGCGTGCACGCGGCCCCCGACCCGGCGAGCGGCCTGGAGGAGGTGGCGCTGCGGCAGGCGGCCGGTGCCGAACCCCCGGACCCGGTGCTGCGACAGGTCGTCACAGCGCTCGACACGGGCCGCCCGGTCGCCGTGACCGCCGACGAACTCGGCCTGGGCGCCCGTCAGTTGCACCGCCGCTCCCTGGCCGCGTTCGGCTACGGCCCCAAGACCCTGGCCCGTATCCTGCGGCTGCGCCGCGCCCTCGCACTGGCCCGGGGCGGTGTGCCCTTCGCGGACACGGCTGCCCGGGCCGGGTACGCCGACCAGGCCCATCTGGCCCGCGACGTCAGGGAGTTGGCGGGCTTGCCGCTGGGTGAGCTACTCGCCGGACGCGGCTAGCGGGGCGAACAGGTCCACCCCGTTGCCGTCCGGGTCGAGCACGACGGCGTACCGCTGTCCCCAGAACGCGTCCCAGGGCTTGAGCTCGCCGTGGTACCCGGAGCCCACCAGCGTCTCGTACAGGGCGTCCACTTCCGACGGCCCGTCGCACCGCAGGGCCAGCGAGGTCCGTCCACCGCCGGCGGGCGGCTCCCACTCGGGGAGGAAGGAACGGACCGTCTCCTCGGTGTCGAACATCAGCCGGAGCCCGCCGGGCAGTCCGGCCTCGGCGTGCGGCTGGTTCTCGGCGCCCTCCGGGAAGGCGAACCCGAGCCGGCGGTAGAAGGTGACGGAGGCGGCCATGTCGGAGACGACCAGGCCGATGGCATCGAATCGTGCGGTCATGGCGCCACCGTAGGCAGGCCGGGCGCGGCCGGTCTTGAAGGAAACGGACACCGGGCCCGGCACCCGCACCCGTGTCCGATCCGTTCAAGACCATCCCCCGGCCGACCCCGTAACGTCGCCGCCATGACGACCACGACACAGCGATCCCAACACCTCGGCATCCCGATCGACCGCCCCGCCCAGGAGGTCTACGACTACGTCTCCGACCCCCTCAACGTCCCCGGCTGGGCCCCCGGACTGGCGCGCTCCATCGAGCTGGTGGACGGCCGGTGGGTGGGGGAGTCCCCGATGGGGCGGGTCGTGGTCGTGTTCACGCCCAGGAACGAGTTCGGCGTGCTCGACCACGACGTCACCCTGCCCTCGGGGCAGACCGTGCACAATCCGATGCGGGTGATCGCCGACGGCCCCGGCTGCGAGGTGGTGTTCACACTGCGCAGGCGGCCCGGGATGAGCGACGAGGAGTTCCGCCGTGACGCGGAGGCGGTGTCCGCCGACCTGACCGGCCTCAAGCGGCTGATGGAACGCTCCTAGCCCGTCTCCTGGCCCGTCTCCTCCGACTCGTAGTGGATGGTGCCGTCCTCGTCCATCGTCGGGTGCATCTTCATGGGGCCGTACTCGTCGATGTCCGACGGCCGCGGGCCTTCCGGTCCGTCGGGCCCCATGCGCAGAAAGCGTTCCACGCGGCAGATCCGGAAGAGGCGGCCGTCGAAGCGGAACTCGTCGGCGCGGTCGAGTGCCTTGTACTCCTCGGCGGCGCGCGCGTACTTCGCCTTCTTGGCCTCGTCGTACCGGTACAGCATGGCCCAGATCTCCGACATGCCGTTGTAGAGCAGACGCCGGGCGTCGTGGGGCGTGGCCATGAGCGTGCCGCAGGGCTGCCAGCCGTGGCGGCCGCGCTCGACCACGCCGAATCCGGTGGGCAGCAGCACGGGATCCGGGTGCGTGGCCACCGCACGCTCGGAGTCCTCGCGGACGTCGGTGGGAAAGCGGGCGCCCGTGTACGCGAAGTCGCTCAGGCCCAGCCGCAGCGCCCCCGCCGCCAGTCCGTCCGGGCGGGCCGGGTCGAGGACGAAGCCGACGTCCGGGGACGCGGTGTCCTTCGCCCGCTTGTCCCACGACCGCCGCACCGGCTCCAGGTCGGTGGGGCGCGGCGGCTCAAGACCGTCGTCGTCGCAGCGCGCGAACTCGTCGCCGCGCACGACCCGATAGCGCACCCCGCACACCTCCACCTCGTTCACCGGCTCGCGCTCCATCACCGCGACGGCGGCCAGCAGTTCGCGCCGGACGGCCGGGTCGTCGGTGTCGTCCTTGGCCGTGAACCACAGGTGCGAGTGCAGACCGTCCCGGGCCACCTGCGGCATTCCGTCCGTCACCGGCTTCAGCAGCCGCCACTGAGGCCCCGCGGCGGGATCCTGCGCGGCGACCCCGAAGACCGGCCCGCGCAGCGACAGAGCGGGATAGCGCCGCGAGGCGTCCATCGCGTCGGCCTCCCGCACCCAGGCGGCGGGATCGTCGCGGCGGACCAACTCCTCCTGGAGAGCGTCGATCTGTTGCTGCCAGTCATCATCCATGCACGCATTGTCCTGGCTGTGCCGAGGGCGTGGGAGGCCGGGCGGCGCAACAAAGGCTGTTGTTGGGAACCGGGCGCGGATGCCGGGCGCCGCCTTCCGGACCGGTCCGGCCCAGGGAGACCCCGAGCGTCCCACGCTCCGCCGGGACGCCGCCGCCCGGCGCGTGAGCCGTCCCTGGGCGGTCCGTGAACGCCGGGAAGGCTCGCCCCGCACGGGGGCCGGACGTGACGCTGTGCCCTGCCAAACGAGACGAGCCGCCCCAGGGGTGACCCGCCGGGGGACGGCGGTTCGGAAAGGAACACCGCATGAGGATGCGCAATCGGGCCATGGCGATGGTGACGGCCGTGCTGCTGGGGGGCGGGGCCACTGGGATCGCCCTGGCACCGGCAGCGAACGCCGCTCCCGCTCCCGCGTACTTCGGCATCGACGGCGGCGGTGCCGTCACCAACGACTGGGAGGACGAGGAGAACCTCGGCGTCGAGGCCTACGCCAGGGGCAACGCCATCGCCCTGTGGGAGACCGTCCTGTGGGCGGACGGCGCCCTGTGGGAGGACGACGAGGGTGAGTGGCGGCCCTTCAAGAAGAGCCAGATCGACGGCTCTTTCGGACCGGAGACCGAGTCGGCCACGCAGTGGTGGCAGAGCCGGCACAACCTCCCCGAGACCGACGGCACGGTCGTCAGCGAGAGCTGGGACTTCGCCCAGACCCGGTTGCAGAGCCTCCCGGGCAACATCGTCCAGTACAAGGGCGACGCGCGGAACGTCAACTTCAAGCGCGTGGGCGGCAAGTACCAGGTGAAGCTCAAGAACGTCGGGTCCTGGAAGAACGCGCACTACCGCATCGTGGGCTGAGTGCCCGGACGAGCGGGTGACCTCCAGGTCACCCGCTCCCCGGCGGCAGTGCCCACAGCAGCCCCGCCAGCAGTACGACGATGACCGCGAAGGAGACCAGCGCCGCCGCCCGCCACCGCCGGTACTCGGCAGCGGGCGGCGGTGTCGCGATGTCCACCGCCTGCCCGGCCGGCCCCGTCGCGCCGCGCGGCCATGTCGGATCGGCCAGGTCCCACACCGCCAGGAGCCGCGCCTGATCCGCCCCGGCCACCCGGCACAGCGCCTGCACCGCGCCCCTCGGCGGCTGCTTGGCCCCGCTGAGATACCGCTGCCACGACGACTTGCTGTACGCCGTCCGCCGCGCCAGCTCGGCCAGGCTCAGACCCGTGCGGTCCTTCAGGGCCCGCAGTTGCTCGACCAGATGCCGTGCCTCCCTCGGCAGTGCGTCCGGAAGCGGCTGCCAGCGTGTCATGGTCGTCCCCCCACTGCCCGCCGCCACCCCGCCCCCGGGCAACGGCCCCTCCCCACCGCATCGTTCGACGCCGGCCCGTCCGGACCAGTTCCCCGCGGAGACGGGCGCGCGACGCGTGCGGGGGGTGTGAGACGGCCGGCCGAGCGACCGCCGGTCGGCGATGGTGCGCCGGGGTGCCGCGACCGAAGCGGGCCGCCGGCCTCAGCCGGTCGAAGGCGGGTTCCACCTGCGCGGCGAAGCCCTCGGGCACCGGCGTGCCGGTCGCGTCGGAGGCGCACTGGCCGCTGATGAAGACGGTTTCCCCGGGCGCCGAGACGGCGTGGCCGTAGCCGAACGGCGTGGGGTCGTGGAGAGCGGCCGGGTGGCCCTGACCGCCGTCGCCGACTCGCCCTGTGCGCAGGCGGGTTCCGGACCGGGGAGCCGTCGGCGCACACGCGTGACGAACGCCCTACGCCCGCGGCGCCGCCGTGCTGGCCCGTTCCACCAACCGTGTCGACAACTCCGTCCGCGTGCTCTCCGGGCAGTGCCCGTCCATCACGCGCAGCAGGGAGCGCAGGGCCGTCGCGGCCATCTCCGACAGCGGCTGGCGGACCGTCGTCAGCGCCGGGGAGGCCCAGCGGGCCTCGGGCAGGTCGTCGAAGCCCACCACACTCACGTCGTGCGGGACCTTCAGCCCCTGCTCGGCCAGGGCCTGGTACACCCCCAGCGCCATCCGGTCCGAGCAGACGAAGACGGCCGTCGGCGGCTCCGGCAGGTCGAGCAGTTCCAGCATGCGGCGGCGGGCCCGGCTCTCGTCGAAACCGGCGTGCCGTACGTACTCGGCGCGATGCCGGACCCCGGCCGACGCGAGCGCCGAGCGGTAACCGGCGACCCGGGCACTGCTGCACATCGTGCGCCGGTCGCCGGCGATGACGGCGACGCGCTCATGCCCCAGGGACAGCAGATGCCCGGTGGCCGTCAGACCGCCCTGCCAGTTCGCCGCCCCCACCGACACCACGCCCTCCGGCGGCTCCTGAACCGGGTCGATCATCACGAACGGGATGCGGTGCTGCTCCAGCCAGGCGTACTGCGAGTCGCTCAGCTCGGCCAGGTTGAACAGGACCCCGGAGGAGCCCCGGGCGACCAATTTGTCCAGCCAGCCGCGCTCCGGGCGGCCGACCCGGGAGCGGGTCAGGGCGGCCGACACGACGACCTCCAGGCCCGCGTCGTGCGCCGCCTCCTCCACCCCGTGCAGCACCGCGCCCGACCAGGAACTCTCCAGCGAGTGCACGACCAGGTCGACCAGCCGGGGCGCCTTCGCCGCGTCGAACCGGGGTCTGCGCACATAGCCGAGCCGGTCGAGCGCCTCGGTGACCCGGCGGCGGGTCTCGGGCGCCACGTCCTCCCGGCCGTTGACCACCTTGGACGCGGTCGGCACCGACACCCCCGCCTCACGGGCCACGACCGCCAGCGTCGGACCTGCCGCCACGCTCGCACTCGCCGTACGGACCATCGGAACCCACCTCTCGACCGGGCAGAAAGCGCTTCCTACTCTAGGTGCGGCGCAGGACGGCGGGTAGACAGCGGACTGAATGCCGGCCGATCGGGCCGACACGTCGTGGACGAGGCCGTATCGCCGGAATTCCATCGGGTGCGCGGCGATGACGTCTGTCACTTTCAGTGATGACAAGTCTCACTGCCGACGGGGTCGCACCGGAAGAAGACTGGACTTCCGTCCAGGTGTGCGCCCCTCAGGAGGACTTCACATGCACCGAGCCTTATCCCTCGCCCTCGCCGCCGCCGGCGTGGTGGCGGCGTCCGCGCTTCCGGGAGTTTCGGTGGCGGCGACGCCGGACCCCGTGCGGTGGGGCCCGTGCCCGAAGGACGTCGCCGCGCCCCCTCTTGAGTGCTCGACGCTCGAAGTCCCGCTGGACTACCGGAAACCGGACGGCCGGCAGATCGAGATCGCGATCTCCCGGCTGGCGAGCGAGGAACCCTCCAAACGCCGCGGCGTGCTGCTGACCAATCCAGGCGGTCCCGGCGGTTCGGGGCTCAACTACCCGGCTGTTCTCGCCGCCTCAGGGCTGCCGAAGAAGGTGCTGGACTCCTACGACGTGATCGGCTTCGACCCGCGTGGCGTCGGCCGCAGCACTCCGGTGACCTGCGATCTGACGCGGGAGCAGCAGTACGACGGCAACTTCCCGGCGTACGCGCACACCGCGGCCGATGTCGCGCGGGAGGCGCCGAAGGCGCGGACCATCGCCGAGCAGTGCGCCGCCTCGCGGACGGCATGGATGCTGCCGCACACCACCACCGCGAACACCGCGCGCGACATGGACCGGATCCGGGCGGCGCTGGGCGAGCCGAAGCTGTCGTACCTCGGTGCCTCCTACGGCACCTCCCTGGGCGCGGTGTACACGACGATGTTCCCGAAGCGCAGCGACCGGATCGTGCTCGACAGCAACTTTGGTCCCGGCGGTTACGACTACACCGCCATGCGGATGTTCGCCCGTGGAATGGAGGACCGCTTCCCGGACTTCGCGAAGTTCGCGGCCGCGCACCCCGAGTACGGCCTGGGCACCACACCGGAGCAGGTGACCGCGAAGTACTTCGAACTCGCCGAGCGGCTGGAGGAGAAGCCGGTCCAGGGCATCGGCGGCACCGAGTTCCGCGGGTTCACGTTCGACCGTCTCTACGCCGACGGGTTCATGACCGAGCTGGCCGAGTTCTGGCAGGCGGTCGACACGGACCGGCCGGTGCCGGACATTCCGCCGTTGCCGAACATGGAGAACCTCATGGCCGCGCGTTTCTACGTGATATGCGGTGACACGCGCTGGCCGGGGACGGTCCGGGAGTATCAGCGCAACGTCGCGGCCGACCGGGTGAAGCATCCGATGCTGGGCGGGTCCACGGCCGGCATCGGGCCGTGCGCGTTCTGGCCGGACGAGCGGGTCGAGCCGCCGGTGCGCATCGGTGACCGGGGTCCGTCGAACGTGCTCATGGTGCAGAACGAGCGCGACCCCGGGACCCCGCTTGCCGGCGCCCGGGAGCTGCGGAAAGCGCTCGGGAAGCGGGCCACGATGGTGACGGCCGACCAGGGCGGGCACGGTGTCTATCCGTTCGGCCGCAACACCTGCGCGAAGGACGCGGTGACCACGTTCCTGACCACCGGGCAGCGCCCGTCCAAGGACCTCGCCTGCGCGGCGGAGCCGAGCAAGTCGAGCAAGTAGCGGGAGCGGAAGCATGTTCAAGGAATGGCGGCATCGCCGGGCTGTCCAGCGGGTCAAGCCCGGGGACGGACGACCGTTGAAGCGTTTCCGCTGGTGGCAGATGCTTACCCGCGCACTGTTCCATCTCCGGCTGTTGAGCGACGAGGGCCGGCAGCTGGACTACGCCGTCGACGTCAGGCATCAGAATCAGAAGGACGGCTACGTCAAGGCCCACCTGTACCTCGACGGCAGGCATCACGCCGAGTCCAGAGTCCCCGCCGTCTTCCCCGTCCACGGCGGCACCGTCGAAGTGAGGGCGAGCAACTTCGGGCTCAAGCGCTGCCACTACGTCACCGCCGAGGGGGCCGAGTTCCGGCTCGTCCCGGACCCCGCCTCGGCCGAGGGGCGCCGCGCCCGCCTCGACCGATCGCACCCCGCGGTGAGCCGCTGTATCGGTTTCCTCTCGCTGATCGTGCTGCTCATCGGCCTGTCTCTCCTGATCCTTCAGCTCGCCGAACAGCTCACCCGGGACCCGCAGGGCCTCGCCCGGTACGTCGGGACCTTCATCTCGCCCATTGATCTGCCGGCAGGGGCCAACGCCGTGGTCGGGCTCGTCACTGTGGCGGCCAGCACCGAGCGGGCGCTGCGGCTGCGCTACAACTGGCTGCTCGACGGCGGGGCGGGCTGAGCTCGCGTCAGCGGACGGGCGGCATGTCCGTGGGGCTGGAGTCGAGGCCGGGCCTCTTGCCGGCCCAGGCGCCACGGGTGAAGTCCGGGATCTCGACCGGACGGCCGTTCCTCGCCAGGGACGCGGCGCTCAGCGGGACCGCCGAGCACCAGGCGGCCGAGTCGTACACGTCGATGTCGGGCACCAGCCCCGCGCGCATCAGCTGGACGGTGCGCCACTGCAGGACGTAGTCCATCCCGCCGTGACCGCCGTTGTTCGCGGCGTCGTCACCGACCTTGCGCCACAGCCAGTGGTCGTACTCCTTGCGGTAGTCGGCGAAGTCGCGCCAGGTGTGGCCGCCGTGGTCCGGTTCGAGATAGACGCGCGCGCCGGTCGGAGTGGGCCCGGTGTAGTCCTCGACGATCCCGCGGCTCCCGGCGAGGCTGTTGATCCTGCTGTACGGCCGGGGTGAACTCACCTCGTGCTCGGCCCGGATGATCCTGCCCTTGTCGGTCTCGACGATGCAGGTGACCAGGTCGCCGTTGATGTACGTCTCCTTCCAGGACGGGTGGTCGCGGGGGACGTAGCGTTCGCGGTAGTCGGCCAGTCCCTTCGGGGCGGTCGCGGTGGCGGCGAGGGTGGTCATCCGGTCGCCGCGGTTGATGTCCATGGCCGCCGCGATCGGGGCCAGTCCGTGCATGGGGTAGAGGGACGCGGTGCTGCGGGTGTGCCACAGGCGCCGCCAGGAGTCGGTGTAGTACGTGTCGGAGAACAGGAGTTCACGCAGGTCGTGGAGGTAGCCGCCATGGCCGTTGGTGATGTCTCCGAACACGCCGGCGTGCGCCATTCTCAGCATGGCCAGTTCGTTGCGGCCGTAGCTGCAGTTCTCGGCGAGGAGCAGGTGTCTGCGGGTGCGCTCGGAGGTGTCGACCAGGTCCCACAGCTGGCGCAGTTCGGTCGCCACGGGGAGTTCCACCACGGCGTGCCTGCCGCTCAGCAGGGCGGCTCTGCCGTGCTCGTAGTGGAACTCCCAGGGCGTGGCGACGTACACCAGGTCGATGTCGTCGCGCCGGAGCATCCGGGCGTAGGCGTCGGCTGATCCGCCGTATTCGGCGGGGCGGGGCTCGCCCTTGCTCACCAGCCGGTCGGCGGCGCGGCGCGCCCGGTCGGCCCGGATGTCGCAGACGGCGGTCACGGTGCAGCCGGGCACGGCCGCCCAGCCCTCGACCATGCCTCCGCCACGGTTGCCGAGTCCGATGACCCCGACGCGGACGGTTCTGTGGGCCTCGAACGGCACGCCGATCATCGACTTCTGTCCGGGGCGGCGGCGTGGCGCCTGCCCGGTCGCGGCGGCCGCGTCCGGGGCCGCGGTGGTCATCCCGGCCGCGAGCGCACCGGTGGCGACGGCTCCGCCCAGGAGCAGTCGGCGTGAGACAGCGGGTGTTTCGGACATGACGGCAACACTCCTCGATGGGGTCGATGCATCACTGCCGGGGCACTGTCGGGCCTGTCGGGGCATGACTCTGCGGGCTTCGACAGTTACATGTCAATACGTGCTCGATAGGAAGCAGTTCCGAGCAGGATCGAGCATCGCTTGTCGAAACCCCGAACGCGCCGACGCCCTCAGCCGGATACGCAGGTCAGCCGGAACCCCGTGAAGTCCGCCGTGAACGCCGCGTCGACGAGGTCCCGGGCGTGGATGCCCGCCATCGCCCCGGTGAAGCGCAGCCGGGAGCCGTGGTCGTCGGACAGCCGGCTGAAGTCCAGGGCCGGTCCGACCGCCGTGCGCACTCCGTCCCGTACGAACCAGAAACGGGCGTCGGCACCCTCGACCGTCACTCCCAGCGTCACCGGCGCGTCGTCCGGCAACTCCACGACGGCGACCTGCCGCACGCCGTCCTCGTCGCGCTCCACGAGGCTCAGCACCCTCCGACCCCCCTCGCCCCATTGCTGCCCGCGCTGCGGCTCCCCCTCCGGCTCCGCCCAGGTCAGGTCCAGGCTGAGATACGCCTCGGCGCTGTACCAGAGCACCAGCCCCGCGGCCTGGGTGAAGGTCACCGGCCGTGCCTCGACGGTGACTTCGGCCTCCGCGCGGTGCTCGGTGACGCGCTGCGCCAGCAGGCTGGTCGCCCAGCGGGACTCCGGCCCGTGCCGGCCGCGCAGCCGGATCCGGCCCGGGCGTGCCGTCGTGTCGGCCCAGGACGGGTCCGGCGCTTCGCGCAGGGTGCTCCAGGGCCAGGACAAGTCATCGGGCCGGGCGGTGGGAGGCATCGGCACCGGGTGGGCCGGCAGCGGGTGCGGCCGGTCGGAGAGTGGCTGCGGCCGGTCGGAGACTGGTTGCGGCCGGGTCGGCGCCTCGACGTCGACCGCCGGGTGCCAACCGCCCTGCCGCAGCCGGGGCCAGCCTTCCGCGTCCCAGGTCACCGCCTGGATCGCGGTCTCCCGGCCGAGCGTGCAGCGACGGCCCCGCGGAGTGTCCAGCGGACGGGCCGTCAGATGGCTGAGCAGCCACTGCCCGTCCGGCGTCTCGACCAGCTCGCCGTGCCCGGCCTTCTGCAACGGCACGCTCTCGTCGTCCCGTGTCGTCAGCAGCGGCCGGTCGTCGAGTACGTACGGCCCGGTCAGCTCCCGGCCGCGGGCCACCCGCACCCCGTGCTCCCAGCCCGTGCCGCCCTCCGCGAGCACCAGGTAGTACCAGCCGTCGCGCCGCAGCAGCTTCGGCCCCTCGATCAACCGGTCGTGCTGGAGCAGCAGACGGGTCTCGCCGACGGGGCGCAGCGTGCCCCGGTCCAGCTCGGTGACGACGATCCCCGCGAACCGCCGCCCTCCCGGCCGGTGGTCGTTCTGCAGGTTCAGCAGCCACAGCCGGCCGTCCTCGTGGAACAGGGCCGGATCGAAACCATGGCTCGCGACCCGGCGCGGTGCGCTCCACTCGCCGCCGACTTCGGTGGCCGTCGAGACGTACGTGTCGAGATCGAAGTACGGCGTGCCGACCGACCGTACGACGGTGTACGTCACCCAGAACCGCTCCCCGTCCCAGCTCAGCGACGGAGCCCAGATGCCGCCCGAGTCGGGCACCCCCGCCAGCGAGCCTCCGGGTGCCGCCCCCTCGACGTGCCCCGCGTACTCCCAGTGGGCCAGGTCGCGGGAGCGGTGGACCGGGATCGTCGGGAACCACTCGAAGGAGCTGGTCGCCACGTAGTACCAGCCGCCGACCCGGACCAGGGAAGGATCGGGCGCGAAGCCGCGGAGGACGGGGTTGTGCAGGACAGTCACGCGGAACTCCGGGAGGTCGGGCACCCGGGGGCCGCGGGGAGTCAGGTCACCCGCGGCCCCCAGGAGTCAGGGAGGAAGGACGGACGGGATCACTTGAGAGCGCCGAGCGTCACGCCCGTTCGCCAGTAGCGGCGCATCGCGACCATCATGATCGCCATCGGCACGATGGACAGCAGTGCGCCGGTCAGCACCAGACCGGTCAGGTCGATGCCGGACTCAAGACGCGTCCCGGTCCAGTTGTAGAGGCCGAGGTTGAGCGTCCAGTTCTCCTTGCCGCGCAGCACGGTCAGCGGCAGGAAGAAGGCGTTCCAGGTGTTCACGAAGGCCAGCAGGAACACCGTCGCCCCGCCCGTCGTCATCATCCGCAGCACGATGCTGAAGAAGATCCGCAACTCGCCGGCGCCGTCGATCCGGGCCGCCTCCAGCAGCTCGTAGGGGATCGTGGCCTCGGTGTACACCTTGGCCAGATACACGCTGAACGGGTTGATCAGGCAGGGGATCAGCATCGCCCACGGGGTGTCCACCATGCCGATCGCCGAGAACAGCAGATACAGCGGGAGCGTGAGCAGCGCGATCGGGATCAGGAACGAGCCCACGACACACGCGAAGATCGCGTTGCGGCCCGGGAAGTCGAAGCGGGCCAGTCCGTAACCGGTTGCGAGCGCGATCAGCGTGCCTCCGAGCGAGCCGACACCGGCGTAGAGCAACGAGTTGGCCGTCCACCGCAGGAAGATGCCGTCCTGGTACGTGAACACCTGGTGCAGGTTGTCCCACAGATGCCAGCCCGAGAACCACAGGCCGTTGCTCTGGTACAGCGCCGTGCGGTCCTTGGTCGCGGCGACGATCAGCCACCACACCGGGAACAGGCCGTACACGCTCGCCAGGACCAGCCCGACGAGGAGGAAGCGCTGACCGCCCCGCCCGCGCGAGGCCGGATCCGGACGGGACAGGCGCCGCACGCCCCGGACTTCGGGCCGCTCGGTGGCGGTCTGCTCGGTCAGCACCATCAGTCGGCCTCCTTCGAGGTGAGCCGGTAGAAGAGGAAGGAGGCCACGCCCAGGATCAGGGCGAGGAGCACGGACAGGGCGGCCGCGTAGTGGTAGTCGCCCGCGTTGAACGCCTGGTTGTAGATGATCATGATCGGGGTGAAGCTGTCGCTGACCGTCTGCGGAGTGATGTTCCGGAACAGCGCCGGCTCGTTGAAGATCTGCAGCATCTGGATGATCGACAGCAGTCCCGTCAGGATTAGCGCCCCGCGCACGAACGGGATCTTGATGCTGCGCGCGATCCGCAGCTCGGAGGCACCGTCCAGCCGGGCCGCCTCGAACAGCTCGCGCGGCACGCCCTGCAGCGCCGAGTAGATGATCACCATGTTGTAGCCGATGCCGTGCCAGGTCAGCAGGTTGCCGATGGACGGCCACACCATCGACGGCGCGAAGAAGTTCCAGTCGAGGCCGAGGGCCTTGCCGATCGGGGTGAGCGGACCGACGTCCGGGCTGTAGAGGTTGACCCACACGATCGCCGCGACCACGCCGGGGATCATGTACGGCACCAGCAGCAGGATCCGGAACCGGCTCGCCGCCCTGGAGGTGAGCGCGTCCAGGAACAGCGCCAGCAGGAGGCTGACGAGCAGCATGAACGGGATCTGGACACAGGCGAAGAGCACCACCCGCAGGATGGAGTTCATGAACGCCGAGTCGGTCAGGCCCTGCGTGTAGTTGTCGAGTCCGGCGAACTCCGTCGTCGCGCCGCCGAGGCCGAGCCCGGACTGCCTCTCCGTGAACAGCGACTCGTAGACGGCGTAGCCGATCGGGAGCAGATAGAGGAAGACGAAGCCGAGCAGGAAGGGCACCGTGAACGCGGCACCCTTCCAGCGCAGGGAGCGAATCATCGAATGCCCTAGCCCTTGACGCTGATACCGCGGGACTTCAGGTCCTTGACCGTCCACTCCTGCATGTGCGCGAGCAGGTCGGTGACCTTCTCCTGCTTGTTGACGACCTTGGCCCAGCCCGCCTGGAGCTCGGTGAACATCGCGGTCCAGTTCGGGCCGTAGGTCCAGTCGGTGGTGACCGTGCCCAGGCTGTCCGTCACGACCTTCTGCGCCGGCTCGTAGTTCTTTCCGAGCAGCTTCTGCGAGATCGACTCACCGACGTAGGAACCGCTGTCCTCGAGGGCCGGCATCACGCCGTTGCCGGTCTCCGGGCTCGCCATCGTCTTGACCGCGTCCTGGTTCGTCGACATCCACAGCGCCGCCTTCGCCGCCTGCTCCTGGTTCTCGCACTGCTTGGTCACCAGGGTCACGCTGCCGGTCAGGTTCGTGCCGGCCGGCGTCTTGGCCGCCTCGCCCTTGTATGTCGGCCAGGGCGCGAGGGCCCAGTCGCCGAAGGACTTGGTGAAGTTCTGCACCATGCCGGCCATCTGCCAGGTGGAGATCTGCCGGGTCGCGGTGGCGCCGGTGTCGTAACTGCGCTGCACGGCCGCGTAGTCGGCGAAGGACAGCTTGGCGTTCAGGTCGTTGTCGATGATCTCCTGGATCACCTTCGCGGCCTTGAGGGTGCCCTCGTCCTGGAAGTCCACCTTCCAGGCGTTGCCGTCGATCGCGTACCAGTGCGCCCCGGCCTGCATCGCGAGCACCTCCAGCGTGCTCGGGTCCTCGCCGGCATAGTTGGTGATCTTGATGCCGTGCTTCTTCAGCACCTTGCCCGCGGCGACGAAGTCGTCCCAGGTGGCCGGGGGCTTCAGGCCGTACTTCTGGAAGATGTCGGTGCGGTAGATCGTGAACTGCGGTGCCGAGCTGGTGGGAACGCCGTAGAGCTTGCCCTGCACCTGCGCGCTGGCCCAGGCGCCGGTGTTGAACTTGTCCTTCTCGCCCTCGACATACTGCGTGATGTCGGCGAGCGCGTCCTGCGACACCCAGCTGGTCACGTACTCGGCGGTGTTCTGCACCAGGCAGGGGGCGTTGCCGGCCTTCACCGCGTTGGTCAGCTGCTTCTGCATGGTCAGCTGGTCGGTGACCTTCGTGTACTTCAGCCGGATGTCCTTGTGCGAGGTGTTGAACGCCTTGACGACCGCCTCCTGGCCGTTGGCCCAGCCCCAGAAGGGGAGGGTGACCGGACCGGACTTCGACCCGGCGTCGTCGCCCGAGCCGGATCCGCCGCAGGCGGAGAGCAGACCTGTCAGCGCGATGCCCGCGACGGCGGCGGAGGCGAACCTTCTCCGGGGGCTGGTGAAGTTCATCTGACCGTGATCCTTCGGAATAGGACGTTCTCAGAACGAGAGGACGGCGGAGGGCGGCGGCTCGGTGGTGCCGGCCGGGAACGGCGGCCGGAATACCGTCGGCTCGCGGTTGCGGGGGGTCGGCCAAGCAGAAGCTGTAGTAAGCGGTTGCTGGGACGGTAGGCGGACGGATCCGCTCAGAGCAAGAGGTGCGCGTCAATTTGTTACGGCGGATCGCCCGGCGGGTTGCCG
This sequence comes from Streptomyces sp. NPDC057002, assembly GCF_042673825.1. NCBI lineage: Bacteria > Bacillati > Actinomycetota > Actinomycetes > Kitasatosporales > Streptomycetaceae > Streptomyces > Streptomyces sp. NPDC057002. The sequence goes on from NZ_JBHURZ010000007.1 coordinate 237,888, forward strand.
CCGGGCGTACGCCGCGCCCTCGCGTCGGGCTAGGTATACGTACAGGTCAAAGCGCTGGCAGGGGTGCCGGTCCGCGACGCGGCGGGCACGTCGACGCTCTCTGTGAAGGGCCGTAAAGTCTCTGGAAAACGGTTACGTAACGAAGGGGCCGACGCGGCGGTCAAGGTCAGACGCGTGTCGCCGGCGGCCGCACCGAGTTGCGGACCACGACATGCGTGCCCAGCACCAGATGGTCGCCGTCGGCGCTCTTGCGGCGGCCCGCGCCGCCCTCGCGCCGGTCGGCCACCGCGCGCAGCGCGACCCGGCCCATCTCCTCGTACGGCACGTGCACGGTGGTCAGTTGGGGTGTGAGCTGGGAGGCGAGCGGGATGTCGTCGTAGCCGACGATCGAGACGTCCTCCGGTACCCGCAGACCCGCCGCGCGCAGGGCCTGCGCGGCGCCCGCGGCGACCACGTCCGTCCCGGCGAGCACCGCGGTGAAGTCCGGTGTGTCGTGCAGGGCCGCCTCCACCGCTTCGTAGCCGTGCTCGTAGTCGTACGGGCCGTGCCGCACCATGCCCGGGTCGAAGGGCACGCCGTACGCCTCGAAGGCCCGCCGCGCCCCCTTCAACCTGCCCTGGGCGGTGGTCAGTTCGGCGTGGCCCGGCAGAACGAGGACACGTCGGTGGCCGGCCGACAGCAGGTGGCTGGCCATCGCGTGGGCGCCGCCCTCGTTGTCGTAGTCGACGGTCGTCGCCGGGACGTCGCCCTCCAGCGGGGGCCTGCCCACCAGGACCAGGTGCGAGCCGGCCGCGTCCAGGGAACGGGCGAAGCGGGCCATGCGCAGCTGGTACTCGTCGTAGTCGTAGGCGCCGCCGAGCAGGATCACGGCGGCCACGCCCTGCTGCCGCATGAGGTTCACCAGGGCCAGTTCGCGCTCCGGGTCGTCGCCGGTCGTGCCGACCAGGGAGAGCCAGCCGCGTAGCGTGGCGGCGCCCTCGACGCCCTTCGCGACGTGCGCGAACGCGGCGCCGGTGATGTTGTTGATGAGGATCGCCACCGTCGGTGTGCCGCCGCCGGCGAGGGAGCGGGCGTGGGCGTTGGTGACGTAGTCCAGGTCCCGGACCACCTTCATCACCCGGCGGCGCAGCTCCTCCGACACCGGGTAGTTGCCGGACAGCACCCGCGAGACGCTGGCCACGGAGACGCCCGCGCGCTCCGCGACATCGCGGATGGTCGCCCGGCCGGCGTCACTCGTCGCCTTGCGCTGACTCACCCCTGCGGCTCCTTCACGGTAGTGGTCCGGCCTGTTGCCGTCCGGCCTGTGGCGGGCCCGGCCGCGCCGACTGCGGCGGTCGTGCCGACGCCGTGCGGAAACCGTATCCCATCGTTACTCAAGTGCCCGAGGGCCTGTGGACAACGGTTGAACGCGCCTGCCCGGCATGACGTGTGCCGGAATCGCACGCCGCGCGGTGACGACTCGTGTCGCGTTCTCACGGCGCTGGTCACCGGGCCGTGACGCGGTCTGTGGCGGCGCTCCTCCGGCAGGCACACTGAGTGGCGGTACGGAAGCGCCGGCGGCACGGGGGAGGCGCGATGGACTCGGCTGTGGCGGGCCTGCTGGTGGCAGTTGTGGGCGTGGGCGGCACGCTGGGGTCGGCGTGGCTGACCCAGCGCCGCGGGGACGTGTCCCGCCGCGAGGAGTGGGAACGGCTCGAAGGGACGCGCCGCGCCGAGGTCGCCGCCCGGCTCGTGGAGTCGGGCCGGGAGACCCGCAGAGCGGCGTACACGGAGTTCAACGCGGCCGCCCGCCACTATCTGGCGACGCTCAACGACCACTCCCACGTCCTGCGCATCGGGTACGACCCGCAGGAGTCGCTGGCCGCGGTCGAGGCGGCCCGTGTGGACTACCGTCGCCGCTACGCCGAGGCCCAGATGATCGTGCCGGACAGCGTGCTGACAGAGGTGAAGCGGGTCGACAGCGACCTGAATTCCGTCTACGGCGTCCTGGCCCGCCTGACCCGTGGCACCACACGCGAAGGCGACGACATCGAGGGCGTGCGGGATGCGATCAGGCAGGGCTGGCAGGACCTGTCCAGGATGCGCACCGCGATGCGTGAGGACCTGGGAGTGACCGGGCCGTCCCCGGACTGAGGCTGCTTCGGGCGACGACTTGTCCGACGCCGAGATCCTTCCTGGTCGCCCGGTTGCCCCACCGTCGACGCCCGGCCGGATCGCGCGCGGGTTCCCTGCCGCGTCGCCGAAAGGCTCACCCGTCATGGCGTGACCGCCGGGGAAGGGGGCCGGTCCCGCCCGGCCTGCTCTGAGTCCGGACCGCCCGCCCGCCACGGCGTCACGCCACCCGTGCCAGATCCGACCGTCGCACCTCGTGGACCGGCGGCGCGCCCGCCACCAGGCGTTCCAGTTCCTCCACCACGATGTGGCCGAGCCGCTCCAGTTCGTTGCCCAGGGAGCCCGCGATGTGCGGGGTGAGGAACACGTTGGGCAGTCGGTACAGCGGCGAGCCGGCGGGCAGCGGCTCCGGGTCGGTGACGTCGAGGACCGCGCTGAGCCGGCCCGAGAGCAGCTCACCGGTGAGCGCCTCGTGGTCGACCAGCGCACCCCGGGCGGTGTTGATGAGCACGCCCCCGTCCCGCATCAGGGCGAGCCGGTCGCGGTCGAGCATGTGGTGGGTCTCGGGGATGTCGGGGGCGTGCAGGCTCACGATGTCGCTGCGTCTGAGCAGGTCCTCCAGCGACAGCGACTCGGCACCGAGCGCGGCGGCCTCGGCCGGGCTCACATACGGGTCGTGCAGCAGGACGGTGAGATCGAACGGCCGCAGCAGCTCCAGCAGCCGACGGCCCACACGGGACGCCCCGATGACCCCGACGCGGCGCCCGAGGTTGCCGGTCGCGGCGGTCTCGGCGGGGCCCGGGTAGGCATGGGTGCTGCGGAAGTGCTCGCGGTGGTCGAAGGCGTCCTTGCCCACCAGCAGGATCATCGCGAGCGTGTACTCCGCGACGGGCAGGGCGTTGCCCGTCACCGCGCTGGAGACGGTCACCCCGCGTTCCCACAGGGCCTCACCGACCAGGGAGCGGACGGAGCCGGCCGCGTGCAGCACGGCGTCGAGTTTCGGGACCGCCGCGAGGACACCGGCGTCCAGGTGCGGGCAGCCCCAGCCGGTGATCAGCACCTCGGCGGAGGCCAGGGCACCGGCCGCGGCCGGATCGGCGAAGTCCCGCACCACCAACCCGGGGTCGATGTCGGCCGTGCGCCTCAGTCGCTCCATCAGCGGCGGAGGGAAGAGCAGCGGGAGGTGCACCGGGTCCATCGCGAAGACGGTCCGCGGCAGCTGAGGGCTGGGCATGACTCTCCTGGAGCAGAGGGGGGAGGGCGGAAACAGATTCAGAACGGAAACGGTTTCAGAAAGCGTCTTCTACCGTAGATCCGCCGGGAAGCGGCGGTCAATCGGCTGGGCGGGGATGACGGCGGGAGGCGCCGGTTCGGCGCAACGCCCTTGATGAGCGCAGGTTGTGGCGCGATGGGAGAGGGCGAGGTCGGTGGGGTGGGGGAGTCGGGCCGGGTGTGGCCGGGCGGATCGGGTCGAGAGGGATCCCTCCGGGAGGCCCGGCAGGAGGCCTGACCGTGGAAATCGATTACTGCGGTTTCGGTGGGGGAGGGCGGAGCCTGTGCGGCCGCTGTCGAGATCTCGGTGCCCGGGCGGTCCGCTCGGCAACCGGTTCCCCGGTTGTTGCCAAAGTCGAGCGCGGAGACGTCCCTGGTCATGCCGGTCGGGGCACTCTCCGATGGCTTGATCACGCCGACCGAAAACAGGTCTGACCCGCCCTCGAGCTGATGACGCCGAGGTTACACAGTCTTTTCGAAAATTCGTCAAGGGCCTTGACGCGCCCTGCCGACCGGAAGAAGCTCTGCCCCACGCACAACAACCGGTTGCCAAGTCACCGGAACCGCAAGGAGGTGGTGCGTTCATGCACCCACGTGCTGGTGCTTCCCTGAGCCGCCGCCGATTCCTCGCCCTCTCGGCAGCGGGTGCCGCGACCGGCGCGGCGAGCCTGAGCGGCTGCGCGATGCAGGTCTCCAGCGGCGTCAGCGGCGGCGAGACCGTCACGCTGATGGCCAAGCCCGACGACCTCTCCCCGGAGCTGGTCCAACAGGCCCAGAAGGACATCGGCGTCAAGATCGTCACGGTGCGGTACGACATCACCAAGCTCATCGGGATGATGACCAACGGCGCCCCGCCCGACCTGGTGCGCGGTGTCGGAGCCACGGACGCGCCCTACTTCGCGGCGCGGGACGTCATGGAGGACCTGGACCCCTACTTCGCCCGGAGCAGCGTCCTCAAGGCCGGCGACCTGGACCCCGTCAACGACCTGTGGCGCTTCGACGGACGCACCCAGGGCAAGGGCCCCCGCTACGGCATGGCGAAGGACTTCTCCCAGGACTCCATGTTCTGGTACAACACGGCCCTCTTCGACGACGCGGGCGTCGACTACCCGCCGGAGATGGAGCCGGTCACCTTCGAGGAGTGGCTGGAGAACGCCAAGCGGCTGACGCGGCGCAAGAGCGGCCAGACGACCGTCTTCGGCGGCAGCTACAACGGTGTGCTCACGCCCAACCTGCTGGCGAGCCTCACTGTGGCGGCCGGAGGCAGCCTCTTCACCGACGACTTCTCCCGCGTCGACTTCACCACCCCCGAGGCCCGCAAGGCACTGAACTGGTACATCGAGTACGGCAGGGCCAGGGTCGGCCCCAGCATCGTCCAGCCCGACCCCAACGCCTGGGACGGGCCCACCTTCCAGGCGAACCGCATGGCCATGTCGAACTCCGGCTACTGGCTCGGCGGGCTGATCAACTCCGACAAGAAGCTGGCGCCGCACGCCCGCCTCGCTCCGGCCCCGGTGTTCGAGGGCGGCCGGCGGGTCAGCCCCTGTCAGGCGGGGACCGGCCTGTGGATGCCGAAGAAGGCGAAGAACAAGGACGCCGCCTGGCGGGTCTTCGAATGGTTCCTCGGCGAGGGACCGGCCAAGGCCCGTGCCGCCGGCGGCTGGGGCATCCCCACCCTGAAGTCCCTGCGCCCGCTGATGCCCGGCCAGGAGGACTACCAGAAACGGGTGCTGAAGGTGCAGAACGCCGAGCTGAAGCACTTCTCGGTGATCGCCTACACCCCCTACGCCACGGCGGACTCCCTCTACGCCCTGTTCAACCAGGAGGCCCCGGCCGCGATGAACGGCCGCATGTCCGTCGACGCCCTGGCCGGCCGTCTGAACTCGGTCATGAACGAGCAGCTGAAGCGCGGTAAGGAGCAGGTGGGATGACGGTCGACCAGATACCCGCCACGGGGCGGCCCGGCCCGGCCGCGCGCGCCGACCGCACGACACCGGACCGGCGGCCCCGGATCTCCATGACGGCGCGCAGGCATCGCGCTTTCTACCTGTTCACCTCGCCCTGGATCATCGGTTTCCTGCTGCTGACCGTCGTACCGATGGCGTACGCGCTGTGGCTGAGCTTCACCACCTACGACGGCATCTCACCGCACTGGAGCTATGTCGGCCTCGGCAACTACACCGAGCTGTTCTCCGACCCGCAGACCTGGAACTCCCTGGGCCGCACGGCCCTGTTCGCCCTCACCTCGGTGCCGCTGTCGATCATCGCCGGGCTGGGGCTCGCCGTCCTGGTGAACCGGCCGATCAGGGCGCGCGGTCTGTTCCGCACCCTGCTCTATCTGCCGGCCGTGGTGCCCCCGGTCGGCGTGGGTCTCACCTTCAAGGCGCTCTTCGACCAGAACTCCGGTGCAGCCAACGGCGTCATCACCCTCTTCGGCTTCGACGCGCTCGGCTGGCTCGCCGACCCCTACGCCCGCTACGTGCTGCTGATGAGCGTGCTGTGGGCCGCCGGAAACGTCATGATCATCTCGCTGGCCGGGCTCCAGGACGTGCCCCGCGAACTGCACGAGGCCGCCCGCATCGACGGGGCGAGCGCCTGGCGGACCTTCCGCAGCATCACCGTGCCGCTGCTGTCGCCGGTCCTGCTCTTCCAGACGGTGACGGGAGTGATCGCCTCGGTGCAGACCATCATGCCGCTGCTGCTCTCCCCGGACGGCACGACCGCCGGCGTCACCGCGCTGCCGCAGTCCAACTACCTCTACATGATGCATGTGTTCTCGCAGTACTTCGCGCTCGGCCGCTACGGCTACGCCTCCGCACTGCTGTGGGTGCTCTTCGTTCTGATCCTCATCGTGACCGGACTCATCTTCAGGTTCACGTCCGGCGTGGTGTTCTACAACGTCGACCCGGAGGCGAAGAAGTGACCGCCACCAGCCTGCCCCCGAACACCGCGCCCCGGGTGCGGGTGCGCGTCAACCGCCTTGTGCTCTACACGGTCCTCGTCGCCCTCACCGGGCTGTTCATCGGCCCCTTCGGCTGGCTGATCCTGTCCGGCCTGAAGACCCCGGCGGAACTGGCCGCCTCGCCCGTGCACTGGCTGCCCACCCACGTCCAGTGGCACAACTTCGCGGACGCCTTCAACCTCATCGACTTCCTCGGCTACGCCCGCAACTCCCTGGTCATCGCCCTGATCTACGCCACGCTCGTCACGCTCAGCTCGGCCTGGGTCGGCTTCGGCTTCGCCCGTCTGGACGCCCCCGGCAAGAAGACGCTGTTCGGCATCCTCATCGGCTCGATGATGCTGCCCCAGATGATCACCCTGCTGCCGACGTATCTGATCTTCGCGAAGCTCGGCATGGTCGACACGTACTGGCCGTGGGTGTTCTGGGGACTGGCCGCCGCTCCCTATCTGGTCTTCCTCTTCCGGCAGTTCTTCGCCGGACTGCCCCGCGAGCTGGAGGAGGCCGCGATCGTCGACGGCTGCGGCTACGGCACCATCTTCTGGCGGATCTTCCTGCCGCAGTCCTGGCCGGTGCTGTCCGCGAGCTTCGTGATCGCCTTCACCTGGTCCTGGGGCGACTACATCGCCCCGCAGCTGCTGCTCTCCACCGACAGGTCCACGCTGGCCGTCGCCGTGATGTCCACCTACGTCACCTCGGCCGGGACGCCCGTCGCCAATCTCCAGGCCGCCGCCTCCGTGATGTACGTCGTGCCGATCCTGCTGATCTTCCTCATCGCCCAGCGCGGCTTCGTCGCCGGCATGTCCACCACCGGCCTGAAGTGACCCCGGCCGTCTCCCGTCTTCGTACCGCCAAGGAGCTCACCATGACCCCGTCCCTGTCCCGCCGAGGCGCCCTCCAGGCGGCCGGCGCCACCGTCCTCGCCGCCGGGCTCACCCACCTCACGGCCACGACCGCCCGGGCGGACGACACGGCCGTCGCGCCGAAGCTGGTGACCTACCCCCGCCCGGCCGCCATGCCGACCAACACCAGCTTCAAGGTGCGGGTCCGCACGGCTCCCGACGGCGAGTGGCAGACGCTGGACATCTGGCGGCCCCAGCTCGGGGAGATCAACCCGACCACGGGGTCGAGCAAGATCTACAACTCGTCGCTGGCGTACTTCGACTTCCAGGGCTCCGTCGAGGTCGAGGTCACCTACCTCAAGGGCGGCACCACCAAGGTCCGCGTCAGACCGGACTCCTACGGCATCAAGCCCGAAGTGGGCGGCGACACGATCCGCTTCACGCTCGACAAACCGCGCAACATCGTCGTGCAGATCAACGACGACATCTTCGACGTCCTGCACCTCTTCGCCCGCGCGATCGAGAAGAAGATCCCCGCGCAGGACGACCCGAACGTCCTCTACTACGGCCCCGGCGTCCACACCACCGCCGACGGATATCTGAACGTCCCCTCCGGCAAGACCGTGTACCTCGACGGCGGCGCCGTCCTCAAGGCGACCGTCGTCTTCCGCAACGTGGAGCATGCCTCGATCGCGGGTCATGGCGTCCTCGCCGGGACGGCGGCGGGCGGTGCCCTCGTGGAGAACTCGCGGAACATCTCCATCGGCGCCGTCACCGTCCTCAACCCGAACGGCTACGCCGTCCAGCTCGGCGAGGCCACCGGCGTCACCATCAAGGGCCTCGGCTCCTTCAGCTCCAAGGGCTGGGGCGACGGCATCGACGTCTTCTGCAGCAGCAACGTCGTCATCGACGGCGTCTTCATGCGCAACTCCGACGACTGCATCGCCATCTACACCCACCGCTGGGAGTACTACGGCGACACGAGCAACATCACCGTCCGCAACTCCACCCTGTGGGCGGATGTCGCGCACCCCATCAACGTCGGTACGCACGGCAACACCGACAACCCCGAGGTACTGAAGAACCTCACCTTCAAGAACCTCGACATCTGCGACCACCGCGAGCCCCAGATGGGCTACCAGGGCTGTATCGCCCTCAACCCCGGCGACAGCAACCTGATCAAGAACGTGAAGGTCGACAACGTACGCGTCGAGGACTTCCGCTGGGGCCAGCTCATCCATATGCGGATCATGTACAACACGAAGTACAACACCTCGGTCGGACGCGGCATCCAGAACGTCTACGTCAAGGACCTCTCCTACACGGGCAAGCCGCTCGCCACCTGCCTGTTGCTCGGCTACGACGCCAAGCACGCCATCAAGGACGTCACGTTCGAGAACCTCGTCGTCAACGGCACGGTCATCGCCGACTCGATGAAGAAGCCGACCTGGTACCTCACCACCGACACCGTCCCGATGCACGCCAACGAGCACGTGCTGAACCTGAAGTTCCTCACCACCGCAGAGGCGGCCGCGGCGTCATGAGCACCAGCCCTCCGAGACCGATCGCTCCGAGCCGCCGGGGCTTCCTCGGCGGCGCGGCCGCCCTGCTGCTGGTGTCCGGCGCGAGCGGCCTGCTCGCGCCCGGCAGCGCCCGGGCCGCCACGGCCCGCCCCCGGGCGTTCACACACCCCGGACTGCTGCACAGTGCCGACGACCTGGCCCGGATGAAGGCGGCGGTCGCCGCCAAGGAAACTCCCATCTACGACGGTTACCTCGCCTTTTCCGCCCACGCGCGCTCCAAGTCCACGTACACCGTGCAGAACACCGGCCAGATCACCTCCTGGGGCCGGGGCCCCACCAACTTCCAGAACCAGGCCGTCGCCGACTCGGCCGCCGCCTACCAGACCGCGCTGATGTGGTGCCTCACGGGCGAGCGCGCCTACGCCGACAAGGCCCGGGACATCCTCAACGCCTGGTCGGCGTCCCTCACCGCCATCACCGGAGCGGACGGGCCTCTGGGCGCCGGTCTTCAGGCCTTCAAGTTCGTCAACGCGGCCGAATTGCTCCAGTACACCGGCTACGACGGCTGGGCGCAGGAGGACATCGCCCGTTGCAAGGAGTCGTTCCTGCGCGTCTGGTATCCGGCGATCTCCGGCTACATGCTCTACGCCAACGGAAACTGGGACCTCACCGCCGTCCAGTCCATCCTGGCCATCGGCGTGTTCTGCGAGGAGCCGGCCCTCTTCGAGGACGCTCTGCGCTTCGCCGCCGCCGGCGCGGGCAACGGCAGCGTCCCGCACCGTATCGTCACCGACGCGGGACAGGGCCAGGAGTCCGGCCGTGACCAGGGCCACGAGCAACTTGCCGTCGGCCTGCTCGCGGACGCCGCGCAGGTCGCCTGGAACCAGGGCGTCGACCTGTACGCCTTCGACGACAACCGGCTGCTGAAGAACGTCGAGTACGCCGCCCGCTACAACCTCGGCGGCGACGTCCCGTTCGTCCCCGACCTCGACCGCACCGGCAAGTACGTCAAGACGTCGGTCTCGGCCGTCGGACGCGGCACCCTGCCGCCGATCTACGAGATGGCGTACGCGCATTACGCCGGTGTCCGCCGCCTCGACACCCCCTACACCAAGGCGGCCGTCTTCCGTGGCACGGGCGGCGCCCGCGTTGTCGAGGGCAGCAACGACGACCTGCCCAGCTGGGGCACCCTCACCTTCGCCGGTACGAAGGCCCCGGCCCCGTCCGCGCCCACCGCCCCGGCCGGTGTCACGGCGGTCGGCGACGACGGGGCCGTCACCCTGGCCTGGCTGCCCTCGGCGTGGGCCGAGTCGTACACCGTCCTGCGGGCGAGCAGCGCCGACGGGCCGTTCGAGAAGATCGCCACCGGTGTCGGCAAGCCGACGTACACCGACCGCCGGGCCCGCCCGGGGCGCACCTCCTACTACACGGTGGTCGCCGTCAACTCCCAGGGCCGGAGCGGCGGTTCCGCCTGGGCGTCCGCGGTTCCCGGCCTGCCCGCCTCCTGGTCCACCCGGGACATCGGCGACGTCAGGATCCCGGGCTCGGCGGTCTTCGACGGTGAGCGGTTCGTGCTGGAGGCCTCCGGCACCGCCGACACCCACCGCCTGGCCCACCTGCCGCTGCGCGGCGACGGCACCATCACCGCGCGGATCGTGTGGCCGCTCAGCTCCCAGTACTCCAGGATCGGCGTCACCGTACGGGCCGGCCTGGACGCGGACGCGGCCCACGCCGCCATGCTGATCCAGGGCCTGCCGCTGCACACCTGGAGCGGTGTGTGGTCCGTACGGCCGAAGGCGGGGGCCGGGATCAAGGGCACCGGCAGTACGCCCGTGCCGCCGTCCCAGCAACAGACGATCACGACCGGCGCCGCCTTCCCGATCTCCTCCCTCGGCGAGCTGCCCGAGTCGGCCACCCCGCTCCAGGCCCCGTACGTCGAGGGCGCGGGCGACGGCTACCGGCTGCGCATGCCGTACTGGGTCCGGGTGACCCGCCGGGGCGACCGCTGCGCCGGCGCCATCTCCCCGGACGGCATCCACTGGACCGAAGTCGGGAGCAGTGAAGTCGAGTTGGGGAAGACCGTGCACGTCGGTCTCACCCTCACCTCCTGCCTCGGCGTCGACGCCGACTACGCCGACACCGGCACCGGCGCCTTCGACAACGTCAGCATCACCTTGCGTACGGGCGGTGACATCTGGTCCGTGCCGCGCCCGGCCCGGGCCGCCGGGGACCTGCGGGCCGTCGCCGGCGCCGACGCGGTCGAGCTGGCCTGGACCGACCCGGACCTCTCGGCCCGCTACAAGGTGCTGCGCCACACCTCCGCCAAGGGCCCGTTCGAGACGATCGCGACCGGCATCGGCCCCGTCGGCTTCGGCACCCGCGTCCGGTACGCCGACGCCACCGGCAAGCCCGGCACGACGTACCACTACGCCGTCGCGAAGACCAACAGCTCCGGGCGCGGGCCCCTCTCGGACCCGGCGAAGGCCACGATGCCGACGCCGTCCGCACCTCAACTCACCTCATCCGAAGCGGCGTTCGCCAACAAGGGTGTGCCCTTCCAGCACCTGCTGCGCGCCTCGCACGAGCCGGTCCGGTTCGCCGCGAAGGGACTCCCCGACGGCCTGCGCGTCGACAAGCGCACCGGCCTGATCTCAGGAACCCCCGCCCGGAGCGGCGAGTTCACCGTCGTCACGAGCGCGGGGAATGCCGGCGGAGACGCCACCGGCACCCTCACCCTGACGGTCGGCACCCCGCCGCCCGCGCCCTGGAGCTACGGCGACCTGGGCGATGTCATCCTCGACGGCCGCGCATACGGCACCCTCGGCGTGGTCGCCGTCCGGACCCCCGGCTCCACCGCCCACGAGGACGGGACCTTCGTGGTGCGGGGCGCCGGGACCGACCTCACCGTCAACAACCAGGGCATGACGGGCCAGTTCGTACGACGGCCCGTCAGCGGTGACTGCGAGGTCACCGTCCGCCTGGTCTCCCGCGCCGGAGCCACCGGCGACCGGGCCGGCCTGCTGATGGCCAAGTCCCTGTCGCCGTTCGACCAGGCGGCCGGGGCGATCGTCACCGGCGGCACGAGCGCCCAGCTGATGCTGCGCCCGACCGTCGCCGGAAAGTCCAGCTTCACGGGCAACGGGGCTGTCACCGCCCCCTGTCTGCTGCGGCTGAAGCGCACCGGGACGCACTTCACCGCATCCGCCTCGACCGACGGTGGCGCCACCTTCACCCCCCTCGCCGAGGGAGACCTCCCCGGCTTCGGTGACGCCCCCTACTACGTGGGCCTCGTGGTCTGCTCCCGCGACCCCCTGGCCCGCAGCACCACCGAGTTCGACGAGGTGAGCATCACCCCCAGGTAGCACTCCACCGATTGGAGAAGCCCCCACATGAGCCGCACTTCCCCCCACACGCACCACGAGGGCGGCCAGGTGAGCCGCCGCGGTCTGCTCAAGACCGCCGGCGGCCTCACCGCGGCCCTCGCCCTCGGCGCCGGCGCCACCACGGCGGACGCCGCCCCCGGCACCTTCACCCACCCCGGCATGCTCCACAACGCCGGCGACATCAACCGCGCCAAGGTCAGGGTCGCCGCGGGCACCGACCCCTGGCTGTCCGGCTGGAACAGGCTGACCGCCAACTCCCACTCCCAGTCCACCTGGAGCCCCCGGGCCACCGCCACGATCATCCGCGGCGGCACCGGACAGAACTACGGACTCCTCTACAACGACATCGCGGCCGCCTACCAGAACGCGCTGCGCTGGAAGGTCGGCGGCACCGAGGCCAACGCCCAGTGCGCCGCGCGGATCCTCAACGCCTGGGCGACGACCCTGACGACGGTCACCGGAAACGCCGACCGGTTCCTCGCCGCCGGCCTCTACGGCTGGCAGTTCGCCAACGCCGCAGAACTCATGCGGGACTACAGCGCCTTCGACCTCGCCGCCTTCCAGGAGATGATGGCCAAGGTCTTCTACCCGCTCAACAACCAGTTCCTGACCGGCCACAACGACGCCTGCATCACCAACTACTGGGCCAACTGGGACCTGTGCAACATGGCCTCCGTCCTGGCCATCGGCATCCTCAACAACGATGGCGCCAAGTACGACCAGGCCGTCGACTACTTCAAGAACGGCGCCGGAAACGGTTCCATCAAGAACGCCGTCCCGTTCCTGTACGGCAATGTCGAGGGCTACGACCTCGGCCAGTGGCAGGAGTCCGGCCGCGACCAGGGCCACACCGTCATGGGCATGGGCCAGATGGGCGCGATCTGCGAGATGGCCTGGAACCAGGGCGAGGACCTCTACTCGTACGACGGCCGCCGCTTCATGAAGGCCGCCCAGTACGTCGCCAAGTACAACCTGAACATGGACGTGCCCTTCACCACCTACAACTGGGGCAGCGGCCAGAACTGCTCCCCGCAGTCACAGACCGTGCCCGGCGCCGGGTCGCGCGGCCAGGTCCGCCCCGTGTGGGCGATGCTCCACTACCACTACGGCAGGCGCCTGCTCCTCGACGACAAGTACATCTCCCAGATGTGCTTCTCCGTCGCCCCCGAGGGCGGAGGGGGTGACTACGGCAGCGACAGCGGCGGCTACGACCAGCTCGGGTTCGGCACCCTGATGTACGCCAAATAGCCGTCGAACCGGCTCGTGCACCGGAATACCCGTGAGCGGTGTGGTGCTCTGGTGATACCGGTGCACGAGCTCGGCGAAGGGCTGGTGGGCGCATGACGGCAGGCCAGACGGATCCCGTGGTCAGGAGCCCGTACGGGGCCGTGCGCGGCAGGTACGAGCGGGGAGTCGCGGTCTTCCGCGGCATCCCCTACGCGGCACCCCCCTTCGGCCCCCGCCGCTTCCGCCCGCCCGTCCCCCTCCCGCCCTGGGACGGCGTCCGCGACGCCGGCGCCTTCGGCCCCACCCCGCCGAAGCCCCCGTACTCCGGCGCCTTCGCCCACTATCTGTCCGACCCGGTCGTGCCCGGCGACGACTGCCTCAACCTCAACGTCTGGACCCCCGAGCCGGCCCCCGGAGCCCGCCTCCCGGTACTCGTCTGGCTGCACGGCGGCGCCCTGACCAGGGGTTCCTCCGCCGTACCCGTCTACGACGGCCATGCCTTCGCCCGTGACGGCGTCGTCTGTGTCTCGGTCAACTACCGGCTGGGCGTCGAGGGCTACGGACTGTTCCCCGACACGCCCCCGAACCCCGGCCTGCGCGACCAGATCGCCGCTCTGACCTGGGTGTACGAGGCCATCGATGCCTTCGGCGGCGACCCCGGCCGCATCACCCTCGCCGGCCAGTCCGCCGGGGCGATCAGCATCGGGGCCCTCGTCGCCGCCCCGCAGACACAGGGGCTGGTCCGGCGGGCGGTCCTGCAGAGCGGGCCGCCCGAGGCGTCCGAGCGGGCCAAGGTACGGCGGATGGTGCGCCGTATGGCCACCCGGCTGAAGATCCCCGCCACCGCCGAGGCCTTCGCCGCCGTCGACCGCGACCTGCTGCTGAGCACCCAGGCCGAGGCGGGCAAGCTGAGCAGCCCCGTGGTCGGCGGCCCCGCCTTCGGCATCGTCATCGACGGCGACACCGTCCCGCGCGACCCCCTGGAGGCCCTCACCGAGGGCAGCGCGGCCCCCGGGGTCGAGCTGCTGACGGGCTGGACCCGGGACGAGTACCGGCTGTGGCTGGTCCCCGGCGGCCTCCTGGAACGCGTCGACCGCCTCGGCGCCGTCGCCCTGGCCGGTGCCATGGCCCGTTGCCACTGCGGCAGCGAGGTCCCGCGCGGCTACCGCGCCCTGCACCCCGAGGCGAGCACGGCGGACATCGTCGGCCAGCTCGTCACCGACCACCTCCTGCGCATCCCCCTGCACCACCTGGCCGACGCCCGGACGGAACCCTCGTACGTCTACGAATTCGCCTGGCCCTCGAACCTCCCCGACCTCGGCGCCTGCCACGCGCTGGAGCTGGGCTTCGTCTTCGACACCGGGGAGGTCCCCGAGTCCCGGAAACTGGCCGGTGAGGGCGCCCCGCAGGACCTGGCCGCCGCGATGCACACCGCGTGGGTGCGCTTCGCCACGGACGGCGACCCGGGCTGGGAACGCTGGGACGAGGCCCGTCCGGTGCGGGTCTTCGGAGACCGCGCACCGGATGCCGAGAACGGCGTGGCCTATACGGCGTACGGCCCCCGGGACCGTGAACTCGCCCTCTGGGCGAGCGACGCCGTCACTCCCGAGGAATCCACACTCGCATCGGTCCCTGCCGACGGTTCGCCCACACGCAGTACGGAACTGCGGTCAGCCGTACGGCGGCTCCGTCGCTCCGGCGCGCTCCGCCGGCACTGAGGAGCGTCACACCGCCCATCAGACCGGGCTCGTCCCGGGCCTCCAGCCGGGCCCCGTCCGGCAGCGTGAGGTCGTCGAAGCGGACACCGGGCTGCTGGTCGACGCCCTCCAGGCAGTACACCAGCGGACCCCGCTCGATCGCCACACAGCCCCGTACGGCGTCCACACGCGGGTCCGGGCGGGTCAGCCGGGCGTCGAGGTCCAGGTCCAGGGTGAACGTGTCGCCGGGTGCCCAGGGGCGGCGCAGCCGGAGCCAGCCGGGGGAGGCCTCGGCCGGTGCCGATCCGTCCGGTGCGGTCGCCGTGCGGCCCGTCGACCAGGAGGGGATGCGCAGCGACAGCGTCCACTCGGCGGCCTCGGGGGCTTCCTCGACGGTCACGCTGATCCGCCCGTGCCACGGATAGGCCGTCTCCACGCGGACCCGGCCCCCACCGGCCTCGTACACGCCCGTCGCGTACTGGTGCAGCTGGAGGCCGTCGGCGTCCCCGCTGGCCATGTAGTGGGGCAGCGAGGCCAGCAGCCGCATCACATTGGGCGGGCAGCAGGCGCAGCGGAACCAGGGCACGCGCCGGGCCGCCTTGTCGGCCTCGTTCGCGCCCTCGTACTCCTCGCGCACGAGGAGCGGGTTCACGTACAGCCAGCTCTCGCCGTCCAGGCCCGCACCGGACAGGAAACCGTTGTAGAGAGTCCGCTCCACGAGGTCCGAGTACTTCGCCTCGCCCGTCAGCAGCGCCATCCGCCAGGACCACTGGATCGACGCGATCGCCGCGCACGTCTCCGCGTAGGCCCGGTCCGGGGGCAGCTCGTACGGCTCCCCGAAGGCCTCGCCCTCGTGCCGGGAGCCGACACCGCCGGTGAGATACGTCTTGGAGGCGACCATGGCCTCCCACAGCCGCTCGGCCGTGGCCCGCAGCTCGGGATCGGCCGCTTCGGAGGCCAGGTCCGTGACGCCCGCGAGGAGATACAGCTGCCGCACGGCGTGGCCGGTGACCGACGTCGCCTCGCGTACCGGGGTGTGGTCCTGCCAGTAGGCCGGGCCCAGGTGCGGGTTGACGTCGGCGTCGAGCAGGCCGTGACCGCGCCGGTCCACGAAGGCGGAGGCCAGCTCCAGCCAGCGGCGCTCCCCGGTCTCCCGGTACAGCTCGACGAGGGCGGTCTCGATCTCGGGGTGGCCGCAGACGCCGTCGACCGTCGCGTCGATGTGTTCGGCGAACCGTACGGCGACGGTGAGGAGTTCGCGCCTGCCGGTCGCCCGGTGGTGGGCGACGGCGGCCTGGATCAGATGCCCCGCGCAGTACAGCTCGTGGCCCCAGCCGAGTTCAGTCCAGCGCTTCTCGGGGTGGGCGACCTGGTAGTGCGTCTGGAGGTAGCCGCCGGGTTCCTGGGCGGCGGCGAGGAGTTCGGTGAACTCGTCGACATGGGAAACCAGTCGACTGTCCCCGGGGTGCTCGGCGAGGTGCCAGGAGGCGGCCTCCAGCCACTTGTGGACGTCCGAGTCCTGGAACGGGAAATCGCCGCTGAACGTGCCGTCGCCGCCCGCGGCTGCCCTCAGGTTGGCCAGGTTCCCGGCCTCCTCCAGCTTCGCGGGCCCCTGCGGGATGCTCACCTCGGCGTTGGTTCTGCGCCGGGCGGCCCAGAATCCGTCGGTGATGCGGGCGGCGGTGGCGGGGCGCAGGGCGGTGTGCGCTCCGCCGGTGGGACGGATGGGGCCTTGGCCTGTGGTCATGCCTCCGCAGCATCGCACACACCCGGGCGGGTGTTCCGTGCGGCATGACGAGTGCGTGAGGTGGGCGTGAGCCGTCGCTGGGAGCGTGGGCCGTCGTCAAGGACAGTCTGGGAAAAGGGGATTCGCGTGACCGTGATGGCCGAGACGGACAGCGTCGGGACCGCGCTGCGTGCGCTCACATACGAGCACACCGTGGCGAAGGCGCTCGTACACCGCCGGGCGCTGTCGGAGGTGTTCCTGACCGACAGCACGGCGGTCGACGACAGCCACTTCGTGGCCGGGGCGCAACTGCCGCCGTCCCACGCCTACTACACCGACCACACGACCTGGTCCGCGGTCGATCCGCTGTTCCTGCTGGAGTGCTGCCGCCAGGCCGAGACTCACGCCGTGCACGCGCACTTCGGGGCGCCGGCCGGCACCAAGTTCGTTCTCCAGCAGTGGTCGATGGAGCTGCCGGGCCTGGCCGCGCTCGAGCCGGCCCACGGGCCGGCCGAGGTGACGATCGCGGTCACGACGCACGACGCGCAGTGGGTCGGCGGCTCGCTGCGCGGTCTGCGGTACCGCATGGCGATCACCGTCTCCGGGCAGCCCGTGGGCGAGGTGTCCATGCGCGTGAAGTACGTCGCCGACAGCGTCTACGGGATGCTGCGCGGCCGCCGGGACGGCGGCGGCACCCCGACGTCCGAGTCCTACCGGCGGCCGGCCACGGAGGGCCTCGTGGAGCCCGGGCGCGTGGGCCGGGAGCGGCCGGAGAACGTGGTGCTGCTCGACCCGGTCACCGAGGGCCGGCAGGTGCGGGCACGGCTGCTGGTCGCCGGCGGGCACCCCAGCCTGTTCGACCACGCCCAGGACCATGTGCCCGGCATGGTGCTGATGGAGGCGGGACGACAGACGGCCCTGCTGGCCGCCGAGGAACTCTTCGGGGCCCCGGCGGCGTCGTGGTCGGTCACCGGCCTCGAGGCCTCCTTCGACGCCTACGCGGAACTCGACGAGCCCCTGACGGTGGTCGCCGACGGCCACGGGCCGGCGGACACCGTTGCCGGGGCCGTCTCGATACCCGTGACGTTCGAGCAGGGCGGGCGGAGTGTTGCCCGGGCGGCCTTCACGCTGGAACGCGGCGGCGGCGCCCGACGGTAACCGCGAAGGGGCGGTCCGGACCCCCTGGGGGTCCGGACCGCCCCTTCGGAAGGGCGTTCTTTTCGGAGGGACTTACACGTCCTGGGCGTGGGAGGACGGGTCCAGGTCGCGGTCGCGGACCATGGTGAAGATGGCGACCGCACCGGCGAGGGCCACACAGGCCAGCACCACGTAGACGACGCTCCACCCGTGCTGGAGACCCTGGACCGCCCGGTCCACCAGATCCTGTCCGCCGCTCTCGCGCACGGAACCCAGACGGCCCTGGACCACGTCGTCGGCCATCGCACCACCGGCGCTGTCTCCGCCGCCCGACAGCTGCTGACGGGTCGAGGTGAGCAGCAGCCCGCCCACACACGCGACGCCGATCGTCTCGCCGGCGACCCGGAGGGTGTTGAACATGCCCGACGCCATACCGCTGCGCTCGGCCGGCACCACGCTGACCGCCGCGTTGTCCATGACGCCGAAGGCGAGACCGATGCCGACACCGGCCAGCAGCAGCGCCGCGTACAGCCCCGTACGGGACGACACCGGGTCGGTGAACGTCATCAGCAGCAACGCGACGGCCAGCACCGCCGGCCCGACGGCGAGCAGCAGCCGCACCGACAGCAGCCGCACCAGCGTGCCGGTGAACAGCGGCAGGATGAAGACCGGCAGCGTCAGCGGCAGCAGCATCGCACCGGACATCGTCGACCCCGCGCCGCCCGCGCCCTGGAAGTAGGGCGGCAGGTAGACCAACAGGGCCGCGAACGCGAAGACGATGCTGACCGGCTGCCAGATGATGGCGACGAACGTGGGGCGCCGCAGCAGGCTCAGGTCGAACATCGGCTCGGCGACGCGCAGTTCGACCACGACGAACAGGGCGAGGAAGAGTGCCGCACCCGCGAAGGAACCGAGTGTGACGACTCCGCCCCACCCCTGCGAGGGCCCCTCGACGAAGCCGAGGGCGAGCAGCATGAGCGCCAGGGTGAAGGTCAGCACCCCGGGCAGGTCGATACGCCGCGCCCCCGGGTTCCTCGACTCGGGCAGCGGCCGGGCCAGGACGAGCACGACCGCGCCGAGCAGGACGTTGACCAGGAACACGGCGTGCCAGGACGCCATGCCCACCAGCAGGCCGGACACGAACGGCCCCATCGCCAGGCCGAAGCCGATCGAGGCGCCGAAGATGCCGAAGGCCCGGGCGCGGGCAGCCCCGCTGAACGTGTGGGCGAGCAGCGCGGAACCGCTGGTCAGCACCGCTGCCGCGCCCATGCCCTGAACGAAGCGCGCCAGGTCCACGAGCAGGATGGTGGGGGCGGTGCCCGCGACGAGCGAGGCCAGCGCGAAGACGGTCGTGCCGCTCAGGAACAGGCGGCGGCGCCCGAAGAGGTCGGCCGCTGAACCGGCCGCGAGCATGAAGGCGGTGAACGCCACGTTGTAGGCGTTCAGCACCCATTGGGTGGAGGCGGCCGAGGCGTGCAGCGCGCCGGACATGTCGGCGAGGGCGACGCCCGGCCCTGTGACGGAGATGGGCAGCATCACGGCGGCCAGGGCGATGGCCACCAGCACCCGCGTGGGGCCGACGGCGCTCTCCGCCCCGGGGGCGGTCTCCGCGGGATCGGTCCTGGGGGGTGACAGCTCGGAATCAACGGGTGACTGGGACATCGGAACCTTTGGGGGAGGGGGAGTTTGTCAGAGCCGGGTGGCCGGCGAGGCCGCGTCCTGGGCGGTGAGCAGAGCGCCGAGTTCCGCGAACGTGCTCACCCGCGCGTCGATGAAGGACCCGAACGCCGACACGTCGTCGTCCGAGAAGACAGCGCCGCGCATCAGCACCGTGCGCAGCCCCGCGATCTTGGCCGCGCGCAGGGCGAGCGGGGAGTCGTCCACCAGCAGCCACTGCCCCGGATCCACCTCGCCCTCGGTCGCGAGAAGCGCCGCGTAGGTGTCGGGATCGGCCTTGGAGGCGTGGTCGAGCGCCACATAGTCCTCGGGCCCGAACAGGCCGTCGAGCAGCGAGCGACGCGCGGTGGTGCGGTCCATCGTGGAGAACACCCGCAGCCGCACGCCCCGCGCCCGCTGCTGTGCGCAGAACACCTCCACGTCCTCGCCGAGGGCCAGCGGCGTGCCCTGGACGGAGGTCAGCGACCTGAGCGCGTCGATCTCGGCGTTCAGGTGCTGCTCGATGCCGAGGCCCGCGAACAGCACACGCAGGCTCTCCCGTTGGGGAAAGGTGCTGATGGCCTTGAACTGCGTGACCGTCGCCTCGATGGGCAGCTCGGTGTGGCGGTTGATGCCCTCGTGCAGGGCGAGCAGCAGCAGGCTCGACGCGTTCAGGCTCAGCACTCCGTCGAAGTCCAGCAGCACGGTCTGCGGGGAAGCGGCGCGGTCCAAGGCGTAACTCCTGGGTGGGTGAGGGAGGCGCGGCCGGAGGGGCCGGGACCGCGCGGGGCGGGGGAAGGAGGGGCCGGCGGTGCCGGACGGGCCGGGTGGCGGCCGGTCCGGCACACGGGACGGCGCGTCGGCTCAGTCGCGCCAGACGGAGTGCGCGGCGGCCTCGGCGTCGAGGGTGCGCAGCAGCTCCTCGTCGATGGAGTGCAGCGAGTCGACGATGTGCCGGGCACCGCTCTCGCGCATCAGCTGCGGCTGGAAGCTGTGCTCGAAGGAGCTGGGGTGGCCGATGAAGGGGATGTCGAGGGCCTTGGCCACCTCCGCCACCCGGGCCACGTCGTCGATGAACAGCACCTCGTCGTGCTTCAGCCCGAAGACCTCGGTGGTGATCTCGCGCAGGCCGGGGCGGAAGTCGTTGGTGCAGACGTAGCCGGGCTCGTCGAAGAGGTCGGCGTGCTCGCCCAGGAAGTGGTCGAAGTGCGACTTGGCGAGGCCGCCGTAGCTGACCGTCTTCAGACCGAGGCCGCGCAGCCGGCGCAGCAGGTCGATCGCGCCGTCGAGCAGCTCGACCGGGTGCTCGCGGGTGTACTCCTCCCGCTCCTTGAAGTAGACGTCGATCGCCTCCTGCGCGGTCCACGGGACGCGTGCGGCGTTCGCCATGCCCTGGCCGCCCACCAGCTGCGGCTGGGAGAAGATGCTGCGCTCGACGTCGGCGGTGTACTCGCCGCCACGGCTGACGATGAAGTTGTGGATGACGGGGCTGAACGTGTCGTTCAGCAGGACGCCGTCGATGTTGACGGCGGCCAGCTTGAGCTGCTTGAGCTTGTCTGCCATGGGATTCCTCGTTACATCGGGGGTTGGTGGTGGAGGGGTAAGAGGGGCGGGCCGGTCAGTGGCCGACGGTCGCCATGCCCGCGGGGTCGTAGCGCTCGCCGGAGACGACGTCGTGGGGCACCGCGGCCGACACGGCGGCCAGTTGCTCGTCGGTGAGGCGCAGTTCGGCGGCGGCGACGTTCTCGCGCAGGTAGCCGATCCGACGGGTGCCCGGAATGGGGACGATGTCGTCGCCCTGAGCCAGCAGCCAGGCCAGCGCGAGCTGGACGGGGCTGCAGCCGTAGCTCTCGGCGAGCTCGCGGAGCCGCTCGACCATCCGGATGTTGCGCGCCAGGTGCTCCTGCTGGAAACGGGGGTGCGAGTGCCGGAAGTCGGTGGGGTCCAGGTCCTCGGGCCGGCTGATCGCACCGGTCAGGAAACCCCGACCGATCGGCGAGTACGCCACGAGCGAGGTGCCCAGCTCCCGGGCCACCGGCAGGACCTCCTGCTCCACCTCGCGGGTCCACAGCGAGTACTCGGTCTGCAGAGCCGCGATGGGGTGCACGGCGTGCGCCCTGCGCAGGGTCTCCGCGGTCACCTCGGAAAGACCCAGGTGCCCGACCTTGCCGGCCCGCACCAGCTCCGCCATGGCTCCCACGGTCTCCTCGACGGGGATGTCGGGGCTCTTGCGGTGAAGGTAGTAGAGGTCGATGTGGTCGACGCCCAGGCGCTGCAGCGAGGCGTCGACGGCCTGCCGGCAGTACTCCGGGCTGGAGTCGATGTTCCGGCCCTGCCTCGGGTCACTGTCGTCGCGCCGGATGCCGAACTTGGTCGCGAGGACCACCTGGTCGCGGCGGCCCGCGATGGCCCGGCCCACCAGGCGCTCGTTGTGGCCCTTGCCGTACATGTCGGCGGTGTCGAGCAGCGTGACCCCGCCGTCCAGGGCCGCCTGAAGGGTCGCCAGGGACTCGGCCTCGTCGGTCGGGCCGTAGAACTCCGACATCCCCATGCAGCCGAGACCGATCGCGGAGACCACCGGACCGTCGGTTCCTATCCTGCGTTGCTGCACTCAGTTCTCCTCGTGCGCGGTCGTGAGCCGGGTCGTGTGAAGGGGTGTCCGGAGCGCGTTCCGCCTGCACCGCGGGGCAGGCCGCCGCCGGACGCCTTCCATGCTGGCAACGCGTACTTACGCACCGCTCATGTGCCGCTCACGGCCGGCGTGAGCGGCACATGTGCCCTGCGTGGGCCGGTGGTGAGGGAAAGCGGAGCACGCGTTGCCACAGTGAGACCTCCGAGAGGCGCCGGAGCGCATCGGTGCACCACGACACCAGCCAGGAGGAACAACGCAGTGACGGCTACGACAGCGACAACGGCTGTGGCTGACAGCAGCACCTCGAGGACGTCCCGCGCCGCCGGGGACGCCGGATGACCGGCACGGACCGGGCGGCGGTCGTCGCCGGCCTGGGAAGCTGGGTCCCGCCCACCGTGGTCACCAACGACGACCTCGCCCGGCAGCTGGACACCTCGGACGAGTGGATCAGCAGCCGGACCGGGATCCGCCGGCGCCATGTCATCGAACCGGGCGGATCGACCGGGGACCTCGCCGTCGAGGCCGGACGCAGGGCCCTGAAGTCCGCCGGCGAGGAGCGGGCCGACATCGTCGTGGTCGCCACCAGCACTCCGGACCGCCCCTGCCCGGCCACCGCGCCCGAGGTCGCCGACCGGCTGGGCCTCGGCGGTGTCGGCGCGTTCGACATCGCCGCCGTGTGCACGGGCTTCGTCTACGCCCTGGGCACGGCGGCCGGTTTCATCCAGGCGGGCTTCGCGCGCTCCGTCCTGGTCATCGGGGCGGACACGTTCTCCACCATCCTCAACCCGGCCGACCGTACGACCCGGGCCATCTTCGGGGACGGCGCCGGAGCGGTGTACCTGCGCGCCGGCGAGGCGGACGAGCCGGGCGCCCTGAACGGGCTCCACCTCGGCAGCGACGGCGGCCAGAGCGACCTCATCCAGGTCGCGGCCGGCGGCTCGCGGCAGCGGTCCACCGGCCTGCCGGCCCCGGCGGAGGCCGCCTACTTCACCATGGAGGGCCGCCCGGTCTTCGGGGAGGCGGTGCGCCGCATGGCGGCCTCCGTGACCACGACGGCCGAGGCCGCGGGCTGGGCCGTCGAGGACATCGACAAGGTCGTCCTCCACCAGGCCAACGCCCGCATCCTGGCGGCGGTCGCCGAACGCGTCGGCCTGCCGCCCGAACGGTTCCCCGCCAACATCGAACGGGTCGGCAACACCGTCGCCGCCTCGATCCCGCTAGTCCTGGCCGACGCGTCGGCCGACGGCGAACTGCGCCCCGGCCAGCGCGTCGTGCTCGGCGGCTTCGGCGGCGGTCTCACCTGGGGGTCCGTGGCGCTCGAATGGCCGGACATCACGGCGGTCTGACACCGGCTCACCCCCGCCCTCCCTCACCACCCATCGCATCCCCACTCATCACACCAAGGAGAAACACCATGCAGGCGATCGCGGAGCGGGTCTCGGTCCTTCTCTCCGACCAGTTCAAGGTCAAGCCCGAGATCATCGCGTCCGAGGTGACCCTCGGCAAACTGTCCTTCGACTCCCTGGTCCTGATCGAGCTCGGCCTCGTCCTGGACAAGGAGTTCGGCGTGGAGATAGCGGACGGCGAACTCACCGAGGAGCACACCCTGGACGACCTGGTCCAGCTCCTGTCGGCCAAGGGAGCGGCGGTCTGATGGCGCACGGTCGTACGAACGCCATCGCCGTCACCGGTCTGGGTCTGGTGACCCCGGCCGGAATCGGCGTGGCCGAGAACTGGGAGCGGGTGCTGTCAGGACGCTCCTGCGCCACACGCGACCCCGCACTCGGCGAGCTGTCGGTGGACTTCTCCTGCCGGGTACCGGGCTTCGACGCCGGTGAACTGCTGGGCGGCTTCGCCGGCTGGCAGCTGGAGCGCTTCGTCCAACTCGCCCTCGTGGCCTCCCGGATGGCCGTCACCGACGCCGGATGGGACTCCACGACCTGGGACGGCGCCCGGGTCGGGGTGGTCCTCGGCAACTCGCTCGGCGGCCCCGCCACCTTCGCGGAGCAGCACGACACGCTGCGCGAGCGCGGGCCCGACAAGGTCTCGCCCCTCCTGGTGACGAAGTACATGCCGAACATGGTCGCCGGCTATGTGGCGATCGACTGCGGTGCCCGGGGGCCGAGTCTGGTCACCGCCACCGCGTGCGCGTCCGGCGCGACCGCCATCGGCACCGCACGCGACCTGCTGCGCTCCGGCGTCTGCGACATCGTGCTCGCCGGCGCCAGCGAGTCCGCGCTGACCCCCACGGTGATGGCCGGGCTGTGCAAGATGGGCGCCCTGTCCAAGTCGGGGGACGCGCCCGAGCACGCGGGCAAGCCGTTCGACGCGGAACGGGACGGCTTCGTGGCCGCCGAGGCGGCCGGCGTGCTCGTCCTGGAACGGGAGGCGGACGCCCGCGCCCGGGGCGCGGAAGTCCGCGCCCTCGTCAGCGGTTACGCGTCCTCCTCCGACGCCCACCACGCCACCGCCCCGCACCCCGACGGGGAGGGCATCGAGCGAGCCCTGCGCGCCGCCCTGGCGGACGCCGGCGTCGCCCCCTCGGACGTCCGCCACGTCAACGCGCACGGCACCGCCACCGCGATGAACGACCTCGTCGAGGGCCGGATGCTGCGCCGTGTCCTGGGCGACACGCCCCTGGTCACGTCGACCAAGGGGGTCACCGGCCACGCGCTGGCGGCCGCGGGCGCCATCGAGGCGGCGTACACGGTGCTGGCCGTGCAGCACGGCACGGTGCCGCCGACGGCGAACCTGAAGAACCCGGACCCGGCCATCGAGCTGGACGTGGTCAGCGGCGAACCCCGCACCACCCCGGTGGACGTCGCCGTCAGCACCTCGCTGGGCTTCGGCGGCCACAACGCCGCGCTCGTCATCACAGCGGCCTGAGTCCCACGGCAGGCCGGGCTCTCCGGGCCGGGAACACGCTCCCGGCCCGGAGAGCCCGCGTCGTGCGTGACCGCCGCGCCGACCCACCAAGGAATGAGCATGCTTCCCCACTCCGAAGACTGGACGCACGTGCTGCGTCCCTCGGCACGGCGCGGCAGCCGCATCGTCGTCTTCCCGCACGCCGGCGCGGGCCCGCAGCGCTACTCGGGCGTCCTGGCCGGACTGCCGGACACGGTGGAGGTGGTGGGCGTCACACTGCCCGGGCGAGAGCGGCGCGCGGACCTCGCACCCCGTACGACCGTGACCGCCGCCGTGTCGGGCATCAGTCGCGGACTGCGCGACCTCGCCCCCGCCCCCACCGTCTTCTACGGGCACAGCTTGGGAGGACTGTTGGCGCTCGCCGTCGCCGACGCGGGCGGCGGGCGCTGCGACGGCCTGGTCGTGAGCTGTTCCCAACCGGGCGCCCGAAGCCGGCCGCGTCCGGAACACCCGAACTCCGTCGCCGAGTTGGCCGAGATCCTCGCGACCCACCGGCTGCCCGCCGACGCCCTGCGCGATACGTCCCTCAGCCCCGCGCGGCAGGTCCTGGCCCATGACCTCGCACTCGCGCGGGACGCGCTGCGCGCCGTGGAGCCCCTCCGGCTCAGCGTGCCGGTGACCGCGCTGGCCGGCACGGACGATCCGCTCGTCCCGCCGGACGTGCTGCCGCTGTGGGCCCGCTTCACGTCGGGCCCGTTCCGTGCCCGGCTCGCCCGGGGCGGGCACTTCTTCCCCTTCACCCCGTACGGTCAGGGCGTCCTGCTCGAAGAGCTCGTCGCGACCCTGACGGCCGCTCACCGAGCGGGACCGCTACGCCCCGACAAGGTGGGGTGAGCGGTCGTCCAGGAAGGTGTGCTCCAACGCGTCGTCACAGTTCAGGATCTGCTGCTGGAGGCGACGCAGCCGGTGCGAGGGCTCCAGGCCGATCCCGTCGGTCAGCGCGGCACGCAGGCCCTGATAGGCCGCCAGCGCGTCGTTGCGGCGCCCGGAGAGGTACAGCGCCAGCATCAGGTACTCGTGCAGCACCTCGTCGTAGGGATTGAGGGCCACGAGGGCGTGCAGTTCGCCGATCACCTCGGCGTAGCGGCGCAACCGCAGGTCCAGGCCGACGCGCTGGCTCAGCACCGCCTTGCGGTCCTCCTCCAGCCGTAGCACGTGCGGATGCAGCACGGGTCCGGCCGGCACATCGGCCAGGGGCGCGTCCCGCCACAGCTTCAGCGCGTTGTTCAGCTGGGCCGACGCCTGCGACAGATCGCCCCTGGCCTCCGCCTCTCCCGCCGCCGAGACGAGCCGGTGGTAGCCGACGATGTCGAACTGCTCGCCGGGGACTTCGAGCCGGTAACCGGTGGCCTCGGTGATCAGCGTCTCCTTGGGGAGCCGGTCCGAGGGCCCGCCGTCGACGGCGCGGCCGATGCTCTTGCGGATCTGCATGACGCAGTTCTGGATGCCCGTAGAGGCGCTCATGGGCACGTCGAGGCCCCACAGTTCGCGCTCGATGGCGGCCCGCTGCACCACGCGCCCTCGGTTCAGGATGAGCACGGCGAGGAGTTTCCTGGCCTTCAGCGCCGTGGGGACCACCGACACACCGTTCATGGTCACGCGCAGGGGACCCAGCACTCTGGCGATCATCCGTCCTCCTCCTGAGCTTCTGTGTAGCGGTTTATCAATGGACTGTAGCCCATGTTTCTACCGGTGTCGTTCGAGGGGTCGGCGCCCTACGGGGGGTAACGGCAGGTCACCAACCTTGCGAACCGGGCAAAAAGTCGTCCGTAGCGCGATCGTCTCCTCCTGTTCACGGAGTCGACTGGAAGCCAAATTTGGTCTCTGGTGTACTTTTGGATCCTGACACCACATCACTTAGGGGGGACCTGGTGCAGCAAGGCGGCATGCCCGAAATCGCGATCGTCGGGATGGGATGCAGATTTCCCGGAGCGCGTGGGGTGCGTGAGTTCCGGCGACTGCTCGAAGCCAACACCGACGCCGTCACGCCCGTACCGGAGGACCGGTTCGACGTACGGCGGTACCACTCCGCACAGCCCGGTGAACCGGGCACGACCGTCTCGCGGCACGGCGGGTTCATCGACGATCTGTACGGCTTCGATGCCGCCTTCTTCGGCATCGCCCCGCGCGAGGCGCTGGCCATGGACCCTCAGCAGCGGGTCCTCCTCCAGGTGGTCTGGGAAGCGCTGGAGGACGCGCACATCCTCCCGTCCTCGCTGGCGGGCAGCCGCACCGGCGTGTTCGTGGGACAGGCGACCGCCGAGTACGGAGACCTGGCGGAGTCCGGGGGATTCCAGGACGTGCACGGCATGGCCGGCAGCCGGCTGCGGACGATGACCGCCGGGCGCCTCTCCTTCGCCCTCGATCTGCGGGGCCCCAGCCTGGTGGTCGACACCGCGTGCTCCTCGTCCCTGGTGGCCGTGCATCTCGCCCGGCAGAGCCTGCTGACCGGAGAGAGCGACATGGCCGTCGCCGCGGGAGTCAACGCCGTGCTCTCACCGTCCGACGCCGTCACCTACTCCCAGGGCGGCATGCTCGCTCCCGACGGGCGCTGCAAGTTTGCCGACGCCTCCGGCGACGGCTTCGTACGCAGCGAAGGAGTAGGGACGGTCCTGCTCAAGCGCCTGCCCGACGCGCTGCGCGACGGTGACCGGATCCTCGCCGTACTGCGGGGCAGCGCCGTCACCAACGACGGCCGGGGCAGCGGAATGCTGCTCCAGCCCGCCGTCTCCGGACAGACAGAGATGATCCGCTCCGCCTGCCGCAGCGCCGGCATCACCCCGGACCAGCTCGACTACGTGGAAGCGCACGGCACCGGCACCCCGGTCGGCGACGACGTCGAACTGCGCGCCCTCGCCGAGGTGTTGGGCGAGGAAGCCGAGGGAGAGCGGTCCCGCCCGCTGCTCATCGGTTCCGTCAAGACCAACATCGGGCACGCCGAAGCCGCCGCAGGGATCGCGGGCCTGATCAAGACCGTGCTCATCGCCCGGCACCGCACCATCCCCGCTTCACTGCACCTGCGCACTCCGCACCCCGTCCTGGCCGAGGGCACCGCCCCCCTCGAATGCGTCGCGCGCAACACCCCGCTCGTGCCCGGCGGCCGGGCCGCGCTCCTGGGCGTCAGTTCCTTCGGCCTCTCCGGCACCAACGCCCATGTGATCGTCGGCGAGTACGTGCCCGAACCGGCCCACGAGCCGATACCGGAGCCGGCCGCCCCGGCAGGCGAGGAGCCGCAGTTGCTGCTGCTCAGTGCCCGCACTCCGGCGGCCCTCAGCCGACTCGCCGCGCGCCACGCCGCCTTCCTGGAGGGCCGAGAGGGACGCGCCTTCGCGCTGCGGGACATCTGCCACGCCGCCGCCACGCGCCGTGACGCCCACCCTCACCGCCTGTGGGCGGTCGGCCGCACCCATGACGAACTCGCCGCCGCTCTGCGCGCCCTGGCCGCGGGCGAGGAGACCCCGGACGGAGGGACGGCCGACGCCGGCTTCACGGGTGACCGCCGGATCGCCTTCGTCTTTCCCGGGCAGGGCTCGCAATGGCTCGGGATGGGGCGCCATCTGCTCGCCTCCGAGGCGGTGTTCCGGCACACCCTGACCGAATGCGACGCCGCCGTCCGGGAGGAACTGGGGTGGTCGGTCATCGGCCTGCTGACCGGCGAGGGCGAGGACGCATCGCCGCGGGAGCTCACCGACGACGTCGCGGTGGTGCAACCCCTGCTGTGGGCCATGCAGGTGTCGCTGGCCGCGCTCCTGCGGGCCAAGGGGGTCGACCCCGGCCTCGGTATCGGGCACAGCATGGGCGAGGTGGCCACCGCCCAGGTCTGCGGTGCGCTGTCGCTCAGGGACGCCGCCTCGGTCATCTGCCGGCGCAGTTCCCTGATGCAGCGGCTGGCGGGGCGCGGCGCGATGCTCGCCGTCGAACTCGACGCGCTGAGCGCAGCCGACGCCGTGGCGTCCTACGGCGACGCGGTGTGCGTCGCGGCGGAGAACGCCCCGAGGAGTACGGTCCTCGCCGGGGACGCACGCGCTCTGCGGCGTATCGCCGAACGCCTCGAAGCCGAAGGGGTGCAGAGCCGGCACGTCAAGGTCAACGTGGCCTCCCACTCCCCGTACATGGCGGAACTGCGGGACGACCTGGCCGGCGCCCTCGCCCACCTCGCCCCGCTGCCCGCCCGCACCGCGATGTTCTCCACCACCCGCTGCGAGCCGGTCGACGGGCCCGAGCTGGACGCCGCCTACTGGGTGGACAACCTTCGCGAGCGGGTGCGCTTCGTCGAGGCCGTGCGGGCTGCCGCCAAGGAGGAGACGGTGTTCCTGGAGGTCGGCCCGCACCCGATCCTCGTCCAGTCCGTCGCCGCGGTCCTCGCGGAGCAGGGCGCCGAACCGGCCGCCGTGGCCACCCTCAAGCGCCACCAGGACGACGGCGAGAACATCACCCGGGCGCTCGGGCAGCTCTTCGCCCACGGCGGACGCGTCGACTTCGGCCGCTTCTTCCAGGGGACCGCGCCCCACGTCCCGCTGCCGACGTACGCCTGGGACCAGGAGCAGTTCAGGAAGGATCCGGCTCCCGCGGCGACGCCCGCGGGGCCGGCCGAGCATGTGCGGGAGGTCGAGCTGCGCGAGCTGGGCCTGGACGACCTCGGGGAGAGCGTCCGCACGCGAGGCGGCGCGGCCGTCGTACCGCCGGTGCTCTACTTCAAGGCCGTCCTGCGGGCGGCGGGCGGCATCGCGCCCTGCGATGAAGGCGTGCTGGAGGACGTCGAGTTCGGGAGCCGGCCCCTGGAGCTGGAGCGGGCGCGCGACGCCGCGGTACGTGTGGGCCTGGCGCCCGCCGCGCAGGAGGGGACCTTCGTGTTCACCGTCACCGCGGTGCGCACCCCGGACGGCGCCCGGGACGGCGAACTGTGCATGACGGGCAGGTTCCGCGCGGCCGGTGGGAGCGTGGCGGCGGAGCGGCAGGGCGGGGAGCTGCTGGACGACGGCCTGACCCGGTGCACCTCGTACGTGCCGGCGGGCGAGTTCTACCGCCGCGCCCAGGGCCGCGGCTACACCATCGACGCCTCGCTGCGCACCGTGGCCCAACTGTGGTGTTCCGAAGGCGAATCGGTGGCTCGGATGCGCCGCGCCGGGGCGGGGGCGGCCGGACTCGAGGCCGGGCTTCTGACGATGCTCGCCGCGTGGCCGCACTCCACGGGCGCAGGGGGAAGGCCGGACGGCTACGTGCCGGTGTCCTTCGGCCGCGTCCTGGTGCGCGACGAGGAGGCGGTCGGCCGGGACCACTGGTGCGTGGCCCGCTTCACGCCCGGCGACGGTACGGACGACGCCCGCTGCGATGTGTGGCTGACGGCCGAGGACGGCCATCTGATCGCGGAGTTCCGTGACATACGCCTGCGCGGGCGAGCGGTCGGCTCCGCACCCGAGACGGCCGACGGGGCCGGGGTGGCGGAAGCCCCGGCGCCGGCTCCCGCGACGCCGACCGCCCCTCCCGCGATCGCCGCCCCCGGGCCCGCCCTCGCGGCCGACGACGTGCTGAAGCAGGCCGCCACCGTGCTCGGCCTCTCGGCGACCCGGCTCGATCCCCGCAGGCCGCTGCGGACCCTGGGGCTGGACTCACTGCTGGCGACCGAGCTCAGGGTGCGACTGCACCGCACGGCGGGTGTCGACATACCTGCCACCCGGCTGCTGGGCCGCGAACCCATCGGTGTGATCGCCGCTTCCGTGGCATCCGGGACCTGACGTCATGGGCAAACCAAGACCATGACTCATAGATGTACCGTGGTATAATTTTTGGGGGCCAGGGGGAGCCCGCACAACGACGTGAGAAGGCGAGGAAGCACATGGCCTCTGAACCTGCCCGCCCCCTCGGGCGCAGAGAGCGCAGCAAGCAGCGGGTGCGGGACCGCATCTACACATCCGCCCTGACCCTCTTCGCGGAGCAGGGCTACGACGGCACCACGATCGACCAGATCGCCGAGCACGCCGACGTGGCCCGGGGCACCTTCTTCAACTACTTCCAGCGCAAGGAAGACCTGGTCACCGCCTGGGCCGAGGCCCGGAAGCGGCGCCTGGAGCTGGCCATGGAAGAGTCGATGAAGTCCCGCAACGACGATGTGACGGTGCATCTGGAGCGGTGCATGGCGGCGCTGGCGGAGTTCAACGAGTCCGAGCGCGAGATCACCGCCGCCATGCTCCAGGCCTGGGTGAAGGCCGGGCAGCCCCTCCTCGAGGAGCCCTACGCGGGCCAGGTCTTCGCCAACATCATCGAAGCCGGCCGCCAGCGCGGTGAGGTCAGCTTCGACATCGACCCGATGCGGGTCGGCAACATCCTCCGTGACTCCTATCTGGGCCTGCTCTACCGCTGGTCACAGGACCCGGGCGGGCGCGTGCCGCTCCACATCGAACTGCGCGAGGTCCTCAGGATCGTCCTCACGGGCGTCCTGTCGTACTCCCAGCACGGGCGCGGCGTCCCGGCGTCGCCGGCTCCCGCCTCCTCGCCCGCCGTCACCTCGCTCGCTCCGACGTCGCAGGGGTAGCGTCCCGGCGGGCCTGCGCGAGCTGGGCGCGCGGCATCCCTCAGCGGCCGCGCCGCCACCAGCGCCGTCCGCGGTCGGCGCGGAGGGTCTCGAGATTCTCCGCCCCGACCGGATTGCCAGATTCCGCAGAGCACCGGAACCAGGTCTCGGCCTCGGCGAGGTCGCCGCGCTCGGCGAGCAGGCGGCCGAGGTTGTCGGCGGCGTCCGCGTCCCCGGCTTCGGCGTCCCCGCGGAACAGCCGCTCGCCTCGGCGAGTTCGCCCCGGTCCCGGAGCGGAACGCCGTAGTTCCCGGCGCCTTGGGGCGCCGCCCTCCGTCGCCGGCGGGCTCGCCGCGCTCCTTGAGGAGGGTGCCGAGGTGCCTCCCCTGCCCAGAACGGCATACCGCTGTCGCCGAGCCTCGGCAACAGCGGTATGCCCCGGGGGAGTCACCGCGCCGGGGGTGGGCCCACCGAATCCCGTACCACCACGTGGGTGCCCAGCAGCAGGTGCTCGTCCGCGGCGCCCGGGGCGTGTTCGAGGGCCGTGCGGACGGCGAGACGGCCCAGTTCCTCGTAGGGGACGTGGACCGTCGTCAGGGCGGGGTGCAGATCGCGGGCGAAGGGGATGTCGTCGTAGCCGGCGAGGGAGACATCGCCCGGGACGGACAGGCCCGCCTCGTGCAGGGCGGTGAGGGCGCCCGCCGCGACCATGTCGGTGGCGGCCACGACGGCCGTGAAGCCGAGGTCGTCCTCGAGCGCCCGCCGCATCAGGCGGTGGCCCGCGTCGCGCGTGAAGTCGCCGTGCAGGACGAGGGACTCGTCGGGGGTGAGGCCGCGGGCCCGGTGAGCGGCGAGGTAGCCGCGTTCACGGCCCAGGGCCGTGGTGTGGTCCGCCCGGCCGCCCAGGAACAGCACCCGGCGGTGCCCCTGGGCGAGCACATGGGCGACCAGGGTGTAGGCGCCGCCCTCGTTGTCGTACTCGATGACCGTCACCGGGGCGCCGGGGTCCAGCGGTGGCCGGCCGCACAGGACCAGGCGAGAACCGGCCGAGGCGAGGGAGTCCGCCATGCGATGGGTGCGTTCGCGGTACTCGGGGGTGTCGGCGCTGCCGCCGACCAGGATCACCGCGGCGGCCCGCTGGGCGCGCATCATCTCGACGAACTCCAGCTCCTGCCGGACATCGCCCTCCGTGCTGCACACCAGGCAGAGATGGCCGAGCCGGGTCGCCTCGCGCTCCACGCCGTGGGCCATGTGCGCGAACGAAGGGCCCGTGATGTCCTCCAGCACGAAGGCGAGGGTGGGCGTGCCGACACCCGCGATCGCCTTCGCCCTCGCGTCGGCCACATAGTCCAGCTCACGGACCGCCCGCATGACGCTCCCGCGCGTCGCCGCGCTCACCGGATACACGCCGCCCAGCACCCGGGACACCGTCGACGCCGAGACGCCCGCGCGCAGCGCCACGTCCCGGATGGTGCTGCGGCTCGCGTCCCCGCTCTTCCTCGTCATGCCTGCCTCGTCTCTCCCGGGCACCTGCGGAAACACCATGGCAACCGGTTCCCATGCGGAGGCTAGCAGCGGAGCAGGACGGGGAGGAGGGATGTGCGCGGACTGGTGCCGGGCGTCGCGGGCCGGCGGGACTTCGGGGGCAGGCGGGGTGGGACCTCGCGGGCCTCTAGGCCGCGCCCAGCGTCCCCGCGATCCCCGAGATCGCCTCCGGCCCCACCCGGCAGCAGCCGCCGATCAGCCGGGCCCCGGCCTGCTGCCAGCCCGTCACCTGGCCGGCCGTGAACCTCGAATGTCCGGTCCAGGCGCGGGCCTCGGCGTCCCAGGTCTCGCCGCTGTTGGGGTAGACGACGACCGGCTTGCCGGTGACCCGGGCCGCGGTCGAAGCGGCGGCGTCCACGTCCTCGGGCGCGCAGCAGTTCACGCCGACCGCGATGACCTCGTCCGCGTCGGCGGCCGGGGCGAAGGCCTCCTCCAGCGGCTGCCCGGCACGCGTGCGGCCTCCGGCGACGGAGTACGTCAGCCAGGCCGGCACCCCGAGCCCGCGCACCGCCCGCAGCAGCGCCACCGCCTCGTCGGCGTCGGGGACCGTCTCCAGGGCGAGGACGTCGGGGCGGGCCGCCGCCAGCACCTCGAGACGCGGGCGGTGGAAACGCTCCAGTTCGTCGACCGTGAGCCCGTAGCGGCCCCGGTACTCCGAGCCGTCCGCGAGCATCGCACCGTAAGGACCTGCCGAAGCCGCCACCCACAGGGGCCGCGAGACGCGCGCCCGGCGAGCCGCCTCCCGCGCCGACTCCACGCTGAGCGCCATGAGTTCGGCCGCCCGGTCGTGGCCGATCCCGCGCTTCCCGAAGCCCTCGAACGTGGCCTGGTAGCTGGAGGTGATCGCCACGTCCGCGCCCGCCCGGAAGTAGGCCAGATGCGCCTCGGTGATCGCCTCCGGCTGTTCGGCGAGCAGCCGCGCCGACCACAGCTCGTCGCTCAGGTCGTGCCCGGCCGATTCGAGCTGGTTGGACATGCCGCCGTCGAGGACGACCGTTCCGGCGGCGAGGGCTTCGGCGAGGGTGATGGTGCTCGTCATACCGACGACGGTAATCGAGATCCGGCCGTGGACCCCAGCCGATTGTGTCCAGTACATGAACAGATCGACCACCATGTGGGATGGCGGTTACGATCAGGACCCTCCCCCTCCGCTTGTACAGGATCGCTCATGACCGTCCCCAGCCCCACCGAGGCCGCCGAGCCCGCCGAGTCGGCCGAACCGGCGACCGCGGCGGCCCCCGCTCCCCGCCGCACCTTCGGCCTCGCCGCCGCCACGGCCCTCGTCATGGGCAACATCATCGGCGGCGGCATCTTCGCCCTGCCCGCCACCGTCGCCCCCTACGGCACGATCAGCCTGCTCGCGTTCGTCGTGCTCTCGGTGGGCGCCGTGGCGCTCGCGTTGCTCTTCGGCAAGCTGGCCCGGCGCAGCCCGGTGACCGGCGGTCTCTACGTCTACCCGCGTGACGCGTTCGGCGAGTTCGCCGGGTTCCTCTCGGCCTGGTCCTACTGGACGATGTGCTGGGTCAGCATCGCCGCCCTGGCCGTCGCGGTCGTCGGCTACGTCGACGTCCTGATACCCCTGCACGGCAACCACGCCCTGCAGGCCGCCGTCGCCATGGCCGCCCTGTGGCTGCCCGCCGCGGCGAACTTCGCGGGCACCCGGTGGGTCGGCACGGTGCAGGTCGTCTCGACGATCCTGAAGTTCGTACCGCTGCTCCTGCTCGCCACGATCGGCCTGTTCTTCGTCGACGCGGACAACTTCGGCCCGTTCAACGCCTCCGGCCAGAGCGTCTCGGGCGCGCTGGCCGCCTCCGCCGCGCTGCTGCTGTACAGCTTCCTCGGGGTCGAGTCGGCCGCCGTCAGCGCGGGCGAGGTCCGCGACCCGGAGCGCACGGTCGGCCGGGCGAGCGTCCTCGGCACTCTGGCCTCGGCCCTGGTCTACATCCTCGGCACGGTCGCCGTCTTCGGACTGGTCCCGCACGACCGGCTCGTCGACTCCGGCGCCCCGTTCGCCGACGCCGTCAACGTCGTCACCGGCAGCTCCTGGGGCGGCACCGCCATCGCCCTGGTCGCCGTCGCCTCGATCACCGGCTGCCTCAACGGCTGGATCCTCATGGCCGCGCAGATGCCGTACGCCGCCGCTCGCGACGGTCTCTTCCCGGCGCCGTTCGCGCGGCTGGGCAAGGGCGGCGTCCCCGGCTTCGGCGTGTGGGCCTGCGCGGTCCTCGGCTCGCTCCTCATCGCCCTGAACTACACGGCCGGCCCGGACACCACCTTCCGCGTCCTCGTCCTGATCACCACGTTCACCGGCTGCGTGCCGTATCTGCTGTCGGCGGCGGCCCAGCTGTACTGGCTGGCCCGCGGCACCCGGGAACGCGTCCGCCCCGCGGGACTCGCCCGTGACCTGGTCGTCGCCGTCCTCTCCTTCGGCTTCGCCTTCTGGCTGATCGCCGGGGCCGGATACGCGGCCGTCTACCAGGGCGTGCTGTTCCTGTTCGCCGGGATTCCCGTGTACGTGTGGCTGCGGGGACGCAAGGACACGGCGGAGGCCTCGGCATAGCATCGGGGGATGCCCGAGGTCGCTGTCGCTGATGCCGAAGTTCGTGAGGTCCTGGGAGTCCCGGCCGGGAGGGCGGTGTTCGAGCCGCTCACGCACAACCCGCACAACGGCGTCACGGCCGGAGTGTGGCGGGTCACGGGCGGCGACCGCTCGGCCGTTCTGAAGGTACTGACGCGGACGAAGGAGACCAGCGTCGCCTGGTCCGCCTCCAACGACCCCCGGCACTGGAACTTCTGGCGCCGCGAGGCGTACGTCTACGGGTCCGGGCTCGCCCAGGTCTGGCGGCGGCACGGCATCCGCGCGCCCCGGCTGCTGGCCTGCGTCGAACGCCCCGACGGCGATGTGGCGCTGTGGCTGGAGGACGTACCCGGCGCACCCGCGACGGCCTGGCCGCTCGCCCGGCACATCGAGCACGCCCACCGGCTCGGCATCGCGCAGGGCGCGGTGGGAGCGGGGGAGGACCAGCCGTGGCTGTCCCAGCGCTTCCTGCGCGACTACACGGCCGGCAAGACGACGGGCCAGGACCTGCTCGACGACGACGAGGCATGGCGGCACCCCCTGGTCCGGGAGCACTTCCCCGCGGGCCTGCGCGCGGACATGGTCCGCCTCCACCATGACCGCGAGTGGTTCCTCACGGTCATGGAGTCCCTGCCCCGCACCTTCTCCCACCTCGACCAGTGGCCGGCCAACGTCCGCTCCGACGGCCGCGACAGCGTCCTGGTCGACTGGGCGTTCGTCGGCGACGGCGCGCTCGGCGAGGATCTCGGCAACTACCTCCCCGACTCCGTCTTCGACCTGTTCGTCCCCGCCGCCGACCTCCCCGGCCTGGCCAAGGCGGCCTACGACGCCTATGTGCACGGCCTGCGCGAGGGCGGCTGGCACGGCGACGAACGACTCGTACGGCTCGGCGTGTGCGCCTCCGCGGTGAAGTACGACTGGCTCACCGCGCTGATGCTGGCCCGGGCCGACGACGAGCAGGTCGGGTACGGCGGCGCGGGCACCGTCCCCGCCGCACTCCGCTACCGCGAACGCGGTCTGACCCTCGCCTTCCTCGCCGAGTGGGCGGCCGAGGCACGGCTGCTGGCTCCGCGACTCGGGTTTCCCGAGGCGCCCAGCGGACGCTGACGGCAGACACTCGTGACGCCGGGAGAAGGGAATGGCATGGCCCGCGTGGTCGAGTTGACGTACTACCCCCTCAAGGGGTGCGCCGGGACATCGGTCCAGGAGGCGCTGCTGACCCAGGCCGGACTGGCACACGACCGCAGCTTCATGGTCGTCAGCGAGGAGGGCGTGTACCGGACGCAGCGGCGGGACCCCCGGCTGGCCCTCGTCCGCCCCGCCATCACCCCCGACGGCGAACACCTCGCACTCACGGCACCACGCACCGAGGCCCTGAACCTCCGGGTGGACACCTCCGGCACCCGGCAGATGGTCGACCTGTTCGGCACCCCCTACCAGGGCATCGACCAGGGCGACGCGGCAGCCGCCTGGCTCTCGGACGTGCTCGGCGCCCGGAGCCGGCTCGTGCGCGTACCGCCGGAGCACGACCGGGTGACCGACGGCATGACACCGGGCACCTCGGGATACGCCGACAGCTGCGCCCTGCACGTCATCTCCCGCTCCACCCTCGACCTGCTCAACCGGAAACTGACCGAGCGCGGTGCACGCCCGCTGCCCATGGACCGCTTCCGCCCCAACCTCGTGCTCGACGGCTGGGACGACCCCCACACCGAGGACCGCGCCCACCGCATCCGCATCGGCGACACCGACTTGGGCTATGCGAAGCTCGCCATCCGCTGCGCGGTCACCCTGGTCGACCAGCACTCCGGAACCAGGGCGGGCCCGGAACCCCTGCGCACCCTCGCCGCCTACCGGCGCGCGTCCCAGGGCGGCATCGCCTTCGGCACGAAGTACGCGGTGCTCCGGCCCGGCAAGGTCTCCGTCGGAGACGAGGCGGCCGTCACGCTGTGGGGCGAGTCCGAGGTGTGAACCTCACTGCCGCGCACGGCCCGTGTGCCGGCCGCCGCGCCGCCGGCCCCGCCCGCGTCGCGTGGCCATCGGCACGGCGAGGCTGACGACGAGGGCCAGGCCGAGCGCGTAGGGCCACCAGCCGAAGCCGACGTTCTCCGACGCTCCGGCGCTGCGCGGCGTCACGTCGGATGCGGGCGGGCCGGGCGCGGTGGGAGACGGGCTCGGGGCGGCGCTGACCGCTGTCAGGGCGACGTCGTTGCCGTCACCGGCGCGGTAGCTGATGCGGTAGGCGGTGCCGGCCAGTTTCAGGCGGGCGCCCTCCTTCAGGCCGGTGAAGGTTCCCGAGGGCTGGGAGCGGCCCCGGTTGTCGAGCACGGGGATCACTCGGGCGGGCCGGCTCCCGGCGGCGGACGCGTCGAGCTCTCCGGACAGCCGTACCGCGCCCGTCACCTTCAGCGGCTTGTCCCGCAGGAGCAGGGAGCCTTTCGCGCTCTGCGTGTAGGGGCCGTCGACGGTGAGACCGGTGCTGACGGTGCCTTCGTTGGTGACCGCCCCTGTGACCGTGCCCTTGCCGGTGAGGGCGGTCGACAGATGCAGGCCCGTCCGGCCGGTGTCCAGCCGGGCTCCGGCCGAGGTGAGCCGGATCGCCTTGCTGCGTGCGAGCGTGGCGCCCCGGCGAAGGGTCAGCGTGCCCCTGGAGACCGTGGTCGTCCCGGTGTACGTCACCGCGCCGCCCGTCAGCGTCGTCGTGGCCGCGCCCGACTGCGTGAGCGAGCCGCTGCCGCCGATGCGGGACAGGGCGAGGGGCTTGGCCGTGTTGCGCAGGACGAGCGAGCCGTTGTTGACGACTTTGGAGAGGGCCCCTTGCGTGTACAGGCCGCCGTCGCCGCCCCGTTTGCCGCTGCCCAGGCGCAGGACCGCGCCCTTCTCGACCGTCGTGGAGCCGTCGTAGTACTGGACGGCCGCGAAGGTGACGTCGTTGCCGGGGGTTCCGGCGATGACGATGTCGCCGGCGCCGGGGGCGGAGAGCGTGTCGTGGAAGCGGCCGCCGCCGATGGGGGCGCCGAGCGTCACCGGGCCGTTGTAGTCGAAGGTGAGCTTCGAACGCTCCCGGGCCGCGAGGAGGTTGATGTACACGGTTTCCGCGGTGCCCGGCATGAAGATCTTGTTCGTGGTGCCGTCGCCCCACCGGACGTTCGCGCCCTTGATGTTGGTGCCGCGCTTGTTGACGTTCTTGCGGGCGGGCGTCCAGTTCAGGGCGGGGTCGCTGAGCGAGGGGTCGGTGTCGCCGCCCTGGTCCGACCAGCTGTACTGCCCGGCCAGGACGACCTCGCTGCCCGGCCGCGACTGGACGTTGATGTCGCTGCCGTACTCGCGCTGGTAGAAGTCCATGCCCATGGTGACGGTCTGCCCCAGCGGGGTGTCGACCGTCCAGGTGCCCTGGTTGAGGATCTTGCGCACGCGGGGCAGCGAGGTCGCGTACTCCGGCCGGCCGGCGTTCGCCTGTGTGCCGTTGTCGATCACCCCGGAGAAGGAGTGGGTCCCCGACAGGTCCCAGGTGCCCCAGAGGAAACGCGGCTGGGTGATCAGCCCGGAGCCGCTGATGGTGCCCAGGTTGTAGGCGCTCTTCAGGGCGAGCCGCAGGGTGCCGTCGACCCGGATGTTGTCCTGGTTGAGCCGGAACGCCGGGGTGCCGTACGGGAAATGGCCGACGAGCCCGGTCGTGCCGCCGTCGCCGTACTGAAGGGTCGCCCCGCGCTCCACGGTGATCGCGGGCGGGTCGGGGCGGGCCACGGTCACATACGGATGGTTGCCGCCGAGCGTCCGCACGGTCTGCCGCTGCCGGGAGCGGGGCAGCGTGAAGTCGCTGTCCCTGGTGAGGACCAGCGTCCCGCTGCCGCGCACGGTGAGAGTGCCCTCACCCCGGAACACGCCGTCGTACGTCGTCGTCCCGGGCGGCACGGTGACCACCGTGTCGCCGGTGAGCGTCACGTCCCGGCCGCCGAGCACGGCGCCCGTGACGTCCCGGGGACCGGCGGCCGCGGCCGGGGGAGCGACGACCAGGGAAACGACCGCCGCGAGGACGCCGGCGGCCGCTGCTGTGGTGTGGGTGAGGCTGCGCACGTGAACGGAGACGTGGGGGAGAGCGGCCGATAACAGAAATTCGGCGACTGCCGTCCCGTCTTCGTCCCGTCAGACCCGTTGACCTCCTCGTGGCACACCCTTACCTTTTCGGCGTTCGTAATGACAGATGGTGTTCGAAATATCAGACGATCGGTAGGTCGGACGACGCATCGGACAACGCCGTGTGTCCCCAGTGAGAGGCAGCCCCCCGCATGAGCCGCGACCGCGACCACGCTCTGCCCGAATCCCCCAGCCGCAGACTGCTGCTGAAGGGTGCCGCAGCCGCCGGCGCCCTGGCCGCCGTTCCCGCCGTTCCCGGCGTGGCACAGGCCGCCACCCCGGCCGGGCACCCCAAGCCGGCCCCCTTCGTGAACCCGCTCGTCCGCAACCGGGCCGATCCGCACATCCACCGGCACAAGGACGGCTTCTACTACTTCACCGCCACCGCCCCCGAGTACGACCGCATCATCCTGCGCCGCTCCCGCACCCTGAACGGACTCGGCACGGCCGCCGAGTCGGT
This sequence comes from Streptomyces sp. NPDC057002, assembly GCF_042673825.1. Classification (NCBI taxonomy): domain Bacteria; kingdom Bacillati; phylum Actinomycetota; class Actinomycetes; order Kitasatosporales; family Streptomycetaceae; genus Streptomyces; species Streptomyces sp. NPDC057002. The sequence continues at coordinate 278,210 of NZ_JBHURZ010000007.1, forward strand.
CATCTGGCGCGCCCACCCGACCGGGAACATGGGCGCGCACATCTGGGCGCCCGAACTGCACCGCATCGGCGGCAAGTGGTACATCTACTTCGCCTCCGCGCCCGCCGAGGACGTCTGGGCGATCCGCATCTGGGTGCTGGAGAACTCCCACCCCAACCCCTTCAAGGGCACCTGGGTGGAGAAGGGTCAGGTGAAGACGGCCTGGGAGACCTTCTCCCTGGACGCCACCACCTTCACCCACCGGGGCAAGCGCTACCTCGCCTGGGCGCAGCACGAGCCCGGTATGGACAACAACACCGGCATCTTCCTCTCCGAGATGGCGAACCCCTGGACCCTGAAGGGCCCGCAGGTGCGGCTCTCCACCCCGGAGTACGACTGGGAGCGCATCGGCTTCAAGGTCAACGAAGGTCCCTACGTGCTGAAGCGCAACGGCCGCCTCTTCATGACGTACTCGGCCAGCGCCACCGACTTCAACTACTGCGTGGGCCTGCTGACGGCCGACGCCGACAGCCACCTCCTGGACCCCATCAGCTGGTCCAAGTCGCCGACCCCGGTCTTCACCAGCAACGACACCACCAAGCAGTACGGCCCCGGCCACAACTGCTTCACGGTCGCCGAGGACGGCCGCACCGACGTCCTCGTCTACCACGCCCGCCAGTACAAGGAGATCAACGGCGACCCGCTGAACGACCCCAACCGCCACACCCGCGTCCAGAAGCTCGGCTGGAAGGCGGACGGCACCCCGGACTTCGGCATCCCGGTCGCCGACACGGCCACGGCGGGTGAGTGAGATGAGACGTGCCTACGCCATCGTCCTCGCCCTGTGCCTGGGGATGTTCGGCGCCCTCGCCACCGCCGGGCCCGCCCAGGCCGCGCCCCAGACCATCACCAACGGCACCCAGTTCACGGACACCTCCGGCAACCCCGTCCACGCGCACGGGGGCGGAGTCCTCAAGGTCGGCTCCTACTACTACTGGTTCGGCGAGCACCGCAACGCCGACAACACCTTCCGGTACGTCGACGCCTACCGCTCGACCGACCTGAAGAACTGGGAGTTCCGCAACCACGTCCTGACCGAGGCCAGTGACCCCGAGTTGGCGACCGCCAACATCGAGCGGCCCAAGGTCATGTACAACGCGTCCACCGGCAAGTTCGTGATGTGGATGCACAAGGAGAACGGCACCGACTACAGCGAGGCCCGCGCGGCCGTCGCCGTCTCCGACACCGTCGACGGGAACTACACCTGGAAGGGCAGCTTCCGGCCGCTCGGCCAGCACATGTCCCGGGACATCACGGTCTTCGTCGACACCGACGGCGCCGGGTACATGGTCTCCGCCGCGCGGGAGAACTACGACCTCCAGATCTACCGCCTCACCGCTGACTACACCGGTATAGCGAGCCTGGTCGCCAACCCCTGGCCCGGCGGCCACCGCGAGGCCCCGGCCCTGTTCAAGCGGAACGGCGTGTACTTCATGCTGACCTCGGGCGCCACGGGCTGGAACCCCAACCAGCAGCAGTACGCCACGGCCACCAGCATCGCCGGACCCTGGTCCGCCATGAAGAACGCCGGCGACTCGACGACCTTCGGCTCGCAGACCGCGTTCGTCCTGCCCGTGCAGGGCACCTCGGGCACCTCGTACCTCTACCTGGGCGACCGCTGGGGCAACTCCTTCGGCGGGACCGTCAACGACTCGCGCTACGTGTGGCTGCCCCTGACCTTCTCCAACGCGACCACGATGTCCATGTCCTGGTCGCCGGAGGTCACCGTCGACACGGCCGCCGGAACCGTCTCGGGCACCAGCGCCACGTACAACACCCTCATCGCCCGCCACTCCTCCAAGTGCGCGGACGTGACGAGCCAGTCGCTCTGGGCCGGTGCCCAGCTCAAGCAGTACGACTGCAACGGCGGCACCAACCAGAGGTACTGGTTCAAGGCCGTCGGAAGCGGTTACTACCAGTTGCTGGTCAGGAACAGCTCCCTGTGCGTGCAGGAGAACGCGAGCACGGTCACACAGGAGAACTGCTCCTCCGCGACGAGCCAGCAGTGGTCGCTGACCACCACCGGCTCGTATGTGAACGTCAAGTCTCGGGCCACCGGTGAATGCCTGGACGTGAACGGCGCGTCCACCGCCGACTCCGCCGCCCTCATCACGTACACGTGCAACGGAGGAACCAACCAGCAGTGGACGCGCGGGACATGACAAGCCTCAGAGTGTCTAGGCCAGCAGATCGATCGCGTCGATCGCCGTCCCCGCGCTGAGGAAGCCGGCCGCCCCCGACCCGCTCACCACGTCGATCCTGAGCACGTTGTACTGACTCGTGTCCGTCTTCCAGGCGGACGCCGGGACGCTGTACGTGAACGTGTGGTTGTTGCCGCGGTACGAACCGTTGGTCAGCGACCGGGTGTTCGGCTGGGTGGGCGGCGAGGGGGCCGCCGAGGTCCAGCTGTCGTTGACGGTGACCTGGGGCCGGCCGTTCGCGTACGCCGTCGTCACGCCGATGCGCAGGGTGTGCGCGGCGGCGGCCTGCGCGGCGGTCAGCTTGAAGTACACGAGGATGCCGCTGTTGACGTCCTTCCAGAGGTAGCAGGGGAAGGCCGCCGTCTCCCCGCCGCTGCCGATCACCACGTTCCCGGTCCAGGACGCGGCCCTCGCGTCCGACGGATGCGCGTACGTCATCAGGTCCGCGTTCTTGAAGCCGCCCGGCGTGCCGTTCCAGTCGCCGATCCGCCAGATCGCGCTCGCGTTGGCGGGGTCGTTGGAGGACGGCAGGGCGATCGTGTTCAGGGTGGTCGTCCCGCCCGCCGACACGCTCACCGAGGTCGTGTACACCGCCAGCTCGCCCTTGAAGACGGTCAGCGTGTACGTCCCCGGCAGCACGCCCGCGATGGAGAAGTAGCCGTCCGAGGAACGCGCCGAACCCCAGTACTGCGCCGCCGCGTCGGCCAGCCCGACGGTGTACGGGTAGGCCGTGTTCCGGCCGGAGATCCCGACGCCCGCCACCTTGCCCCGGCCGCTCGCCGGCACGTACCCGGAGATGCCGAGCGAGTCGGCCCACGGGGTGGTCAGCGTGCCCGGGAACAGCGCCGAGGAGGGAGCCCCGCCGTCCGTGAAGGCGATGACGTACGGGCCCTGGAGGCCGAAGCGCTGGGCCTCGGTCTGGTTCTGGCCGTAGTACAGGATCTCGTAGAGGCCGCCGCCGTCCGCGCTCTGGTGGCGCAGCAGGGAGCGGTAGAAGGGGCCGCCGGAGGCCTTCTCGTGGTTGCTGCGCACGATCCACAGGCCGACCCCGCCGGCGGACCAGCCGAGGTAGTCGTAGTCCATGACGCGCCGCTTGGAGTAGTGCTTCGAGCGGGTCTGCCCGTCGGACTTCCTGAACACGTCCGAGGCCTCGATGGTGGTCGGCGCGTAGGTGTACGAGTCGGGCTCGTCGTTGAGGAACGCGCCCTTCTTCACGCGCACGATGTACCGGGTCGCGGAGACGGACGTGTCGGCCTTGTTGGTCCACAGATAGACGTTGTTCTCGCCGCTGCGGGCCGCGTAGTAGTGCTTCAGCGTGCCGTGCGTGACGGAGATCAGGATCGTCGAACCGGACTGCCTGATGCCGACGGCGGAGGCGCCGAGCCCGGACTCGATGTGCGAGTTCATGCCGCCGTAGCCCTGGTACTCCGTGCCCCGGTAGACCAGCGAGGTCAGGTCGCCGGTCGACTTGCTGACCTTGAAGACCAGTTGGGCGCCGGTGTCGACGACGTAGTTCGAGCCGTCGTCGCTGTAGCCGAAGGCGGCGGCGTGTGCAGTGCCGGTGAGGGCCGTGCCCGCGGCGGCGGTGGCGGCGAGGACGAAGGCGCGGCGGCCGACCGGTCTGTTCGCGGATCCGGACATGGGGGGCCTCCTCGGGAGGTGGGGGGAGTTCGGGTGGGAGTGAGGGTGACAGTTGAATCGATTTCGCGAAAGGGCTTTCGGTCATGTGAAGCTGTCCATCTCGTGAATGCTGTTCGAGGTCTAGAAAGCGCTTGTCCGGAGCGGTACGGTCCACCTCCAGGTCTTGTCGTCCGCTGGGAGGAGCACCGAGTGAGACGTTTCAGCATCGCCGTAGTGGCGGCGGTGGCCCTGGGGAGCGCGTTGCCGTCCGTACCGGCGCAGGCGCACTCCGGCCGCCCGTCCCCGGGCCTGGCGCAGTGCGCCGCCGGCACCTGCCACTTCGACGTACCGCCCGGCACGTACGACGTACGGGTCGCCCTCGGCGGAGAGTCCGCGACCAGCACGAGCATCAGCGGTGAAACGCGCCGCGCCCTGCTCCCCGAGACGGCCGCACCGGCGGGCAAGCGCGTCACCCGCAGCTTCACCGTGAACGTCCGCACGCCCGAGGGCGAGCCCACCGGCCCCGAGGGCACCCCCGGCCTCGACCTGCGGATCGGCGGTTCCGCCCCCGCCCTCGCCGACATCAGGGTCACCCCGGCCCGGCACACCCGCCAGATCTTCCTCGTCGGCGACTCCACCGTCTGCGACCAGCCAGGCGACCCGTACTCCGGCTGGGGCCAGCAGCTGCCCCAGTACCTCCGCGAGGGCGTGTCCGTCGCCAACTACGCCGATTCCGGGGAGAGTACGGTCTCCTATCTGGGGAACCCGAAGCTGTGGGCCACCGTACGGCCCCTGATCCGCCCCGGCGATCTGGTCCTGGTCCAGCTCGCCCACAACGACAAGACCACGGACGAGGCCACCTACCGGGCCAACCTGGAGACCCTGGTGGAAGGCGTCCGGGCGCGGGGCGGACAGCCGGTCCTTGTCACCCCCATCGTGCGACGCTGGTTCAACCCGGACGGCACGCTCAACAACGGAACCGCGCTCCTGGTCAACGGCCTCGGTGTCGACCACCCCGCGGTCACCCGCTCCGTCGCCGCCGCGCGGAACGTCCCGCTGATCGACCTCACCGCGAAGACGAAGGCGCTCGTGGAGTCCCTGGGCGTGGAGGGCTCGAAGGCGCTGTACCTCTACAACGAGGCGCGGGACAACACGCACACCTCCGTGCGCGGTGCCACGGCCTACGCGGGCCTGGTCCGCGACGAACTCGTCACCCGGCATCTGGTGCCGAAGGGCAAGGTGCGGGTGGGATAGAGCCCCTGGGGCGCCCCGACCGGAACCGGGGCGCTCCAGGTCCGACCTGTTCCGGCCGATCCAGCGTCTGAGCACGAACCGCGCACGAACACGAACCGCGCACGAAAGAGAACCGATGCACCTGCCTCCGGCCGACGGCACGACGTCTCCGTTCACCGGCTACACCCGCGCCCACTGGGAGGCGGCGGCCGACGCCCTGCTCAGCGCCGTCGAGCCCTACGCGACCGAGGACCGGGCGCTGTACCACCTGCCCGGCGAGCGGACCAGCTGGTCGGGCCGCCTCTCCGACGGCCTGGAGGGCTACGCCCGCACCCTGCTGCTGGCCGCCTTCCGCCGCGACGAGAAGGCCCTGGAGCGCTACGCCACCGGCCTCGCCGCCGGTGTCTCGGGCGTCTGGCCCCGTATCGAGGACCGCGGCCAGCCCCTGGTGGAGGCGGCGTCGATCGCGCTCGCCCTGCGCCTGACACGGGAGCTGCTGTGGGACCGGCTGGACGACGGAGTACGGCAGCGGACGGCCGCCTGGCTCGGCGACGCGCTCACCGCCGAGGCCTGGCCCTGCAACTGGGAGCTGTTCCCCGTCACGGTGGGCGGCTTCCTGGCCGAGGTCGGCCATGAGCGGGACGCCTCCCGCGCGGCGATCGACCGCGGACTGGAACGCATCGAGCAGTGGTACGTGGGCGACGGCTGGTACACCGACGGCGACGGCCGCAAGTTCGACTACTACAACGGCTGGGCGATGCACCTCTACCCGGTGCTGCACGCCTGGCTGGAGGGCGACGAGCGCCTGCTGGACCTGTACGGCGACCGGCTCTCGCGCCACCTCTCCGACTACGCCCGGCTGTTCGGCGGGGACGGCGCCCCGATGCGCCAGGGGCGTTCCCTGACCTACCGCTTCGCGACGACGGCCCCGTTGTGGCTGGGCGCGCTGACCGGCCGTACGCCCCTGTCGCCGGGGGAGACCCGGCGCCTTGCCTCGGGAGCGCTGCGGTACTTCCTCGACCGGGGCGCGGTGGACGACAAGGGCCTGCTCTCCCTGGGCTGGCACGGCCCCGACGCCTCCGTCCTCCAGGGCTACTCGGGGCCGGCCTCCCCGTACTGGGCGAGCAAGGGCTTCCTCGGCTTGCTTCTCCCCGCGGACCACGAGGTGTGGACGGCGGCGGAGGAACCCGGCCCGGCCGAGCGCGCGGACGCCGTCACCCCCGTCGGCCCTCCCAACTGGCTGCTCCAGTCGACCCGTTCGGACGGCGTGGTCCGCCTCCACAACCACGGCAGCGAGGACGTCCGCTACGACCCGTACTACACGCGTCTGGCGTACTCGACGGTGACAGCCCCGGTCTCCTCACCCTCTCCGGGCGACAACAGCGTGATCGTCGGCGACGACCCGAGCCGCACCGGCATCGAACCGCTGGGCGTCGGAGAGGGCTGGGCGGCCTCCCGGCACACGGCGGGCGGGGGAGCGCGGGTGACGAGTGTTGTGCTGGCGCGCGGGGCCGCGGAGGTCCGGGCGCATCTGGTGACGGGCGCGGAGCCCGGGACGCCGGTCCGCGTGACCGGCTGGCCGGCCGGGGAGGGCCTGCGGGCCGAGCTCGTACCGGCGATCGGACTCACGGACTCCCTGACGGGTGCGGTGGGCGAGAACGCCACCCTGTTCGTCGCCCTGGCCCGGCTGACCGCCGAGCCGGACCCGGCCCCGCTGGCGGAGTCGGTCTCCGTGCGCGCGGACGATGCCGGAGCACTGGAGGTCCGCTGGAGCGACGGCGGTGTGACTCGGGTCCGGCTGACGGAGTCGGGCGTGGACGTCACGGCTTGAGACGCGCGATCCTCAGGGTCGTGGACGTCGGGGACGCACCGCTGAGCGGCTTCGCGTAGGAGGGTGTGGCCGGGGCGTAGGCCCACGTCAGCGTTCCGTCGGCGGACACCGCGATGTCACCGGTGATCCTGTCCTTGACCACCTTGGCAGCGCTCTGGAACTTGCCGTTCCAGTCGATGAGGCGCAGCCGGGTGCCCGCGAACGTCCCGGTGCAGGTGCCGTCCTTGCACGAGGCGTTCTTGACCGACTCCCAGGACAGCAGCAGCCGGTCCTTGCCGTACGGGGCGAGGTGGACATTGACGTGCTCCACACCCTTCGTCTCGGACAGGCGGATCGCCTTGCCGGGGCCGGAGTTGCGGTCCTTCAGAAACGCCACCGCCACCTGGTGCGTGCCCGTCTTCGGGGTGACCGTCCAGCCGCGGCCGCTCGCGTCGTCCGGGTTCTTCTTCGCGGAGGCGGCACCGCGGGAGGCGAAGGCGGTGGCGTAGCGGCCGGTCGCCGACCGGACGAGATCGCCGGTACGGCCCGGGAAGGTGCCGCCGCAGTAGCCCGCCCAGCACTGCTCGCGCTGCACGACCGGTGCGTTGTCCGGGGCGCCGATGCCGGTGGACACGAACAGGCCCGAGCGCCAGTCGTCGAAGCAGAGGGAGGTGAACGCGCCGGTCTTCTCGGCGTGCAGCGCGATGCCCTCGTTGTGGCTGCATCCCCAGCTCCAGCCGCCGCTCAGCTTCGCGCCCTTGGCGCTGACGTAGGCCAGCTTGTCGCCGAAGTGACCGTCGGCCGCGCCGCCCGCGCCGTGCACGACGAAGTACGCGCCGTACCTACTGCCGTTCCAGGTGAGCTGTCCGTCCAGCAGCGGGGCCGTGTCCTTGGACGCGGTGCCCGTGAGCTTCGTGCGGAAGGTCTGCTTGCCGTTCTGGTAGCGGACCAGCGCGGCCGCCGTCTCCTTCCACTTGTTGCTGTCGGCGACGCGGGTCAGAAGCGCGAAGCCGTCGTTGTGCGCGACCAGGCCGCCGACCTCCTCGGCGCCCTTGACGACGGTGTCCGCGCCCGCCCGCTTTCCGGCGCTGGTCAGCGGGGTGACGTGGATGCCGTCCGCCGCGGGCCAGGCCACCCGGAGCGTGCCGTCGGGGGCGGCCGCCGTCGCCGTGCGGGTCCACTCGCGGGTGTTGTTGTAACCGGCCGACAGATAGGGGAACTTGGCCGGCAGACCGACGGCCGTGTTCGTCACCGCGAGGGCGGGTGACGTCGCCGCCCCGGCGGTCGCGTACCACGCCCCGGCCAGCAGACCGGCCGCCGCGAGCGCGCCGATCGCGGGCTTGCGGGCCGCGCGGACACGGCGGTGGCGTGTGGTGCGGTGGGGCTGTGTTTCCGGTTGTGCTGGTGTCATGGTCTGTGGTTGCCGTGGGGGCGGGGAAGGTTGCCATGGCACCCGGGCGGCCGTACTTCGGTCCGCGCCGAAGCGACCCGCGCCTAGCGTGGCCCCATGACTGCCTTCGCCGACCTCCACCACGACGAGGAGCCCCTCCTCCTGCCCAACGCCTGGGACCACGCCTCGGCCCGGGCCCTCGCCGGGCAGGGCTTCCGGGCGATCGCGACGACGAGCCTGGGCGTCGCCGCCGTCGCCGGACTGCCCGACGGCGTGGCGGCGACCCGTGAGGAGACGCTCCGGCTGGCCTTCGCCCTGGGATCCGAACCGTTCCAGCTGTCGGTCGACGCGGAGGGCGGCTTCAGCGACGACCCGGACGAGGTGGCGGAGTTCGCGCGCGAGCTGTACGCCGTGGGAGCGGCCGGCATCAACCTGGAGGACGGCCTCGGGCCCGTCGCCCGGCACGCGGCGAAGATCGCCGCGGTCAAGAAGGCGGCCCCCGCCCTCTTCGTCAACGCCCGCACGGACACCCACTGGCTCGGCGACGGTGACACCGGGGACACGCTCACCCGCCTCGACGCGTACCGACAGGCGGGCGCGGACGGTGTGTTCGTCCCCGGCCTCACCGACCTGCGGCGGATCGCCGCCCTGGTGCGCCACGTGGACGTCCCCCTCAACGTCCTCTACGCGCCCGGCGGCCCGACCGTCCCGCACCTCGCCGACGCCGGCGTCCGCCGGATCAGCCTCGGCTCGCTGCTGTACCGGAGGGCGCTGGGCGCGGCGCTGGAGGCGGTGGCGGACATCCGGGCGGGACGGCCGCCGAAGGGCCTGACACCGTCCTACGACGACGTGGCCCTGCCCCCGGCCCGCTAGGTGTCGAGCGCGGCGACCAGCAGGGCGACGGCGGCCAGGTCCGGCACACCGCGCAGGAAGGCGAGGGCCTGGTCGCCCGCGAACGCGCGTTGCGCATCGGTCACAGCGGGATCGACGGCCGTCCCGGCCTGCACATGGACGTAGTTGAGGGCCGTGGCGAAGAGCATCGAGAACGACTCCGGGCCGGTGATGACGGCCGGGCCCCCGGCACCGCGGTAGGCCCGTGCCAGCCGCCGGGCCGATTCGATGTCCACCGCGTTGCCGCCCGCCCAGACATGGACGGCGCGCGCGAACTCCCGTTCCGCCGAGACCGGCCCCGCGTTGTCCCAGTCGAGGAGGACCGGCCCCTCCGGGCCGACCAGGACGTTCTGCGGCTGGAGGTCGAGGTGCGAGGTGACGAGGCCGCGCGGTGCGGACGGGGTGACCCAGTGGGCCAGCGCGGGAGCGGACGTGGCGATGAAGCCGCCGAGCTCGTCCGACCAGGGCCGGCCGGCGTCCCGCACCTTCTTGAGCACGTCCTCCCACTCGGCGTCGTCGGGACACCGCTCGTACCAGTCGCCCGGGGTGTCGACGGCGCCCTCCCCGGCCTGGTGCAGCAGCGCCATGGTCCGGCCGAACCAGTCCAGCACGTCCGGGTCGGAGGCGTCCGCCCGGGTGCCGTCGACCCAGTCGTACAGCTTCACCCAGGAGGCGCCGCCCGGGGAGTCGAGGCGGGAGACGTAGGCGCCGTGCCGGTCGGCGTGGAGCCGGGGCGAGGCGATGCCGAGGCGTTCCGCGGAATCCCTTAAGGCGGCCTCACGCCGTACTTGGGCTTCGTCGCAGCCGAAGAGGAGCTCCTTCACGGCCCAGGAGGAGCCGTTCCCGGAGAGTCTCCAGATCTGGCCCAGGGCGCCCCGGGTGACCGGCGTCATCGTCCAGGGGCCGGTGCCGAGCGAGTAGAGCTCGGCTATCGAGCCGGCGGTGTCACGCATCGGGGGTCCTCTCCTCGCGGGGCCAGGTCAGAAGCAGGGCGTGCAGGGCGTCGACGGCCCGGTCCCAGGACGCCTGTAGGTCACGGGGCGCGCCGAAGGCGCCGTTGGACTCCAGGGCGCAGTAGCCGTGGAAGGTGCTGCGCAGCAGGCGCACGGCGTCGGTGAGGTCGGGTTCCTCCAGGCCGTAGGCGCGGAGCATGCCGTAGGTGATGTCGGCCGTGCGGCGCATCGCGGGGGAGTCGGCGAGAAGGTCCTGGTCGACGGGGATCTGGGTCGCCGCGTACCGGCCGGGGTGCTCGAGGGCGTAGGCCCGGTAGGCACCGGCGAAGGCGGCGAGGGTGTCCCGGCCGGCTTCCCGCCCCTCGACCGCCGCCGCGATCCGGTCGATCATCTCGCCGCCCGCGAAGAGGGCCAGGCGGGTGCGGAGGTCGTTGAGGTTCCGCACGTGGGTGTACAGGCTGGCGTCCTTCACACCGAAGCGCCGCGCCAGCGCGGACAGCGTGACACGCTCGAAGCCGGCCTCGTCGGCGAGGTCGGCTGCGGCCGAGACGAGGCGGTCGGGGGTGAGGCCGGCTCTGGGCATGGGGGTTCTGGGCGTTACCTCTCGAAGAGGGCCACGACGGTGATGCCGCGTCCGTGTGAAGGTCCCACAGGCGCAGGGTGATCGTAGCCTGCGGGCCAGCGGTTGCAGTGCCCATGACCAGGGCGGAAAATGAGAACAGGCCCCCGGCAGCCATGGCGTCTCCCACCGCCTCGCGCGGGGCCGTACGCACAGCGCACCCGGGAATCCACATGGACCGAGCCGATCTCGCAGCGGTGTTCTATGGGGAGGGACCCGTACCTGTCCTCTGGGCCACCTACTGCCCCGTCCAGTTCGATGTGTGGCTGGCGTTCGCCCAGCCGCCGCGGCCGTCCTCGGAGGGACGGCAGGACCTGATCCTCGCGATCCGCGAGGAGTACGGCGTCGAGCGCGTACTGGAACGGTTCCAGAGCCGCGGGCTGATGGAGAAGTGCCGTCCGATCGCCGCCGGGAGCTTCGTGGCGGCGCGGCTGACCCTGAAGGAACTCGTCAGCGACCTGCTGCCGCTGACCAGTCTCGCCGGCGCGGTGCGGGTCGCCCACGAACTCGCCGGGAGCGGCGGCGCGGACGGCATCGAGGCGGCCCTCGCCGGACACGTCAGGACCCCGGCCACCAGCGAGATCCACGACAGCATGGAGCGCCGGCAGGAGCGCGGCCGCCATCTCACCTGGTTCCTGCGGCTGCTGCACCGCGTCGTGGAGAACGCGCGGCCGGACCTGGCCCGGAGCGACACCCGGGAACAGGAGGTGACCGGCGTACTCGTCGACATGCTGAACGACGTGGTCGTGGACACCACCCCGGTGCGCGGCCCGCACACCCCCGTCGGGCGCGTGGCCGACCGGAGGCAGAAGTACCCGATCGTCTCCGTGACGACGAACCGGCCGGCGACCCGCGCGGTCGTACGGTCCCGCCGGACGATCAAGGCCGACGCGGCCGAGCAGGTCTTCTCGGTCGACACCGCCACCATCGGATGGGCGGTGGTCGACAGCGGCATCGACGCGCGGCACCCCGCCTTCCACGACTGGGACACCACCGGCCCGACGCCGCAGCCGCTGGAGACGCGCATCGCCCGCTCCTTCGACTTCACCGGTGTACGGGAAAAGCTCACCGCCGACGTCCTCGTGGGCGGCCTCGTCAACTGGGCGGCCGCCCTGCCGTCCGTCGAGACCACTCCGGCCCCGGGACAGCAGCCCGCCCGGCCCCCGCCCGGCGACCAGCACGGCACCCATATCGCCGGCATCATCGGCGGCTGGTGGCCGGAGCTGGACTTCCGAGGCATCTGCCCGCGCATCCGGCTCTACGACTTCCGGGTCCTCGACGACGAGGGCGGCGGCGACGAGTTCTCCATCGTCACCGCGCTCCAGGCGATCCGTCACATCAACGAGCAGGCCGGGCGGTTCATCGTCGCCGGGGTCAACATCAGCCTGTCCGTCCCGCACGACGTCGCCAGCCACTCCACCGGGTGGACACCCGTGTGCGTCGAGTGCGACCGCCTGACCCGGTCGGGTGTCGTGGTCGTCACCGCGGCCGGCAACGCGGGGTTCACCGGCGGCACCGCGCACACTCTCGGCGCCGACTACCGGGACATCAGCATCTCCGACCCCGGCAACGCGGACTCCGTGATCACCGTCGGCTCCACCCACCGCAGCAACCCGCACCGCCACGGCGTCAGCTACTTCTCCAGCCGGGGCCCCACCGGCGACGGGCGGCTCAAGCCCGACCTGGTGGCGCCGGGGGAGGACATCGACGGACCCATCCCCGGCGAGGGCATCTCCGCCATGCACGGGACCAGCCAGGCGGCGGCCCATGTCAGCGGGGCCGCCGCCATGCTGCTCGCCCGCCACCGGGAGTTGCTCGGCCGCCCGGAACGCGTGAAGGAGATCCTCTGCGCCACCGCGACCGACCTCGCCCGCGAACGCCACTTCCAGGGACATGGGCTCGTCGACGTGCTGCGCGCCGTGCAGTCCGTGTGACGGGCCGAACCACCAGCCAGGCAGGTTGACATGTATACCTTCGATTTCCTCGACGCCCGGCACGGCGACTGCTTCCTCGTCCGCTGGGGCACACCCGACGAGCGGGTCATGCTCGTCGACGGCGGTCCCGTCGGTGTCTACCGGGCCACGCTCCGCGGCCGGCTCCAGCAGCTCGGGACGCCGGGCGGCGACGCCCCGCCGCACCTCGACGTGGTGTGCCTCTCCCACGTCGACGACGACCACGCCGGCGGCCTCGTACGGCTCTTCCGCGACATGAGGCAGGCCCAGCAGGACGGGGACGCCCTGCCGTACGCGGTGGACGCCCTGTGGTTCAACTCCGTGGAGGAACTCGTCGACAAGCGCGCCCCGGGGCTGAGCGCGTCCGTCCAGCCGCTCCTCGAACGTGCCGCCACCGACGCGGCGGTCGCCGCCAGCTACCAGCAGGGCCGCGACATCCGCAACGCGGCCGGCGCGCTGCACCTGGACGGCAACGCCCCGTTCGGCGGGCCGCTCACCGAGGGTGCCGAGGCCACCCTCGGCGACCTGGACGTCACGGTCGTCGCGCCCGACGAAGCGGCGCTGGAGGAACTGGAGGAACGCTGGCGCAAGGCGAAACAGCGCGGCGACCCCGACGTCATCACGGCGGCGTACTCCGACTCGTCGGTGCCGAACCTCTCCAGCATCGTCCTGCTGCTGCGCCACGAGGACCGCACCGCGCTGCTCACCGGCGACGCCCGCGGCGACCACGTCCTGACCGGGCTGCGCGATCTCGGCCTGCTCGACGACTCGGAACCGCTCCACGTCGATCTGCTGAAACTGCCGCACCACGGCAGCGACCGCAACGTGGAAGCCGGCTTCTTCGAGCAGGTACGGGCCGACCACTACGTCGTCTCCGCCGACGGCATCCGCCACCACCATCCGAACGAGGACACCCTGCGCTGGCTCGTCGAGTCCCGGGCACCGGACGACGAGTACGTCATCCATCTGACCAACCACATCCCGTTCGCCGAGGAGGAACTGGCCCGGCTCAGCGAGGGCCGCGCCTTCGGCGTGGACGTCCGGGAGCCGGCCGAGCAAGCGCTCGTCGTCACGATCGGAGACCGGCCATGACCTCCGCCCGGCATGCCCCCGCCCCGCCCGCGCCCCCGGCCGAGACCGTGGCGGCCGCCCCTCCCGGATGGATGGTCGACTCGCCCGCCGTCGGCACCGGCCTCACGGCCCGCCCCTGCGGTGACACCCTCCGCCCGGCCGAACCGCCCGCCACGGCACACCCGGTCGCGCTTGCGATGTCCGGCGGGGGATTCCGCGCCACCCTCTCCGCGCTGGGCTTCATCCGGCTGCTGGCCGACACCGGGCTGTTGTCCCGGCTGCGCTACTCCTCCTCCGTGTCCGGCGGCTCGATCGCCAACGGCTGCCTGGCCACGGCCTGGCCCGCGCTGCGGCAGGAGGGCTTCACCACGAGTGCCGTGGACGAACTCGTCATCGCACCGGTCGTCGACCGTGTCTCCTCCCGCTCCCTCAAGCGCGCCCTCCTGCGCGGCCTGTGGCGGACCCTCGGCCCCACGACCCGCACGGACCTGCTGGCCAGGCGTCTGGACGAGTGGTTCTTCGAGAAGTCCGAACTGGAGCGGCTGGACCCGCAGGTGCGCTGGATCGTCAACGCGGCCAACCTGACCACCGGTGCCCGCTTCACCTTCGAACGCGATGTGTACGGCGACTACACCATCGGCCTGGCTCCCACGGCCGGCACGCGGCTGCGGCTGAGCCGGGCCGTGTCGGCCTCCGCGGCGGTGCCCGGCGCCTTCCCGCCCGTCGTCCTCGACCGGAACCCCTTCCCGTGCGCCACCCATGCGCCCGCGCTGCTCGATGGCGGTACCTATGACAACACCGGCCTGGAGGCGATCGACGGGGACCGCTACCGCCACACCTTCCTGTGCGTCCTCAACGCCGGAGGACTGCTGCGGCCCGGTGTGTACGGGCGCGTCCCCGTCGTCCGCGACCTGGCCCGGGCGAACTCACTGCTGTACCGGCAGAGCACCACGCTGCGCACCCGGGCGGTCGTCGACCGCTTCGAGGAGGCGAGGGCGGCGGGCCCGGACGGCGAACTGCCGCGCGGTGCCCGCCGGGGAGTCCTCGTCCAGCTCTCCACCGACTTCCCGGCCGACGGCCCGGACGCGCTGCGCCGCTGGCGCGCGGCCTTCGCCGAACAGCCCGCCTTCGACGGCCGGCACCTCGCTCTCGTCCCGACCGTCTTCGACCGCCTCGACCCGGGCCTGTGCCGGGCCCTGATCCACCGCGGCTGGTGGCTCGGCGGCGCGGCCCTGGCGACCTACCACCCGGAGTTGCTGCCCGCCGACCTGGCAGCCCTGCGCCCGCCGCCACGCTGACTCAGCGGATCGGCGCGTACACCACTCCCAGCTTGTCGACCTCGTCTCCCGCGCGGCCCGTGAAGCCCACGATCTGCCGGCCGGCGGGGGCCGTGAAGGTCTTCGCGTCGGACGTGGCGGTACCGGCGGACAGGGTGCGGCCCTTGTCGGTCGTGAACGCCGCCGAGAACAGGCGGGTACGGCCGTCTTTCTGGCCCTGCGTGAGCTTCACCGAGGTCAGGTGCTCACCGGCCGCCAGCGTCAGGGACGTCGCCGTGCCGCCCGTGCCGCCGTGGGTGAGCGTCGTACCGCCGTCGTGGGTCAGGGACACCGCGTCCAGGCGGGCGCTGCCGCGCAGGGTCAGCGTGCGGGGAGCCGGGGTCGCGGGCAGATCGTCCGCGTCGTTGAAGGCCGTGCCGTGCGGGCCGCCGAAGAAGTCGCTGGCGCGCAGGGAGGAGTCGAGCCTGTAGGAGAAGTCGACCGTGTGCGGGAAGTGGTCCGAGAGGTTGGCGCCGGCCGGGTCGAGGAAGGAGGCCCAGTCGTTGCTGTAGCGGGTCGCGTCGAGGCTGAGCAGCTTGCTGCCGCGGTAGAGGACCTTGTCCACGACCTCGCAGTCGTTCGTGGGCGCTGTCGTGGGGCAGACGAGCGCGTCGCTGCCCTGGGCCGGGGGTGTTCCGCCCTTGACGCGCTGGACCCATGCGTCGGTCAGGCCGTTCTCGCTCAGCAGGGTGCGGATGTTGTCGCCGGAGCGGGTGTACCGCGTGTTCGTGTCGCCCATGACGATCACCGCGTTGCCCGCCGAGTTCGCCTGGACGAAGTCGGAGAGCTGCTCGATGTTGGCCCGGCGGGCGGCGAGCGCGTCGTCGGAGTCGTCCGCGTTCGTGTGCACGTTGTAGAGGTCCACGAAGACGCCCTCGGCGAGCCGGACCCGGGCCAGCGAGAAGCCCTTGGGCGTGAGGCAGTTGGTGCCGGTGCACTTGTTCCACTTCACCCGCTGGAAGTCCTCGAACGGATGGTCCGAGAGGGTGTTGAGGCCGTCGCCGAAGGGGACACCGCCGCTGGTCGCGGTGCGGTGGGCGTGGTCGTCGCCCGCGTACAGGGCCGCGTGGTAGTTGAAGTCCTCCTGCACATTGACGATGTCGTACGCCCCGAGCCTGGGGGAGATCAGCGGGGTGTTCTTCTCCGGATTGCCGGAGCTCAGGCCCTCGGGAAGGCCCGCGACGTTGTAGGTGAGGACGTTGAAGGAGCCGGAGTCCGCGGCGACGGCGGGTGTCGCGGCGGTGGCGGCGAGGCCCGTGACGGCCAGGGCGGCGGCCATGAGGGTGCCGATCAGTCTCTTCATGGGGGGTGTCTCCGGTCGGGAGAAGAAGGTGAACGGTGCTCAGGTTCGGGGGCAACACCCGTGGTACGCAAGGGGAGTCGGGAAAACAGTGGGAGACGCCCCGGCGTCAGGTGGGACGCAGCAGCTCCAGGTCCGTACCCCAGGAGTCGAGCACTCCGCCGTGCCCGGCCCGCCGCGCCGCCCCCTCGATGCCGGTGAAGAGCGCACGCTGTGTGTCCGGGTCGCCGTCGGCGAGCAGCCGTTCCACGACGGGCAGCAGCCGGTCCGCCTCCCACCGCCGGTCGCCCAGCGGGCTCCGTTCCAGCTCCCACCGCAGGTACTTGTTGTAGGGCCGGACACGGCGGTGCAGCGCGAAGAGCACCTCCAGGGCGTACGGCACGGACTCGGCGGCGTCCAGGTGGCCCATGGCCGGGTGGCCGTCGCGGTAGCTCTTCAGGGAGCGGTAGGCCTGGTTGACGTAGGCGTCGAGCCAGCCGTCGACCGCGGCCCTGGCCTCTTCGGCACCCAGCCTCCGCTTCTCGTCGAGGATCCGGGCGACCTCCCCGTCGAGCCGGTCCAGCAGCACCTCCGCGTGGACATAGGAGTAGCGCGCGAAGTGGTCGGGCCGGCCGGGCATGCCGCGGGTGCGGAACTCCGCCAGTGGGATGACCACGAGGTCGAGGTGGGCGGAACGGAACCAGTCCAGCTCGGCGAGTTCGGAGGCCTGCCGGTCCCGGAGGATCACGTGCAGGTCGTAGTCCGAGTGGACCGTCGGCATGCCCTCGTGGACCCGGGAGCCGCTGAGGACCAGACCCGCGACTCCGGGGTCCTCGGCCGCCCGGGCGGTGAAGGCGGCGAGTGTGTCGTCAGGGGTGTTGCCCAGGACGATGCGCATGGTGATCTCTCCCTGTGGGACGGGCACGGCAAACGGAGTGCGTCGCGCGTCTGCGGTGCCCGGTGGCACCGCGGGAGAGATCAGCTCACGGTGCGGACGATAGCCCGTCCGCACCGCCCACCGGTACCGGTTTTCGCCCTACGCCTGCGGATTGAGCCCGTCCGACAGCCCCTGGTACGCCGGCTTCGCCCCGTAGCTCTCGGTGTACGGCAGGGCCGCGCCGTAGCCGTTGAACGTGCCCGGCACCCATGAGTACTTGTCGGTGACGCCCCACACCGTGACGCCCGCGCAGCGGGGCACGCCCAGGCAGTTCTCCGTGGCCGTCTTGTAGTCGGTGGACTGCTGGGCAAGCTCGGCGGAGGACGCCGGCATCGGGATGCGGACGTCGAGTTCGGTGATCGACACCTCGAGACCGAGGTCGGAGAAGCGCTTCAGGTTCGCCTTCATCGAGGACGGCAGCTGGCCGACGACGAAGTGCGCCTGGAAGCCGATGCCGTGCAACGGCACGCCCTGCGCGAGGAGTTGCCGCGCCAGGTTGTACAGGCCGTCGCTCTTCGCGTTGTCCGCCTCGATGCTGTAGTCGTTGATGTACAGCTTGGCGCTCGGATCCGCCGCGTGGGCCCAGCGCAGCGCGTTGGCGACGTACCCCGAGCCCAGCTTGCTCTGCCAGAGCGAGTTGCGCATCGAGCCGTCCTCGTTGAACGCCTCGTTGACGACGTCCCAGGCGTAGATCTTGCCCTTGTAGCGGCCGAGCGTGGTGTCGATGTGCTTCTTGAGGATCGTGTTGAGCTCGGACGCCGAGAAGTTGCCATTGGCCAGCCAGGACGGATTCTGGTTGTGCCAGACCAGGGTGTGGCCCCGTACTCCCTGGTTGTGGGCCGCGGCGTGGTTGACCAGCCGATCGGCGGCGGCCCAGTTGTAGCCGCCCCGGCTGGGCTCCAGCGCGTCCCACTTCATGGCGTTCTCCGCCGTCACCGAGTTGAACTCCCGGTTCAGGACGGTGGTGTAGGCCGGCTCGGTGCGCAGCGGCCCGTCGGCGACCGCCGCGCCGATCCGCGCGCCGCGCGCGTCGGCGTAGCCGCGCAGCGTGGTGGCGGCGGAGGCGTCCGGGGTGAACTGCGGGAGCGCCACGGTCGCCGTGGCGACCAGTGCGCCCGCGGCGGCGAGCGTGAGCGGACGGAAGGCGCGGCGGTGGCCTCTTGCGGAGTGCGGCACGGCTCCTCCTGTGGGGGGTGGGGATGCGGGTGCGACACCCCTCGGTCGCCGCGGCCGGCCGTAAGGTTGCCGTGCATCGGCGACGGGGGAGGGCGCATGACATCCGAGGCGGCACGGCGTGAGGACGAGCCCGGCGGCGGCACGCCCTCGGACGCCGGCGACGACGGCTTACGCGGCACCCGCCCGCTGTGGCGGCAGCGGGACTTCGGGATCTTCTGGACCGCGCAGACCCTCTCCGTCCTCGGCGACTCCTTCGCCCTGATCGCCCTGCCCCTGCTGGTCCTGGAGGCCACGGGGTCGGTCGCCCGGATGGGGCTCCTCACAGCGGTGGGCGGGGCGGCGTCGGTCCTCGCGGCGGTGTTCGCCGGGGCGGTGGTGGACCGGGTGGACCGGCGCCGGCTGCTCATCGGCTGCGACCTCGTGCGCATGGGGCTGTACGGGGTGATCCCGCTGGTGTGGCTGTTCGGCCCGCAGATCTGGCTGCTGTACGTGGTGCTGCCGCTGTGCGAGGCCGTCGGCATGCTGTTCGCGGTCGGCTACGTCACCGTCGTGCGCGGCCTGGTCGGCACCGGCCAACTCACCGAGGCCAACGGCCGGTTGAACGCCACGGCCGCTGCCGCGGGCGTTCTCGGGCCGTTGTGCGCGGGGCTGGTGGCCGCCTGGTCCGGGCCGGCCGCGGCTGTCGGCGTGGACGCGGCCAGCTTCGCGGTGTCGGCGGCGCTCCTGTTCTTCTTACGGTTCCGCAGGCGCGCCCCGGACGAACAGCCGGGCAAGCGCACCGGCCTGTGGCAGGACCTGCGCACCGGCATCGCCTTCCTCTACGGCCACCCCGTGCTGCGCTCGCTCACCGTCCTGCTGTTCGTCTTCAGCTTCCTCACCCTCGGTATCCACGACCTGGTCATCTACCACCTCAAGCACGACCTCGGCCAGGACGATGGCACGGTCGGCACCGTCATGGCGGCCGGCGCGCTCGGCACCATCGCAGGCGCCCTGCTCGTGGCCAGGATCCGCCGCCGCCTCGGCTTCGGGCCGACCTGGGCCGGCTCGGTCGCGGGCTGCGGGCTGGCCTTCGCCGGTCTCGGCTGGGCCCGTGACGTGCCCGTGGTCGCGGCGCTGTGCGCCGCCTTCCTCGCCTGCGCCGCCATGGGAGGCACCTGCTCGATGTCGTTCCGGCAGGAGGTGACCCCGGAACACCTCCTGGGCCGGGTCACCTCCGCCTTCTGGACCCTGCACTACGCGGCGGCACCGATCGGCGCCGCCGTGCTGACCTGGGCCGCGGAGGAACAGGGCACGACGCCGGTCGCGCTGGCCGCCGGAGCGACCTGCGTCCTGCTCGCCGTGGCCGCCCTGTTCACCCCGGTCCGCGGCGCGGGCCGGACCGTCAGCCGTTGATGCCGCTGTAGTGCCGCAGACTCCACCGCCACAGCACCCGCGCCCCCAGATACGCCAGCAGCCCGAGCAGCGGTGAGGCCGCCGCCAGCCAGTACGGCACACCGGTCGTATGGCCGTGCCCGGTCAGCACCGCCGCCGGGAAGTAGGCGACGAACGCGAGCGGGAGGCCGTAGGTCAGGAGTCCTCCCACGGCCTTGGGCAGCACGTTCAGCGGGTAGCTGCCGAACGTGCCGAGGAGTTCCTCCAGCCAGCGGCCCCACATGTCGGCGGCCGGGAAGCGCAGGGACGCACTCGCCACGACCGTGAACAGGGCCGCCTCCAGGAGCATGCCGCCCAGCACGGCCGCGATCAGATACGTGATCCGGCCCGCCGTCCAGTCCAGGTCGCTGCGGGACAGCGCGCCCGCCATCAGGCCCGCCGCGACCGTCAGGTCCCCGATGGCGTTGGTGGGGAAGAAAGCCAGCTGGATCTGCCGGTGCACCGGCATCGGGCGCATCAGGTAGATGTCGATCCGGCCTTCCTGGACCTGCCGGCCGGCCCAGTGCATCCGCCCCAGGAACAGCACGAACAGACCGTGCGCCAGCATGCGCGTCGCCGGGATCAGCAGCACGTCCGAGCTGTCCCAGCCGCCCATCCCGGCGAACCGGGACAGCAGCACCGTGGCGAACACGATCACCGACACCTGCCAGATCGCCCCGATCGCGATCATCAGCAGGAACTCGGTCCGGTACTCCATCTGCGCGCGGAAGTTGAGCGCCGTCACGCGCCACACGATCCGCAGAGCCTTCAGCGACATCTCAGCCTCCCTGCGAGATCACGCGCCGGGCGGCCCGCCGCCACAGCAGCCGGGTGAACAACGCCAGCACCACGACCCACCCGGCCTGCACGCAGAGCTGGAAGGCCGCGTCGGACAGGGGGATCCGGCCCACATACAGCGACAGCGGCACGCTCAGCGTGGCCTGGAAGGGCAGGAAGGCGCTCATCGTCACGAACCAGTCCGGGAAGAACCACAGCGGCGCGTACACGCCGGACAGCAGGTTCTGCGCGAACAGCAGGATGAGCATCGCGGCGGTGTTGCGGACCGTCCAGAAGCACAACTGGTCGAGCGTGAGCATCACGTAGTACAGGACCCACTGGCCCAGCAGCATGCTGAGCGCGAACACCCCGGCCACGGCGGCCGAGCGCGGCGGGTCGACGAGCCCGGCGGCCAGGCAGATCACATACCCGGTCAGCGCCCACGCGAGTCCGTACAGCTGCTCGCCCGCGGCCCGCAGGGCGTAGTAGCGCTGCGGCGGCAGCGGGCGCAGGTACCAGTAGACGATCGTGCCGAAGTGCATGTGCTGGAGGACCGTGTCCCGGCCCGCGTACTGGTCCAGCTCCCGCAGCCGGGACGCCAGTACGGCCAGCACGGCGTAGGTGACCGCCTGATCGCGGGTCAGGCCGGCGGTCGTACCGGAATCCGCGTACAGGCCGCGCCACAGCGACCAGACCAGGACCACCTGCACGGACAGCCGCAGCGCGACGGCCGTCATCCGGGGCGGGGCGTTCAGCTCGCCCAGCGGGGTGACGCGGGCGGCGCGCCAGGCGTGCAGCACGGCCATGTCAGACCTCCCCGGCATGCACGTACGCGGCCCGCATCACGTCTTCCAGGTCCGCCTCGTCCAGGGCGATGTCGGTCACCTCGTACCGCTCGATCACCGCCTTGAGCGCCTGGTGGACGGTCGGCGCGTCCGCGCCGTCGGGGCCGAAGACGACCTGCGCGCCGTTGTGCCGCAGCAGCGTGATCCCGGGCGGCGGCACGACCTCGGCGTGCGGGTCGGCGAGTGTGGCCCGGACCTGCCAGGTGGAGCCGAACTTCCGGCGGATCTCGTCGAGGGTGCCGTCCAGGACCAGCCGGCCGTGGTTGACCAGCACCACCCGCTCCGCGAGCCGCTCGACCTCCGTCATGTCATGCGTGGTCAGCAGGACCGTACGGCCGCGCTGCTCCACCTGATGGCGCAGGAACTCCCGCACCTGCTCCTTGACCACCACGTCCATGCCGATGGTCGGCTCGTCGAGGAAGACCACCGGCGGATCGTGCAGCAGCGCGGCGGCCAGATCGCTGCGCACCCGCTGGCCGAGGGAGAGATGGCGGACCCGGGTGTCCCAGAACGACGACAGGTCCAGGATCTCGTCGAACTCCTTCAGCCGGGCGGCGTGCTCGGCCTTCGGCACCTCGTAGATGTCCCGCAGGATCGCGAACGACTCGCGCACCGGCAGGTCCCACCAGAGCTGGGTGCGCTGCCCGAACACCGCGCCGACGTTCCGGGCGTTGCGCTCCCGCTCCCGGTACGGCACGACGCCCGCGACCCGGGCCTCGCCGGAGGTGGGGGTGAGGATGCCGGTCAGCATCTTGATGGTGGTGGACTTGCCGGCGCCGTTCGGGCCGAGCAGGGCGAGGAGTTCGCCCGGGGCCACGTCGAAGGTGATGTCGGAGACGGCGTGCTTGGCCACCCGCTCGGGGTTGACGAGTGAGCGGACGGCGCCCAGGAAACCGGGGCGGCGGACGGTGGTGTGGAAGGTCCGGGACAGTCCGCGGACCTCGATGGAGACACTCAATTGACCCACCTGCTCTCATGCGATGAACGCAGCTGCGGCCGGTCGGCTTCGAGGGCCGACCGGCCGCGGATGACGTCCCGACACTGTCGGAATGTCGATCAATTGGTCAATCGATTAATCGAGTTCTTACCCGGTGGTCGAGAACACGAACGAGAACTCCGTCGGCTCCGCCTTCAGGAAGTACCGCGGCAGCGGACCCGGGCCGCACGACTGCGAGCCGATGCCGTGCTGCCCGTGGTCGAGGTTGACCCACACCGTGTCGCCGGCCGTGAGGTCGGTGCGGTGCAGGGCCGCCTCGAGCTGCTCGGTCGTCCAGCGCCGCGCGGTGAACCAGAACTCCGGGTCGCCCTCGATCCGCAGCCCGCCGAGCTCCACCCAGCGGACATCGGCGCGGGCGCCGTTCTCCTGCGGACGGACGTACGGGGTCTGCAGCCCGTCCACCGTCGACTGCCAGCGGCCCACCATCGACGCCGTCCTGGTGTCCGGGTACGCCTCGCCGGGACCGCCGCCGAACCACTCCACCCGGTCGGCCTCCGGCAGTCCGAAGCGGACACCGAGCCGGGGCAGCGGCACCGTCCAGTCGCCCTCCGGGGTCACGGACACGGTCAGCCGCAGCCGCTCGCCGTCGGACGTCCAGCGGTACACCGTGTCCAGGCCGACCTCGCGGGCCGCGGGCGCCACCCGGGTCCGGACCGTCAGGGCGTCGTCGCCGGCCTCGACCGAGACCAGGCGGTGCCGCATACGGTGCAGGCCGAGCGTGCGCCACAGCATCCCGTAGCGGGTGTCGGTCTGCCACTCCGCGCCGTCGTCGTTGTCGGTCGGCGCCCGCCACACGTCCAGCTTCGGTGCCGCGCCGACCCTGACCCCGCCGATCGAGCGCAGGGCACCGGTACGGGGGTCGAACTCGGCGGGGCCGAGGGTGATCCGGTCCGGGTCCGCCACGGGCCGGTCACTCGCGGGGAAGGACGGCAGCGGCCGTGCCCCCACGGCGAACTGCCCCCAGGCCACGACATGGTCCTTCGGACCCCAGACCGTGTCGTCGGCGAGCAGGGCCCGTACCGTCCACTGGCGTTCGCCGCCCCGGCCGTCCGCGGGCGGCTCCGGCAGCTTCACCTCGGCGCTCTCGCCCGGCACGAGCACCGGCACCGCGAGCGGCCCCGACTCGACGGTCTCGCCGTCCACCTGGCAGGACCACTCGAAGGCCAGCGCGGACAGGTCGGCGAAGTCCTGCTTGTTGGTGATCCGCACGGTGCCGTCGGTGCCGTCGCCCTCGATGCGGACCGGCTCGATGACCTTCTTGTACTCGATCAGGCCCGGCGACGGCGTCCGGTCAGGGAAGACCAGCCCGTCGCAGACGAAGTTGCCGTCGTGCAGCTCCTCGCCGAAGTCACCGCCGTAGGCGTAACCCAGCTCGGCGTGCTTCACGCCGTGGTCGATCCACTCCCAGATGAAGCCGCCCTGGAGCCGCTCGTGCTTCTCGAACAGCTCCTGGTAGTCCGCGAGCCCGCCCGGGCCGTTGCCCATCGCGTGCCCGTACTCGCACTGGATGAAGGGGAGTTCCCGGCGCTTGCCGGTACCGCCGTCGAGCCGCTGCCCGATCTTGTCGACCTCGTCGTGGAAGGCGTACATCCGCGAGTACACGTCCGTGTCGCGGCAGTTCCAGTCGCCCTCGTAGTGCACCAGCCGCTCGGGGTCGCGGTCGTGGATCCACTCCGCCATCGCGGTGAGCCCGCGGCCGGTGCCGGCCTCATTGCCCAGCGACCAGAACACCACCGACGGGTGGTTCTTGTCCCGCTCGACCATCCGCTCCGCGCGGTCCAGCAGGGCCGGCGTCCAGCGGTCGTCGTCGACCGGGTTGTCCCGCCAGTCCTGCTCGGTGAAGCCGTGGGTCTCCAGGTCGCACTCGTCGATGACCCACAGGCCGTACTCGTCGCACAGGTCCAGGAAGGCCGGGTGCGGCGGGTAGTGCGAGGTGCGCACGGCGTTGAGGTTGTGCCGCTTCATCAGCAGCACGTCCTCGCGCATGGTCTCCAGGTCGAGCGCACGGCCCATCGTAGGGTGCCACTCGTGCCGGTTGACGCCCTTGAAGAGGACGGCCTTGCCGTTGACCTTGATCAGCCCGTCCTCGAGGGCGACGGTACGGAAACCGATGCGCAGCGGCACCCGCTCGCCCTCGGTGGCCAGCACACCGTCGTACAGCCGAGGCGTCTCGGCGGTCCACGGCTCGACGGCCACGGTCACCGGCTCGCCGGTCGCGACATCGATGTCCAGGCCCGGGACGGTCACCCGCCCCTCGACGTCGGAGTCGACGCGCAGGGTGCCCTCGCCGGTGGTGTGGTCGTACGACGCGTGCACGAAGAAGTCGCCCACGCTGCCCGCCGGGCGGTGCAGCAACGTCACGTCACGGAAGATGCCCGGCAGCCACCACTGGTCCTGGTCCTCCAGATACGAGCCCGCCGACCACTGGTGCACCCGCACCGCCAGGACGTTGCCGCCCGGCTTCAGCAGATGCCCCACCGCGAACTCGTGCGGCAGCCGGGAGCCCTTGAACTCGCCGAGCTCCGTGCCGTTCAGCCAGAGTCGGGCGCAGGACTCGACGCCGTCGAACCGCAGCACCGACCCGCCGTCCGACGGCCAGTCCGACGGCAGGTCGAAGACGCGCAGATGGTCACCGGTCGGGTTCTCGGTCGGGACGTGCGGCGGGTCCACCGGGAAGGGATAGAGGTGGTTGGTGTAGATCGGGGACCCGAACGCCCCGTCGCCCTGGAGCACCCAGTGCCCGGGGACCGTGACCTCGGCCCAGCCCTGGGCGTCGTAGCCCTCCTCGGCGAACGAGTCGTCCTCGGCGTCGACGGTGGCCGACAGCCGGAAGCGCCAGCTGCCGTTCAGCGACAGGGACGCGGCGTCCGAGGACGCGTACCAGGCGCGGGGCGCGAGGGCCCCGCTGCCCGGGGAGACGTCCTCGACATAGTCGGCGGTGGTGCGGAAAGACATCGGTCTCCTAGCTCAGCCCTTGATGCCGGTCTGGGCGATCCCCTGCACCAGCCAGCGCTGGAGGAAGAGGAAGACGAACACCAGGGGCAGGATGGAAATGGCCGTGGCCATGAAGATCAGGTGATAGTTGACGGTCTGGTTCGTCATGTACGACGACAGCGCCACCTGGACCGTCCAGGCGCTCGGGTCCTGGCCGATGACCAGGGGCCACAGGAAGGCGTTCCAGCCGTTGATGAAGGTGATCGTGGCGATGGCCGCGAAGAAGTTCAGCGAGTTCGGCACGACGACACGCCAGTACGCGCCCCAGTAGCCGAGCCCGTCCACGCGCGCCGCCTCCTCCAGCTCCTTGGGGAACCCCAGGAAGTACTGCCGGAACAGGAAGCAGGTGAAACCACTGAAGAGCCCCGGGATGATGAGACCCCGGTAACTGTCCACCCAGCCGAGGGACGAGACCAGAACGAAGCTCGGCACGAAGGTGACCGCCGTGGGAACCATCAGCGTGGCCAGGACGGCGTAGAACACCTTGTTGGCGTGCTTGTACGGGATCCGGGCGAGGCCGTACCCGGCGAGCGAGCAGATCAGCAGGATGCCCGAGGTGTGCAGGACGGCGACGACGATGGAGTTCCACAGGGCGCGCGCGAAGTCGACGGTGACGTCGTCGAAGGGCTCGGAGATGTTGCCCCACTGGATGGAGGTGGGGAACCACTTCCACTCCTCGCCCGTGATCTCCTGGTCCGTCATCAGCGCGTTGCGGACGATCAGATAGAAGGGGATCAGGAAGAGCAGGGCCGCGACGCCGGTCGCGATGTACAGACCGGTGTTGCCGAGAACGCCGCCGCCACGCTTGGCCTTGGCGGCCGGCTTCGCGCCCTTGCGGATGTCGGGTGCTGTGGTGGTCACTTGGCCTCCTCACCCCTTCCGAACCCCATGATCTTGCCCTGGAACAGGGTCACGACGCAGATGAGCAGGGTCAGGACGACCGCGCCCGCGCTGCCCGCGCCGTAGTTCTGGTTCTCGCCGAGAGCCATCTTGTACAGCTCGACCAGCGGCGGCTGGCCCCAGGTGGCCTTGCCCAGCAGGTTGAAGAACTCGTCGAAGGCCTGGTAGGCGGCGATCAGCAGCAGCAGGATCACCGCGGTGGACGTGGCCCGCAGCTGCGGCAGCGTGATGTGCCGGAAGGTCTGCCAGCCCGGCTTGGCACCGTCGATGGCGGCGGCCTCGTACAGCTCCCGCGGGATGTTCTGCAGCGCCGCGAGGAACAGGATCATGAAGAAGCCCGACTGCAGCCAGAGGCGTACGGTCACGATGACCAGCCAGTACCAGGGCGGGTCCGGGTTGGCCAGCCAGGCGACGTTGTCGATGCCGAACCAGCCGATGACGGTGTTGGCGAGGCCGAAGCGGACGCCGTTGAAGATGGACATCTTCCAGATCAGCGCGGCGGCGACATAGCTGACCGCGGTCGGCAGGAAGAACACCGACCGGAAGAACGCCCGCATGAACCGCAGCCGGTTGACCAGCAGCGCGAGGCCCAGCGAGAGGGCCCAGGTGGCCGGCACGATGAACGCGGCGAACACGGTGAACGTGACGAGCGAGTTCCGGAAGTCCGTGTCCGTCAGGACCTGCTTGTAGTTCTCGAAGCCGATGAACTCGCTCGGCGTGACCGTGAAGCGTGCCTCGAAGAAGCTGAGCCAGATGCTCCAGCCGATGGGCACGAAGACGAAGATCACCAGGCCGATCAGGAACGGCCCGGTGAAGAGCCAGAAGTTGAAGGTGCTGCTCGCCCCGAGGCCCCGCCGCGGCCGGGTCTTGGAGACCTTGGCCGGGGCGGGCTGGGCGACCCCGCGTGTGGTGGTGGTCGACATGTCGTGGTCCGTCCGCCGGGCCTAACCGAACAGCTTCTTGAGTTCGGCGTCGACCTTCTTCTCGGCGGCCGCGAGCTGGGCCTTGGGGTCGCCGTCCTTGCGGACGGAGTTCGCCATGACGTCGTTGATCGCGGCGATCATGGCCTGGGTCCAGCCGATGTTGTCGAAGTGGCCGAACTCGTTGAAGAGCTTCACGCCCTCGGCCGGCAGGCCGGACTTCAGCTTGGTGGCCGACTGGGCGAGGGAGGTGCGCGGCGGGATGTGGAAGCCGTAGGAGGTGGCGAAGTCCTCCTGGTACTGCTTCTGGTCGATCCACAGCCACTTGACGTATTCCTTGGCCGCCTCGACGTTCTTGCCCTTGGCGTTGACGAACATCGACCAGCCGCCGTTGTAGACCGACTCCTTGCCGGCGGAACCGATCTTCGGGAAGGGGAAGATGCCGATGTCGTCGCCGAGCGCCTGCTGCATGGCCGGCATGGCCCACATGCCGCACCACTGGATCGCGGTCAGGCCCTGGTTGAAGGCGGAGGGGTCCCAGGAGTCGGCGGGGGCGTCGAGGAGCAGGTTGCCGCTGGTGAACAGACCGCGGAGCTGCTTGAGGCCGTCGGCCACGGCGTCGGTGTTGAAGGCGGGCTTGTTGTCCGCGGTGAGGGTGTCGGCGCCGGCCGACCAGATCACGTTGTGCTGGATCGAGGTCAGGTCGTTGCCGAGGAAGATGCCCTTGACCTTGTTGGTGGTCAGCTTGTCGGCGGCCTCGATCAGCTCTTCCAGCGTGGTCGGGACCTCGATCTTCGCCTTCTCGAACAGCGAGGGCCGGTAGAAGAGGAACTGCGGGTCGTCGATCATCCGGATGCCGTATATCTTGCCGTCGACCGTGTGCGACTTGATGTCGGCCGGGTTGAAGTCGTCCTTGACCGGGTCGATGATGTCGGTCAGGTCGGCCACCTGACCGCTCTTCACGAGCTGGATCTGCGGGTGGAACTCGAAGACGTCCGGCGCGTTCTTGGTGAGCAGCGCGGCGAAGAGCTTCTGCTCGTAGTTGTTGCCGGTGATCCACTGGGTGGTCACGTTGGCGTCCTTGTAGGCCTTGGCGTACTTCTTGACGGCCTGCTCGACGCCGGCCTCGCCGTACGCGTGGAAGTACTGGGTGAGGCCGTCGCCCGACCCGGACCCACCGCCCCGGCCGGTGTTGCTGCCGCACGCGGCGAGTCCGCCGGCGGCGGCCAGGCCCATCGCGGCCCGCAGTACGTTGCGGCGGTCCCAGTTCATGTTGCTCGATGCCGACATGCTGACGTCCTTGTCTCGAGTGCGGCTGCGGCTCTTCGGCTCACTGCCTGATGGCTCACGGGCCCGGGGGCTCGCGCCAGATGGCTCAAAGAGAGGTGCGGTGCGGGACGCTAGAGCTTCGGCTAAGGCTTCGGCAAGGGGTTGGACGAAGTCTGTTCGAAGCGTTGTGTCCGGTTCGCTATTTCGAACATGCGGGGGAAGCGGAGGAGTTGCTTCCGCCGCTACGAGGGTGGCGCGGCGGCGGTTCGGCTCCTCACGGGGGCGGTGCGTTTGCCGTTCTTCTGCCCGACGGCCTGGAGCGCGCCCTCCAGCGCGAACGTCGCCGCGCCCAGGCACACCGGGTCGGTGGGGATCGGGGAGAGGACGATCTCGGTGGCGGCCAGCGGCCGCGGCAGCGCGTGCCGGGTCACGGCCTCGCGCACCTCGTGCAGCAGTGGTTCGCCCAGGGTGCGGGCGACCCAGCTGCTCAGCACGACGATCTCGGGGTTGAACAGGTTCACCAGGTCCGCGACGCCGGCGCCCAGATAGCGGGCGGTCTCGTGGACGGCCCGGCGTGCCACCGGGTCGTCCGCCGCGATCCCGCGGGCCAGCGCGTCGATGGTCGCCGTCTGGTCGTCCGCGTGCAGCAGCGCGCTGTCGGGGCCGATCTCCCGCAGGTTCAGCATGATGCCGCGCGCGCCGACGTACGTCTCCACACAGCCGTGGTTGCCGCAGCGGCACAGCCGCCCGTCCAGCACCATCGTGGTGTGGCCCCACTCGCCTGCGCTGTTGCTCACCCCGCGGTGCAGCCCGCCGCCCAGGACGAGCCCGGCGCCCACGCCGGTCCCGAGGTTGACCACCACGGCGTTCCCGGCCCCGCGCGCCGCCCCGAACCACAGCTCGGCGACCGCGCTGGCACGCAGCGGGTTGTCCAGGTAGAGCGGGTAGGCGATGTGCTCCGTGAGCAGGTCGAGCAGCGGTACGTCGTGCCAGTCCCAGTTGGGCGCGTACTCCGAGATGCCGGTGGCGCGGTCCACCTGGCCCGGCACGCTCACACCGACCCCGAGCACCCGGGCGCCCTCGATGCCGGCCTGGGTGACCACCGAGCCGACGGCGGTGGCCACATGGCCGACCACCTGCTCGGGCAGGCTCTCACTCGCCCGGACGTCCTCCTCGGCACGGGCCAGGACGTTCAGCCCCAGGTCGAACAGCTCGACATGGACGTAGGTCTCGGCGATGTCGACGCCGATCAGCGCGCCGCCCGAGGCATTGACCGCCACCAGGCCCCGGGGCCGGCCGCCGGCCGAGTCCTCGAAGCCGACCTCCGTGATCATGCGGAGGTCGAGCAGCTCGCCCACGAGCGTGGCCACCGTGGCGAGGCTGAGGCCGGTCGCGGCCGCCAGCTCCTGCCGGGAGGTGGGTGACTCCGCGATGATCTGGCGCAGCACCTCGTAGCGGTTCGCGGTGCGGATGTCGCGTGATGTGCGCTTCACCGGGGTGCCCCATCCCTTCCCAGACCTGCCCTGGCCGGGGTCGACGTCGGCACCGGCGCGGCGCAAGGCTATGGGCTGGCGGGACTTTCGACAAGGGGTTTGGAAAGGGGCTTTATAAAGTGCGCTCCCGGTGGAACCGGCGGTGGCAGGCCATGGCCTGTTCATGATGCCTCAGGGGGCGGACGCGGCGGGTCCCGGGAGGGGCGTGTCAGTCCCCGCGCCCGTCGGTTCCGCTCGGGGGACCGGCCGCCGCGGCGCTCCGGGTGCCCGTGCTCGCGACCGCGGCCGCCAGTTGCCGCCGCACCTGCTCCGGCAGTGTGGTGCCGTGGGCGGTGCTCACCAGTTCGTCGGCCAGATGGTGCAGCTTGGTGTTGGTGTTCTGGGAGGTCCGCACCAGCACGCTCCAGGCCGCCTCGGGGCTCAGTCCGAAGGAGGCCATCAGGATGCCGCGGGCCAGATCGATGGTCGGCCGGGTCTGCATCGCCCGTCGCAACTGGGCGACTTCGGCCCGCAGGTCCTGGTCGGCGCCGGTCTGAGGGGAGACGGCACGGGCGGGCCGGGGGACGTCGTTCGTCAACAGCTCCCGGGTGCCGGTCAGGTCGAGGACCCGCTCGACCGCGCGGCCGCTGGAGCGCACCACGACCGTCTTGTCCAGGCCGAGGGCGCGCATGCGCAGATCCAACAGCACGTTGAGGCCCGAGCAGTCGCAGAAGCCGACCGCGTCCAGGCGCAGGTCGATGCCGCTGCCCGACAGCGTGAGGATGTCGTACAGGTCCGGCAGGAGCCGTCGGCTTCCCAGGTCCAGTTCCCCCCACAGGGTCACGGTCATCCGGTCGCCGTCCGGTGCGACGTCCATGGTCGCCATGCACGGCGGGATCGCCGCCGGTGCGTTGTCGCCCGCCGTGGACGCGGCGCCCTCCGGCGTGTGAGGCCGCGCAGGGTACGCAGGCTCCGGCATGGCCTTCTTCTCCCTTGTCCGTTCGCCCTGCCTCCGGGTTTATAGCGTTGCCTCTCTACCCCACACACGTCAACCGATACATGAAACGAAGTACGTGTTTTTGAGTGCGTGAACCCCAGGTCGGTAGAGTTGGGATATGGATGGAGTGCCCGAGCCACACACCGGATGGACGTTCATCACCAACCACGCCCGGGTGCTGGCGGCCATTGCCGACAATCACAGCGCCCGCATCCGGGACATCGCCGCCCACTGCCGGCTCACCGAACGCGCGGTGCAGAAGATCATCGCCGACCTGGAGCAGGACGGATATCTCTCCCACACCAAAGAGGGCCGCACCAACACGTACCGGATCGACCCCGGCAAGGTGCTGCGCCACCCCGCCGAGGCCGGTCTGACCGTGGCGTCACTGCTCTCCCTGCTCGTCCAGGCCGAGGCCGACCGGGCCACCGCCCCGGGCGGCAGGTCGCACGCCTCGACCTGACTCGCCGACTGCGTCTGCCTATGCCTCAGCGAGCACGTCCCGCACAAAGGCGTTGGCGAACTTCCCCTCCGGGTCCAGCTCCCGCGTCAGCGCGCGGAAGTCGTCCAGCCGCGGATACAGCCCGCCCAGGACGGACGCGGGCACGGTGAACACCTTGCCCCAGTGCGGCCGCGCCCCGAAGGGTTCCAGCGCCTCCTCGACCCGCCGCACCACCGGGAGCACCGTCCGGGTGTCCTCGACCCAGGTGAAGTGCGCCGCGACGGTGTCCCGGCCGTGGGACGGGCTCAGCCACTGGTCGTCGCCGGCGACCGTGCGCACCTCGCAGGTCTGCAGCACCGGGGCGACCGTCTCCCGGATCGCGTCGAGCGCGCGCAGCATCTCCACGGCGTGCCCGCGCGGCAGCAGATACTCCGACTGCAGCTCCGCCCCGCTGCTCGGGACGAACTCCGCCCGGAAGTGCGGCAGCCGTTCGTGCCACGGCCCCGGCACACCGAACTGCTCGGTGCAGTTCACCGCGGGCATGCCCGGCACGGGGTGCATCTTCTCGGTGGCGGGAGCCGCCCAGGGGAAGGCCGGCAGCGCCTGGTCGGTGCGCCGCTTCAGCCACACCTGCCGGAAGCCCGGCGCACGCCAGTCGGTGAACAGGCTGACGCTGTACCCCGTCGCCATCACCGTCTCGAACGTCCCCGAGTCCAGCCCCTCCAGTGGCAGTTCGGTGAACACATGCTGCTCGACCTCGAAGGCCGGTTCCAGGTCGAGGGTGAGCGCGGTGACGACACCGAGTGCGCCGAGCGAGGTGACGGCCCCGCCGAACCGCTCCTCGTCGCGTCCTGTCGTCACCGTCGAGCCGTCCGCCGTGACCAGCTCCACCTCGCGTACGACCGTCGAGAGCGGGCCGTTGAGGACGCCCGAGCCATGGGTGCCGGTGGCGACCGACCCGGCCACCGAGATGTGCGGCAGGGACGCCATGTTGTGCAGCGCCAGCCCCTGGCCGTGCAGCCGGCGGGCCAGCTCGGCGTAGCGCACGCCGCCGCCGACGCGGACCGTACGGGCCGCCGTGTCGATGTCCACCTCGGGAGGCAGGTCGGCCAGCGACAGCAGGACGCCCTCGGCGCCCGGCTCGGCGATCCCGTTGAACGAGTGCCCGCTGCCCAGCACCCGCACCCGGTCGCTGTCCGCGACCAGCGCGCGCAGCGCGGTGAGCGAGCCCGGCCGGTGCAGCTCCTTGGCCGCGTAGGTGATGTTGCCCGCCCAGTTGGTCACGGTCCCGGTCATCCACGTCGTCCTTTCCCCGAGGCTGTGGGGACGGCAAGCCCCCGCCGGAACCTACCCCGGCCCGGTGTCCGTTGCCGTCGCCACCCGGCTCGGCCTACCGTGGAGAGATTGTAGAGAGCGGTTTCTGTCCATGCCGTTTCCCCGTGTGCCGCCGAGCCGGAAGGTCACCTCCTTGAGCCAGCGCCCCCAGGCACTGTTCGCCATGTCGGCTGAGAACGTGCCGCAGGTCTTCCCGCCCGAGGTGCTGGCGCGGCTGCGGGAGTCCGTGGACATCGACCCCGCCCTGGTGGCGCAGGACTTCACCGACCCGCGTGTGCTCGACGCGCTGGCCCGGACCGAGATCCTGGTGACCGGCTGGGGCTGCCCCCGGCTCGACGAGACGGTCCTCGACGCGGCTCCCCGGCTGCGCGCCGTACTGCACTCGGCCGGCTCGGTGAAGTCCTTCGCCACTCCCGGGATCTGGCGGCGCGGCATCGCCGTCTCCTCGGCCGCCGTCGCCAACGCGCTGCCGGTCGCCGAGTACACCCTCGCCATGATTCTGCTCGCCGGGAAGGACGTCCTCGCCGCGCGCGACCGGATGCGCACGTCCCGCACCTCCTCCGGCTGGGGCATCGTCCCCGGCATCGGCAACTACGGCCGCCGGGTCGGAGTGATCGGCGCCTCCCGTATCGGCCGGCGCGTCCTCGAACTGCTCCGCCCCTTCGATCTGCGGCCCGTTCTCACCGACCCGTACGTCGACGAGGCGGAGGCCGCCGCGCTGGGCGTCCCACTGCTGTCGCTGGACGACCTGCTGCGCACCTGCGACATCGTCACCGTCCACGCCCCCGAGACACCGGAGACCCACCACCTGATCGGCCGCCGCGAGCTGGCCCTGATGCCCGACGGGGCGGTGCTCGTCAACACCGCGCGCGGCGCGCTGGTCGACCACGACGCCCTCGTGACGGAACTGCGCGCCGGTCGCCTCACCGCGATCCTCGACGTCACCGACCCCGAGCCGCTCCCCGCCGACTCGCCCCTCTACGACCTGCCCGGCGCCTTCGTCACCCCGCACCTGGCGGGCTCCCAGGGCAACGAACTGGCCCGCCTCGGCCGGACGGTCGCCGAGGAGGCGGCACGGCTGCTGGCCGGAGGGGAACCGGCCTACGCGGTCGACCTGGCGGCGCTGGAGCGGGAGGCCTGAGAGCGCGCTCAGCCGGCAGCGCCGGTATGTGCCGACATCAGCAGAATCGATCCGGTTCGGATCGGCTGCGGCCGGCCGGCTGCCGTGTGCTTGCCCGCCGGGTTGCCAGGGGTTTCGCCGGGTTGCCAGGGGTTTCGGTGGGTGAGTGGGGGGCGTGGTCCGGCGGGTCGCCTGATGGGGTCGGCCGGGCGGGCAGGGCCGCGGGGGTGTGACGGTTGTGCGCGGGCGGGCCTGGCGCTGATGCGCGGCTGCCGCCGGTCGGCCGTCGTGCGCTTGCCCGCCTGGGCTGCTGCGGGCTCCGATCGGCCGGGCGGGGTGCGTGGCCCGGCGGGTCCTCACCGGCCCGGGCGAGCAGCCCGCCGCTCCGAGGGGGAGGCCGCACGGGCGGCGGCAGTCCCCGTGTCCGGCTGTGCCTCAGCGGGGGGCCGGGTCCTCACCGGCAGTTCCCCGCTCGGTGGCGCCCCCTGACGGGCCGGGCGGCGGGCAGCGCGTGCCCCGTCGGCCGGGCGCTGCCCGTTGCTCTCGGGGGACCCGGTGTCGCCGGCGCGCGGCGCAGGCAGGTCATGGTCGCCGTTGACCGGGCCTGGCGCTGCCACCGACCCGAGGGGGAGGGGCCGCACGGGCAGCGGCACGCCCCGTGCCGGCTGTGCCTCCGCGGCGGCCGGTCCTCATCGGCGATTCTCCGAGGGGCGGCACCTCGCCGATCAGCGCGTGCCCCGCCACCCCGTCGCGGCCGCCGGGGCCGCGCGCGGGCGGCGGTACTTCCCGTGCCGGCTGTGTCTCCGCGGCGGCCGGTCCTCATCGGCGATTCTCCGAGGGCGGCACCTCGCCGATCAGCGCGTGCCCCGCCACCCCGTCGCGGCCGCCGGGGCCGCGCGCGGGCGGCGGTACTTTCCGTGCCGGCTGTGCCTCCGCGGCGGCCGGGCCCTCACCGGCGGCTCCCCGTCGGTGGCATTTCGCCGATCGGCCAGGCGGTGGCGGGCGGCGTGTGCCCCGTCGGCTGGGCGCTGCCCGTTGCTCCAGGGGGACTCGGTGTCGTCGGCGGGCGGGGTCTGCCGGGCCGTCAGGGTCACTGTCGGTGGGTCTGGCGCCGCCGGCCGGCGAGGCGGGGGGCATTCTCTCCGGCGGTTGTCGACCGGCGGGCCGTCGCAGGTGGGGCAGGCGGCGATCCGCAGGCAGGAGCAGGCAGGAGGAGGCGGCGGGTGTCCCGCCGGGTGGGGTATCGCCCACGCTCCAGGGGGGACCCGGTACCGCTCACGTACAGCCGTGGGCATACCGTGAGGAGTCGTACGTTCGAGCCGGGAGGAGAGACGGGATGAGCAGCGGCAGCCGTACCGCGCTGGTCGAGGATCTGATGGAGCGATTCCCGCACGTCCCGCGGGAGGCCGTCTTCAAGGAGGACCTGCTCCGGGGCGGAGTGGCCTTCGACCCGTCCGCGCTCAGCGACAACGAGGGTGGCGAGGTCAAGCCGAAGTCGTACTTCATCTTCTCCTTCGACCACGGCACCCTGCCCGAGCTGGGCGAGGCCGCACTGCGCCGCCCGCCCGAGGAGATCATCCTCACCGGCGGCCCGTACGAGCTGCGGCGGACCGTCGTCTCGGTCCGGGTGAACCCCTCCTCGCCGTACCGCGTCGCCGCGAACGAGGACGGCGTGCTCGGCCTCTACCTCGACGGCAAGCGGATCTCCGACGTCGGCGTGCCACCGATGCCCGAGTACTACCGGCACACCCTCGCCAACGGGAAGTCGGTCATGGAGGTGGCCCCGACCATCCAGTGGGGCTACCTGATCTACCTGACCGCGTTCCGCGTCTGCCAGTACTTCGGCGCCAAGGAGGAGTGCCAGTACTGCGACATCAACCACAACTGGCGCCAGCACAAGGCGGCCGGCCGTCCCTACACGGGCGTGAAGGACGTCGACGAGGTCCTCGAGGCGCTCGAGATCATCGACAAGTACGACACCGCGAAGGTGTCCACCGCGTACACGCTCACCGGCGGCGCGATCACGTCGAAGGTGCAGGGCCTGGACGAGGCGGACTTCTACGGCCGGTACGCCAAGGCCATCGAGGAGCACTTCCCGGGCCGCTGGATCGGCAAGGTCGTCGCCCAGGCGCTGCCCAAGGACGACGTCCAGCGCTTCAAGGACTACGGAGTGCAGATCTACCACCCCAACTACGAGGTGTGGGACGAGTACCTCTTCAAGATGTACTGCCCGGGCAAGGAGCGCTACGTCGGCCGCGACGAGTGGCACAAGCGCATCCTCGACTCGGCGGACATCTTCGGCGCGCGCAACGTCATCCCCAACTTCGTGGCGGGCGTGGAGATGGCCGAGCCGTTCGGCTTCACCACGGTCGACGAGGCCATCGAATCGACCACCGAGGGCCTGCGCTTCTTCATGTCCCACGGCATCACGCCCCGCTTCACCACCTGGTGCCCGGAGCCGACGACCCCGCTCGGCAAGGCCAACCCGCAGGGCGCGCCCCTGGAGTACCACATCCGTCTGCTCCAGGCGTACCGGCAGACGATGGAGGACTTCGGCCTCTCCTCGCCCCCCGGCTACGGTCCCCCCGGCGCCGGCAACGCGGTCTTCTCGGTCAGCTCCTTCATGGACAGCCTGCCCGCGGACGAGCCGGTGGAGCTCTGACGCCGGACTCGCGCCCGCCGTGTCCCGATGGCGATCCGATGTGATTCGGGTCGCCATCGAGACGTTTCGGCGTTCCGTACGTATCTACTTCCGGAGTCGGCCGCGTGAGGATTTGAATACGCGGCTTGTCAGTTGTGTCGAGAGCGTGAAAAACTCGTCTCCTGCCCCGAGGTTCCCCCCAACTCCTTTGCCAACATGGTGAGTTGACCTCGCTTGTGGATGCAGGAGACTCATGCCCGACCTGCCGACCCCTCAGGACGCCTCCGAGGCCGCGCTGTTCTCCGAGTGCTGGGACGCGGTCCTCGCCTACGCCGACCTGTGCACGTCCGGCTCCACCGCCGCCGCACAGCTCGGCCGCGAGGCGTTCGCACACGGCATACGTGAGGCGCGCGCCGCCGATGCCGGCCCGGTCCGCACCTCCGGGCGCCGCCCCGCCCGGCTGCCCCGCATACCCCTGCTGCTGACCGCCGTACGCACCACGGCCGCGGCCTGGGAGGAGGCGGGGCAGGGCCACAAGCTCGACCCCGACCTGCGGCTGTGGCTCAACTCGGACAAGGCCGCCCGCTACACCGGGCCGCCTCTGCAGCGCCCGCTCGCGCTGCGCGGACTGCGCGACCTCCAGCAGGCGGACGCGGAACTGCTGTGGCTGGCCGAGGTGGAGGCGCTGCCGCTGTCCCTGGTCGCCCGCCGCCTGGGCCTCGACCCGGCCACCGCCGATGACGAACTCCAGCAGGTGCGCACCCTGTTCCGGGACCGCTGCCACCGCAACCACCTCGACACACCGATGGACGCCCGGTGCCGCAGCTACGCCCGGCTGCTGGACGCCGTCACCCGCGCCCCCGCCGCCGACGCCCCGGGCGACCTCTCCCGGCACCTCGCCACCTGCGTGCAGTGCGCCGAGGCCGCCGCCTGTCTGCGCCTGCACGGCGGAGGACTGCCCGGGGCGCTGGCCGGCGGGGTGATCGGCTGGGGCGGGCTCGCCTATCTGGAGCGCCGCCGCCGCGCCGCCGAGGTGCGTCTCGGCGCCGGCCGTCCGGGCCGGGCGGAACTGGCGGCCGGAGAATCGGAGGAGGGTGCGCAGAAGGCGCGCGTCGCCCGCAACGGCCTCCTCGTGGCCGCCGTCCTGGTCTCCGTCCTGGCGCTCGGCGTCTCGATGATGCCCTTCGGCGGCAGCGGCGACGACCTCGGGGCACGCGGCGACACCGGCCGTCAGCCGGTGGCCGACCCCGAACTGTCCCTGCCGTCCGTCCCTTCGCTGCCTCCCGCGACCTCGAAGCCGGCCGGCAAGGCCACCGAGAACACGGGGAAGTCGCAGAAGCCCGCCAAGCCGGAGAGCAGCGACCGCCAGACCGAACCGCAGGGCACCTCCTCTCCCACTGACCGTGCGGAAGACGCCGAGAACGAGGACCCCGCCTGCCGGGTCGAGTACGACCTGGTCAACCAGTGGCCCGACGGCTTCCAGGCCACCGTCACCGTCACCACCAACGAGGCCCTCGACTCCTGGCGCGTCTCCTGGTCCTTCCGGGACGGCCAGCAGGTCGGCCAGATGTGGGACGCCTCCGTCTCCCAGCACGGCTCGCGTGTCACCGCCACCGCCGCCGACTACAACAAGTCGGTCCAGGCGGGCGACGACCTGGCCTTCGGCTTCCTCTCCTCCTGGCGGGGCAAGAACTCCCCGCCGTACGACTTCGAGCTGAACGGCCACGACTGCGCGAAAACCGGTTGACGCGACTCCGCCGTGCCGGGATAGCGTTACGGCGGTTCCACTGAGAGAGCCGAAGAAGAGCCGAAGAGATCAGGGACGAGGAGGTGTTGACCGATGGCTGTCATTGCGATGAGCGCTGCC
Organism: Streptomyces sp. NPDC057002; assembly: GCF_042673825.1. Classification (NCBI taxonomy): domain Bacteria; kingdom Bacillati; phylum Actinomycetota; class Actinomycetes; order Kitasatosporales; family Streptomycetaceae; genus Streptomyces; species Streptomyces sp. NPDC057002. Next base: position 316,683 of record NZ_JBHURZ010000007.1, read on the forward strand.
CGCATCCAGTTCATCAAGTCCACCTCCATGGTCACCGGCTGATCCGACCGTCTGTCGGGCCGGGGGCCGACCTGGGAAGGGTCACCCTTGACTTCCAGCTCCGCTTCATCCGTTTCCTCCGCGCTCGCTCCCTACGGCTGGGACGAGGCATGGGCGGCCGAGTTCGCCGCCTACGACACCGAAGGACTGCTGCCCGGACGCGTGATCCGGGTCGACCGCGGGCAGTGCGATGTCGTCACCGCCGACGGGATCCTGCGGGCCGACACCGCGTTCGTCACGCCGCACGACCCGATGCGGGTCGTCTGCACCGGCGACTGGGTCGCCGTCGAACCCGGCGGGAACCCGCGCTACGTCCGGACGTACCTGCCGCGCCGCACCGCGTTCGTCCGCTCCACCTCCTCCAAGCGGTCCGAGGGTCAGATCCTCGCGGCCAACGTCGACCACGCCATCGTCGCCGTGTCCCTCGCCCTCGAGCTCGACCTGGGCCGCATCGAACGGTTCCTCGCGCTCGCCTGGGAGTCCGGGGCACAGCCCGTCGTCGTCCTCTCCAAGGCCGACCTCGTGCCGGACGCCGTCACCCTCTCCCATCTCGTCCAGGACGTGGAGACCAGCGCCCCCGGCGTGCCGGTGGTGCCCGTCAGCTCCCTCGACGGGGACGGGCTCGACGTGCTCGCGGCGATCGTCGCCGGTGGTACGTCCGTGCTGCTCGGACAGTCCGGCGCGGGCAAGTCGACCCTCGCCAACGCGCTGCTCGGCGAGGACGTCATGGACGTCCAGGCCACCCGGGACGCCGACGGCAAGGGCCGGCACACCACCACCACCCGCAACCTGCTCGCCCTGCCCGGCGGCGGGGTCCTGATCGACACCCCCGGACTGCGGGGCGTCGGACTCTGGGACGCCGAGACCGGCGTCGGCCAGGTGTTCTCCGAGATCGAGGAACTGGCCGAGCGGTGCCGCTTCCACGACTGCGCCCACGAGGCCGAGCCGGGCTGCGCGGTGCTGGCCGCCATCGAGACCGGCGAGCTGCCGGAGCGGCGGCTGGACAGCTACCGCAAGCTCCTGCGGGAGAACCAGCGCATCGTCGCCAAGACGGACGCCCGGCTCCGCGCCGAGATCCGCAAGGACTGGAAGCGGAAGGGGGCGATCGGACGGGCGGCGATGGAGGCCAAGCGCGGAGCACACTGGCGTTCGTAGGCGCTCCGCCATCGGCCGGATATGATCAGCGGCCGCCCGACGGGCGGTCAAGTGTTCGTATCGAGGGGGATGGCGATATGCGTTTCAGAGCTCTGGGTGCGGCGGCGGCCGCGGCGGGGGTACTCGCGGTCACCGCCGCGCCGGCCGGCGCCGCGCAGGGTTGGCAGGCGGTGGACACCAATCCCACCTGGCACTGCGGTGGCTACAAGACCCACAAGGTCTCCGACAACGTCAAGTTCAAGGTCTGCGCCGTCATCAACGGCAGCAGGTACGGCCAGGCCGTCCTGGTCGTGCAGAACGCGGCGAGCGTGGCGGTGTCGATCAGTGGTGCGGTGAGCGGCAACTTCGGCAGCGACGTGGACTGCGCCGGCTTCACGCTCAAAGCCGGCCTCACCCGCGGATGCCTCGCGCCGACCAAGTACGTCGGCAACGAGTCGATCTTCGTGGTCGCCGGCCGGCTGCGGCTCAACGGTGTCGACGACTGGTACTACGACACCGAGTTCTACGTTCCCTAGAGACCGTCCGGTCGCTCTCGAAGACCATCCGGTCGCTTCGCCGAGGTGAGTTCCAGGGCCAGGGCCACCCGGTCGGCCGCCGTGAAGCCCACGTCGTGCGCCATGACGTAGGCCTCGTCGCCGAGTTCCTCCCGGACGCGCCGCTCCGCGGACAGGTGCGCGGTGTGGAACGGCAGCAGGCCGGTCAGGTCCACCCCCATGTCCCGGCGCAGCCCTTCGGCGGCACCGAGCAGCGTGGCCGCCGGGCCGGGCCGGGCCACGGCGGCCGTCGCCCACGCCAGGCTCTCCACCCCCCACACCGGGCCCCAGCTGTCGCCGACCGCCCGCTGCCGGGCCAGGGCGTCCCGCAGCCGGGGCAGGGCCCGCGCCGGATCGCCGTACCGCAGCTCGGCGATCCCCGCACACCAGGCCGCCCAGCTCCTGGCCCACTCGGCGCCGGACGCCTCGGCCTCGGCGGTATACACCTCGCGGGTGGCCAGGGCGGTGTCGCGGGGGCCCATGAAGGCGGCGGCCATGGCCCACATCATGGTGGCCATGTGCGCGTCCCCCGGCAGCCCTGCGGCCAGGAACGCCTCGCGGGCACCGGCGAGCCGGTCCACCGCCGAGGTGTCGCCGTCGACGAGCAGGGCGTAGGCGCCCTCGACGAACCGGACCGCGGGGTGGACCGTCGGGGCGGCACCGGTCGGCCAATAGGCGTCCAGGAAGGCCCGGACGGAGGTCCGGTCGCCCTGGCAGAGGGAGACCCACACCGTCATCGCGCGGGCGGCGACGTCCTGCTCCGGCCCGATCGTGCCGTCCGGGCGGGCCAGCAGCCGCTCCAGCCAGTGCCGGCCCTCCCCGAGCGTGCTGCTGAAGAACCAGCTCCGGGAGCGGCTCAGGTCGACCGCGATGTCCAGGCCCGTGCCCGTCAGGTCCGGCTCGGATGCGCACAGGTCGAGCGCCGAACGGATGTTGGGCAGGTCGAGACGGAGCCGGGTGAGCCAGTCCACCTCCCGCGGCCCGCACCACTCGGCGGCGGCCCGGGCGGCGAGGTCCCGGTAGTGGCGTACGTGGCGCAGCCGCATCGCCGACACGTCACCGCGTTCGTCGAGCCGGTCCCGGCCGTACTGGCGGATCGTCTCCAGCAGCCGGTATCTGACCCGCGGCCCGGCATGACCGGCGTACACGATCGACTTGTCGACGAGCGCCGCCAGCAGATCACGGACGTCCCCCGGGGCGAGTGCCCCGCCCGTGCAGACCGCCTCGGCGGCGTCGAGGTCGAAGCTGCCGGTGAAGACGGAGACCCGGCTCCACAGCAGCCGCTCGGCCTCGGTGCACAGATCGTGACTCCAGTCGATGACCTGGCGCAGGGTGCGCCGCCGGTCGTCCGGGCCGCCGCCCCGGGGCGCGGCCAGCAGCCGGAAGCGGTCGTCGAGCCGGTCCAGGATCTCCCCGGCGGCCAGGGTGTTCAGCCGTACGGCGGCCAACTCCACGGCGAGCGGGATGCCGTCCAGGCGACGGCACAGCTCGGCCACGGCGGCACGGTTCGCCTCCGTGACGCGGAAGCCGGGCGCCGAGGCCGCGGCCCGGTCGGCGAGCAGCCGCAGCGCCTCGCAGCCGGTGTCGTCGGCCCGCTCGGGCAGGGCGAGGCCGGGGACCACGACGACATGCTCTCCCAGGACGGCCAGCCGCTCCCGGCTGGTGGCCAGCACGGTCAGCTCCGGCGCCCACCGCAGCAGCCGCAGCACCAGGGCGGCGACCGGCTCCACCAGGTGCTCGCAGTTGTCCAGGACCAACAGCAGCCGTCGGTCGCGCAGATGCTCGGTCACCGCGTCGGCCACGGGCCGGCTGGAGTGGTTGCGCAGACCGAGCGACTCCGCCACCGCCCGGTCCAGCAGGCCCGGATCGGTCAGCGGTGCCAGGTCCGCGAGCCACACCCCGTCCGGGAAGGCATGGGCCGACCTGGTCGCGGCGCGCAGCGCCAGCCGGGTCTTGCCGACTCCGCCGACACCGGTCAGGGTCACCAGCCGGGTCCGCGCCAACAGGTCGGCGACGTGGTGGAGTTCCCTCGCGCGGCCGACGAACGACGTGGTCTCGGCGGGCAGCCGGCCCGCGGTCCGGTCCCGGCCGGTGAAGACGGCGGGAGTGTCGTCACCGGACAGCACCCGGCGGTGCGCTTCACGCAGCCCGGCCCCGGGGTCGACGCCCAGTTCCCGTGCGAGGGTGGCCGCCGCCTCCCGGTAGCAGTCGAGGGCCTCGCCCTGCCGTCCGCTCCGGTGCAGGGCCAGCATCCGCTGCTCGTGAAAGCGTTCACGCAGGGGGTGTGCCCCGGCGAGGGCGCGCAGTTCGGAGAGCACCCGGGCGTGCCGGCCCAGCGCCAGATCGGCGTCGATCCGCAGTTCCAGGGCGTCGAGAAGGGCCTCGCCCAGGGCGGGCAGCACCTCCCGCAGTGACTCGGCCGGCAGGTCGGGCAGTGGGTCGCCCCGCCAGAGCCGGACGGCCTCGTGCAGCGGGCCGGACGCGTCCGCCGGGCGCCCCGCCTCCAGTGCCGTACGACCACGCCGGACCAGTGCCGTGAAGCGGTGCAGGTCCACGTCCTGCGGGGTGACGTCGAGCAGATAGCCCGACGGGCGGGTCAGGAGAAGGTCGCGTTCGAGGGCGCGGCGCAGCCGCAGCACGTAGTTCTGCAGGGTGTTGGGGACACGGGCGGGCTGCCGATCGCCCCACACCCGGCGGGCGAGGCACTCCACCGGCACGGTCCGTCCGGCGTCCACCAGCAGCGCGGCCAGCAGGGCCCGCAGCCGCGCCGCGCCGAGCGGCACGGGCACTCCGTCCCGCCGGATCTCCAGCGGCCCCAGCACCATGAACTCGTAGCGTGCACCCATCGCATTCATGATGCTACACAGGGTGACTCTCGCGTGGCCGGGCCGGTGAGAGCCGGACGTGACCGGGCCGAGAGCGGGCCGGGCGACGGTGGACGGGTCCACGACGATCCGACGATCCGAGAGGAGAGCACCGTGCACGACGATCCGTTCGACCTCGACACGCGGCAGACCGGAGCGGGGGAGGGGCACGCTGCCGCGCTGACGAGCGGCGGCACCATGAACCCGTGGTCGGGAGCGGCTGTGCGGTTGACGACCGAGCAGACCCTGCACCCGTGGTCGGGAGCCGCCCCGCAGGCAGCCACCTCGACGACCCCGCACCCGCGGTCCGGTGCTGTCGGGCAGCGCACCAGCGGCACCTTGCACCCTTGGTCGGGTGCCGTCGGGCAGCGGACCAGCGGCAGCACCATGCACCCATGGTCGGGTGCCGTCGGACAGCGGACCAGCCACACCATGCACCCCTGGTCCGGCGCCGCCCGGCAGGCGACCCAGCACGGCACGCTGCCGTTCCCGACGCTGTGACCCGGAACGGCCCTTCGGAACCGGGTCGGACGCGGATGCCGTCCGACCCGGTCTTCGAGCATCTGGGCACGGCCCTGCTGCGCTCCCCGCTGCTCCCCGTCGACACGCTGCGGACACCGGCCACACCGGATCCGGCCGACGTGACGGACGAGGCCAAGGCGCTGCGCGCGGCCGTCACGGAACTGACCGACGATCCGCTGCTGCACGAGGCCCTGGCCCTGTCCAGCCCCTCCCTCGGCCGGCGGCTGGAGTCCGTGCGCGCGGGCGGGGACGTGTCCCTGTCCGCGCTGCGCCGCACCTGGCGGGCGGTGCTGCGCTACCGCGCGCGGATGGCCGGCCGGCCCACGCCGTTCGGGCTGCTGGCGGGCGTCGCACAGGCCCGGTTCGGCGAGACCGCCCGGGTGCGGCTCGGGGCGGCGCACGGCAAGTCGGCCCGTCCCGACGCCGAGTGGCTGGCCTGTCTGACGCAGCGCTGGGAGCGGGACCCGGCGATCCTGGCCGGACTGCGCCTGTCGGCCAACGGTCTGTGCGTGCGGCGCGGCGACCGTCTGGTCCTGCCCTACGCGCCTGCCGCGTCGGATGCCGGGCCCGCGGAGGCGGAGGAACCGCGTGAGGTGTCGGTGCGCTGGACGGCGGCCGTGGCGGCGGCCTTCGAGCACGCCCGTCGGCCGGTGACCCATGCCGCTCTCACGGAACATCTCCGTGCCCGGCTGCCCGCCGCGCCCGCCGGGGCGATCGAGAAGCTGGTCACGGAACTCGTCACCCTCGGCCTCCTGCTGACGGACCTGTCGCCGCCGCCCGGAGCGGCTGATCCGCTGGCGCACGTGACCGACCGCCTGGCGGGTGTACCGGCCGCGACGGGCGAGGCACGGCGGCTCGCGGGGGTGGCCGCCGCACTCGCCGACTACGCCGAACGCCCACCGGGCCGGGGGCTGCTCGCGCTGCGCGCGGCCGAGGACCGCATGGACGCCCTGGCCCAGCGCCCGTACCGCCTCGCCGTGGACACCGCACTCGACGCGGACGTCACCCTTCCGAACGCGGTCGCCGAGGAGGCACGGCGCGCGGCGGACCTGCTGTGGCGCCTCGGCCCGCCGGCCACCGGGACGACGCGTCCGCTCGCCTCGTACCATCGCGACTTCCTCGAACGGTACGGCCTCGCACGGGCCGTACCGGTGGCCGAGCTCCTCGATCCGGTCGTCGGACTCGGCCCTCCGCTGCCGGACGCGACGACGCGGCCAGGGAGCCGGGACCGTGTTCTGACGGCCCTGGCCCAGGAGGCGACCGCGTCCGGTGCGCGCGAGATCGTCCTCACCGACCGGGATCTGGACGCCCTCGGCGACGACTCCGGTGTCCCTCCGCCCTCGGCCGAGCTGGTCTTCCAGCTCCTGGCGTCGTCCCAACAGGCCCTCAACGCGGGGCGGTTCACCCTTGTCGTGTCCGCCCAGCTCACCGGCACCTGGCCCGCCGGCTCCCTCGCGGCACGCTTCGCCCATCTGCTGCCCGAGGCGGGGCGGGCGTTCGCCGGGACGGCGTCCACGGCACTCGCCGGTGCCGCCTCGCCGAACGCTCAGGTCCTCCCGGTCCAGTCGGTCTTCCGCCCGGCCCTGTCCCGCGCCGGCAACGTCGTCCGCACTCCCCGCTGGATCGAACACACCGTGGCACCCGGCACGTTCGGGGAGGGCTCGGACCCGGGGAACCTCGCACTCGACGAACTGGCGGTGGTCGGCGAGCTCGACCGGTTGCGGCTGGTGTCGCTCCGGCACGACGGGCAGGAGGTCGCCGCGGCGACCTTCCACATGCTCGACACCCGACTGCTGGCGCCCCCGCACGTACGCCTGCTGCATCTGCTCAGCGTCGACCACGTCCGGCCGCTGCTCGGCTGGGACTGGGGGACGGCGAAGGACTGGCCCTGGCTGCCCGCCGTACGACACGGCCGGACCGTGCTGTGCCGGTCCCGGTGGCTGGTCCGGGACGCCGATGTCCTGGACCAGCGAACGGGGTTCGCCGCCTGGTCGGAGGCGCTGGAGTCGTGGCGGCGCCGGCTGGGGGTGCCCGATGTGGTCGAGGCCGGCAGCGGTGACCGCCTGCTGCCGCTGGACCTGTCCCGCACGGCGGACGCCCGTCTGCTGCGCGAGGAACTGCGGCGCGACCCAGGCACCCCGCTGCACGAGAGGCCCGACCTGACCGGGGACGGCACGGGCTGGCTCACCGGACCGCAGGGCACGCACGCCGCCGAGATCTCCGTGCCGTTGCTGCGCCGCGAGCCCTCCGACCTCACCGCAGCCCCGGCCGTCACCCGGCGTCCGCTCGTCCGCCGTGGCGACGACGCCGCGGGCGGCCTGCCGGGAGGCTCATGGCTGTACGCCAAGCTGTACTGCCCCGGCCCGCTCCAGGACACGGTCCTTGCCCGCCACCTGCCGGAGCTGCTGGAATCCTTGCCGCCCGGGGCGGACCGCTGGTTCTTCGTCCGGTACGCCGACCCGGACCCCCATCTGCGGCTGCGTCTGCACGGCGATCCACCGACGCTGTACGGGGAGATCCTGCCCGCGCTCCACGACCTGGCGGCGGACCTGCGGCGGCACAGGCTCGTCGGCCGGCTGGTCCTGGACACCTACGACCCGGAGACGGAGCGGTACGGAGGCACGGCCCGGACCATGGAGGCGGCGGAACGCGTGTTCCACGCCGACAGCGCGGCGGCCCTCGCCCAGCTCCGTCTGCTCGACCACGCCCGGCCACCGGCCGGCCCGCTGCCCCTCACGGCGGCCGGCCGGGCCCATCTCGCCTGGCACCTCGTCCCGGGCACCCCGGCCGAGCGCGCCCGGCGCCTGCTCGCGGTCGCCCCCCGCGACGAACACCACCGCTTCTTCCGCGACCACCGTGCGCAGGCGCTGCGGCTCGTCGACCCGTTCGGCGACTTCGCGGCCCTGCGCGAGGAGGCCTGGGCGGCGCCGCTCCTGGCCGCCTGGCGGACCCGTGCGGCCGCCGCCGACAGCCTGCGCCGGTGCCTGACCGAGGCGCCCGCCGACGCCGACACGGTGGACGCGGTACTGGCCTCCTTGCTCCACATGCATCACAACCGGCTGACGGCCGAGCCCACGCCATGGTCCGAGGGCCGCGTGGCCGCCCTCGCCCGAGGTGCCGTGGAGGCCCACCTGGCACGCCGCGAGGCGCGGCCCGCCCCCTGACGAGGCCGGACACCCGAAGCGCCATGTCCGATTCCCGCCAGCGACAGGCCGGCCCACGGCGGAGACTGGACGTGTGAGAGACCAGGTAACGGACGAGGACACCAGGTACGAGGCCGTGCGCAGCCGCGACGCCCGTTTCGACGGCGTGTTCTTCTTCGCCGTCGAGACGACCGGCATCTACTGCCGGCCGAGCTGCCCCGCGGTCACCCCGAAGCGGGCCAACGTACGGTTCTTCGCCACGGCCGCCGCCGCGCAGGGCTCGGGCTTCCGGGCCTGCCGACGCTGCCGGCCGGACGCCGTGCCCGGCTCCGCCGAGTGGAACGTCCGCGCGGACGTGGTGGGCCGGGCCATGCGGCTGATCACCGACGGCGTGGTCGACCGGGAGGGCGTCGCCGGTCTCGCCACCCGGCTCGGCTACAGCGCACGGCAGGTCCAGCGGCAGCTCACCGCCGAACTCGGCGCCGGGCCGGTCGCGCTCGCCCGGGCCCAGCGGGCCCACACCGCGCGGGTGCTGCTCCAGACCACCGGGCTGCCGGTCACCGAAATCGGATTCGCGTCGGGTTTCGCCAGCATCAGGCAATTCAACGACACGATCCGGGCCGTGTACGCCTCGACACCGAGCGAGCTGCGCGCCGCCGCCGTCCCGAAGGGCAGCCGGAACCGCCGTACGGCCACCCCGAACGCCGGCATCCCGCTGCGGCTCGCCCACCGCGGCCCCTACCAGGCGGGACCCGTCTTCGACCTGCTGGAACGCGAGGCCGTACCCGGCGTCGAGGACGTGATCGGCCCGCCCGGCGCACGCACCTACCGGCGCACGCTCCGGCTCCCGTACGGCACCGGCATCGTCGCCGTCGACGAACGCCCCGGCACCGCCCGCACCGGGCTCGGCGCCCACCCCGGCGGCTGGCTCGACGCCCGGCTGCACCTCACCGACCCCCGCGACCTGACCACCGCCGTACAGCGGCTGCGGCGGCTGTTCGACCTCGACGCAGACCCCTACGCCGTCGACGAGCGCCTGGCCGCCGACCCACGGCTCGCGCCCCTGGTCGCCGCCCGGCCCGGGCTGCGCTCGCCGGGCACCGCCGACCCGGAGGAACTCGCGGTGCGCGCGCTGGCCGGCCGGACGGAGGCGGAACGGCTCGTACGGAGGTACGGCAAGGCGCTCGACGCCCCCTGCGGCAGCCTCACCCACCTCTTCCCCGAGCCGGCCGTCCTCGCCGGGGCCGAGCCCGGCGGCACCCTCGGTGCGCTCACCGCCGCCCTCGCCGACCACGCCGTACGCCTCGACCCGGGCGCCGACCGGGACGACGCGCAGGACGCCCTGCGTGCCGTGCCCGGCCTGGACGCCCGTACCATCGCCGAGATCCGCACCCGCGCCCTCGGCGACCCGGACGTGGCCCCGCCCGGCCTCGACGTCCCCGACAGCTGGCGCCCCTGGCGCTCGTACGCCTTGAACCACCTGCGCGCAGCAGGGGAGTGGGAGTTGTGATGACCACGACGTACTGGACGACAGCGGAAGGCCCGCTCGGGCCACTGCTGCTCACCGCCGCCCCGACCGGCGAGCTGACCTCGCTGTCCGTGCCCGGGCAGAAGGGCGGACGGGCGGTGCTGGACGACTGGCGGCGGGACGACGGGCCCTTCCGGGAGGCCGAGGAGCAGCTCGCCGCCTACTTCGCCGGGGAACTGAAGGAGTTCCGGCTGCCGTGGCGCACCGAAGGCACGGCGTTCCGGGAGAAGGTCTGGGCCGCGCTGGACGACATCCCCTACGGCTCGACCGCGACCTACGGCGAGATCGCCGCGCGGATCGGAGCGCCCAGGGCGGCCGTACGGGCCGTCGGCGGTGCGATCGGCGCCAATCCGCTGCTGGTCGTCCGGCCGTGCCATCGGGTGATCGGCGCCGACGGCACCCTGACCGGCTACGCGGGCGGCCTGGAACGCAAGGTACGGCTGCTCACGCACGAGGGCGTGCTCTAGACCGCCTCGCGGGGGCGTTGTCAGCCCCAGAAGACCGCGCCGATCCAGGCCGCCGCTATCAGCTGGCAGGTGAACAGTTCGGCCAGGATGCTGGAGCCGCCCGAGCGCATCACCTGACGCAGGGCGGCGACCGCGTCGCCGTGGCGGCCGAGGCGGCGGCGTTCGTAGAGGTAGATACCGGCCAGATATCCGGGGATCGCGCCGAGCACGGGGAGCAGGACGAAGCCGACGGTGGAGCCGCCTCCGGCCCAGGCCAGCATGCGGCGGTTGGCGCTGCTCGCGCGGAGCCGCCGGGGCGGCAGGGCCCAGCGCACGCCCTGGGAGACGAACATCAGGACCGTGGCACCCACCAGGGTCCACCACGCGACGGGCTGGGGATCCTTCAGCGCCCACCACATGACCGCGGCCCACACCAGCAACGACCCGGGCACCGCGGGCAGCAGCACTCCGCACAGACCGAGCAGGATGACCAGCCCGACCAGCAGGAGGTCCCACACTCCCATCTGACCAGCCTGCCGGAATCCGTGAGAAGACGCAGGTCAGGAGCGTGGCCGTGGTCAGGACCGCAGGTCAGCCGCCCGGGGCCCGCCGCCTGCCCTTATCGCATGGCCGTTCTAGGGATCACTCGAGCCGTCGTTTCAGGGTGCCGTGACGGACCGGTTTTTCCGGAAGCCCCGTTTTCATCCCGGCCGTGCGGTGGACAATTAGGGGCATGAGTCAGCAGGGGGGAAGGCCCACCGGTCATGACGACGACTGGTGGAGGCACTTGTACGACGACTCCACCGACGACACGGGCCCCGCACCCGCCCCGGATTCCCTGGACGACCGCTTCGCCTCGGCGGCGGGGGCGGTGGGGGACCCGGCGGACGAGCGGCCCGCCTCCGAGAGGGTGGTTCCGGCGCCCCGGGCAGCCGCCGACGAGGCCACGGACGCGCCGCGCGCGCCCTGGGAGCCACCGGCTTCCCGGCCCGAGGGCCCGCTGACCTTCCCGACCGCCACGAAGCCGCCGGAACGGGCCGGTCAGGTACCCGATCGGCCACCCACGAGCGGCACGACCTCACCGACCGGCCCTCGCGGCCCCTCGGAGGGCCCTCAGATCCCACCACCGCCCCCTCCACCCCTGCCGACCACCCCACCCTCTTGGCCCAGCCCGGAGTTCCGCCCCGCCGAGCCCGGTGGGACCGCGTTTCCCGTCGCCGAGTCCGGCCGTACCGGGGTCCCCGCCAGCGGGTCCAGCGCGGCCGCTTTCCCGGCCACCGAGCCCAGCGGGAAGGCCTTCCCCGCCCCGGCCGACCCGCCGTCCGCGCCACCACGCCCGGCCGATCCACCGTCCGCGCCACCCCGCCCAGCCGACCCGGTACTCGCCCCGGCGCCCCCGCCGCACACCCCCTCCGACCAACCCACCCCCCGGATCGAGCGGCCAGCGTCCTCCCCCCGCCCCCGCGGGTACGTAGGGTCCCGGCCGCCCACCTACGACGCCGAACCCATCGCGCTGCCGGCGGCCGACCCCGATGATCTCGACGACCTCGTCGCGGACACCGTGCTCGACGGGGCCCGGTACGGGGCCTGTACGTTGCGGGCCGTGTCCGTGCGGGGGGACTCCGCGCGGTACCGGGGGGAGCCGCGGCGCGATTCGTTGCTCACCGCGCGCTTCGGCACCGGCGAGCACGCTCTGCTGCTGGTGGCGATGGCAACCGGGGCCCGTGCAACACCGGGGGCGCACCGGGCCGCCGCCGAGGCCTGTCACTGGATCGGACGGGCCGTCGGGCGCAGTCATGCCCGGCTCGTGGCGGACATCAGGGATGGCCGGCGGGGCGACCTCAAGTCCGGGCTGCACCGCCTCACCGACCGCAGTCTCGGCAAGCTCCGCGCCAGCGCCTCCGAACAGGGCGTCGACCCGGAGGAGTACGCCGCCGGCCTGCGCTGTCTGCTGCTGTCGGCCGATCCGGAGTGCCGTACGCGCGTCTTCTTCGGCGTCGGGCCCGGCGGGCTGTTCCGACTGCGGGAGGGCGAGTGGCAGGACATCGAACCGCAGGTCGCCGAGATCAAGGGCGAGCCCGTGATGGGGTTCGGGTCGCCGCCGTCCGAGACGCCCGAGGGCGACCGGTTCACCATGGACCTGGGAATCCCGACCCCGCCCAGCCCTTACGAACCGGCCCCGGAACCACCCCGCGAACCCTTCCGCTTCCGTACCTCCATCGCCCGCCCGGGTGACACGCTCCTGTTGTGCAGCGGCGGCCTCGCCGACCCGCTGCGCGGCGAACCCGAACTGGGCGACTACCTCGCCGAGCGGTGGTCCCGCCCCGACCCGCCCGGCCTCGCCGCGTTCCTCGCGGACTCCCAAGTGCGGGTCAAGGGCTATGCGGACGACCGTACGGCCGCCGCCGTGTGGGAGGCGTGAGCGCGCACCCTGTGACTTGATGGAACCCGGAGGGATCCCCGGAGACCGAAGGGGCACACGAGAGCCATGGCCAAACAGAACGTCGCGGAACAGTTCGTCGACATCCTGACCCGCGCCGGAGTCAAACGCCTCTACGGCGTCGTCGGCGACAGCCTGAACCCGGTCGTCGACGCCGTCCGGCGCAACTCCGCCATCGACTGGATCCATGTCCGGCACGAGGAGACCGCCGCCTTCGCCGCAAGCGCCGAGGCCCAGATCACCGGCGGGCTCGCCGCCTGCGCCGGCTCCTGCGGGCCCGGCAACCTCCACCTCATCAACGGCCTGTACGACGCCCACCGCTCCATGGCGCCCGTCCTCGCCCTCGCCTCCCACATCCCCTCCGGCGAGATCGGCCTCAACTTCTTCCAGGAGACCCACCCCGACCGGCTGTTCCAGGACTGCAGCCACTACAGCGAGCTGATCTCCAGCCCCAAGCAGATGCCCCGGCTGCTCCAGACCGCCATCCAGAACGCCATCGGCCGCAGCGGCGTCAGCGTCGTCTCCCTGCCCGGCGACATCGCCGACGAGCCCGCCCCGGAGAAGCCCGTCGAGACCGCCCTCGTCACCTCCCGGCCGACGGTCCGCCCGGGTGACGAGGAGATCGACCGGCTCGTGAAGATGATCGACGAGGCCGGCAAGGTGACCCTCTTCTGCGGCGCCGGCACCGCGGGCGCGCACGCCGAGGTCATGGAGTTCGCCGGGAAGGTCAAGTCGCCGGTGGGGCACGCGCTGCGCGGCAAGGAATGGATCCAGTACGACAACCCGTACGACGTGGGCATGAGCGGGCTCCTCGGATACGGCGCCGCCTACGAGGCCACCCACGAGTGCGACCTGCTGATCCTGCTCGGCACCGACTTCCCCTACAACGCCTTCCTCCCCGACGACGTGAAGATCGCCCAGGTCGACGTCCGGCCCGAACACCTCGGCCGCCGCTCGAAACTGGACCTCGCGGTCTGGGGCGACGTACGCGAGACGCTGCGCTGTCTGATCCCGCGGGTGCAGGAGAAGAAGAACCGCCGCTTCCTGGACCGGATGCTGAAGAAGCACGCGGACGCGCTGGAGGGGGTGGTGAAGGCGTACACCCGCAAGGTCGAGAAGCACACGCCGATCCACCCCGAGTACGTGGCGTCCGTGCTGGACGAAATCGCCGACGACGACGCCGTGTTCACCGTCGACACCGGCATGAACAACGTCTGGGCCGCCCGCTACATCTCGCCCAACGGCCGCCGCCGCGTCATCGGTTCCTTCTCCCACGGCTCGATGGCCAACGCACTGCCCATGGCGATCGGCGCGCAGTTCACCGACCGCAAGCGGCAGGTCGTGTCGATGTCCGGCGACGGCGGGTTCTCCATGCTGATGGGCGACTTCCTGACGCTGGTGCAGTACGACCTCCCGGTCAAGGTCGTCCTCTTCAACAACTCCTCCCTCGGCATGGTCGAGTTGGAGATGCTGGTCGCCGGGCTGCCGTCCTACGGCACCGCCAACAAGAATCCCGACTTCGCCGCCGTCGCCCGGGCCTGCGGCGCGTACGGCGTACGGGTCGAGAAGCCCAAGGATCTCGCCGGCGCCCTCAAGGACGCCTTCAAGCACAAGGGCCCGGCCCTCGTCGACGTCGTCACCGACCCCAACGCGCTGTCCATCCCGCCGAAGATCAAGGCCGAGATGGTCACCGGCTTCGCACTGTCCGCCTCGAAGATGGTGCTGGACGGCGGGGTCGGCCGGATGGTCCAGATGGCACGGAGCAACCTGCGCAACGTGCCCCGGCCTTGAGCGCGGTCAGCTGTACGGCGTCCACTGGCGTGCCGAAGTGTCGTACATGTACCGGGGCAGGCCCTTGATGCCGCTGGTGCGGAACGGGCGGCCGGCGTCGTCGATACGGACCGTGCCCTTGCGGCCCTGGGAGGACCAGTCCAGCTCCAGGTACCAGCGGCAGTCGCAGGTCACGGTCCGGGCGGTGACCAGCAGCACCTCGGGATCCTCGGCCGAGACGCGGTACGGCATGCGCACCGCCGGGATCGGCACGCCGGTGTCGCTCCCGGCGACCGCGTGGGCGATGGGCCGGTCCTTATCCAGGTTCACGTCGAAGTAGCGCGGGGTGACCGCACCGCCGCAGCCCTGGTCCATGGCGTAGGCGTTGCCCGGAGCGGGGGCCGTACGCCCCACCACGCGCACCCGCAGCGCGTTCAGCACGACGGCCGTGTCGGTCCGCCCCTGTACCGACAGCTCCACGAGCGTCTCCCTGCCGTGCACCGCGCCCTGCGTCGCCGCCCAGGTCCCGGCGTCCTGCGGGGCCGGGGGCGGTGGCACCTGCCCGGGCGGCTTGGCGATCACGTAGTCATGACCGCAGCCGAGGTTCCAGGCGTGGGAGTCGACGGACCAGGTGAGGGGCACGGCGGGCTTTCTCCCGCTGCTCGGCGGGCTGGTGCTCGGGTCGGAGGAGGGCGCGGGGGAGGGCTTGTTCTTCGGAGTGGCGGAAGCCGAAGGCCGCTTGGTTGTGGGGGAGTCGCTCGGGCTGGGCGAGGTGCCGCTCCGGTCCGGCGCCTTCGCCTCCGTCGTGCCGGACGCGGTGGGTCCGGCCGTACGGGCACGGTCGGCGGCGGGGCGCCGTCCGTCCGGCAGCGCGGACAAGGCCCCGAGCGTCGCGAGCAGCGCACCGGCCGCGGCCAGCCCGACCGCGACCTGTCTGCGCCGGTACCAGGGGCGGCGGGGGAGCGGGGCCGGACCCGAGTCGTCCTGCTCCTCGGCAGGAGGTGCCGTCTCCTCCACCGCACTCGCCGTACGGGGCCGTCGGCGGGCCGCCACCGCCAGGAGCCAGCGGCGGTGGAGTTCCAGGCGTTCCTCCGGGGTCGCTCCGCAGAGCGCCGCGAAACGCTCCACGGGAGCGAAGTCGACAGGGACCGCCTCGCCCGCGCAATAGCGGTGCAGGGTCGAGGTGTTCATGGCCAGACGGCGGGCCAGCGAACCGTAACTGCGGTCGGTGCGCTCCTTCAGCGCCCTCAGCAGCGCCGCGAACTCCCCGACGTCGTCCACGTCGTCCTGTGCCGACACGATTCCCCCGCCTCGTAAGGTCCGACCCGGCCCGGGACGGCATCCCAGGCATCCCTGTACCTGCACGTCAGAAGGGCTGGGATGGTTCCACCGTGGCCGATCGGCCGCCGGCTGTTGCGCCCGCCGGCTGTGACCGCTGATGCTCTTGGTGTCGCACCGACCAGGCCCGGGCCGACCAGCCGGCCTCGCCGCGGCATCCACGTCCACGCACTCATCACGGGGGAACACCCATGTCCATGCGTATCCGAACGAGCGCTCTCACCGCACTCACCGTCGCCGCCCTCGCGGCGGGCACGGTCCTCACGGCACCGGCCGCCGGCGCCGCGCCGAAGGCCGCCGCGCCCAAGTTCCTGTCGGCGTCCCAGCTGCCGCCGCACCCGACGTCGTCCTGGACCGCCGGGCCGGTCACCGAGGGGTTCCCGGAGGAACTCGGCTTCTGCGTCAGTACGGAGGGCGTGCTCGACTACGACTACCGGCACCGGACGTTCCGGACCGACCTGGACACCAGCGCCGTGCAGCTGACCGTCGTGACGGGCACAGCCGCCCAGGCCAAGGCCCTGGCGAAGCACTACGACGACCTGATCCGCACCTGCGCAGACCGCATCGAGGAGTCCTCCCCGGACGTCGAGGCCGAGGGCCGGGACTACGGCACGCTGCCGGTCGAGGAGGGCGCCCGCGTCCGCGGACTGCACACCGAGACCTCCTGGGGGGCCACGGACATCGCGCTGCTGTCCGTCGGACAGGACGGCCGGACCGTCACCGTCGTCGAGTGGGGGCAGATGGGCGACTTCGACGACGCCCCCGTGGCCGCCTTCAAGAAGACGACGACCACCGCCGTCAACAAGCTGTACTGACCGCGCGGCACGCGGAGAGAATCAGGGCCGTCCTCCCGCCACGGGGGTGGGGAGGACGGCCTTGTTCCGGTCAGGGCGCGGGGGAGAGACCGTCGTACTTCGGCCAACTTCACCGGACCGCCGCGCACGGGGGCCGGCTGCCCCGCTCCTTCGTCGCGTACGCAAGGATCGGCAGCCGGCCATCGGCACATCGTCCGATCTCCTGCGGTCACGATCCGCCCGAGGACATGGACCGGCTACCCTCTTGTCCCCCTCCCCGCCACCGCCGTACCGCTCAGCGGCCCGCAGCCCGGCCCGCCGGTCCCGTCCGATTGGCCGAACACCCGGTCGTTGACGACTCGACATGACTGCCGCGTGTCCGATGGGGCATGGATCCCCGTGAACGTGTTCGAGCAGGAGGGGAACCGACATCGGCGCGCGGGCGGGGGTCATGGAGAGGCAGGCACGGGGAGGCGGTCCCATAACGATAGGGGCCTTCTCGGCGAAGACGGTGGAGGACAAGACCGACGACGACACGGAGCAGGTGCCCGTGCCTCAGCTGAGGCGCAGACTCGGGCGGGCGGACCTGCGGGCCGTGCCGGAAGCCCGCAGGGCCCTGCGGGAGCTGCTCGGGCAGTGGGGGAGGACCGGACGATCCGATGTAGCGGAACTGCTCACCAGCGAACTCGTCACCAACGCGATCGTCCACACCGATCGCGACGCGCTTCTGACGGCCACGGTCGGACCGCGCGGACTGCGGGTGGAAGTAAGGGACTTCGTGGCCCGCAGACCCCGGCTGCGCGTACCGATCGCCGACGACGGTACGAACGGCAGGGGCCTGTTCCTTGTGCAGTCCCTGGCGGACGCCTGGGGCGTCAGGCCGCACGGAGTGGGCAAGGCCGTCTGGTTCGAGCTGGAGGCCGAGGCGGCGTGAACGGGGAGGGGGGGCGGCCCCCCCGCCCCCCCCCCCCCCCCCCCCCCCCCCGCGCCCACCCCCCCCCCCCCGCCCCCCCGGCGCTCTCTTGGGCACCCCCGCGGGCACAAGCCGGCGTGGCCAGGTGTTCGTCG